>CAJUAN010000004.1 GCA_910584715.1 uncultured Oscillospiraceae bacterium
CTCACAAGAAATTCCTCGTTATGGACGAGGACAGGAAAAACACCGTTTAAGGCGGATTCCTCCCACTTTATTATTGTGTGACCTTTTGGGGTGGGGAATACAGGTAACATATATTCCCATATGCTACAAGAGGCACGCGCTAAAAATGCAGAGGTTATATCTTCTGCTTTGAGTTTCGATTCGTCTCATAAATTAACCGATAAAGACCAAACAAAGACCAAAATTTAAATCATTCAAAAAAAATACCCCATAAACTACGTAAAAACGTAATTTACAGGGGTAACTTACTGGTGAGCCATTGGGGATTTGAACCCCAGACCCTTTGATTAAAAGTCAAATGCTCTGCCGACTGAGCTAATGGCTCATTGTGATTAAATCACAACGCTTAATTATTATACCAAAATCAGCGGGCATTGTCAAGCTTTTAAGATATATTTGTTTAAAAATACAAAAATTATAACATCATTATGATAATATTGTGCAATAAAACTAATTAGCTCCTAAAATAAGTCTTACAGTAAGCGCGCTTAAAATAAACCCGGTAAAATCTGCTGTGAGAGATGACGCTATAGCATGGCGTGTCTTTTTTACGTTTGTTATGCCATAGTAAACTGCTATGGTGTAAAAGGTGGTTTCCGTAGAACCTATTATAACGCTTGCTACTCGTCCCGCAAAACTGTCGGGGGATACATCGTTCAGTATAGACTCAAATACCGCAAGCGCCCCGCTTCCCGAAACCGGACGTATTATAGCCAATGGTATGCATTCTTCGGGAAATCCAAGAAATCCTGTAATAGGAGATACTGCTTCGGAAATTACCTCAAGCGCACCGGAGGCTTTAAACATTCCTATTGCTGTCATAAGCGCTATCAGAGCGGGGAGCACGTCAAAAGCCGCTTTTAAATTTTCTGCCGCACCGGCGGTAAATTCGTTAAAAATATCTACACGTTTTATTAGTCCGATTATCATTATCAGCGCGATAAAAAATGGAATTACAAAATCGCTCATTTTCTGCCTCTTTTCATTAGACCGTCAAGTGCCACAGCAGAAATAAGTCCCGCAG
Source organism: uncultured Oscillospiraceae bacterium (assembly GCA_910584715.1). Taxonomy (GTDB): domain Bacteria; phylum Bacillota; class Clostridia; order Oscillospirales; family Ruminococcaceae; genus RGIG8773. The sequence continues at coordinate 1,064 of CAJUAN010000004.1, forward strand.
CAAGAGCGCATACTGAGGTTATCAGTACGCATGGAAAAATTTCCATAGGTGCGGCGGAACCGTGCTTCAGGCGTATTGAAGCGGCAGTTGTTGGAATAAGCGTAATTGACGCTGTATTCAGCACTATGAAAATTATCATATTTCGGCTTGTGGTATCTCCCGGTTTTTCCTCTTGTTCAAGACGGCGCATTGCTTCCAGACCCAGAGGAGTAGATGCATTTCCCAGCCCAAGAAGATTGGCGGTTATGTTCATGCAAATTGCGTGAAAGGCTTTTCCGTTCATATCAAGTCCCTTGAAAAGACGTTTGAGAAACGGTCTGAACAACGCAGATAAGGAATCTGTGAGCTTTGCCTTTTCAGCCACGCGCATAAGGCCGCCCCACATACACATTCCGCCGAGCAGATATAAAAACAGGTCTACCGCTTCAACGCAGGAATTAAGTGCGGCTTCTCCAACGCGAGGCATATTTCCCGTAAATGCTCCGAATACTGCTGAAACTATAAGCATGAGAGCAAATATCCATTTAATCATTTGTTTTACTCCTTATTATTGTTTTTAATAATTTGGACTCGTTTTACGTGTATAGTTCATAAAAAATCCCCAGCAAAGGAAATAATTGTTAAGCAATATTCATAAAAAGGTAAATATTGTTAACATATTGTTTTTTGACATTTATATACAAATTATGTTATAATATTACTGTAATCGAAATAAAAGGAGGTCTTTTTTTATGAAGGCTACAGGAATTACAAGAAAAATCGACGAGCTTGGCAGGATCGTTCTCCCCATTGAGCTTAGACGCGGTCTCGGTATCGGCGAAAAAGACGCCCTCGAAATTTATGTTGAGGATGAAAAGATTATCCTCAAAAAGTACAAGCAGGCCTGCGCTTTCTGCGGCAGCGACGAGAATATTGTGGAGTTCAAGGGTAAATGTGTTTGCGCTGAATGCATCACTCAGCTCAAAAAATAACTGCCTGTCTGATACATAATATGCCGCGGATAAATGCAATATTCTTGTATATCTTCATCTGCGGGAACAGGGAAAATTAAAATCAGACAAAGGGTCTCCGAAAGCAATTCCGGCAGACCCTTGAGCTGTTAACAAAATACCGGACAGCTTTACGGCAGAATATCATAACACAGGGAGTTGACAGGTTTGGTTTTTGTAAGATCGGAAGAACTGCTTGCCGGAATGTGTCTCGCACGGGATATTCATTTTTACGATCCGTCCTCTCAGTCATCGATGATACTTAAAACAGGACAAAAGCTGACTGATATGCAGATAACCCAGCTTTGCGGCGCGAAACTGGACGGAGCTTACGTGGATACTGTCAGAAGCGAGGTACGCGTGGTATCCTCAATAAATCAGCAGATACGCAGAGAGGCTATCTCCAATATCCACAGCTTAGCGGACAATTTCATAGACAGCAGCAAGGGCGTGCAGAAAGGAGACGTTGAGGCTATAGGCAGCACCACTCAGGAGCTTATAGACAGTCTTTCCTCACACAAAGATATACTCATAAATATCGCCGATATAAAAATGTACGACGATTATACTTATCACCACAGCCTGAGCGTTGCTATAATGGCGATAGCGATAGGGATAGAGCTTGGCTTGAATAATGAGATGCTTAACGAGATAGGTCTTGCGGGACTTCTTCATGATATAGGAAAGGTAGCGATCCCGATCGAAATAATTACCAAACCCGGGAAGCTTACCGCCGAGGAGTTCAACATTGTGAAAATGCACCCGGTTCATGCCGCGGCTCATCTGCATGAGCGTCACCTTGTGAATGAAAATATTTACCGCGGTATTGTCGGACATCACGAAAAGCTTGACGGGTCTGGATATCCAAATCATCTTAAAGGTGCGGAAATACACCCGTATGCAAGAATACTTGCGGTTGCTGACGTTTATGACGCTCTTACGTCAAACAGACCGTACCGTATACCAAGTCCGCCCAATGAAGCCATTGAGCTTATTATGGGCAGCGTCGGGACTCACTTTGACGATAGGGTAGTGCGAGCATTTCTCAGAAAGGTCGCGCCGTTCCCGACAGGTTCGCACGTAAAGCTTTCAAACGGCGAGACTGCATATGTCATGAAAAATTATCCCGATCAGCCGCTTCGTCCTATGGTAGCAGTTATAGGAGCGGACAGAGTTTATGACCTTTCATGGGATCTTTCCTGTTTGAATATAGTAATAGTTGAGCTTCTTGAGGACAAAAAGCTCAACAGGACTCTTATAAATATGTAAAAAATAAGGCAGCACTCCAAATTTGAGATGCTGCCGATTTTTTATTCTTTTGTTTCGTCGGAGCCGTCGTCTGCCTCCGGACAGTTCTTTCCCTGACGTTTAAAACTCAACGGACTTATCCCCACATACTTTTTGAACTTGTTGTGGAAGTAGTTTATATTAGAATATCCGACCATTTCCGCGACTTCGTAAACCTTGTATTCGTTCAGCAAAAGCAAACGCTTTGCCTCGGTTATCCTTATGCGGTCAAGGTAGTTATTGAAGTTTTCGCCTGTGTACTGATGAAAAACCTTGCCGAGATAAGCGCTGTTGTATCCGAAAATATTTGCAAGCTGTTCGAGTCTAAGTTCACGGCTGTAGTTGGACTGAATATACTGTACAACGCGTTCCATAGTACTTTTCGTGGTCCTGCCGAAATGCGTGCACGAAAGATCGCAAAGCATATTTTTAAGCATTTCGATAATATCGAACAGGCTTGAGGTCTCTCCAAGCTTTGCAATAAATTCGTTATTGATAAACTGTTCTGTTTTTTTGTCGCCGATATTTTTTATCAGACGGCTTTTTATGTCCATCACCGCAGTAATGCAAAGCACTTTTATTCTTTCCGGAGTGTAGCTGCTGCTGCAAAGAGCCTGACGAAGATTTTCAAGAGTCTCGCCGAGCTTTTCGGTGTCGTTGATCTCAACATAAGCGTAAAGCTTTCCTACAATATCGTTTATCTGACCATCTCCGTCCGATTCATCGCCGGCAGTTTCCGACGTTACAACGCCCTGATGCAGGTACATAAATCTGTTTTTAAGGAGATTGTCGGCGTCAAGGTATGATATTCTTATATCCTCCGGAGATGTAACGGTATTTCCTATTGTTACAAAAATTTTACCGAACAGGTCTTTGTTTAGATCTGCAAAAAAATCAAGTATTTTTTTCCTTTTCCAGCCTTTGAAAAGTACCGCTGTGATACCGCTCCTGAATTCCGGAGAAAGGATATCCACATCGCTGCATGAGTCAAGACGGTTTTTTACCGATTCGAGAAGAACGGATTTTTCATCTTGTTCCATGTCTTCCGCCGGGCTTATTATAGCCGCGTCGTAATGATCGTAGCTGTAAGCTGAAAGAGAGCTTTTGTTAATGAAATTATCGTCTCCGAGAAGCAGCGCGCGGACAAGCTGCTCGTTCATATATTTGCTGCCCTTGCGAATAGCGGATTTATTTTTCTTATCGGTATGGATCTCGTCGCGGACAGCTTTCAATGCCTCAATAAGCTCGTCCTCGTCCACTGGTTTCAGAATAAAGCCCTTTACTCCGAGAGACATTGCTTCCTTAGCGTATGTGAAATCGGAATACCCGGACAGTATGAGACATTTTCCGCCGTATCCGTTTTTCTTGGCGGCTTCAATCATTTTTATGCCTGACATTCCCGGCATTTTAACATCGGCAATAACAATATCCGGATTCAGAGAAAGAATCTTTGAAAGACCGTCGTCGCCGTCTTCGGCTTCTCCAATAACTTCAAGACCCAGTTCTTCCCACGGGATCATCATTTTTACGCCGTGACGAACGTTAGGCTCGTCGTCTGCAAGCAAAACCTTGAGCATAAGCAATGCACCAATCCTTTTTATGAGTGTAGGAAAATGCCGATATTATCGGTTTTCGGTTTTTCAATCTCCATATATTCGCATCCGTCTATTTTAAAAATATGTATTTTGTAATTATGTCCACGCTTTGCAGTCGGAGTAAAAGCAGCAGCCTTTACAACAGTGCTGTCGGAAGAAGGGTACTTTATTTTCTTTCGGAGAACCTCAGGTATTTTCTCTTTTATAATAGGGATTGTGAACATACTTACGATATCGTCGGCACGGAGCTTACCGGGAGCAAGTCTTACGCCGAATTTTTTGTCTCCGCGGCGGTAAATGTACTGCATCATAGCGCTGTTAGGGTCGAGGCAGAATTCCCCGCATATTTTGTCATATTCGTCCGGAGTAAGATTGCAGTTGATCTTTACCTCTCGGCGTGAACGTAGAGCAGCTGTAATAATTACCGAAAGAACAGCTGTACCGGAAACGGCAAAAAAAAGTTTGTTTACAGATTTCATATCAAGTCCTCCTGCGCTGATTTCAGAAGCCGTATTAACAATTTCTGTATACGTTTTAAAATTGTGCAAAACAATAAAAGTCAAAGCCTTTTTGATGAGATATTTTCGCTTATTTCACTGTATTTTTCCGGAAGTCTCTTCATAACATTTTCATCTGCTTTTTTGGGAAGCGTGGTTCTTATGGTGGTACCGTGTCCGAGCGTAGTCTCTACCGTAAGTCCATACTGTTCTCCGTGATACATTTTTATGCGCTTGTTAACGTTGGTAAGACCGATACTTTTTCCAGAAGAAGTATCGTTTTTTTCCAGCTTGGCAAGAAGCTCTCTTAACTTGTCCGCAGGTATTCCCTGACCGTTGTCCGAAACTTCTATTATTACCTTTCCGCTGCGGTAAAAAACCTTTATGTCTATCTTGCCGTTAGCTTTTTCTCCCTCTATGCCGTGAACAAAAGCGTTTTCAACGATTGGCTGAATAATAAGCGGAAGTATTTTATAGCTTCTGTCCACTTCGCAGTATATCGAATAGGATACTCTGTCTCCGAAGCGGGCAGCCTGAAGCTCCAAGTAGCTTTTGGTAAATTCCAGTTCCGATTCAAGAGTTACCATACCGTCCTTTACCTCAAGACAACGCCGCATGAATTTGCCGAGCTTTTTGACCAGGTCGGCAGTTTCCTTGTCGTCGTTACAATAAGCCTTCATACGGATAGTTTCAAGAGTGTTATAGAGGAAGTGCGGGTTGATCTGGCTTGCAAGAGCCTTGAATTCAGCTTCGACCTGATTAAGCTTAAAGCTTTCCGATTGAATCTTTGATTCATACGCGTCGTTTATCAGCGTCTGCATACTGTCAACCATTTTTTTCAGATCCTGGTAAAGTTCAAAGATTTCGTCAGTACCGCGTATTTCCTCGTTTAAAGCAAAATTTCCCGCTGTGACCTTGTGCATCTGATTCTTGAGAAATTGGATACGTCTTGAAAACATACTTGAAAAAAGTATCGTTATCAGAACCGACAGTACTATGCACAAAAAAATGTACCATATATATATAAAAATAACATTGTTGATCTCGTCGTTAAACAGGGAATAGGGCTTCAGAACATATATCTGAAATAGATTTCCGGTATTGCCGTAATCAAAGTATGATATTACGGTATGACCTATTTTGTTCAGTCTGTTTGAATCGTCCTCAAGCAGCTTGGAACCGCTTATTCCATAGTAAAAATTATTTTTTTCGCCGTCAAGTACAGAGCCTGTATCTATGCCTGGGATATCGCTGTAAAAAACTACTCCCTGAGAAATACTGAATACTACGCCGTAATCAATATTTTCAGTAAGTTCACTGTAAACTTTCGGACTAACTGACGAGACCATTGTTCCGCAGAAACCTCCGTTTTTGTTTTTTAAAGGACTTATTCTGCATAATCTGTATTCGTCGTTAGAATATATGATCTGCCATTTAGCAAGATCGGACTCCATAGCTTCCTTGTACCAGTATGTGTTGCAAACGCTTTCGTCTGCATTTTTAAAGTTGGAATTTGCGACAAAGCCGTCCATATCTATATAAAAAGTAATATCTTCTATCTGGGAATATGCGTCCAGAAATTCGGGAATGACCTGATCCTGCATATAGTAGTTGAAATATTCGTCTTGATTGACAAACTCGTTATTCAGCAATTCTTTGATCTTGCTGCTTTGAAGCACCCGTTCGCTGACATTTGAAATAGTCAGTATAATGTCATTGAGCCTTGTTCTGAGGCTGTCCGCGGTGGAAATTGACTCGTTTTCTGCGTTTACCTTAATCGTATCCGCCAGGTTGTACAGCAGGAACACTCCTGCAAGGGTAACTGGCACGACTGCTGTAATGCACATGAAAACAAGCTTGTTGCGGAATTTGGTGTTAAGCAGCTTCTGAATAGGATTTATCATATGCATCATGCCTCCGGAATTTTTCAGGCGACCGTAAATATTTACTTAATTATATCACATTTTTCACCATAATGTATGAATATTTAATGAATAAAAATTTTGCGTAAAAAAGTCAGTACCATTGCAGCGGTACTGACTTTGCATTTATTTTTGTTCAAACTGGCTTTCGTGCCTTTTAAAGAAATCTACTCTCGGCTCGAGAAATTTTAGCTTGTGTTCTGTTTCTCCCTCAAGGATATTGTCTGCCATAGGGTCAAAGATGTGATCCCAGTTCCAGATCTCATCGCCGACATTGAGGTATTCCCGCACCATTTCCGTTCCGAATGGAGCGATAGGGTGGAGAAGAACCGCCGCTGTTTTTACCATGTGGAAAACATTTACAAGCCATTTCCTTCTCAGTTCGTTGTCATCTGCCTTATCGGCTTCCGCTTTGGCTTTTGCCATGTATTTGCTTGCTTTGCGGATATAGGAGTCCAGAACATAAGTAACCTGGTGAAACTCAAATTTGTACATGAAACGTTCATATTCAAGAACAGCCTTTTCCGACTCCGCAAGAATGTCTTCATCAACAGCGCCTACTGGCATTTTTCCGTCAAGATACTTTTGAGCATCGTAGAAGCAGGTGCGTATTATCCTGTTGAACACGTTGGAGAGCAGGAAACCCTCTTTTGTAACAGGGTCGCTGTCTTCGGGCTTTGCCACGGGATTAAGAGGCTTAGGCTGGAAGCTTACGCTCCTCATTCCCAATCCCAGACTCAAAAAGTGCATACGGAGCTGCTCCGGAGTGTAGTAGTCCAGCAGATCGGAAGCCATTGGAGGCTTTACCGTACCGCTGCTTGAAGCCTTTTTATCCAAAAACAGGATATGGTGATTAGCCACAAGAACGGGGAGCTGCAATTCTCCGTTTTTCGGGTGAACCGAAAGACCGTCTTTGCCTTGCAAAGCCATAAACATTGCCATTTCCGCAACGCCGTAGAAGTAAATATTATCCTGACCGATAAACTGGTAGACCTGAGCCTTGTCGGAGCACCAGAAGTCCCGCCATTCCTCGCGGCTATGTCCTTTTGATTCAAGGCACGCCTGGGTGAACGAAATAGGCGCCCAGAGAGATTCGGGCCATACCCATACGGTGAGAGGTTCTTCATTTTCAAGTACCGGAGCGGGTACGCCCCAGTCGATGTTTCCTGTTAGACGGAAAGGAACAAGGGTCTTTCCCGTGCGGAAACGTATTCCCGCCTCTGAAAGCACGGCGCAGGATTTTTCACGGTCGGGAAGAGTTCGGAACTTGATAGTGAAAGATGTTTTTTTAGGCTCCTCAATAAGCTCGTGATTTCCCAGCCTGTCTTTGAGTTCTTCGTATTTCTCCCTGAAATCGTTCATAATATATATAACGGGAGGCTCGAGAAATTCGCTTACGGTCTTATAGACCACCTGACGCACGTTCTCGCGGTTTCTGATGTCCTCGGCGTATTCGCGGAGAATATCATAATGATCTGTGAGCTTGAAGTACCAGTTGTCAACATTTTTCATGACGGGCTTTTCGCCTGTGAGGGTGCTCTTGGGGTCAATAAGATCTTGGGGCATATACTGGTGACCCAGGTCGCATTCGTCCGCATAGCCTTTTTCCGACTGGCAGCCCTGCACCGGACATTTACCCACTACCTGTCTTCCGTTGAGGAAAGTTCCTACCTTTTCGTCATAGAACTGAGCGGTTGAAATTTTTTGAAGCTGACCGTTTTCATAAAGCTTTCTGATGAACCGATCGGATACTTCATTGTGTATCTCGGCAGTCCTTCCCAGACCCGACGCGCCGAAAAGGTCAAGACTTATTCCGTAGTCTTCAAGAGTCTTTTTCTGGGACTCGTGATTATCCTTTACAAAATCTTTGATAGTACCGTTATAGCCCTGCTCTACGCTGAGCTTGCGGTAGCTTTCGGCAATAGGAGATCCGTAGCAGTCAGTTCCGGAAACAAAAATAACGTTTTCCTTTCCTATCCTGTCTCTTAAAAAACGCGCAAAAACGTCTGCGAAAACAAATACCCCGCCTACATGACCGAAGTGAAGCTTTTTGTTTCCGTAAGGCATACCGCCGGTAATGACAGCTTTTTCGGGAAACTGCGGACGGTTATCCCGCGAAATTTTCTTTTTGATATCCTTTCCGCCTGAGTTTTTATCCATAAACAAAATCCTCCGATAGTAAAAAGCAAGTGATCGCTAAAGTATATCAGCTTAATGTCAGTATTGCCAGATCTCCGTTATTGCTTTGTCCCGCATTTTTCATTGCGAGAATGACCTTGGTCATGAGGTTCTCATCCGAAGCCCTGAGAGCCGTATCAAATGCGCTGACAGCTTTAATAAATTCTTCGTCGGAAAAGTCCTGTGAAAAACAGGTAAGCATGACCTTTATTGCATTGTAAAGCGAGCAGAAAAAGACAAAATGCTCCCAGAAATTAAATTCCGGTTTTGAAAACGGAATAGAATACGACCAAATGTAGTTTATCATAATATTTTCGATATAGCGCGACTTTTCCCCGGCAACAGTCTGCGAGAAATTTTTTCTCATTCCGATATATTTTTTCATATCGGTCATTTTCAGAGTTTCTGGACCGGAAACACCCAGATTTTTATAAATTGTGCTAAGAACCTCTTTATAAGCCGCATTCGGTTTTGAAAGTGATTTGAGCAGAGATATGCCGTCTGCAAGGGAGTATCCGGGATTAGGACGGATAGCCTTGAAATAACCGAGAACCTCGTCGTAATTCATTTTTTCGGCTGTATAGTCGTTGATGAATTTAGGAACAAGATCCGGTCTGCCTTTATCAAGCATACCCTCAACAGTTTTTACGCCGTAATTGAGCAGCAGCAAGCGTTTTTCAAAATTAACTTCTCTGTTCTGGAGAATGTTCATAAAAAGCGATCTTATCTGCCAATAATATTTCGCCTGTGGATATGCGGCAATGGTCTGGCGGCTTTGGTTAATGAACTGTTTACTGTCCTCATCAGGCAGATTTATCATATTGTACGCAAGGATATCTTTTTCCTCAATAAGTTTTTTTACTGATTCGGCATAGCAGAGCCTGGGAACATATTCCACAGCAAAAGCGGTAATGTTGACATCGCAGAACTCGTCTGCCGTAACGGGTTTCATGGTTTCGGTAAGCTCTTTGAGAAAAGCCGGCGTGATAATAGGAAATCCCATAATAAACTCCATTCCCGGCGGCAAGATTGATACTGCCCTGTGTCCCGCAGCCGCCGCGGCGGATTCCCGCAGTTTTATCTGCGGGGGGCAAATATTAAATATTATTATATCATATATTTTATTGGATTGCAAGAGAATTTTACCTATTTAGTATAATTACGGCAAAATTTTCCCCTTAAGTTTTCAATAAATATGAATAAAAATACTTGCTAAAATTGACGAAATATGTTATAATCAAATATACAGATATGCAGATGTGCATTTATACATTCCGCAGCTGTCCGGACGTGCTTGTACGGCATATATTAACCGAAAGGAAGTCTCCATATGCTTGAAAATGCGCTTTCAAACAAGAATAAGTCCTTTGACTACAAGGATCTGACAAAAGAGCTCGAAAAGAATCTTTCTTCTCTTCAGCAGAAAATACGCGCGGAGAAGCTCCCCGTGATAATTTTACTGGAGGGCTGGGGCGCGTCGGGAAAAGGCACGCTCATCTCGGATATGATAAAAATGCTTGACCCGCGCTTTTTTAAGGTCTACTCCACAATGCCCGCCACCGAAGCGGAAAGGCGTTACCCAATGATGAAGCGTTACTGGGAAAATATCCCTGAATACGGCGCTATATCGGTTCTTGACAGAAGCTGGTATCAGGAGCTTGCCATAGCCAAAATGGAGGAGGGGATATCCGATGAGGAATACGCACGCCGCATAGGTTCGGTAAATACCTTTGAGCGCCAGCTTTCCGACGACGGGTACCTTATAATAAAGTTTTTCCTGCACATTTCCCGCAAGGAGCAGAAAAAGCGATTCCTGAAGCTCAAGGAGGACAGCTCCACTAAGTGGCGCGTTACCGAGCTTGACAAAAAGCGTCATAAGAATTACGACGCCTATTATCGTCAGTTTGACGATATGCTTGCAAAAACCAATACCCCTCATTGTCCGTGGAGGATAATTGATACTACCGACCGCAGCTTCACACGTTTTCAGGTGTTCAATATTCTGGTGAGCCAGATAGCCAACGCCGTGAACAGAGATTCCTCCGAGCCGAGAGTTATCGAGGAGACCGCTCATCATTTTGAGCTTTCGCCCTGTCCCAAGCTTGCGGACGTTAAGCTGGACAACAAGGTATTGCAGCCGTCCAAATATTACGACGAGCTGAAAAAGAATCAGAAGGAGCTTGCAAGGCTACACGGAAAAATTTACAAGAAGAAAATTCCCGTCATACTTCTGTTTGAGGGCTGGGACGCCGCAGGAAAGGGTGGAGCAATAAAGCGGGTCTCCTACGCTCTCGACCCCCGCGGCTACGAGGCTGTTCCTATTGCTGCTCCCGACAAGCGTGAGCTTAATCACCACTATCTGTGGAGGTTCTGGAACAATCTTCCCAAAAGCGGACATATAACCATTTTCGATCGTTCATGGTACGGCAGGGTAATGGTAGAAAGGCTTGAGGGCTTTACGTCTCCCGAAAGGTGCGCTATGGCGTACCGGGAGATAAACGAGTTCGAGTCAGAGCTTGTGCAGGAAGGCGCGATAATACTTAAATTCTGGATGCAGATAGACAAGGACGAGCAGCTCCGTCGTTTTACCGACCGCCAGAATACTCCCGAAAAGCAGTGGAAAATAACCGACGAGGACTGGCGCAACCGCGAAAAGTGGGACGAATACGAGACTGCCGTTGATGAAATGTTGATGAAAACCTCCACCAAAAACGCTCCCTGGAACATTATTGAAGCCAACAATAAGCTTTATGCAAGAATAAAGGTCATGGATATTATTATTGACAGTATCTCGGAATATATTAAAAATTCGGGAAAATAACCCCTTATAAATCAAACGGACGGCTTAAAACCGTCCGTTTTGTTATTTTATAAAATTTGTAAGTACTTTTTGATTTTCGGGAACGAGTATACCGATTTGCTTTCGGTTTGTGAAATTCTTATTTAGAGTACTGTCCGGAGGATTCACGTTTGATGATCTTGTAGGGCAGCTTTATTTTTTTGTTGGACTTTGTTCCGATGTTAATATTTTCTATCAGCTCTGTAACTACAGTTCTGCCAATATCGTAGCAGGGCTGCTCAACGGTGGTTATACCGGGGGTGTACATCCAGCTGAGGAGTATATTGTCAAAGCCGCATACCGATATATCGCTGCCAACAGAGTAACCCTCCGAAATGGCTTTTTTTACCACGCTTGCGGCAAGGATATCCGATATACAGAATATAGCCGATGGAGGCTCGGGAAGCGACATAAAATGCTCAAACGCCTTAATACCGTGACTGAAATCGTACGTTCCGCGGTATATGTAATCTTCGCGCAGTTCAATGCCGTTTTCTCCTAAAGCACGCTTGTAGCCCTGCTCGCGGTCATATGAGGACAGCGAATTAACGGTAGTCGAAACCATTCCTATTCTTGTGTGTCCCATTTCGATCAGGCTGTTTACCGCGGCAAATGCTCCGCCCTCGTCGTCAACGGTAACGGTAAGCACGTCCGCACCCTCCACGCGTTCGCAGCAGAGAGCTATATGGTGCTGTTTGTTTATATCCGTAAGAGTCTTTACGTCAAGCTGCGTACCCAAAAGTATAGCCGCGTCAACGGTTCTCTTAAACAGCATATCCAGCAGACGCATTTCGATATTATAGGAGCTGTTGGAGGTACTTAAAAGTATGTCGTACCCATGTTCCGAAGCTGCGTTCTGCATTCCCTTGATAATATCGCTGTAAAAAGTCTGCTCCGTGGACGGGATTATGGCGAGGATTATATTGGTTTCCCTCTTTCTGAGGTTTCTGCCCAAAAAGTTGGGACTGTAGCCAAGCTCTTTTATGGCGTTGTTGACATTTTCCGCAGCGGAAGCGGAGACAGCCGCGCTGTTGTTCAGGACGCGGGATACCGTGGCGACAGAGACCCCCGCCGCTTTTGCAACGTCTTTTATAGTAACATTCATAAAGCCGCCGTTTCCTTTCTGTAAAAATGGAACAAATACCTATAATAATTTTACAATACAGAGCAAATGATTTCAATTGGCAAATTGTCTAAAAAACGGCAGTTGTTTTATATATGGAAGATCAGCGGTACGATTTGCTATATGATCTTTTCGTCGTCCGAAAGCTTGCGCGCAAGTCTTTCAGCTTTCAGGCGGCGTTTTTCGTTTCTTTTGGATACGTTTTTCTCGTCCAGATAGTTGAACACGGTCAGCGCGAAAAGCAGCACGGTAACTGTTACCGTAAGCAGATGTCTTTCTGCAAGAGGTTCGGTATCCGTTTTGGGACGGAGTGTATTGGGAATGGAATAAATTCCCGAAACCGTATATATGTAGCAGGCTGTTCCGATAACGTTCAGGACAAGCGGTACCCATACTTTTTTAAAGCAGGCGATAACGGTTCCCGCAATGAGAAAAGCGGAGCTGGCAAGCAAAGCAATGCCGCATTTGCGGAAAATATCAGAAGTTGATTCCACCAAAAAGGCAAGAGCAAAGCCTCCCGCGGAATTGACGCATAAGGAAATAATTGCCGCCGCGGCGACGCATAAGACAGCGGTAACGGTGCGCGCTTTTTTCATTGTAACATATCCTTTCGGCAGAAGATATATGAAGATATATATAGTATACCACAAAAGCCGCTGCAAATGCAAGTACGGAAAACGATTTTCTATTTTCGACATGTTATTTTAATCTTTGGGTGTAAAATAACGAAATAAAAAACTCTGATAAATGAAACTAAAATGCGAATAGTAATAGAGTCGGCGGCGCGTAAAAGCGTCTTTGCCGAAGATCGTCGGAAAGGAGAGTTTTGTTTCCCGAAAGCGAAATAAAGCGTATAAAAAATGAAGAAAATTATCAAAATTACGGCAGTTTTACTAAACATAGTCATTGCGGCAGTTCTGGGGATCATAATTTATTATAACACGGTTTTGCCGAATAATTATTACATTACCTCCGGCAGCGAGCTGAAGCTTTCGGAAATTATTGAAACTATTCCCTGTACCGGACTTCCCGCGGGCAATGCCGTTGCGGTGGAGGCTGGGAAAAGTTGTGTTAAAAAGGCGGAGCTCAAGCTTCTTGGTATTATTCCGATAAAGATAATTAATATTCAGGAAGTGGACGAGCCTATGCTCGTACCCTGCGGAAATCCCTTTGGCATAAAGCTTCTTACCGACGGAGTGATTGCGGTGGAGGTAAGCGGCTTCGAGACAGCTTCGGGCTTCAGGTCTCCCGCAGCGGACGCAGGCATTAAGACGGGCGATATTATCAAAACGGTTAACGGAAAAAAAGTCATGTCAAACGAGGAGATAGAGAAAATTATTTCCGAAAGCGGAGGGAAGTCACTTTCCTTTAATCTTATAAGAGACGGTAAAAATCTGATATTGAATGTAAATCCCGAACTTTGCTCAGCAGACGGTTCCTATCGGGCAGGTCTTTGGGTCAGGGACAGCTCCGCGGGAATAGGTACGGTGACGTTTTACGATCCCGAAACCGGAGTATTTGCAGGACTGGGACACCCTGTCTGCGACGTGGATACCGGAAGCATTCTTCCTCTTTCAGAGGGCGAGGTGGTCGATGTAAGCGTAAACGGAGTAAAGCGCGGAGCGGCGGGAGCTCCCGGTGAACTTATGGGTAACTTTTCCTCGCTTGAAGCGATAGGTACTCTGGAGCTGAACTGCGCCGACGGACTTTACGGAGTCATGTCCTCTTTCAGCTCATGCAACGAGGCTGTACCCCTTGGTATGCGCCAGGAGATAGAAACGGGAGAGGCATATATCTATACTACCGTCAGCGGTACTCAGCCTAAAATGTATAAAATTGTCATTGAAAAAATAGACCTTCATAATACCAAGGGCAGCAAAAATATGATAATCCGCGTTACCGACAAGGAGCTTTTGGAAAAAAGCGGAGGAATAGTTCAGGGAATGAGCGGAAGTCCTATTATCCAGAACGGAAAGCTTGTGGGAGCGGTCACTCATGTTTTTGTCAACAATCCCGCCAAGGGCTACGCAATATTTGCGGATACCATGTATGAATGCTCTGAAAAAGTACTGAAAACCAAAGCCGCCGCATAAGTTATAGTGCGGCGCAATGCAGCTAATGCTATTCATAAAATGTTTACAAAAAATACCCATAAAAATCCCCATGCCCAATCGTACAGATAACAGAAGCGTTTGCAATTTTAGTGCGGACGTGGTATAATTAAAAAAATGGCAGGGGAGACGTTTATATGAAAAATTTATCTATGTCAAAGCTTTTAGTACCGGCGGTATTGTCCGCGATTATGCTTGCGGGCTGCTCAGCAAGCAGTGACGGCGCATATTTTTCCGAAACCAGCAAAGGAGACAAATATGTTTCCGGAGGTTTTTCAAACAACAGTTCCGAGTCATACGAATCGGACGGTTACTATTCCGACGAAGCGGATACGAAGGACTATGCCGCCAAAAGCGACGAGGAAAGCAGCAGCCTTTCTGCAGACGCCATTCAAAAGGAAATGCTTGTCTATTCCTGCAATATGGTGGTCGATACGCTGGATTTCGATACGTCCCTGAACAGCTTCAAGAATACGCTTGAGATGTACGGCGGCTTTATTGAAAATGAAAATTTCAGCGACGGCGGCAGTAACGGACGTTGGTACTACGAGGACGAGGAAAAATGGAAAGGCTACAGCGCCACCGTAAGAATACCAAGCAAGAACTACGACGCGTTCTGCAATTCCGCGGGAGACCTGGGAGACCTCAGAAGCAAGACCTCCAATGTGGAGAATCTGGGTCAGGAGTACAGCGATCTTTCAACTACCCTTGAGATCTACGAGGCAAAGGAGCAGCGATACATAGCCCTTTTAGCCGATATAACCGAGGACGAGTACGCCGTGGAGATAGAGCGTGAGCTTACTGATATCCAGATAAAGATAGCAAACATCAAGACGCGTATGAACCAGATAAGCACCGATGTGGCGTATTCTTATGTGTACTTTACTTTGAACGAGGTGAAGGAGTACGTTTCCGAGCCTGTTAAAACCGATACGTTTTTAGACCGCTTGGGCAACACTCTTTCCAATGCGGGAAGCGGCTTTCTTGTCTTTCTGGAGGGACTGCTTTTCTTCCTGATCTACACCGTTCCCTATCTGCTTCTTATTGGAATAGTGGTTTTTGTTGTAGTCAAAATTGTCAGAAAACGCAGGGCTAAAAAGCTTGCCAAAATGCAGGCTCAGAGGGAGCAGTATGCAAAGCAGGCTGTGGAAAACGCTGTGAACCAAGCTGCAAGCGCTGCGGGCGGCGCGTCTTCTCCTGCGGAGCAAAAGCCCGCAGATACCGATAACAAGGAAGGATCAGACAGCGGCAGCGGCGATAATAAGTCCTGAGAAAAATATTTTATAAATTTTCCAAAAAACTATTGACAAACAGATTTTTATATTGTATAATTAATATCGCCGTTGAAAATCTCGACGGTGATTCGGGAGCATAGCTCAGCTGGGAGAGCATCTGCCTTACAAGCAGAGGGTCATAGGTTCGAGCCCTATTGTTCCCACCATCGGGACTTTTAAAAGTCCCGGTTTTGGCCCGATAGTTCAGTTGGTTAGAACGCCGCCCTGTCACGGCGGAGGTCGTGGGTTCGAGTCCCATTCGGGTCGCCATTATGCGGATTTAGCTCATCTGGTAGAGCGCCACCTTGCCAAGGTGGAGGTAGCGGGTTCGAGCCCCGTAATCCGCTCCATTTTTCTTTATTAGAGTAAGGCGCTATAGCCAAGTGGTAAGGCGTGGGTCTGCAACACCCTGATTCCCCGGTTCAAATCCGGGTGGCGCCTCCAGCGGGGAGTACCCGCAGACAGAAAGGTTCTTGTAGAAATACAGGAACCTTTTTATTTTTGTCGTTTTCCGAAAAAACTTTTTTATACAAACATAAGCGGACGCAAGCGGGGGAGTTCCCGCTGACATGAAAAGCATTACGTAAAAGTTAGGGTACGGTACAGGGTGGAATTGTAGAAGTCGAAAATATACTTGAAAAAACTGGTTTTCAGTTCATCAAGGGATGAGCATAAACTGAAAATTAGTTTTTTCAAGTATATTTTCGACTTCTACAATTCCACTCGTCCTCATTCCAATAATGGCGGTCTTTATCCAAATAATTTTGAGATTTTGTAACTTTTTTCATAATTTCTTGTCTACTTTATTGACTATGATCTAACTTGAATATTATCTAATTTTATACTATAATTTATAAAAGCAACCACCGTATTATCAAAATTAGCTGACGGATATTGTAGTAGCCGGAAACAAAAACCTTTCGCAAAGTCCTGAAATTTGCGGTTAACATGGCTGCAATACTGAAAATGTCAAATAAAGTTTAATTTTCTGACAACAAAAATGACGGTAAATAATTTTTACATAGAAAAAACATTGTCCGAAAACAGTTTCATGCAGTTTCTTTTCCGCTCCATAGACGAGTGAACGTAACGGTTCAATGTAATTTCTACCGAACAATGTCCAAGTATTTCAGAAAGCGTTTTTACGTCGACTCCGATATCAACGCATTTAGTGGCAAACATATGCCGCAGAGCGTGAAAGTTTACCTGCGGCAAGCATAATTTATTGAGTACAGCTTTAAATCTGTACTGCATGGTGCGCGGTTCCGAAAAAAACTTTTCACCCGTCAAAACATAACAATCGTCATCCTTTCGCATGGGAACAAGGTATGAAAACAAAACGTCCGGTATGGGAATTTCCC
Organism: uncultured Oscillospiraceae bacterium; assembly: GCA_910584715.1. Taxonomy (GTDB): domain Bacteria; phylum Bacillota; class Clostridia; order Oscillospirales; family Ruminococcaceae; genus RGIG8773. The sequence continues at coordinate 18,240 of CAJUAN010000004.1, forward strand.
TTACGGACGTTTTGCTTTTAGGCGGCGTTACAACAATTTTTGTAGCCGTTTTTCCACCTGTATTTTTAATTCTCTGCATGGTTTTGCTGACGGTAATAATTCGTTTTTCAAGGTCGATATCCGACCACTTTAAAGCGCATAATTCACCTATCCTCATACCGGTCACAGCGGAAATTAAGATACCTAAATTTGATGGAGAAACGTTGTCTGTTAGGTAACTTGTCAGTACATTTTGCTGCGTCTCCATGAGTATTTTCCGTTCTTTTTTCTCACATTTCGGCAGACTTAAAAGTTCCGCTTTATCGGAACAATTAAGCTTCTGACGGGCGAACTTCGTTATGGATTTTATAACTCTGCAAATGTCGGAAACATACCGTGCTGACAGTCCCGAAGAAAGTTTTTCAGCAATAAAATCATTAAATATTTTTACGGTCAACTTTTCGTACCGAAATGCCCCAAAATACGGCAAAATATGCTTTTCAAGCTTCATACTGTAATTGCAATATGTAGACTCCTTAATACTGTAAGCAATGCTTTCAAGCCATAAATCTGACAACTCCTTGAAAATGAAATGACATTTCAGACAGTCAGACTTTTGCTCAGCACGTTTTGTTGTAAGAATTACCTTTACTTCGGAATAAGTTTTTCCGTATACGGACGAATAACGGGTTTTCCCATCGGGTTTGATTCCGTTTCTGTAACGGCCCTCCCAGCGTCCATCCTTACGTTTGTAAATGTTTTCTCCTCTTCTTGCCATGTTTTCCTCCGTTTCATACCATAATTTTGACGGTATAAGTAATTTTTTTGTAACAAAACGACAATAATTGTCACATATAATAGTTTTGCTGACAATATTTCAGCAACATTTTGTTTAAAATGTTTAATAACATTATTTGCTATATCAAAAATTGTAAGTTTTTGTGTATTGACATACCTGAAAAAGAGTGATAAAATTATATTTAGTTATATTATATATGTTTATTTTGTAATTGTAAACCTTTCGCAAATTTCAGGACTTTGCGAAAGATTGGATCATAAATTATTATACCATAATTGATTACAAAATAAAACAACGGAAATCGCGTATGTAGCGGAGGAAATGTGAAATGCTCCAAAAGACCAGGAAAGAGAGTGAATGTTGCGTTTTATGCGGCAAAGAAACCGAATATACAAGGAAAACGCCTATTTCGGAGCGTACCGAATACATTGAGTGCGGCGGTCAGTTGTGTAAAGATTGCTATTATGAATTGTATGTAAAGAAAAAATCAGATTTTATAGAGTTTGTGAAAAGTTGAAATGGAGGGATTTCTGTGGGTATAGAACTGTTTGAACACAATCAGACGGCATACGAAGCTGCGGTTGCTATGCTTACGGAAACGGGCAAGGCAGCGGTCATTCATCCGACCGGAACTGGAAAGTCTTTTATAGGCTTCAAATTGTGCGTGGATAATCCCGAAAAAAACATTTGTTGGATTTCTCCAAGCGAATATATTTTCAGGACGCAGCTTGAAAATCTCCAAAAAACAGGCGCGAAAATTCCACAGAATATAAAATTTTTTACTTATGCTAAATTGACATATATGTCCGACAATGAATTGGAAAAAATATGTCCTGATTTTGTGATTTTGGACGAATTTCATCGCTGTGGAGCAGAAGTGTGGGGCGAGCGTGTCAATGTTTTTTTAAATATGTATAAGAATATTCCTATGTTGGGACTTTCAGCCACGAACGTACGCTATCTGGACAATCAGCGTGATATGGCCGAGGAACTTTTTGATGGAAATATCGCTTCCGAAATGACCTTGGGAGATGCTATTGTTCGCGGGATTTTAAAGGCTCCTCTGTACATTTCAACGGTTTTTTCGTATCAAAAGGAGTTTGAAAAATACAAAAGAATGGCAAAAATGCCGAAGTTCAAAGCAGTACGCGATACCGCCGAAAAATACCTTGAAGAGCTGCGCCGAACAATTGAAAAATCTGACGGTCTGGACGTTATCTTTGAAAAATACATGCCCGACAAACGCGGCAAATATGTGGCTTTTTGTTCAAACAGGGAGCATATGGACGAAATGCTTTCCCATGTTAACGAGTGGTTTTTTAAGATTGACAAAACTCCGAAAGTATATAAGGTTTACAGCGATAACCCTGAAGCAAGCGGGGAATTTTCTGAATTTAAAGATGATAAGAGCGAAAATTTAAAGCTTTTGTTCTGTATTGATATGCTGAACGAAGGTGTTCATCTGGACGATATTGACGGTGTAATTTTGTTTCGTCCAACGGTTTCGCCGACGGTCTATAAGCAGCAGATCGGACGCGCTCTGACCGCAGGAAAAAGCGGTACTCCTGTGATTTTTGACATCATAAATAATTTTGAAAATCTATACAGCATGGGCGCGGTTGAGCAGGAAATATGCTGCGCAGTGACTTACTATAACTCTCTCGGAGAGAGTGAAAAAATTGTTGCCGACAAGTTTGAAATTATCGGTATCGTTAAGGATTGTGTAGAGATTTTTGAGAAGCTTAACGACGCGTTTACTGCCGGTTGGGACGAGATGTACCGTTATGCCAAGGAGTATTATGCAGAACACGGCAATCTTGATATTCCGCGCAGATATAAGCTTGAAAACGGCTTGTCGCTTGGAAATTGGGTTGATACTCAACGTCGGGTCAGAGTTGGAAAGGTAGGCGGTATTCTGACAGAGGAACACGTTAAAAGGCTTGACGAAATCGGTATGCGGTGGGAAAATGTGTCAGATCTAAGCTGGAATAAATATTTTACGGCGGCTGAAAAATATTTTGACAAAAACGGAAATTTGTGTCCAAAATCAAATTATGTTACCGAAAATGGGGTCAATCTCGGTTCATGGTTGTCAAATATCCGGACGTACAAAAAATGTGGGATTCAGAGAAACTATTTGACAGACGAACGCATTGAAATACTTGAAAAAATTGGTATGATATGGGACATTCCCGACTATATTTTTGAGAAAAATTATTATGCCGCGCTTGAATATTTTCGTACGCACGGAGACCTTGACGTACCTGCAAATTATATTTCCGAAAACGGCGTGAAGCTTGGCAGCTGTATCAGAAATTTACGCAGAGCACGGCAAAACGGTACTCTCAGCGATTTGCAAATTGTGCGTCTTGATGAAATCGGTATGCTGTGGGACGACAAATTTACACGCGCATGGGAAAATGGGTTTGAACATGCTAAATTATATTTTGATGAATACGGAAATCTTGATGTGCCCACAATGTTTGTCTGCAAGGACGGATTTAAGCTTGGACTGTGGATAGTAAATCACCGTGATAAAAACGATACGCGTATATCTGGTGAGCGTAGGAAAAGACTTGATTCTATTGGCATGATATGGAAGAAGCCGACAGCAGATGAATTGTGGGACAACCGCTTTGAAATGGCAAGGGCATATTATGAGAAACATGGAAATCTTGATATGCCTAATGATTTTAAAGAGGACGGGACTTGGCTTGCAAAATGGCTTAATGAACAGAAACATATTTACAACGGCAGGAGAAAAGGAAAATCTCTTACCGATGAGCAGATAAAAAAGCTTGAAAGTATAGGCTTTCAATGGCGTGATAAAAAGGATATTATTTGGCTGTCACGGTATGAAATGCTGAAGGAATATGTTGAAAAACATAGTAATGCGGAAGTACCGACCGACTATATTGTTAATGGTTTTAAGCTTGGAATGTGGCGGCAAAGACAGGGTAATTTTTATAGAAAAGGCTTGCTTAGTTCCGAGCAGATAAAGCTTTTGCGAGAAATCGGTATGTGTCTTGACGCCTTGACGTATGATGAAATTTGGGACAGAAATTACATTGCCGCTCAAAAATGGTATAAGGAAAACGGCAATTTAAACGTTCCGAGAGAGCACAAAACCGAAAACGGAATTTGTCTTAAGGCTTGGCTGCAAAAGCAAAAATACGATTATAAAAACGGTAAGCTTTCGGAGGAAAATGCTGAAAAGCTGCGGCGGATAGGTATGAATTTTGAAAATAAAAAAGACACGGTTTGGTATGATAATTATGAGTTTGCCGTTGGCTATTACAAAATTCACGGAGATCTTAATGTACCTGCGGCATATAGGCTTGAAAACGGATTTGTGCTTGGTGATTGGATCGCCAGACAGAGAAAAAATAAACAGAAGTTGACCGATGAACAGGTAAAAGCTCTTGATTCTATAGATATGGTTTGGACTGCTCCTTCTGATAGACTGTGGGAACAGGGTTTTGAACATCTTGTGCAGTACAAAAATAAGTACGGTACTGCAAAACCCGGCGCAGCATACAGAGCAGAAGACGGATATACTCTCGGACGGTGGCTCGGTAAACAGAAAAGAAGCTTTATTGAGGGCGAATTGAATAAAGAACAAATCGAAAAGCTTACTCAAATTGGTGTTGAATTATAACTCACGACTGATGTCGTTCGTTGAATGACGGGGCTATGCCCTTTATTGAAGGAAGATTGTGTGGGAAGAAAAATGGACAAGCATATGAAAAATGAAATAATTATGCGGCTGCTCAAAGCGGTTTCTGTTATTGGAAATACCGCGCTTTTTATGCTGTATTTTTACTTTTCAAGTCCGACGCTGCGGCAGATCGACAAACATTTAATTCCGTATATTTTATTTACATTAATATTTTTTGTAATTTTGATTTGGCTTGTACGTGTTTACAATTCATTTGAAATAGGCGGCAGAAAGATTTATGAATTGATTTATTCTCTTACTCTTTCAAGTGCTATAGCGTCGGGAATTATGTATGTCGTTCAGGCTGCGTTTCTGCATAAAATTCCTAATTTGCTGATTCTTTTGGGCGCTTTTGCAGCTGAATTTATCTGTAATATTATCTGGGTTTTGCTTGCGCACAAAATTTATTTTAAGCTGTATAAAGCTAAAAAAACAGTCGTTATTTACCGCTCCGGAGCCGATTTGCAGAAGCTGTCCGAGATAGGATCGCTTTCAAATAAATTTGAAGTGGTGAAATATATTGAAAATCCCGAAGAAATTCATTCGCTTATTGAAGAAATAGGAGAATGCGAAGCGGTATTTATAGCGGGCGTGTCGGCTACCTTGCGGAACGGTATTATAAAATACTGCGTTGAAAAAAATATTCCCGCGTACATAGAACCGAAAATCGGCGATATTCTTATGTCTGGTGCAAAGCATATGCAGATGTTCAGCGTACCGATCTTGAGGGTAAGACACTCTGTTCCCGACCCGTTTTATCTTTTTGTAAAGCGTGCGCTTGATATTATATTTTCGTTAATCGGGATTATTGTAACAAGTCCGGTAATGCTTGTTATGGCAGTCGCAATTAAAGCTTATGACGGCGGTCCCGTGTTTTACAGGCAGACGCGGCTTACTAAGGACGGAAAAGAATTTCAGCTTATAAAATTTAGGACTATGCGTGTAGACGCGGAGAAAGACGGCATTGCACGGCTTGCCTCGGAAAATGATGATAGAATTTTACCGGTTATGCGTGCGGCTCGAAAGCTGCGGTTTGACGAATTCGGAAATTTTTTCTGCATTCTGTCAGGCGCTATGACAATAGTCGGACCTCGCCCTGAACGTCCCGAAATTGCTAAGCAGTATGGGGAAACGCTTCCTGCATTTGCTTTGAGATTACAGGTCAAGGCGGGACTTACGGGTTACGCGCAGATATACGGTAAATACAACACAGAGCCGTATGACAAGCTGCAAATGGATTTGATGTACATAAACGATATGTCGCTTAGCTGCGATATTGGTCTGATGTTTGCCACTGTCAAGATTTTGTTTATGCCCGAGAGTACGGAGGGTATCAAAGAAGGACAGATTACGGCAAAAAAGGAAAATATTGAAGCGCCTAAGGAATTGGCGGCGGTTAGTGAGGAAAAGTAATTTTAACGGGAGGATACAGCAAATGCAGGACGGTCAATTCGGTTTGATAAGCATAATTATGGCTGCCTATAATGCCGAACGCACTATTGAACAAGCTGTAACTTCCGTTTTAAATCAGACATATAAAAATTTTGAACTGTTGATAATTGACGATTGCTCAAAGGACAACACGCTGTCTATTGCTGAAAATTTTAAACAAAAAGACAACAGAGTGAAAATTATAAAAAACGAAAAAAACAGCGGAGTTTCCTACACCCGAAAGCATGGTCTTGAAGAAGCTAATGGAGAGTGGATTGCAGTTCTTGACAGCGATGACGCTTGGGATACCGATAAGCTTGAGAAGCAGATACAGCTGCAAAAGGAAACGGGCGGAGATTTACTTTACACGGGTTCGGCATTTATGGATAATGACGGAAATCCGATAGATTGGTATCTGCATGCGCCGCAAAAAATAGAGTACAAGCAGCTTTTAAAACAAAATCTAATTTCAAATTCATCTTCGTTGGTACGAAAGGAATTATATGAAAAATACTATGTTTCCGATGACTGTATGCATGAAGATTTTGCTGTTTGGCTCGGCATTTTAAAAAGCGGAAAATGTGCGTATGGTGTGGACGAACCGCTTTTGATATACCGTCTGTCAAAAAAATCAAAATCGGGAAATAAATTTAAAGCCGCAAAAATGAACTGGAATACATACCGCTATATGGGGCTTAATGTGTTTGCGGCATTTTATTATGAATGTTGGTACATTGTTAATGGATTGCTGAAATACAGAAATCTTAAATGATAAAAAGTGAGGTAAAAGCAATGAAAATTTGCTTTGTAAATCCGCCGTTCAAGGCTGAATACGGAAAATTTTCAAGAGAATCACGCAGTCCGTCCATAGGGCACAGCGGCGTTTTATACTATCCTCTGTGGCTTATCTATGCGGCGGCGGTTGTTGAAAAAGACGGATTTGAAATAGCATTTATCGACGCTCCCGCAAAGCGTCTGGATATGCAAAAGACTATAGAACGTGTAAAAAACGAAGCATCCGACGCCGCTTTGTTTGTGCTTGATACGAGCACGCCGTCCATATATAGCGATATTGCTTTTGGAGCCTTGCTTAAAGAAAAATATCCGCAGAGTAAAATAATGCTTGTTGGTACGCACCCGTCTGCCGTACCCGATGAAACGCTTAACATAAACGATTCTATAGATATTGTAGCCCGTCATGAGTATGATCATATCGTCCGAGATACCGCAAGAGCAATAAGAGACGGAAAAAAATTTGATACTGTTTTTGGTATTACATACCGCGAAAACGGCTTTATAAAGCAAACTGCCGATGCTGTGCATATTGAAAATCTTGACGAAATACCGTTGGCGGCTTCATTTATAAAGAAATATCTTGATGTCAGGGATTATGTATTTCCTGCCGCGTCATATCCTGCCATACAGATTTTCACGGGACGTGGTTGTCCCGCCCACTGCAATTACTGCGTTTATCCTCAGACGCTTCACGGTCATAAATATCGTCTGCGTACTCCCGAAAATGTGGTTAATGAGTTCAAATATATTGCAAAAAATTTTCCGGAAGTACACGAAATTGTAATTGAGGATGATACCTTTACTGCAAATAAAAAGCGTGTACTTGAAATATGTAGGTTACTGATAAAAAATAATTTACATAAACGAATCAAATGGCTCTGCAACGCGCGTGTAAATATAGACCTTGAAACAATGCAGGCAATGAAAATGGCGGGCTGCCACTTGATAATTCCCGGCTTTGAGAGTTACAACGAACAGATACTTAAAAACATTAAAAAGGGCAGTAATCTGAAGCTTATCGACGCATATGTCGCAAACGCAAAAAAGGCGGGACTTATGATACACGCCTGCTATATGGTCGGCAACGAGGGTGAAACAAGAGAGACTATGGAAACCACGCTTGCGGCTGCAATGCGATTTAAGACCGATACAGCACAGTTTTTTCCGCTTATACCCTACCCGGGAACGGAAGCATACGAATGGGCGAAAAGCAACGGCTACATAAACGGAAAATATGAGGATTATTTGCAGGAGGACGGCACTCTTAATTGCGTGTTAAATACCCCGGAGCTTTCGGCTCGCGAGCTCGTTGATTTCTGTGCTTATGCGAGAAAAAAATATTATATGCGTCCTTGGTATATCGCTCACAGGCTTTGGAAAGGCATACGCGATCCGGAGGATATGAAGAGAAGTCTTAAAGCCTTTTGGAGATTGAAAGACAGTTTGCTTAAATAAAATGTATAGCAAGGATTGTTTATTATGAATATAATGATTTTTACAGAACAGTGGGTTAATGGAGGCGTTGCTTCATTTATTGTTAATATATTAAAAAATGTTGATATTTCAGATGATTTAAAAATAGATGTTGTTGTGTCTGAAAAAATAACTGATTTTTATGACGATACTTTGAAAAGCCTTGGCGTAGAACTGATTTGTTTAGTATGTAATAAGAGAACAAATCCTTTAGTTAGACTTATTAAGAGTTCACAAAAGTTCAAGCAAATAATTTTGAAAAGAAATTACCAAGTTATTCATTTTAATTTATGTAATGCTGTAGGTCTGGTTTATGGGAAAATTGCTCAAAAATATTGCAGGAGCAAACGCATTGTTCATTCCCATAACAGCATGGTTGGCTCAAAAGCTAAATTATTGATGAATAATATTTTTAGGGAATTTTTTTCTGACGTGCCTGATAATCGATACGCATGTTCTGATTATGCAGCAGAATTATTATTTCCCTCAAAGTTCTTGAACACTGTGGAAATAATAAATAACGGGATAGATTTGCAGAAATTTAGATATAACAATAATGATAGGGAAGAAATCAGAAGACGTTTAGATATTGGAAGTAAGGTATTAATCTGTCATATCGGAAGATATATTAAGCAAAAAAACCATAGATTCCTTTTGGAGATATACTCATCTATTAAAAATAGATATCCGAATAAAACCAAACTGTTGCTGATTGGTGAAGGGCATTTGGAGGAATATATTGATAAGTATGCAAGAGAACTGGAAATAGATAATGATATTATAAAGATAAAAAATACGCAAGAGGTTTATGCATATTTATCAGCCAGCGATTTTTTTATGTTGCCGTCTCTTTTTGAAGGCCTTCCTATCGTTGGGGTGGAGGCGCAGGCAAATGGCTTGCCGTGTTTATTTTCTGATACTATAACAAAACAGGTCAAATTAATAGATTCAACACAATTCTTAAGTATAGAGCAGACAGCGGAAGCATGGTGCGAAAAATTTACTGAAATGATGAATCAAAAAAACATCAGAGAAAACTGTTATGATAAATTATTCTCCGAGGGATTTGATATAGTGAGTGTTAGCAAAAAAATTTTGCAGTCGTATAAGGAGGATTCGTTATGCGAACAAAATTTAGAAGTATAACTTTATTTTGGTGGTTATTTGGTGCAATAATTGTTTTTCTTATTGCATGTAAAAATAAATATTTTGCATTAGGAAATTTTGTGGTTCCGTTAATAATTACTGTTGTTGTTGGTTTTATGCAAACATACGGCAAAATAAAATTAACATTTTTAAATAAGTTATTATTAATTTCAATAATTAACGTGTGCGTTGTTGCCGGATTGAACTACAGTACAATGAATGTATCGTACGCACTGAGTTGGTTAGCACTATACATAGTAACTTTATTATCAACAACTTTGCCCCTGCCGCACGAAAAATGTATTTTACTGATTGACTGTTATATTATTTCAGGATTAATTATATGTTTGTTTGCGATTATAGACCCGCAATATTATGAGGGAAGATTATCTGTCAAATTTTTTGACGGTCCTGTGATGGATGTTAATTACTTGGCTTTTTTTATGATAGAAGTAATATTTTTAACTTTGTACAAAATAAAAAAATATTCTTTATCATATTATAATAAGTGGTTTTGCATTTTTTGCATTGCAATTTTTAGTATATTTACTTTATCCACCGGAAGCAGAAGTGGACTTGTTTGTCTTGCAATATTGGCAGCCTCTTTTTTTGCAGATTATTGCTTAACCGGAAAAATCTCTGCAATAAAAATTATAAAAATACTATTGATAACTTTTGCTGCTATGGCAGCGGGAGTATTTCTTATAAGGAAATATGTGTCAGTTGAAATTTTAAACAGGTTTTTTAACAGGAGTTGGATGGATTTCAGCAACATAAACAGATTAACACGGTTTAAAATTGGATTTGAAACAGCAATGGAACATCCGATAAAGGGATATGGACTGGTTACTTCTATTCAGGCAATTATTAAAGCTGGAAAAGCAGAACTTTCCGCTCACAACACATTCCTTTCTGCGTGGATCTCTTTGGGGTTAGTAGGGTTAGTACTTTTATTGCTTTTATTATTATACGTTGCATATAAAGCTTGGAAAAGTAAAAATATTATTGTTCTTGGCGGAATTGGAACAATATTTTTTTCTGCAATGTTGTTAGAAGTTGAGATTTCCGCAACATTTTGGTTAACTTTAATTGTTATTATTAAAATTTTAGAAGATCCGATCGGAGAATGCTGCAATGAATAAAAGCATTGATTTTATTATTTTGTATGAACATATAGCCAGAGAAATGGAAACAGCAGCTTTGCTTTCGGCAGAACTGAAGAGAAGGGGATACAGTGTAGATATTGCTGAAGTCGGTTCGTTAAGAAAGGGAAAAAAATACGGCGTAGTACTGCTTCCATATTTATATAGCACAAGTAATCTTTTTCCTGTATTGCATATGGCGCGTAATGATGTAAGAAAAATTATAAACTTACAATATGAACAGGTATATTCACAAAAGCTTGAAAATGAAAAAAAATTACATCCGTCCGGTCTTGCCCAAAAAGCCCAACATATAGTTTGGGGAGAGGCTACGGGAAAAAGACTGGAAAAGTTTGGTGTGAGTAAGGAAAATATCCATTTGACGGGACACATTGGTATGGATTTAAATTCCCCACAATTTGACAAAGTTTTTATGACAAGAAAAGAAATTAGCCGGGAGTTTTCATTAAACGAAAATAAAAAGTGGCACTTGTTTATTTCATCCTTTTCTTACTGCAATATGAGCAGCGCTCAGAAAAAAAGATTAAGCGGAATGATCGGGCAGACAGATGAAATAATAAAAATTCAGGAAGAGTCCCAAAAAATAATATTACAATGGTTTGAAAATTATCTGATAAATAATGAAGATACTTATATAATTTACAGACCGCATCCCGCGGAAGAAACGGATAATAAACTTGCAGTACTTGAAAAAAACTTTTCAAACTTTAAGGTTATTAAGAGTTATTCAATACGACAATGGATAAAGGTATGTGATTCGATCAGTAATTGGTTCAGTACTTCTATAGCGGATATATACTTTGCCAATAAAAAATGCGCTGTTTTAAGACCGGTTAAAATGCCTAAAGAGATTGATAATATTATTTTAGACAATGAAAAATCATTTATAGTGACGGAACAGGATTTCAAAATGTATATGGAAAAAAATATTGCGGAATTTCCGGCAACAACCGCTGTGATCGAGGCGTATTACGGTAAATGGAATGACGGAAAGTGTTATATTCGGCTTGCAGATTTATGTGAAAATGTATTGAAAGATGACAAGTACAGTTATGATTACACCAAGTACATTAACATAAGTGCATACAAAAGGATAAAAGTATGGTTATATCAGGTTCTTGTTAATTTAAGCGCCTATTTGCGCGTATGGAGACTCCTGCCCGGAAGGCATCGGGCTGCATTTCGTTCAAAGTATATTGAGCAAAGGAATTACAAGGAGATATTCGAAAAATATGAGAAGGTTTTTGAACAAATTATATGAAAAATCTATGTTTAAGAACATTTTAAAAATTTCCGAATATATGTTGGCGAGTATTATAAATGCTGTAATAGCCGCTGCCTCAACAGTTATTTTAACCAGAATATTTTCACCGGAAACATTTGGAATTGTTAACTTATTCAATTCAGCTTCATCGGTAATAATGGGGATAATGTGTATTGGAATGGACAGTTCTTATATTCGTTTCTTTTACGATCCGCCTAACGGAGATTCAAATAAGGTTTTGGCTCAAAAATGTATTTTGATTCCTATTGTTAATGTTCTTTTATGGGGATCCCTTATTGTTGCATTTGGGGGCGAACAATTTTCAAATCAGTTCATTGGGATCAAAAGTATTTCGGCAGCAATATTTATATTTGCAAATGTATTGGGTCAGATTATTATAAGGTTTTTGAATATAAATTACCGTATGCAGGGCGACACTCATAAGTATTTTGTACAAAGCGTTTTAACACAGTTATTCTTAAAGCTGTTTGTAGTCACAGCGGCATTGATAACTGTGAACAATGTTGTTATTGTTGGCTTCAATGCGCTGGGAATTTTATTTCTTGCTTGTATATACATATGCATTCAGTTTAAGTCCGTTTTTGGAAATGTGAAAAAAACATCATTATCATATAAAGGATATAAGGAAGTTGTTTTTTTTGCTGTGTTTATATGTCCGATTTCCATTATCTCTTATTTAAATACATATACATCTCAGTTGATCATAAAAAAAAATCTTGGTATTCATGACCTTGGAGTTTTTTCTGCTGCCGCATTATTTATATCTGCTATTGCCGTATTTAGAACGGGATTTGTTACATTTTGGTCGCCGTTTATGTATAAAAATTATGAAACACATAATAAAGAAATTTGCATGGCTAACAGGATTGTCATTTTATTCTGTATTTTGGGATTTTGCCTAATACTTTTGGCTTCTGATCTGTTGTATCTTCTTATAGGTGAAAACTTTCGTGAACAACAGCAAATATTAGGCTTTTTGCTGATTAATCCGCTATGTATAACTGCTATGGAGACGACGTATTACGGAATTGCAATAGCTAAAAAAAACTATATTTCGTTAATTAACAATTTAGTGTCATTATTGTTTAATTGTACATTATGCTATTTTTTTACGCAATATTGGGGACTGACAGGTGCCGTTATTTCTTCTGCTGTTTCAGGCGTTTTACTTTTTGCATTAAATACTTTTTGGGGACAAAAATATTACAGATCGGTAGATAGTATTATAAGACAAGTTCAGTTTATTGCTGTAATATTTATTATTTCTTTTTTGTATTACACTCTGTACAGTCAAAAATGGATATTTAATTTTATTATTTTAGCTTTTTTGATACTTGAGCTTATAGCAAATAAGAAATTGTTTTCTATGATTTTAAGTTTAAAAAAATATAATGAAGGTGACAAATATGAATAAAATCTGTGCGATTATTCCTGCACGGGCAGGTTCTAAAGGGATCCCAAATAAAAATATCAGAATAATCGGCGGTCATCCTCTTATTTATTATTCAATTTTAAATGCGCTGCGCTCTGATTATATAACTGATGTTATTGTTTCTACAGATTCGCCTGATGTTGGAATAATCGCAAACCAAATGGGAGCAAAGGTTAAATGGAGAGACGCAAAGCTTTGTGAAGACTCAGTAACATTGGACAGCGTTGTAGCTGATGCAGTCCCTGAAGGCGATTGGGACTACGTTATTACAATGCAGCCCACTTCTCCGACGTTAAAAACCGAAACATTGGATTCTGCAATTGAATATGCAGTAAGTAATGATATTGATACGGTTATTTCGGTAATTAATTCTCCTCACCTTGCATGGACTGAAGAAAACGGAAAAAAAATACCTAATTATAAAGAACGTCTTAATCGCCAGTTCCTTCCGCCTTATTACGTTGAAACCGGTGCATTTGTTATTTCAAAATTCTCTGTTGTTACTCCTGAAACAAGAATAGGCAAAAATGTCGATGTATTTGAACTTTCAGAAGATGAATCCTATGATATTGATAACTTTGAGGATATGAGAAATGCAGCTGCAATATTGGAGCGGAAAAGTGTTGCAATTTATGTAAACGGCAACAATAAAAGAGGTATCGGTCATATATACAGGGCTCTCGAATTAGCTGACGAATTTTATGTGAAGCCGGATATTTTTTATGACACGAACCAAACTGACCCTAAGGTCTTTGGAAAAACAACCCATAACCTTATTCCGGTAAATGGAATAGCAGAGCTTTTTGAACAGTGCAAAAAGAATTCTTACAGTATATTTATCAATGATATTTTGACAACTTCTATCGACTATATGATTGGCTTGCGGTCCGTTTTACCAAATGCAAAAATTGTAAATTTTGAAGATGACGGAGAAGGCATAATCAAGGCTGATCTTGTATTCAATGCATTGTTTCATGACAGTAAATATCCTCAGGTTTACGCAGGCGAGAAATACTACATTGCCGGAAAAACTTTTATGTTCTATGAACCGATAGACATAAAAGACAAGGTAAAACGTGTATTTGTTTGTTTTGGCGGAGCCGATCCTCAGAATTATTCTGACAGGATATTGAATATGGCAATAAAACCCGAATATAAAAATTATCATTTTGTTGTTGTTTTGGGACGGGCAAAGAATAACGTTGAAACGTTATTGGAGTTCAACAAATATGATAATATAGAAGTGCTTTACGATGTATCTAATATACCGGAACTGATCAGCAAGTGCGATGTCGGTATTACCTCAAGAGGCAGAACCGGATATGAGCTTGCTATCCTCGGTGTTCCGTCTATTTCCATATCACAAAACAAGCGTGAAGAACGTCATGGTTTCGTATGTAATGAAAATGGATTTACATATATTGGTCTTAATCCTACAGATGAAATCATTGAAAACAATATGAGGATGTATTTAACAATGTCCAAGGAAAGCAGACTGAGATTTCATAATATGCTGCTAAGTCATGATCTGCGCAGCGGCCGAAGGAGAGTAGTTAATCTCATTAATAATCTTTAGTACAGTAGGAGGAAAAACATTGAAAAAGCCGTATTTGATCGCGGAAATGGGTGTGAACTTTTATGATACAGCGCGAGTAATGAATATTACTCCGCTGGAAGCAGCAAAGCTTTATATTGACGCAGCCGCAGACGCAGGGGTTGATTGTGTTAAATTCCAGTCATATAAAGCGGGTACAATTGCTTCAAAAAATTCACCTGCGTATTGGGATACTTCAAAAGAACCCACAAAGACGCAGTATGAATTGTTTTTAAAACATGATAGCTTTGGCGAAAAGGAATATACTGAACTATGCCGCTATACTCACTCAAAAAACATGGATTTTACTTCAACGCCGTTTGATTATGCTTCGGCAGATTATCTTGAGGACTTAGTCGATTTTTACAAAATATCTTCTTCTGACTTGTCAAATTTACCTTTTATAAGGTATATAGGAGCAAAGGGCAAGTCTGTATATATGTCTGTCGGAGCGGCTTATCTTTCAGAAGTTGACGAAGCTGTGAGGGCATTAACTGAAGCCGGGTGTAAGGATATTGTTATTTTTCATTGTGTACTGTCCTATCCTACTGATCCGAAAGATGCAAATCTGCGCGTTATTCAGACACTGAAAAAGACTTTTCCGGAAGTTCGTATAGGATTCAGCGATCATGTTGCTCCGGATAAAACAATGATGACGTTGGCGGCGGCTTATTTATTAGGGGCGGAAGTGATTGAAAAACACTTTACTTTAGATAAAACTTTGCCCGGAAACGACCACTATCATGCGGGAGACCCCGATGATTTTAAAATGGCAGTATCTAATTTTAAATTTATAGATCAAATTTTGGGAAGTGAAAATAAAACGGTTCTTGACTGTGAAATTATCCCCAGAAAAGAGGCACGGAGATCCCTTGTATTTACAAGAAATATGAGGGCGGGAGAAATTATTAAAAAAAGCGATTTAATGCCAAAACGACCGGGTACGGGAATTTCACCAAATTATATTGACATTGTTATTGGACGTGAGATAAAGAAGGATGTTGATGAAGATACTATTCTTACTTGGGATATAATATGAAATGTATTATACGCCTTTTAATATGTATCAAAAATGAACTGCGTAAAGATAAATATTTTTCTTTACGCAGTTCTGAATATATACTATATGTTTCCGCAGTAGGCACAACGAAAACCGAAGTCATTTGTTGAATTCGACCTTAAAGAGTTAAGGTACAGTCCGAATACCCCGGCATTTGAGGCAGTAGCCCAGCTTCCTCCGCGAATTGGGACTCGTTCTTTATTGTTTTGGAACCAGAAGTTACCTCCTCCGTAGTCGTTATTGTTTGCAGGAAATAATGCAAGTGCGCGCAGAATCTCAGGAATATTTACGCCGCTTTTGGCGGTTAATGATCCGAACTTTTTGCTTCCGAATAAGTTATCGGCCATTTGAGGATGCTCTAAAACGGTGTTAAGCTGAAAATTGTTTGTTGCACCCGTTGAGCCTGCTGTTATGTAATCCCATTTTAACGACCCTAAAGTACCCGGAGCAACAAGCGATCCGTTAGGCATAATTGCTTTCCAAAGAATACTGTCAGCTGAACATGAGTTATTACAATCAGCAGCATCATTGTTGGCAAGTATTTGTATTTCACCGTCAACAAGTCTCATACCACTAATCCATTCCCAAACGTTACCATTAAGGTCGGCAATACCTGCAAATGTACTGTCGTGATACCAGTTTGCATTCCCACTTCCTGTAATCACCTTGTTTGCCTGTCCGTTGCTGTTATAAGTTGCAGGAAAAGCTTTTCTTAGCGCTTCAGAAACGTCTTTACCATAGTTGTTATTTCCCTTAGGCATAGTTCCGTTTTTCTTGCACCAAAGAGCTACTGCAGCCCACTCGGCGTTGGTCATTAAATGCCAGCCTTCACCTTTTGTTTTACAGTAATTGTAGGCTTGGTCGAAAGTAATGTTTGTTTGCGGATTTTTCATAGGTAAACTGTACGCTCTTTCATTCTCAATGATATTTTGATATTTTGATATGTAAATAATGTCTTGCTCGACGCCGTTAATGATAAACGCAGGATGAACGGTATGGTTTGCACCCTCAATGACTTCGTCAATATAAAATTTAGGAATTGCAACCATTATGGACGGTTTACCCAAATTGTCGTAAATAATGAAATTATTAGGGTGTGCTATTTGCATGGAAAGGTTTTGAACTTCTTTTGCGGAAATAGTACCGTCGGCTGTCGCAGTAATTGTTTTGCCATCCACCTTAACACCGCCAAGTCTTTCCGTTGTTGCAGGATAAATTTCAGCAGGTGCGGGAGTCTGCGAAGCTTTTTCTGCGCATTTGGCAGCCTCAATTGCTTTCACTGCCTCCAGGTGAGTTTGATTGTAAATCTGTTCGGCAGTCATATCATTCGGCAGAGAATCAAGGCTGATATCATCGTTCACAATAAATGTTGAACTTTGGAATTTCGCCATAACATTTTCGCCGTTTATACCTGTCAGCATAAAAGTAACTTTCCCAATTATTGCTGAAAAAGCTGAGGTTATTGTGCCTTTCAGGTACAGATACTTTTCATCGCATTTTTCTTGACTAAGCATTTGTACTGCCGAAGTTTTACCGTCCTCAGAAGTTTCTGAGAACCTAAAGCTAAGTATAGAAAGGTCACAGTCGTCGTGATTTTTCGGCACAATGATTTTCACTGTGTCAAATGAGTTTTCTCCTTCGATTATTTTGTGAGAACAGTCTGTCAGAATAAGACTTTTGCCTACAACTTTGAAGTTCATATTATCGTTCCTTTCAATAAATTTTTTTCGTGTGACAAAGATATTTTCAGTTGTCTACATGGAAAGTTTGTTCCTATAATTTAAGTATAATGAAAGATAAGTATTTTGACAATGCTTTGGAAAAAGAATTGGATATAAAAATAATAGTTGCATATATTCAATAGAATAAATAGATATATATTATAAGGATAAATCCGCCTTTTGGCGCCGCACCCTGTTTCCAAACGGTCAGCTTTTTATTGCTCTATTGATTTAGGAGAAAAATATTTTTTACACTGGTAAGCATTACAACTACTTAGCGAGTGTGTTTTGCTTGTCAAACCACACTTGTCATAGATTTATACGACAAATATATTATAGTAGCGCTATAAAAAAGATTGTCAAGAGCATACATCATAAAAACGGACAGGGCTTAATCTGAGCCGTGTCCGTTTTCAATAGGAGATATATTTTGAAGAATGCCTGTTTGATTTAAATATGAAATCACATGATAAAAAATCATAAAATTCTCATTTTTAACCGTACATTTTAAATCCTATAGACTGATATAATTTAGCCACTGATCTGTTGACTGAGCGGAGCGTAATTATTGACGCTCCGTCGGCAAAAGCGTCGCTTACAGCTTTTTCACACACAGACTTTGCAAATCCTTTCCTGCGCATTTCAGGGACGGTGCCTACAAATTCAAGAGAAGCCGCGCCGTTATTATCCATAATTGCAGCTACGGAAACGGGAACATCGTCATGATACAAAATATAGCATTTCACGCCCATTTTTTCGCACCAGATAAAATGATTAACGGGGTGTATATCGGGATATCCGCCTGTAAAAATGTTATTGGTTATTCTTGCCCACAGCGCAAATTCCTCGGCGGAGTTCACCTTGATGATCTTATCGTTTTTTTCACGGTATTCTTTTCGTTCTTCAGGGAGAATTGCCATATAAACTTCATCATCTTCTTTTGGCTCTATTTTTTCATGGGAAGGTTTTTTACCGGAAAATATATAAACCGCCTCATCGGATAGATCCAAACCGAGCCAGATAGGCATATTCATTGATTTCATTTCATCAACGACCGTTTTCATTTGTTCAGCCGGAAGACCGTTTATGCGTACATTATAAATAAAGGATATACCTTGTTCTCCAGACTTCGGTTTTACGTAAGAAAAGTATTCCTTGTCAATACTTTCCATATGTACGGCTTCTCCGAATAAGCTGACATAATAATTTGCGCCGTCGTCAATGTGCTTAATAATTTCTCTGTTTGTCATATTTTTCCTCCACATCTCGGCAATCATAACATTGCTGTGCTTACTGCATTTTGCCGAAAAATCAATCCTTGCTTTTTGTTTTATTATACTCAAAAAAGTCTTTTTGTGCGGATTTTGGAACGAACGGTCAATATATTGCACGAACGGTACTTTTTACAATGCTGAATAAAAATATCCTGATTAAATTTATATGGGACAGGTCTTAAGTCTCACATTTTCAAAACATATTGTTTATCCTGTGAGCGTGGAGACCGTGTCCCTGCAAAAAGATCAAATAATAGTATGTTCAATGTATACGGCTGTGCGGCAGAAGAGCGCCGTTACCGTTTTTCCGAATATGCATAACCGAAATTTATCGGGGGAGCGGTCACCGAAAGGTACACAAACTCATCGCCGCCGTCGTTCAGCAGACCGTGAATGTCCTTATCCGCAAAGCGCACGACGTCCCCCGCGGAAAAATCCTTTGTCTTATCGTCCGCAAGCAGAAGCTTTCCGCTGCCTTTGAGAGCGTACCATATCTGCTCCGACGAGTCATGGGTGTGGCGTGGCTGGCTTGCTCCCGCTTCAAGGTGAACCTCGGTTATCGTTACCCTTTTGCTTTCGGAATTTTCGGGATTCAGAAGCTGGCGGGAAACCACTCCGGGATTAGCAAGCTCTTTGATATCGGACGATTTGATGAATTCCATTGGGAGTCCTCCTTTTTTATTTTATAACAAGCCCTCTTTTTTCATTTTTTCGAGAGAACGGTCAATTGACGCTTCAAGTTCATTTTCGGCACGGTAATATACGGCAAGCTGAATAAGAGCGTTAACCGCCTGTTTTATCTCATCAGCCAAATGCTGCTTTGAGGGCTCGCCATGCTTTTGCGTTTTTATACCGCTTTTTTCAAAGTGATTTACTTCGCTTGCAACTTCTCCGCATTCTTCGAGTATCCTTGCAGTTATCTGATACGGATCGTTGCCGTTTGGAAATCTATTTGTGTATCCTTTCGCCAATTGATACAGCTTATCCGTTGGTATTACCTCCTTACTGTGCGATATAAAAACAACAGCAGTCACGATTTTCAATATCACGACTGCTGTTCAATATGGGGTGGGTGATGGGAGTCGAACCCACGACCTTCGGGACCACAATCCGACGTTCTAACCAACTGAACTACACCCACCATATGGCGCGCCTTACTGGATTCGAACCAGTGGCTTACTGCTTAGAAGGCAGTTACTCTATCCAGCTGAGTTAAAGGCGCATTCTTAACTTAAATTCGGCAACGTTACAAAATGCAGCGTTACCGAAAAAATTGGAGCGGGTGATGGGAATCGAACCCACGCGACCAGCTTGGAAGGCTGGAGTTCTACCATTGAACTACACCCGCATTAATCATCACCATTAGCAACGAAAATTATTATACCATAAACCGAGAAATTTGTCAAGTGTTTTTAAAAATTTTTTTGGAAAAATTTTCGGAGTACGTCAAAACGCACTCCGAAAACGTTCTTACACTGCTTCTACTTCTATACCGCCCTTTTTCTCGCCGATTTTTATTATTGCAATCGGATTTTCCACGCTGTTTATTATAAGCTCAGCTATTTTATCCTCAATATCGGTGCGTATCACCTTGCGTATATCGCGGGCGCCGAATTTCTTTCCGTGGGACTTTTCCGCAATTGCCGCAAGAGCCTTTTTGCTGTACTTCAGAGTGATACCCTTTTCCGCAAGAGGTTCTTTCATTTCGTCCAGCATAAGAGCTGCTATCTGTTCGTAGCTTTCCATTGAAAGGGGATCAAACACCACTACCTCGTCTATGCGGCTGAGAAATTCGGGTCTCAGGAAGTCTGACAAGGCTTTCATGGCTTTTTCCTTTGAGATGTCTCCCTCTGTCTTGTTAAAGCCTACGCCCGTTCCTTTATCGGTGGAGCCTGCGTTTGAGGTCATAGCAATAATAGTATTCTCGAAGTTGACCGACCGTCCCTGCGCGTCGTTTACCTTTCCCTCGTCAAGGATTTGCAGCAGGATATTCATAACGTCCGGGTGAGCCTTTTCTATTTCGTCGAACAATACCACGCTGTAGGGCTTTCTGCGTACTTTTTCGGTAAGCTGCCCCGCCTCGTCGTAGCCCACGTATCCCGGAGGAGAGCCGATCAGCCGTGAAACGCTGTGCTTCTCCATATATTCCGTCATGTCAAGCCGCACAAGCGGCTCGTTGCCGTCGAACAGTTCCGACGCCAGAACCTTTACAAGCTCGGTTTTTCCCACTCCCGTAGGACCCACAAAGATGAACGAAGCGGGTCTGCGCCGTTTGGATAGCTGCACTCTCGTCCGCTTGATAGCCTTGCTTACAAGCTCCACAGCTTTGTCCTGACCGATTATATGCGCCTTCAGGGCGTTTTCCAGATTTGCAATTTTAGTGTATTCGCTTTCCGTTACCTTGCTTGCGGGAATACCCGTCCACAGCTCTATTACCTTGGACAAGTCAGCCTCTGTAACGTAAATGTTTTCCACCTTTTCCGCAAGCTCGTTTTTTTCCTTTTCCAGCCTGAGGACTTCCGCCCTTGCTTCCGCAATTTTAGCGAAGTCGGGTTCGGGGACTTCTTCCATTTCCGTAATGCTTATCTCGGTGTTCACCAGCTTTTCGCAAAGCTCGTCGTATTCTCCGATCTCCTTGCTCCTGATGCTTGCGCAGGCGCAGGCTTCGTCAAGCAGGTCGATAGCCTTGTCGGGCAGGAAACGGTCGTTGATATACCGCTCTGACAGCACCGCGCACCGTTTCAGCAGTTCGTCGGTTATCTTAACGCGGTGGTGTTCTTCATAGTATTTGCGGATGCCGAGAAGCACGCTTTCAGTCTCGGAAATGTTCGGCTCGTTAATAGTGACAGGCTGGAAACGCCGTTCCAGCGCACTGTCCTTTTCAATGTATTTGCGGTACTCTTTAAAGGTAGTCGCGCCGATGACCTGTACCTCGCCTCTTGAAAGAGCTGGCTTGAGGATATTCGCCGCGTTCATGGAGCCCTCGCTGTCTCCCGTACCCACAAGGTTGTGTACCTCGTCGATAAAGAGAATAACGTTTCCCTCGGATTTCACCTCGTCGATAAGACCCTTTACGCGGCTTTCAAACTGTCCGCGGAACTGAGTTCCCGCCACAAGAGCAGTAAGGTCGAGCAGGTACACGCGCTTGTTTCTCAGGTTAAAGGGAACGTCCCCTGCAACTATTTTTTGAGCTATACCCTCGGCAATAGCGGTTTTTCCCACGCCTGGTTCGCCGATAAGACAGGGATTGTTTTTCTGCCTGCGGGTCAGTATCTGGATAGTACGTGCGATCTCCTTGTCTCTTCCGATAATGTTGTCAAGCTTGCCCTCCTCGGCGCGTTCGGTAAGATTGGTGCAGTAGTTGTCAAGAAATTTATTTTTCTTTTTCTTGTTTCCGGCGGACTTTTCCTTAGTCTGCGAACGGCTTTCATGGGTGTGTCCGTTGTCCGGGGAAAATTCTCCTGATATTACGTCGTCCTTTTTGCTCAAAAGGTCGTTCAGATTTTTGATAGAACCGCCGAAAAGGTTCTGGATAAAGCTCGGAAGCGAGCCCGTACCGCCGCGCTGAAAGGAATCTCCGTCGATAGCTTCGGTAAAATCGGTCATTTCATCGGCAAATTCCTCAACGTTGTCGTCGTCTATCCCCATTTGTTCCATGTACTCGCGTACCTGCGGGATACCAAGCTCCTTTGCGCACACAAGGCAAAGTCCCTCGTTGCGTTTTTCATCGCCCTGCATCGCGGTTATAAAAACCACCGCAGTTCTTTTCTTGCATCTTGTACAAAGCATATCGCTGTTGTCCTCCATATCTTAAAGTTCATAAGGGTCTTAGGGTTATTTCAGTATAAGCGAAAGCAGGAAAAAAGTCCCGCTGTAGAGCCGCTTGAATACAAATGTCCCGGATATTGTTTCCATGTTGAGGTACTCGTTTGCATTTGAGGTAAGGCTTATAAAAACGTTTGCGGCTACGCTCAGAACCGCCGTGAAAAGCAGTCCCTGCAAAAGCCCCAGTATCCCTCCCGCAAAGCTGTCGGCAGACCTGACGCCGGGTATTTTTCTTATCAGACCCGCAGCCCGCGCAATTATCGAAACGATAAGCAATACTGCCGCAAAGGTAACGATAAAAAGCGCCGTGCGGACGGTTTTTATCATGACGGGACGTATTATTTCACCCTCGATTATTTCAGCCATAGACTCTTTTTTTTCCGTTATTTCAGCTGGATTCATATTTTCAGCTTCGGTCTCGGAAATGTATTTTTCCGCTTCCTCCAGTATTTCCTCGGGAACGACTCCTGAAAAGGTCTCCGTAAGGGCGCGGCAGTATTCCGTAAACAGTTTTCTCAGTACGCCGCGGAATTCGCTGTCTGTAAGCAGCTGAGCATAATTTTCACCCTTTTCCAGTACGTCTTCAAGCTGTTCGTCAGTCAGGCTTATACCTTGCTGCTCCAGTATAACGCCGAGCTTTTCAGGGGAAAGATACTCTTCGGCAAGCTCTTCCGATTTGGTTTCAACAGCCGATATCACCGCGGGTCTGACAGCTTTTTCGTAAACGTAGTCCGAAGCGGTTCTGCTTACGAAAACCGCCGCCGCAAAGGCAGCCGCGTATCCGGCGATCAGTATCAGAGTTCTTACAGCGCCTCTGTATTTGCCCACAAGCACGCATATTATTACAGCGCCGATAACTATGGCGTCAAGAATATATTTCAATCAATCATTCCAATCAGTTGTAGTCTATCCTGTTTATTTCGTCGTAGCCAAGAAGATAAATGTATTTTCCCATTCTAAGAAAGTCCTCGTAATCCGTGTCAAGCTCCGCCGAGGATATAACGTCTCCTGCCGCCGTGCGGGACTCGATACCGTTTTTGGTCTGTATATAGACAGTATCCCCGCTGACCTGGATATTAAGAGTTTCACGGTCGAGAGTTTTTTCCGAGACCGTTCCGTCCAAACTGCTGATCGTGACAAGCTCTGACGTCCTGCGCTCATCGTTTGAGAATATCATTGCCGCCAGACCTCCGTCGGAGGAGTAGTCCACAAGCTTACGCTTATACACATAGCTGTTTATAAACGCTCCGTTCGTGTCGTAGTATGCGCAAAGGCTGTCTCCGAAAACGATAATATTGCTTTCTCCGAAGAGCTTTACCGAAAGGGCAAGGGTCTGGAGCTCGTTGGTTTCCCACACGGGAACGGGATTATCCATTTCGTCACGGTCGATATGGTCGAAACGGTAGTACAGTATCTTGGAGACCATCAGTCCGTCGGAAACGCCTATCGTGGTTATATAGCAGCCCGAGCTGTCGGCATTGAAGGTAACGTCGATTATTCTCGCAACGGAGCGGTAATTAAAAATATTCTTTCCCGACGAATCATATACCATAAGAGCGGAGGGATATTTGTCGCTTTTTGTAACGACAGCCGCAGTATCGTTGCTGCCAACACGTGCAATAAGTATTGGATCGTCGGAGGATTTGCTGTAAACGTTTTTGTACTTGCTGTACAGGCTGAAGCTTTTTCCGCCAAGGTCGTACAGCAGAGCCTTTTTGTTTCCCACGGTTATGACTGGGTTTGCAAATGTGTGCTGTTCGGTGTAGACCGGTTTTCCGTCCGCATTGTAGACAAAGAAATGAGTGTCGTCCGCAACGGCGAGACTGCCGTCCACAGGCTTTAGCTGGTATCTTGCTCCGCCGGCTATGGATAGGGGAAAGTACCCCTCCGCAAGTTCGGAGGTATTTTCGGGAACGGGAATTTTTGTCAGTATCCCGTCCAGGCGGGGATACCACAAATCCTTTGTCAGCACTACCGCCGCGATGACCGTTACTGCTGCTAAAACTATAAGAAGCTTTTTCAGAAGCTTCATAGCTTTCTTTTTTTTGCGCCTTTCACGCAGCATGGAAACGTCCGTTACTGCCAAAGCTTTCCCTCCCTTTCATTTTATTGTGTCAGTAGTACACCTTATTCAGGTACAGACCGTGGGCGGGAGCTGTTTTTCCCGCAAAGTTTCTGTCCCGAACCTCTAAAATGCGCGGAATACAGTCTGCCGGGAGCTTGTCCTCGTTTATGAAAATAAGAGTCCCCACCATGATCCTAACCATATTATACAAAAATCCGTCGCCTTTTACAAGCAGTTTCACCAGATTTTCACATTTTTCAATTTTGAAGTACTCTATAGTGCGGAAGCTGTCCGCTTTTTGGTTAGCCGTTCCGCAGAAGGACGTGAAGTCGTGTCCTCCCACAAAAGCCTGCGCCGCCCTCGCCAAAAGCTCCGTATCCAGCTCATAGGGATAGTGCAGAGCCAGGTCGGCAAGAAAGGGGTCTTTTTCCCGCCTGTTCAGTATCAGGTACATATACTCCTTGCCCTTGCAGGAATAGCGGGCGTGGAAGTTCGCGGGAGCCTCCTCGCAGCTCAGTACCGCCAGATCGTCCGGCAGCAATGAGTTCATGCCCCTGACGATATTGGCGCAGGGGATAGAGTGCTCCGTTTCAAAGGAAAAGCAATATTCCCGCGCGTGTACCCCCGCGTCCGTCCGCGAGCAGCCGTTTAGCTTTACCGCCGAGTTCGTCAGCGCGGACAGCTTTTCCTCCAGTACGTTCTGTATGCCTACCGCGTTCTCCTGCCGCTGAAAGCCGTGATAAGCCGTGCCGCGGTATGCCATCATTACCTTTAGGTTCCTCATGCCGTCAGCCCGTTAAGCAGTTCAGCAGTAGAACCGCATCCAGAAAAACAATTGACAGACCGAGGGAAAAGAAGTCCGCGCCGGTGGAGTGAAGCTGCCTGAGACGCGTCCTGCCGTCCCCGCCCCGGTAGCAGCGGCACTCCATGGCGGTGGCAAGCTCCTCGGCGCGCCTGAACGCCGACACGAAAAGGGGTATCAGAATAGGCGTGAGAGCCTTTGCGCGCTGTACCAAAGAACCGGTTTCCATATCAGCGCCCCTGGCTTTTTGGGCGGACATTATCTTGTCCGTTTCCTCGATAAGCGTGGGTATGAACCGCAGGGCTATCGTCATCATCATTGCAAGCTCGTGCACCGGCAGCTTTATTTTTTTCAGCGGGGACAAAAGCCTTTCAATAGCGTCCGTAAGGGTTATGGGGGACGTGGTGTAGGTCAGCAGGGAGCTTCCCATGATAAGCGCGATTATCCGTATTATCATGAACGCGCTTGTGCGCAAGCCCTCGTCGGTTATCTTGATGAAGCCGAGCCTGAGAAGCGGCACACCGTCCAGAAAAAATATGTTGAGCACGGATGTGAAAAGAATTATAGGAATAATAGGTTTAAGGCTTTTCATCATCAGCTTAAAAGGAATTTTTGACAACAGAAAGCTTACCGTGAGGAAAACCGCTCCGACCGCGAGACCGAGAAAGCCGTCAGCGGAGAAAAGCATACCTATAAACACGCCCGTGATTATTATTTTGAACCGCGGGTCGAGGCGGTGCACAGCGGAATTTCCGGGGAAATACTGCCCTATGGTGATATCTTTAAGCATTTTTCCCGCCTCTTTTCTCAAGGTACTCAAGGATAGTCTTTCGTGCAAATTCCACGGTGTAGACGTCCGTGCGTATATCCAGACCGCTTTGCTTCAGACGGTTGAATACCCGTGTTATCTGGGGTACCGCAAGCCCTATCCGTTCCAGCTCCTCCGAGCGTGCGAACACCTTCGGGGTATCGTCGTAGCAGAAGACCTCCGCTTTGTTCATGACCAGGATTTTATTGGCAAATTTAGCCATGTCCTCCATGCTGTGGGAAACAAGCAGTACCGTGGAGCCTGTATGCTTGTGGTAATCCTTTATCTGCCCTAATATCTTGTCCCTGCCCTTCGGGTCGAGACCCGCTGTAGGCTCGTCCAGTATCAGCACCTTCGGCTCCATAGCCATTACCCCCGCGATAGCTACCCGACGCTTCTGTCCTCCCGAAAGCTCGAAAGGGGACTTGTAGAGGTTTTCCTTGTGCAGACCCACAAGCTCGGCAATTTCCTTAATGCGGCGGTCTATTTCCTCGTCGGGAAGTCCCATGTTTTTGGGACCGAAAGCAATGTCCTTGTAGACGGTCTCCTCAAATATCTGATATTCGGGGTACTGAAAAACAAGTCCTACCTTAAAACGGATATCACGTATCTTAACGTCCTTGCTCCATATGTCCTGTCCGTCGATGTAAATTTTGCCCGAAGTGGGCTTTATAAGACCGTTAAAGTGCTGTATAAGCGTGGATTTTCCCGATCCCGTGTGACCGATTATTCCCGTCAGCTCGCCCTCTTCTATTTCAAGGTTTACATTGTTTACGGCAGTCTTTTCAAAGGGAGTGCCAATGCTGTAGGTGTAGGTTAGATTTTCGGTTCTGATAACTGACATTTAAATTTCCTCCGTAACGGAATACATTTTGCGCTTGGGCAATAATGTTTCCTTTGGTGCGGTTAGTACAGCGGTTATTCTTTCAAAAGCTCAAGCAGCGCCTCCGCGCATTCGTCCTCGTCTATGATATGGGTATCGGAGGGCAGACCGCTTTTTCCCAGCAGATACATAAGCTCCGTGACCTGGGGAACGTCAAGCCCAACCCTTTTCATAAGCTCAACGTTGGAAAAGACCTCCCGCGGAACTCCGTCCATGATTATTTCGCCGTTGTCCATGACCACGATCCTGTCCGCAAGAGCGGCTTCCTCCATATAGTGAGTTATCAGGATTATGGTTATACCAAACTTGGCGTTGAGCTTGCGGATCGTTTTCAGCACTTCTTTTCTGCCTTTTGGGTCGAGCATTGCGGTAGGCTCGTCAAGGACGATGCATTCCGGGCGCATGGCAATTATTCCCGCAATTGCAACGCGTTGCTTCTGACCTCCCGAAAGCTGGTGAGGGGAGTGCTCGCGGTACTCGTACATACCCACCGATCTCAGCGCGTCGTCCACCCGCTCCCGCATTTCATCGGGAGGAACGCCCATATTTTCGAGAGCGAAAGCCACGTCCTCCTCCACGATAGTAGCCACGATCTGGTTGTCGGGATTCTGAAAGACCATTCCCACTCTGCTTCGGATATCGAACAGCTTTTCCTCGTCGCGGGTGTCTATGCCGTCTACCCAAACCGTTCCTCCGCAGGGCAGGAGAATGGCGTTCATGTGCTTGGCAATGGTTGATTTTCCCGAGCCGTTGTGACCCAGTATTGCCGTGAAGCCGCCGCGGGGGATATCCAGCGAAACGCCTTTCAGAACCTGTTTTACGGGCTTGGGGGCTTCGTTCTCCTCGTATTCGTTATTGTAGTAAAATTCCACCTTTTGGGCGGAAATAATATTTTTTTCCATATCGGTACCTTTTTAAGTCATTTTATTTTTACGGGTAAAACCCCGTTCCGTATGCGATAAGCGCGATACCCGCGGCTGCGTAAAGTATCCGCAGGACGAGTCCCCAAACGCCCCGGAGGGTTATCCCCCTGACGCGCCGGAACGCTCCCTGCCGCCTTGAAAACGCCGCCCACAGTAGTATTATTCCCATAATAACGGTAATAGCCGCCATAATTTCCTCCGAAAAACGGGGGCTGCGCTTAATTGCGGCGTTTACGTTTCGCCGAGAAGCATAAGTCCGCTGACAAGAGCGACGACAAGCAGAAGCGCGCCCACGGTAATGTAGGTGATCTGTACCGCTTTTACTTCCCTGTCCGAAAGGGGCGTGCCCATTTTGGACTTATAGGCTTTTCCTTTTTTTATTATTCCCACCGCGAGGCAGTACAGACCGCCAAGCAGAGCTAAAATCGGCATTTTTTATTACCTCGTTGTTAAGAAATTAGGATCCGGAGTATTTTTTCGCCATGTTAGCGGTTCAACCCGCGGGAGCTCCCAACCATATGGCGGTAGAACCGCAGGGGAGTACCCCTCCGCTTGCTTCCACCGGGAGACCTATCTCGTCCGCCGAGACCGTTCCCCCGAATTTCGCGCCCGCCGTCTCCCGCAGAATATATGCCATTACCGACGGGGACAGCCCCGTTGTATAGCTGTTCAGCAGGAAAAATAACGGCGTGTCGCTCATTGCCTCCGTGCATAGCTTCACAAGGTCGAAAATGCAGTCCTCCAGCTTCCAGACCTCTCCCGTGGGGCCCCTGCCGTAGGAGGGGGGATCCATTATCACTGCGTCGT
Organism: uncultured Oscillospiraceae bacterium; assembly: GCA_910584715.1. GTDB lineage: Bacteria > Bacillota > Clostridia > Oscillospirales > Ruminococcaceae > RGIG8773. Next base: position 47,223 of record CAJUAN010000004.1, read on the forward strand.
AACGCCGTCCCCGCTTTATTTCGCGCCTGACAAACTTTTCGCAGTCGTCCACTATCCAGCGTATGGGTTTGTCGGAAAGCCCCGAGGAAGCCGCGTTGTCCCGCGCCCACTGTACCATGCCCTTTGACGCGTCTACATGGCACACCGACGCTCCCGCGTTCGCGCAGGCGAGAGTAGCCCCGCCCGTGTAAGCGAACAGGTTCAGGACGCTTACCGGTCTGCCCGCGGAGCGGACTAAACCGTCCATGTAGTCCCAGTTTACCGCCTGCTCGGGGAAAAGTCCCGTGTGCTTGAAGCCTGTGGGACGAATGTTGAATCGCAGGTCTCCATAGCCTATCAGCCAGCTTTCGGGTATTTTCTTTTTAAACGCCCACTGCCCGCCGCCCTTTTCGGAGCGGTGATAATGTCCGTGGGCGGTATCCCACAGCGGGGATTTAGGCTCGGTCTTCCATATGACCTGGGGATCGGGACGTACCAAAGCCACGTCGCCCCAAAGCTCCAGCTTTTCGCCGTCGGTGCAGTCAATGAGACGGTAGTCTTTCCATTTCTTGGCAATTCTCATTTTATTTCCTCTGTACTTATTCGTTTTCGGGACACCTTTCGCGTATCTTATCGGCTATCTCTATAGCCATGCTGTTTATCTGGTCGAAGCGCTTGCCTTCGATCATAACTCGGATAAGCGGCTCCGTACCGCTCTCACGGACAAGTATCCTGCCGCTCGACCCCAGCTTTTTCTGATTTTCGCTGATTATTTCTTCGATAATGGGGTCGTTCTTCCAGGCTTCCTTCCATTTGGGAATTATTTTTACGTTTACCATTACCTGGGGATACCTTTCCATAATAGAGCTGAGTTCCGAAGCTTTGCGCTCCTGACGTTTGAGCACGCTGAGAAGCTGCACTGCCGTGAGCTGTCCGTCGCCGGTCGTTGCGTAGTCGTGGAAAATAATGTGTCCCGACTGCTCGCCGCCCAGATTGTAGCCTCCCGCAAGCATCTGCTCCACTATGTAGCGGTCGCCTACCTTTGTGGTTATCATGTTTATGTTGTTGTTCTGGGCAAAATGCGTGAATCCCAGGTTGGTAAGTATAGTAACTACCGCGGTATTCTTTTTGAGCGTACCCTTATCGCGCATATCCCTTGCAAAAATTGCTATAAGCTTGTCGCCGTCTATAAGCACGCCGTTTTCGTCTACTGCGAGACATCTGTCCGCGTCGCCGTCAAAGGCTATGCCGATATGACATCTTTTGTCTACTACAAACTTGGATATCATTTCCATATGTGTGGAGCCGCAGTTCAGGTTGATGTTTATGCCGTTGGGGGAGCAGTTCACAAGAAAAACGTTTGCGCCCAGTCCCGCGAAAAGCTTTTCTGCGGTAGAGCTTGCCGAACCGTTTGCGCAGTCGATAGCCACCCGAAGTCCCGACAGGTTTATGTCAACGGTTTTCATAACGCTTCTGATGTAGTCCCACTCGGCGTTTTTGTCGTAGGTTATCTTGCCCACGTTTGCGCCGCCGCTCATTGCCGCGGCTATTTCCTCGGGATTATCCAGAACAAGACGTTCTATCTCCTCCTCCATATCGTCGGAAAGCTTGTATCCCGAACCGGAAAAAAGCTTGATGCCGTTGAACTCCATGCTGTTGTGGGAGGCGGATATCATCACGCCCGCGTCGGCTCCACGCTTCTTGACCAGAAAAGCCACCGCGGGAGTAGGCACAACGCCCATAAGCACAGCATCAGCGCCCATTGAGCATATTCCCGATATCAGCGCGGCTTCAAGGACGTCCGAGGAGATCCGCGTGTCCTTTCCGATATAGATCTTGGGCTTGCGGTGGGACTTGGCGGTAAGAACCATTGCCGCCGCCCGTCCTATCTGCATAGCCGTTTCACAGGTAAGCTCCGTAAGCGCGACTCCCCTCGCGCCGTCTGTTCCGAATAATCTTCCCATTGTGTATTTCTCCTTTTCTGCATTTTATCTTTTTACTGCATATTTCAGAACGGTCAAACCGTCCGTTTTATTCAAAAAAGGTCTGCTGTGAAGCGTCCGCTTTATCGTCTTTGCTGTACTCGTACCCCATGTGTCGGTAGGCAAGAGCCGTGGCGCAGCGTCCCCGAGGCGTGCGGGCGATGAATCCCAGCTGCATGAGGAACGGTTCGCACTGCTCCTCAAGGGTGACGGCTTCCTCTCCGATAGCTGAAGCAAGGGTTTCAAGCCCCACGGGGCCGCCGTTGTAGCCGCGTATGAGCATATCCAGCATACGCTTGTCAAGGGTATCAAGACCGAGCGGGTCTATCTCCATGCGGTCGAGGGCTATTTTGGCGATATCCTCGGTTATCCTGCCGTTGCCTATGACCTCCGCAAAGTCGCGGACTCTTTTCAGCAAACGGTTTGCGATACGGGGGGTACCCCTTGCGCGGCGGGCAAGCTCCATGGCTCCCGCCTTGTCGCAGGCTACTCCCAGTATGACCGCGGAGCGCATTATAATGTCGCAGAGCTGTTCGCAGCTATAGAGCTCCAGACGCTGGAGCATACCGAACCTGTCCCGAAGCGGGGAGGTGAGCTGTCCCGCGCGGGTGGTGGCTCCGATAAGAGTGAACTTGGGCAGGTCTATCCGCAGGGAGCGCGCCGAGGGACCCTTGCCGATGATGATATCCAGCGCGTAGTCCTCCAGAGCGGGGTACAAAACCTCCTCGATAGCCCGGGAAAGCCTGTGTATCTCGTCGATGAAAAGCACGTCGTTTTCCGACAGATTTGTTAAAAGAGCCGCAAGGTCGCCGGGCTTCTCAATGGCGGGACCCGACGTTATGCGTATATTCACTCCCATTTCGTGGGCGATGATAGCGGACAGAGTGGTTTTTCCCAGACCGGGAGGGCCGTACAGCAGAACGTGGTCGAGAGGCTCGCCCCGCTTTTTTGCCGCTTCTATATAGATGGACATATTTTCCTTTACCTTGTCCTGACCGATGTACTCCGACAGGGTTTTCGGACGCAGGTTAAGGTCGGGTTCCTCCGTGTCCTTTGGTATGACCTCGGGGGACACCGTTCTGCCCAGAGGGGTCTCAAAGTTCATTTCGCTTGATTCCAGCAATTTTATCTTCCTTTCGACTGCGGCGCTACAGCAGCTTTTTCTGCTTGTACTCCTTGGTCTGCTTGGTGGGAATGATTATCAGAGGAATTATCATTTCCTCCTCGGTAAGACCGCCGTGATCCGCCGCGTGAGGCGGTTTCGGCTTAGTGTTAAGCGTTAAGTATTTTACGCTTTTGTCCGCAATGGCGCATATCATGTAGTCGCCTATAAAATCGGTAATTTTCGGGTGAGTTCTTCCGTCGCCTAAAATACCCTTTGTCAGGATATCGTTTTTGGACAGCAGGATAAAATCGTTTCCCAGATGATTGTGGAAGGCTCTTTCAAAATCGGTGCGCCTGTCGTTTTTGACGAAGCAGGCAGCCGCGCGGCTTTCAACAAAGGGCGGGATAACAAGGCATTCCATTATGTCGGGAATATAGTTTATCTTTATTTCCTCGGTAATATCCTTCATGCCGTGGTCTGCGGAAACTATAACAAGCGTATCCGTCAGATCCTTGCAAAGTACTTCCAGCTGCTTATTTATTGATTTCAGAGCGGCGGCGGTCTTTTCACCGGTCACGCCGTCCTTGTGGGCTATGTCGTCGGGACTGTTCCACTGCACGTATGTAAAGGTGTTCTGGTTTGACATACAGATCATTTTTATAAGCTCGCAGACACGCTCGAATGTGTCCGCGGTCTTGTGAATATTTCCCTTTTCGGCAATTGTCACTTTTTCGTTGGTAACGGTAAAGGGCTGAACGTCGCCGATTATGGAGTCCGCAATATCGCGGTAAATTGTCTCATAGGGCATAACGAACTCTGCCGCGTTCGCGCTTGCCACGGGAGTTTTGGTGTAGCTGTCAAGATTGGTAAAGATGTCAACGGTGCGGCAGAATTCCTTGAAGAACAGCGACCAGCCAAGCCAGCCGTGCTCGTTGGGGGACAGTCCCGTATAGTAGCTCGTCATTGCCGCAGCTGTTGAGGACGGAAATACCGAGGTGAGGTTTTCTGTAAAATTACGTCTTAAAAAGCTCATGGGGGAAAGATTTCTTTCCATCATATCGGTACTCATTCCGTCAAGAACGATAAGCACGATGTTTTTGTAGAATTTGGAAAGGTGCGCGTCCAGCTTGGGCAGAGAGGGGTAAACGTTGGGCTCGCGGTAATATTTTCTTATTGACGAGACGATATTTACGGGACACCTTGTATAATCGGGATAAGACAGCATTTTTACCTCTCCTTTTCTCTATAGTATGCCGAAACAGCGTGTACGTTTACAATTTTATCTTGGTCTTAAAGATTAGCCGCCATTTTTTTCAGGGACAGCCTTATAAGCTCCTCAACGGACAGAGACGGGTCGAGCCCCGCAACAGCCGAAGCCGCTTCCGTCTGGGAGTACCCCAGTACCACGAGTGCGGCTATCGCTTCGGAGGTATTGCTGCCCTTGGCGACGGCGGCAAAGTCCATATCCGCAGCTCCTGCCGTGGAAAGCTGTTCTTTAGTGATCTTGTCTTTAAGCTCCAGAACCACCCGCTGGGCAAGCTTGGGACCCACTCCCTTTGTTTTGGTGAAAGCCTTGTAGTCACCTGTGGCTACCGTAAGAGCAAATCTTTCGGGTGTCGTGTCGGACAAAATGGCAAGTCCCGCTTTCGGGCCCACTCCGGAAACGGAGATGAGCATTTTGAAGCAGTTAAGCTCCTGCTCGTCAGCAAAGCCGAACAGCTCGATGTTGTCCTCTCGGACGTGCAGATATGTGTAGAGCATGGCTTCCTCGCCTGTCCTGCCGATACGGGACAGGGTTGAAAGCGTGGTGCGGCAGGCATAGCCTACTCCTCCGCAGTCGATGACGGCGACGTCCGTACCCTTATGTATAATTTTCCCTTTTACGCTGTATATCATAAAAAATCTCCTTGTATACGCAGTTTGTTAGTTAGTACTCTTCCAACCGTCAGGATAGTTATAGCTTTCCCTCTCTGACGTTCAGTCTGCCTCCCGAGTGTCCGTGGCAAATGGCGATTGCAAGAGCGTCGGCCGTATCGTCCGGCTTGGGGACTTCCGCAAGTCCCAGTATTTTCCGCGTCATCTCCATGACCTGGGGCTTTTCGGCACGTCCGTACCCTACCACCGACTGCTTTACCTGCAAGGGGGTGTACTCGAAAATGGGCACTCCCGCGTTTACCGCCGCCAGAAGCGTTACTCCCCGCGCCTGGGCAACGTCTATGCCTGTCTTCTGGTTAGTGTTGAAGAACAGCTTTTCTATCGCCATAGCGTCGGGGCGGAACGTAGTCAGCACCGTGTTCATGTCGTCGTATATGGTTTTCAGCCGCAGGGTAAAGTCCGTGCCCGCCTGAGTGGTTATCGCTCCGAAGTGCAGGGGTACGAAGCCGTAGCCGTCGTATTCCACAACGCCGAAGCCAACTATCGCGTAGCCCGGGTCTATACCGAGTATCCTTGTTTTTCCCAATTTTGACCGCGTTCTCCGGTGAGAACGCGACCTCCTTTCATGCCGTTCGGTACGACAATTAACGTTGTACGCACAGCTTTCATCATAGATAACAATTAATTATACCATATAATTGAAGATTCTGCAATATTTTTTTTGAACTTATTGTAATTTTAAGGTTAATATTGTATAATTACAGTATATTTATTTTATCGGAGGACGTTTCACATGGATCTGAATGAACTGAGAAATCAAATTGACAGTATAGACAGCGACATTCTTGAGCTGTTTGCAAAGAGAATGGAGGTCTGCCGCAAAGTCGCGGAGTATAAAAAGGTCAACGATCTTCCCGTAATGCAGGGAGGCCGTGAAAAGCAGATAATAGAGCGGGTCAGAGCCAACTCTCCCGAAGACCTGCGGGACGGTGCGGCTATGCTTTTTCAGAATATAATGGACATCAGCAAATGCCTGCAAAGCGCGGAGATAGAGCGTGACCGCGGTCATTTTTCGCCCAAGCCTTTCAAACCCGAAGCTGCGGCGAAAATAGCCTGTCAGGGGACGGCGGGTGCATACTCCGAGGCCGCCTGTAAAAAGCTTTTCGGCAACAAGCCCGCTGTTTTTTATCACGAGTTTGAGGACGTTTTCAATGCCGTGGAAAGCGGAGAGGCGGATTACGGAATACTTCCTCTGGAAAATTCAACCATAGGAACTATTTCCGAGACCTACAGCCTTATGTCAAGACACAGTTTCAATATCTGCTCGTTGGTGCGGGTTGAGATAACCCATTGTCTTGCCGCCGCGGAGTGCGCGTCCCTCGAAAGCGTGAAGAGGGTCTACTCAAAGGCGGAGGCACTTTCACAGTGCTCCGAGTATATCAAAGCTCACGGACTTGTCCGCCGTGAATATGCCAACACCGCCCTTTCCGCGGAATATGTTCTTGAAAAGAACGATCCCGAGGCGGCGTGCATTTGTTCGAGATCCTGTGCGGAGCTATACGGTCTGAAGATACTGAACGACCGCATTGCCGACGCTTACCCCAACTATACGCGGTTCATCTGCTTTTCCAGGGACTATGTGGCTCCAGAGGACGCTGATACCATAAGCGTTTGTATGACCGTTCCCAACACGCCCGGCTCGCTGTACCGAATGCTGACAAAATTTTCTATTGCGGGGCTTAATCTTACCAAGATAGAAAATAAAAACATTGCGGGAAGCGACTTTGAGGTACTGTTCTACCTTGACTTCAAGGGTAGCTGCGCTGACGAAAAGGTAGTGTCTCTGCTTCACGATTTTGAAAATGAAATGACGTTTTTCCGTTTTCTGGGAAGCTTTAAAGAGGTACTTTAACGCGGAAAGGGAGTGAAGAGGTGAACGAGATAACCGTATCGGCCATAATCGCCTGCGGCGGAAGTTCTGCCCGCATGAACGGCGTAAACAAGCAGCTTTTGAAACTTGACGGCATACCGGTGTGCATCCGTTCCATGCTTGCTTTTGAGGGGATAGAGCAGGTGTCGGAGATAATCGTTTCCGCGCGGGAGCAGGATATTCCGACAATAAAACAGCTTGCGGAGGATTATAAAATCACAAAATTCAAGTGTGCCGTAAAGGGCGGCGGGACGCGCCAGCAGTCAGTTTTCGCGGCTTTTATGCAGACGGATAAGTCCACGCGGTTTATTGCAGTGCATGACGGAGCCCGTCCGCTTGTAGACTCGGAACATATTAAAAAGTGTATTAAGGACGCGTCTGTGTTCGGCGGGGCTGTACTGGGGGTACCGGTCAAGGATACGGTAAAGCTTGTTGACGGCGGAATGATAGCCGACACTCTCGACCGCAGAAAGCTTTACAGTATTCAGACACCGCAGATATTCCGCAGGGACGTTTACGTCAAGGGGATAAATTTTGCGCGTGACAACGAGCTGGATTTCACCGATGATTGTCAGCTTGCGGAAGCCGTAGGCGCAAAAATCAATTTGACTCTTTCCGATTACAGGAACATAAAAATAACCACTCCGGAGGACTTAGCTGTCGCGGAGGTTTTATTAAGAAATATTAGATGAGTTATATGATATTAATGTGGAGGATCATTAATTATGGTACGCATAGGTCACGGCTACGATGTTCACAGGCTTGCGGAGGGGCGAAAGCTTATCCTCGGGGGCGTTGAAATACCGTATGAAAAGGGTTTGCAGGGACATTCAGATGCGGACGTGCTTGTTCACGCAATAATGGATTCTATGTTGGGAGCGCTGGCTCTCGGTGATATCGGAAAGCATTTTCCCGACAATGATCCCGAATACGAGGGCGCGGACAGCATCTTGCTGTTGAAAAACATGTCGGAAATTATTGAAAAAAATGGTTTTGGCGTGGGGAATATTGACAGTACGGTCATTTGCCAGTCACCGAAGCTTGCTTCCTACATTGAAAAAATGAGGAAAAATATTGCCGCCGCAGTCGGGTGTGAAATATCCTGTGTAAGTGTAAAGGCTACCACCGAGGAACGCCTGGGATTTACCGGAACAGGCGAGGGTATAGCCGCTCACGCTGTCTGCATACTGGAGGCAAGATAAGAAGCAGGAGGCAAAATGCTGTTGTGCGCAGGGCATTTCTGTGCGGCGGCAGATACCTTTCACCCATTGAAAGAAGTATGCATACTATATTGCAGGGGCAGAAACTGCTCATACTGTTTTCACCTTGGAAAGAAAACTGTATTGAAGCGGGTTTCCCTCCTGCATTTTTTCTTTTCCGAAAAAAGTTTTCCGACAAACGGAGAGGACAGGTAAATTATCTATGAAAAAATATATTATCTCTTTTGTTTCGGTTACAACCGCAATGAAAGCAAAGGCTGCTCTGCGCGGCTGCGAGCTTTACGCGGAGGTAGCGCGTACCCCGCGGAATCTTGCTTCGGGCTGCGGCTACAGCGTTACTGTTGCGGGAGATATCGGGACGGCTCTTGCTTGTCTTGAAAGAAACGGAATTAAATACAAGGCTGTTACGGAAACCGGATAAAATCATTTTACAGTAAAAAGCGTATAAAAATAAAAAATCATACCTTCGGAATGTGGAGGCTTTTAACGCAATGATAAATTTTGACAATTCCGCAACCTCGTTCCCGAAGCCCGAAGCCGTTAAAAAAGCCGTGTTTGAAGCTATGAACTGTTACGGCGGAAATCCGGGAAGAAGCGGTCACAGAATTTCTATTGAAACTGCCGAAGCCGTTTATTCCGCAAGGACCGCCGCCGCGGATTTTTTCGGCGCAGAGCCGGATAACGTGGTCTTTACGCTGAACTGCACCCACGCTTTGAACACGGCGATAAAGGGTACGGCTTCCGAGGGCTGCCATATAATTATTTCCTCCCTTGAACACAACTCTGTTCTGCGCCCCGTTTACGCTCTTTCAAAGGGCACGTGCAGCTACAGTGTAGCACAGGTAAGTCACAGCGACAGCGAGACTCTTGAGAATTTCAGCAGGCTCATTACACCCCATACAAGAATAATAGCCTGTACCCTCGGCAGCAATGTCACGGGGCAGATATTGCCGTTCACGGGTATTGCGGAGCTATGCAAAAAGCACGGCATCTGCTTTATTGCAGACGGAGCGCAGGCTTGTGGAGTAATACCTGTAAGCCTTGCGGACGGAATAAATATTCTCTGTGCTGCGGGACATAAATCGCTTTACGGTCCAAGCGGAACGGGGCTGCTTGTCACCGACGGAAAGTATAAGATAAAACCTCTTATGGAGGGCGGTACGGGAAGCGCGTCCATGGAAAAGGATCAGCCTGATTTTCTGCCGGACAGTCTTGAATCGGGAACTATAAACACTGCCGGAGCCATAGGCCTCGGCGCGGGAATAGGATTTGTAAGAAAGCTCGGCATGGACAGAATTTACAGCCATGAAAGCAAATTATGCCGCATATTTGTAAACGAGACAAAAAATATCGGCAGAGTTACAGTTTACCGCGACGACAGGGTAAAAAGTTATCTTCCTGTCGTATCATTTAATATTGATGGACTTTCAGCAAACGAAACGGCTGCTAAACTTAGCGATATGGGTTTTGCTCTCAGGGGAGGACTTCACTGCTCCGGGCTTGCCCATACGTCTCTCGGAACTGTTCCCGACGGAACGGTAAGGTTTTCTCCGTCGGTGTTCAATACCGAAAAGGAAGTGCACGCGCTTGTTTCCGCTGTAAAAAGTATTGCGGAGTCAGCCGTATAAAAAGACATAAAATAATTTAAACGCCGTGCCTTGCATTCTGAGCAGATTGCAGGGTACGGCAGAATACTACAGAAAAAGGAGCGTCTGAGCTCCTTTTTATTTGTTCTAAACTTGTCCGGCGGCGCATAGGATTAAACATATCGGATATAAGGAGATGCCGGGACGTGAAAAACAGGGAATTTCTGCATTACTTTTCAGGGGCTGCGGGAAATGCCGTTTCAAGGCTTTCGGACGCTCAGCTTGATGATATCACGGAAATACGGTTCAGAGTAAGCCGTCCGGCGGCGGTGTGCACGTACTGCGAGCGCCTTGCAGCTTCAAGAATACTTTATATAACGCAGGACGGACAGCTTACCTATAATCCCGCGTCGGCGGTAACTGTAACCGAACAGGACGTTCGGCGCACCTTTGAGGCTGTATGCCAGTACTCGGTGCACAGCTTCCAGAGGGAGATAACCCAAGGCTTTATAACAGTCAAGGGAGGACACAGGGTCGGATTCTGCGGGACTCCAGTGATACACAACGGTACTGTAGAAAATATAAAAAACATAAATTCGATAAGCTTCCGTATCGCAAGGGAACTGACAGGCTGTTCCGAAAAGCTTTTTGAAAGCTGCTTTTCGGACGGACCTTGCAGTCTTCTTATTGCAGGTATACCATCAAGCGGCAAGACTACAGTTCTGCGCGATCTTACAAGGCTTCTCGGGGGACGCTTCAAGGTTTCGGCTATCGATGAAAGAGGTGAGCTTGCCGCCTCATGGAACGGTATCCCGCAGAACGATATAGGTCTTAACACGGACGTTTTCGACGGTTACGGCAAGGCTGAGGGGATATCCGCGGCGGTTAGGGTGATGTCCCCGCAGATAATAGTATGCGATGAAATAGGTTCAAGGGAGGACTTTTCCGCTATACGCGAAGCGGCTCTGAGCGGGGTTTGTACCGTTGCGGCGGCTCACGCGGCGGATATGTCCGACCTGCTGAGAAAATTTCCCAAAGAAAATTTAAGTATATTTGACAGGATCGCTTTTTTGCCTGAGCCGGGAAAAATATCATCAGTACTGAAAAGGAGCGGTGATGAATATGTTTAGCGTACTTAAAATATCCGGTCTTATAGTAATAATCGCGGCTTCGACGCTTGCGGGAAATTATTTTTCCTATATGCTGAAGTGCAGACTTGCAAGCCTGAAGAAAATGAACTATATGATAGACGAGATAATAATGATGATACGGTTCAGGTCTCCTACGGTATACGAGATAGCGGAAAGTCTGGCGAAGTCGGAGCGTTTCAACGGCTTCGGTTTTCTGGATTTGGTATCCCCGGCTGGGGACGAGCCGTTTCAGCAAAGCTGGTGCAGGGTGGTTTCGGAAAACGTTCCGCAGGGATTAACGTCAGGCGACGCAGAACTGCTTTCAGACATCGGCAGGAAGCTCGGCACAAGCGACTCGGAAAGTCAGATAAACACGCTGCGGCTCCAGCAGACGGAGCTTTTGTCGGCAATTTCGGCTGCGGAAACGGATTGTACAAAAAAAGCAAAGCTGTACCGTTCAATGGGAGCTCTTGCAGGAGCGTTTATATCAATAATGCTTATCTGAACCGTATTTTTATTTTCGATTTGCGGCGGTACGGAAAAGCGCGGGAGGTTAAATCGTGGAGCTTGATCTGATATTTAAAATTGCGGGCGTGGGAATAATCGTGACCGTCCTGAACCTGCTGCTGAAAAAGTCCGACAGGGACGAATACGCTCTTATGGTAACTATAGCCGGACTTATAGTGGTACTGGCTATGATAATAAACGAGATCGCGGCATTATTTGACACGGTGAAGTCTGTATTCGGATTCTAAAAAGGCGGGACGTAGCATGATAAATATAGTATCCGTTGCGGGGGTATGCATAATCGCCGCGGTTTTGTGCAAGCTGTTTGGATCGGCGGGAAGCGAATATTCGCTGTACATAAAGCTTGCCGCAGCGGCATCCCTTATGTCAGCCCTGATACTTTTTATATCTCCGGTAGCGGAAACGGTACGCAATATTTACGAACGAGCAGGGGCGGACGAGGAGTACCTTACCATACTTTTCAAGTCGCTGGGGATATGCTACATCACCCAGTTTGCCTGCGATATCTGCCGTGACAGCGGCGAAAGCGCTCTTGCCTCCCAGGCGGAGCTTGCGGGAAAGCTGTCCCTTCTGATCCTGGCTCTGCCGCTGTTCGATTCGCTTTCTGAAATTGTTTCGGGACTTATATGAGGACGTGCATATGAATATTGTTAAAATTTTTTTTGCGGCTTTGTGCGCGGCGGCTTTTATGCTGTATCAGCCATGCGCTTTATCCGTACAAGCTGTACAGGACGTACAAACCGAACAAGTTGTGCAGGACGGACAAAATTCAGTACAGCAGGATATATCCGAGATAGCCGAGGAATTGGGAATAGACACAGGCAGCCTGAGTGATGAGCTTACTCCGGAGGCTAAGGATTTTTTTGCAGAAAACAATATTGCCGCGGACAACCCCGAGGCTATTGCAGAGATAACTCCAAGGGACGTTTTTCTGTACGTCTGGGAGGAGTTTAAAAAAAGCCTGTCAAAGCCGCTGAGGGTGCTTTCGTCGCTGCTGGCGGTAATACTGGTCGCCGCTCTTATCGAGGGCATGGAGGACAGTATACCCAACAAAAGCCTGTCGAAAATATTCGGAGTTATATGCGTGCTTATTTCGGTGGGTATCATTGCCGATTCTGTGTCAGGCAGCATAAACCGCGCCGCCGAGGCGCTGGATTCGGGAGGAACGTTCATGATAGGCTACGTTCCCGTTTTTGCAGGGATAACCGCTTCGTCGGGAGGGATCACTTCCGCGGTAGCCTATAATATGCTTGTCCTTCTTGTGGCGCAGACTACGGTTCAGCTTTCGGGAGAGATAATCGTTCCCGCCCTGTCTGTATGTATGGCAATGGGTATAGTGGAAGCCATAAATCCCGGGTTCAGGCTTTCGGGGATAACCGAGGCTCTGAAAAAAGCGGTCACATTTATAATGGGCTTTATCATGACCGTTTTTATAGGGCTCCTGTCTCTCCAGAGCATTGTGGGAGCCTCCGCCGATACGCTGGGGGTAAAGGCGGCAAAGTACGTGGTATCCAACTTCATACCCGTTATAGGGGGAGCGGTTGCGGACACCTACGCCACTGTAAAGAACAGTCTGGGGCTTCTACGCGGCGGCGTGGGCTTTATCGGTATCGCCGCAATATTTATAATGATACTTCCCCCTGTGCTGGATATAACCGCCATGAGACTGGTATTCGGCGCGGCGGACGTTGCCGCGGAGCTTTTCGGTTTGTCGCAGATAAAGGTTCTGGTAAAAAACACGGGCTGGATACTGTCTGCGGTTTTCAGCATACTGGTATGCTTTGCGGTAATGCTGATAATCGCAACTGCGATACTTATGCTTGTGGGACTTAACATTTCGTGAGGTGATAAATGTGGAGACATTTCGCACAATAGCTTTTACCGCCTGCTTTCTGGGAATAGCCATAGCGGTCTTCAATTCGCTGTATCCGTCGGAAAAATTTGCGGGACAGCTTAAGATCATTTTCTCCCTGATATTTATTCTGAGCGTCATAAAGCCTATAGCAAGCGGAAAGGCGGATATTCCGGAAATAGCGGCTGCCGCGTCGGCGGCTTCCGGAAGCGCGGACTATTATTCCTCAATGAGCGACAGGGCGGACGAGTACTTTATAAGATCGGTTGAAAATAACATAAGCTCGGTTCTTGAATCGTCTCTGCATGAAATTGAAATTTATCCCGAAGAAATTGAGACAAGTATAAATATTTCCGAAAACTACGGCATATCTATTAACGAGGTAAAAATTGTCCTGAACGCACAGAACGCTTACGACGCGGAAGCTGCGAAGCGCTGCGTTTCGGACAGGATCGGCGATACTGCCGCAGTTACAGTAAACATTGCGGCAGAAAGCGGAAAAGAGGAACGGCAATGAACGAACTTATCGAAAAGCTTAAGGATATCTCCAAAAAACCTGTTTTTCTCAAAGCCGCCGTGGCTGCGGGGATATTGGCTATCGTGCTGATACTTGTTTCCGACCTGTCAGGAGGAAAGGACGAAAAGGCGGGCGCGGCTGATGAGAACGCCTCGGTAACTTTCGGGTACTCGGACGTTTACGCTGACAGCATGGATACAAAGCTGTGCGAGCTGCTCACGTCCATAGAGGGTGTGGGAAAAGCGCAGGTAATGCTGACGGTAAGCTCCACGGAGGAGTATGTTTACGCTGAAACGGTAAAAAGAGGAACCTCGCAGGCAGAGAACAGCTATGTGATAATAGATAAAGGTTCGCAGAAGGAGGCGTTGGTAAAAAAGGTAAATAATCCGTCTATAAAGGGCGTTGTAATTGTCTGCGAAGGAGGCGATGACCCGAGGGTATGCGAAAAGATCTACAAGGCGGTGTCTACCGCGCTTGACATTTCAACAAGCAGAATCTATGTTGCAGAAATGAAATAGGAGGAAATTTTTATGAGAAAACCAAATCTTATCATCGGAAAAAAGCACATCATTCTTGCGTGCCTTACGCTTATACTGGGCGTGGCGGTCTATATGAACTACGCATTTGCTTCTGTTGAGGACGACATCACCGCCGAAAAGACAATGGCTGATGCAGCAGGAGCTTCCGATTCCGGAAGCGTCGAAGCGGCAAACTACGGCGACGCGGCGTTTGTCAGTGCGGAGGGCGAGAGCGATTACTTCGCCCAGGTACGGCTCGCCAGAATGACCTCCCGGGACGAAGCGGTAGAGACCCTTTCGGCTATCCTCGGCGGCAGAGACCTTTCCGATGAGGAAAACGCAACCTATACGGGCGAGGCGGTAACTCTTTCCAAGCTTTCCGAGAGCGAAAACGCCATTGAAAGTCTGATAAAAGCCCAGGGCTTTGAGGACTGCGTGGTGTACCTGAACGGCTCTATGGCGAACATCGTTGTGAAATCCGAGGGGCTTGTTCCTGCCGAAGCGGCACAAATTAAAGACATTTTGTTAACAGAGGTGACAATTCCCGCAGAAAATATTAGAATTTTTGAGGTTAAGTAGTTGTTTCTTTCAAAAAAATTTGGTATAATAGATATACATACATATTTTTGAAAGGCTGACAACGTCATAATGTAACCGTCAGCTGTCAGATATGGCAAGGAGGTATCATTATGAGCAGAACAGCTAAGACTGAAACAGCCAATAACCTGAAAATTTTTGAGGACGTTATCCGCAGGATCACAGAGCTTGCGGCGGCGGACGTTGACGGCGTATGCGGCTTTGTAAGGTCAAAGGTGGATTTTGCCGACCTGTTCATCAGAGCGGGACAGCAGCCGCTGATAGACGTAAAGACCGGCGACGGCTCGGCGGAGATATCACTCGGTATCAACGTTTCGGGCAGGTGCAAGGTCAGGAGCACCGCAGAAAAGGTTCAGCAGCGCGTTAAGGATGACGTCCAGAGCATGACGGGCATTGCGGTGACAAAGGTCAGCGTTTATATTTACGGCATCGTTTTCGACGATGAGGATAACGGAAACAGCAAAAATAACGAATAAGGAAAGCAGGCTCTTCTTGACGGGGAGGGCTTGCTTTTCTGCGTGTTTTTGCTCCGATAGGCGGAAAGGAAAGTGCGGAATTGAAAAGAAGTGAAATAAGAGAAGCTGTGTTTTACCTGACGTTTGAGAAGATGTTCGGCAGCGATACACCCGACGAGGTACTCGACACGGCTTACGAAGCGGACGTTTTTGAGATAACCGAGGACGTGGAGGATATGTTCAAGGCGGTGGACGGGCATTCCGCCGAAACAGACGAGGTGATCGCCAAATTCAGCGAGAAGCGGCAGTTCAGCCGCATACCCAAGGTACTGACCGCGATACTCAGGATAGCGGTATACGAAATGCTTTACGACGATAAGATACACGATAATGTGGCGATAAGCGAGGCGGTTATCCTTGCTCAGAAGTTCGCCTATGAAAACGACGTGCAGTTTGTGAACGGTCTGCTGGGAGCGTTCAGCAGGAGCAGGTCGGGGGACGGTTCGGGAAATGAAAATACTGGGGCTTGACACAAGCAACTATACGACCTCGGCAGCCATTTTCGATACCTCGGACGGTACGGTAAAGCAGGTAAAAAAGCTTCTGCCGGTAAAAAAAGGCGAATTGGGGCTACGGCAGAGCGACGCAGTCTTTCACCATACAAAGCAGCTTCCTGAAATTATAACGGCTCTTTGGGGGGACAATTCCGAAATTCCCGCCGCTGTGGGTGTTTCGGTAAAGCCCCGCGGTACCGAAGGATCCTATATGCCCTGCTTTCTGTGCGGAGAGGGGCTTGCGGATTCGCTGGGAGCGGTAAACGGCATTTCAGTGTACAAAACCTCTCATCAGATCGGACACATTTTGGCTGCGCTGTATTCGGCGGACAGGCTTGACCTTGCAGGGGAACGCTTCATTGCGTTTCACGTCAGCGGGGGTACTACCGACTGCCTGCTTGTCGAACCCGATGAGGAAAATATTGTCAGAGCAACGGAGCTTGGAACGTCCCTCGACCTTAAAGCGGGACAGGCCGTAGACCGTGTGGGACTTATGCTGGGACTGGATTTTCCATGCGGACAGGGGCTTGAAGCGCTTGCCCTGAAAAGCGGCAGGAGCTATAAGCTAAAGCCGGCGGTGAAAGGCGGCAGCTGCTGCCTTTCGGGAGTGGAAAACAAGTGCGGGAAAATGCTTGAGGCGGGCGAAAGTCCCGAGGATATTGCTATGTACTGTTTGCAGTACGTCTGCGCGGCGATCGGGGAAATGACGCGTTACGCTTTGGATACGCGGGGAAAGCTGCCCGTGGTTTTTGCGGGCGGGGTAATGTCCGATAAAATAATAAGGGACAGGCTCGAAAGCGAATTTGATTCGTATTTTGCCGCTCCGGAATTTTCCTGCGACAACGCCGCGGGAACTGCGGTTTTTGCGGCTTTGAAAGGGAATTTTATATGAGCGCGGTTATGACGGTATCGCAGCTTAACAGGTACGTCGCCTTTAAGCTGAAGGAGGACAAAAATCTTCACGGAAAGCTTATCAGGGGCGAAATATCCAATTTTACAAATCATGCCAAAAGCGGACATTTTTACTTTACCTTAAAAGACAGCGAAAGCGCGGTCAAGGCGGTAATGTTCAGGGATATGGCTTCGCGGTTGCCGTTCATGCCGAAAAGCGGAATGAAGGTCATAGTTTCTGCGGACGTCCGCGTTTACGAGCGGGACGGCGTTTACCAGCTTTATGTTACCGATATGCAGCCGGATGGCGCGGGGGCGCTGTATCTTGCCCTTGAACAGCTCAAGGAACGGCTCGCGCTGGAGGGAGTATTTGACGAATCCCGCAAAAAGCCGCTGCCGCCGCTGCCGAAAAAGATCGGCATAGTTACTTCGACCGACGCCGCCGCGCTACAGGATATGCTGAACATTTTGGCAAGGCGGTACCCGATCGCGGAGGTAACGGTCTTTCCCGCGGCGGTGCAGGGAGAAGCGGCTCCCGAGTCCATATGCAAAGCGTTGGGGTACGCCGACAAGCGGGGCATGGATCTGCTCATTTGCGGACGGGGCGGCGGTTCTTTCGAGGACTTGTCCGCATTCAATACCGAAGCTGTGGCGCGGTGCATACAGGGGTGCGGTACGCCGGTAATATCCGCGGTGGGACACGAAACCGATTTCACAGTGGCGGACATGGCTGCCGATCTGCGCGCTCCAACTCCGTCAGCCGCCGCGGAGCTTGCCGCTCCCGACATTACGTTTCTGTACGGCAGGCTGAACGCTGTGGAAAAGGCTTTAAGAGACAGCTTTCTGAACCGTCTGGAGGAAAAGTACAGGCGGCTTGAAAATACGGAAAGGCGCATAAAGGCTCTCGACCCGAGAGAACGGGCGCTCCGTCTGAAAGAAAAATTCGATCAGGCGGGAAAGCGTCTGAGATCGGCGTATACCGTAAAGCTCAAAGAGTGCGGAGGTCTGCTTGCGGAAAGGGCGGCGGCCCTCGACGGGCTCAGTCCGCTGAAAACTCTGAGCAGGGGCTATTCGCTCGTCTACAAGGACGGAAGGCTTGTGGGTTCCGCGGCGGGGCTTTCGGCGGGGGACAGGGTGGATATCCGTCTTTCGGACGGCGTCGTATCGGCAGTAATAGACTAACGGAGGTCAACAGCATGAATTTTGAACAGTCGCTGAAAAGGCTTGAGGAAATTATCGCAAGGCTTGAAAATAACGAGATATCTCTTGAAGAATCCATTGAAATATACCGGGAGGGTACCGCTCTGGCGGGCAAGTGCCGCAGTCTGCTTGACAGTGCGGAGCTGCTCGTTACCGTTGAGGAAACAGACGGCAGCCAATGATATTATGACATTGCAGGAAAACGGAGGATACATTTTGAACACTGAATTTAAAAAGCGTCTTGAGGAGCTGTCGGGAATGACCGACCGCCGGCTTGAGGACTGTATGAACGGCGTTCTTTCGGGAACGGCGGGGCAGCGGAAGGTTGCCGAGGCAATGGAGTACTCGCTGTCCGCGGGGGGCAAGAGGATACGCCCCGTGCTTACGCTGGAATTCTGCCGCGTTTGCGGAGGTGACCCGGAAGCCGCGCTTCCCGCCGCCTGCGCGCTGGAAATGATACACACCTTTTCGCTTATCCATGACGATCTTCCGTGCATGGACGACGACGATATGCGCCGGGGCAAGCCCTCGTGCCATATCGCTTTCGGAGAGCCGACCGCTCTTCTGGCGGGAGACGCTCTGCTGAATCTGGCTTATGAAACGGTTTGCGGCGGAAGTCTCACCGCGGGGACAAAGCTTGCGCTTATTGCTGAACTGACCAAAGCCACAGGCGTGAACGGCATGATAGGCGGACAGGTGATAGATACTGCGTTTGAGGGGCAAATGGACGAATCTATGCTTTTGGATATGTACTCCATGAAAACGGGTGCGCTGCTGAAAGCCGCCTGCAAAATGGGCTGCATAGCCGCGGGCGCGGGGGACGAAAAGATCGCGGCGGCGGAGCTTTACGCCGAAAAGCTTGGACTTGCTTTTCAGATAATCGACGACATACTTGACGTTACCGGAGACGAAAAGCTGCTCGGCAAGCCTATAGGCAGCGACAGCGGAAACGAAAAGGAGACCTTCGTTTCCCTGAACGGTATCGAAAATTCCCGAAATACGGCGAAAACCCTTACCGATGAGGCTTTGAGCGCTCTCGAAGCGTTTGAAAATACGGATTTTTTAAAGGAGCTTACGCTGTTTCTTTTGAAACGGGAGTATTAAATAAAGGAATGAAAAACATGAATACGCTTTCATATAATTATGTTCTTTTCGCTTCGCTTGTTTCATGGTGCGCGGCGCAGGTCATAAAAACTCTGCTGAACTTTATGCAGACAAAAAAATTTAACCCCGAACGCCTTTTCGGAGCGGGCGGAATGCCCAGCTCTCACTCTGCTCTGGTGTGCTCGGCTACTATCGCCGTTTGCAGGAAATGCGGGTTCGGATCTTCGGAGTTTGCGATAATGTTTATAGTTGCAATGATAGTAATGTATGACGCTATGGGAGTAAGGCGTTCAGCGGGGCTCCACGCACGTGAGATCAACAGGATAAACCGTATCTTTGCCGTAAGGGGGATAAAGCCTAACGAGGAATCGCAGGAACGTAAGCCCGAAAAAAGGAAAAAGGAACTCAAGGAATATCTCGGTCACACGCCTTTTGAAGTCCTTGGAGGCGCGCTTCTCGGCATACTTATAGCAATGGCGATGCCTATGACTCTGACAATGTGAAAAGGAAGTTTTTATGTATGAATAATAAAGAAATATCTCTTAAAAATTTGACTTCTCCCCATGAATTAAGCCGTCTTGATATGCGCCAGTGCGAAAAGCTCTGCGGCGAGATACGTGAAAATATTATCCGCACTGTCATGAAAAACGGCGGGCACCTTTCTTCAAACCTTGGAACGGTGGAGCTTGCCGTTGCTATCCATAGGGTGTTCCGTTCTCCTGCGGATAAGATCATATGGGACGTGGGTCATCAGGCTTATGCCCACAAGCTGCTGACAGGACGGTATAGCGATTTCGGTACTCTGCGGAAAAAAGACGGTATATCGGGCTTTTGCCGTCCCGAGGAATCGGAGCACGACGCTTTTATAAGCGGTCACAGCAGCACGTCCATTTCGGCGGCTCTGGGAATGGCGGAGGCAATGCGCCTTGACGGGGACAAGCACCACGCGGTAGCCGTTATCGGCGACGGAGCCTTTACGGGCGGACTTGCATACGAGGGTCTCAACAACGCGGGCAAAAGCAATAACAACCTCATAGTTATACTTAACCACAACGATATGTCCATATCGAAAAACGTGGGGGCGTTTGCGAAATATCTTACATCCATCAGGGGCAATACCGCTTACATCAACGCCAAGAAAAAGGTTGAGTACATTTTGGGCAACACTCCTATTGTGGGAGAGCCAATTAAAAAGGTCATTCAGACTTCAAAATCCGCGCTGAAATCGGTTCTTTACCACTCCACAATGTTTGAGGATATGGGTTTTGTATACCTGGGACCTATCGACGGTCACAATATTTCCGAGCTGGAGGACGCTCTTAGGGCGGCAAAAAAGCTTCGCCGTCCCGTGTTCGTGCACGTCAATACCATTAAGGGAAAGGGCTTCAGACCCGCGGAGATAAATCCCGGAGCTTTCCATGCGATACCCTCCTGCGGGTACAGAAAAAACAATCCCAACAATGACATAAAGGATTCATTTTCGGAAGCGGCAGGCAAGGCTCTTTGCCGTCTGGCGGCCAGGGATTCAAAAATATGCGCGGTCACGGCCGCAATGAAGTACGCCACGGGATTGCAGTATTTTGCTTCGGAGTACCCTGAAAGATTTTTTGATGTGGGGATAGCCGAACAGCACGCGGTTACCTTTGCGGCGGGTCTCGCAAAGGGCGGCAGACTTCCTTTTTTTGCGGTGTATTCCAGCTTTTTGCAGCGTTCCTACGATCAGATCATTCACGACGCGTCTATAGACAGCACTCATATTGTTATAGGTATCGACCGTGCAGGCTTTGCGGGCGAGGACGGTGAAACTCATCAGGGTATTTTCGACGTTCCTATGCTGCTGACTGTCCCGGGGATCACGGTATATTCTCCGTCTACCTACAAGGAGCTTGAAATGTGCATGGAAACCGCCTTTTACCGAACAGACGGAGTAGCGGCTGTAAGGTACCCCAAGGGAGGCGAAACGCTGACATTCGGTGCGGAGGACACTGTTTCATATGCCTATACGCTGACAAAAAACGGAAACCGCAGGCTTGCTGTGGGATATGGAAGAATTATCCATAATCTTTACGCCGCTGCGGAAAACTGCGACGTTCTGAAGCTTGTGAAGCTGTATCCGGTTGAGGAAGAGATATTGAGGATATGCAAAAATTACGACGAGATATTTTTCTTTGAGGAAGGCTCGCGGCGTGGAGGCATCGGCGAATATCTGCTTACGGAGCTTTACGGAAAGGGCTACAGGGGAAAATATTCAATAACTGCGCCGGACGGCTTTGTCGGTCAGGCTTCAATGGAGGAATGTCTTGACGAATACGGTCTGAGCGCAGAAAAAATGAAAGATGTACTTAATAATTGTTCGGAGGGCGTCATTGAGACTTGATGTATATCTCGCCGAAAACGGTCTTGTAAAAAGCCGTGCTGCGGCAAAGGAGCTAATATTATCTGGACAGGTTTCGGCGGACGGAAAAACCGTGATTAAACCCTCTTTTGACGTTTATGAGGGCTGTTCAGTGAAAATTACCGGCGGGCAGCTACGCTATGTGGGCAGGGGAGGCTTGAAGCTTGAAAAGGCTTTGGACGTATTCAATATAAACCTCTCGGAGCGGGTCTGCATAGATATTGGCGCGTCAACCGGCGGTTTTACTGATTGTATGCTGCAAAACGGCGCGGCGTACGTCTATGCTGTAGACGTCGGTCACGGTCAGCTTGACGGTAAGCTTATAAATGACAAACGTGTACTTAATATGGAAAAAACTAACATACTGGAGCTTTCGGCGGATAATTTTCCGAAAGAGCCGTCCTTTATTTCCGCGGACGTTTCTTTTGTGTCGCTTAAACGGATACTCCCCAAAATAAAGGAGCTTCTGCCCGAAAGCGGAGAAGCCGCCGTATTGGTAAAGCCCCAGTTCGAGGCAGGGAAATCTAATATCGGCAAAAGCGGTATAGTCAGGAACCGAAAAGTCCATGTCTCCGTTTTGTCGGATATTGTTTCATTCTGCTTTTCGGTCGGGCTTGAGGTTTTGGGTCTGACTCATTCTCCCGTTACAGGTGGGAGCGGAGCGGACGGAAATATCGAGTATCTTGCTTATCTGAAACGCGGAGGCTCCCAAAGGGATTTTGATTTCGGGGAGACAGTCCGCTGCGCTTTTGAGGAACTGAAAAAAACATGAAAGGAGTACTGCGGCGGTGAAAATTGCTGTTATGCCTAATTTCGGAAAGCTGCACGCGCTCAGAACCGCGCTGGAATGCTGCGATATACTGAACTCTCTCGGAATAGGAGTTCTTGCGGAAAACCGCTTCAAAAACGAATTTGAAGACAAAAGATTTGTAACTCTGGGAACAGCCGAAGAAATAGCCGCGGAGTGCGATATAATAATAGCCATAGGCGGCGACGGAACTATTCTGACGGCTTCGGTGCAGGCTTCTGCGAACAACAAGCCGCTGTTGGGGATAAACACCGGCAGGCTCGGTTTTATGGCGTCTATGGAGCGTGACGAGCTTGAAAGTCTTGTAAAGCTTAAAACGGGTGATTACTGCACAGAGGATCGAATGATGCTTGACGCTTCGCTTGTTCGGGACGGGAAAACAGTCTCGTCACACACGGCTCTGAACGACGTAGTGATAGCGCGTCCCTACTCAAAAATAACCGACTACGAAATATTTACGGATGGTATAGCTGTCAGCTCCATGCGTTCGGACGGAATGGTTTTTGCGACTCCCACAGGCTCCACGGCTTACGCGCTTTCCGCGGGAGGGCCAATTCTCGAACCTGAAACGGAGTGCATACAGCTCACGCCAATATGTCCTCACTCGCTGTTTTCGAGGACTATGGTTTTCAAGTCGGAAAGAGTCCTTGAGGTAAGGCATTATTCTGACGACGATTCGGTCTATTTTTCGGTGGACGGGAAATTTTCCTGCGCCCTGACAAGGGACGAAAGGCTTATTATAAAGAAGTCGGAAAAGAAGCTGCGGCTCATAGATATAAAGGGGCACTCATTTTTCGGCGCGGTAAACAGCAAGCTGATGAATCCAATAAAGTGAGGAAAGATACAGATGAAAAGTCACAGACAGAATAAGATAATAGAGCTGGTCGAGCGGTATGAAATTACAACTCAGGACGCTTTGAAGAAGCGTTTGGAGGACGAGGGCATAGCCGTTACCCAGGCTACGCTGTCAAGAGACATAAATGAGCTTGATCTGAGAAAAGAGCCGTCTCCGTCCGGAGCTTATATATATGTCCGCGCACAGAGGGCGGAGATGCAGTTTCCTCCGATATTCAGGGATTCGGTAGCCGGCATTGACTTTGCGCTGAACACTGTGGTGATAAAGTGTCACACAGGAATGGCTCAGGCGGCGTGCGCTGTACTGGATAAAATGAGCTGTACCGGGATAGTCGGTACGATAGCCGGGGACGATACTATATTTGCGCTTATGAGAACTGAATCGGCTGCCTGCGAGTTTGCCGACGGACTCAAAGTGATGCTTTCCGCAGAATAGATCCGGCTTCAATCACCCTCCATGAAAGGACGTTTATTATGCTTAGTGAATTGTATATTGAAAATCTTGCTGTAATACAAAAGGCTGAGATACCGCTGACGGAAAGTTTCAACGTCTTTACGGGAGAGACAGGCGCGGGAAAGTCCATTCTTGTGGGCGGAATAAACGCTGTTCTCGGAAAGCGCATAAGCAGGGACATGGTGCGTTCCGGCTGCGAAAAAGCGACGGTAAGCGCAATGTTCAGGCATCTCACTCCCGGAACGGTAAGCAAGCTTTCGGAGCTTGGCATAAGCTGCGAGGACGACGAGCTGATGATAACCCGTGAGATATCCGCAGACGGCGGCAGCAGCGCAAGGATAAACTCCAAGGCGGCTCCTATATCCGCCGTGCGCGAACTTGGTGAAACTCTTATAGACGTTCACGGACAGCACGACAATAAAATACTTATGTATCCCGAAAAGCACATTAACATCATTGACGACTACGCAGAGCTTCACGGACAGCTTGACGATTACAGGAAGTCTTTCCGCGAGCTTCAGGATACGGCAAGGAGAATAAAAAAGCTTGCTGTTCTCGAAACCGAAAAGCAACAGCGCGTGGAGTATCTGAACCGTTTTCTTGCTGAAGTTGGGGAGCTTGAACTGGAGAACGAAAACGAGGATACTGAAATCGAAAACGAATTTACCGTTGCAAACAACAGCAGCGTTCTGGCTGAGACAATTTCCCGCTCACACATGGCTGTATGCGGCAGCGAAGACAGCACAGGAATGACGGAAAGCATTGATTCCGTCATAGGCGACCTTGCGGAATATTCGGATATAATGCCGGCTCTTTCGCCGCTGATAAACCGTCTGGACGCGGCAAGGATAGAGCTTTCCGATATAGGAGACGAGCTGTCAGGGCTTTTGGACGGTATTGATGTTGACGAACAGCGGCTTGAATATCTTTCCGACCGCAGAGAAAAGCTGTACAGCGTTAAAAAGCGGTACTCCTGTACCCTTGCGGAGCTGATAGCGCGGTATGATTCCTACAGCGGAGAGGCTAAGGAGATCGCGGGCTGCGCCAAGGAGATACAGGTTCTGACGGAAGCCAAAAACAGGCTTCTCGCGGAGGTGTCGGAGAAGGCGGAAAAGCTCTCCGAGGCGCGTTCAGCTGCGTCCGGCAGATTTACGGAAAAGATAGCCGAGGAGCTGAAATTCCTTGATATGCCCAATGTAAAGATACTTTTCAGGCACGAAAAAGGCAAGCTTACGGCGAACGGAATGGACGTCATGGAGCTTATGATATCCGTAAACGCGGGAGAGCCTCCGAAGCCTATTGCCAAAATAGCTTCGGGCGGCGAGCTTTCGCGTGTGATGCTGGCGATAAAAAATGTTTCCGCGGAAAAGGAAGATACTCCCACAATGATATTCGACGAGATAGACACGGGAGTAAGCGGTCGCGCCGCCCAGAAAATCGGGGTAAAGCTCCGTCAGGTATCAAAAACAAGGCAGGTAATATGCGTTACGCACCTGTCACAGATAGCGGTCATGGCGGACAACCACCTGCTCATAGAAAAAACAAATCTTGAGGACAGCACGGTCACAAGCGTTACGCAGCTTGACCGCAGCCAGCGGGTAGGCGAGATAGCCCGTATCCTCGGCGGAGAGCATATTACCCGGACTACTCTTGACAACGCCGCGGAGCAGCTTGACGGTCAGGAAAAAATTTACAATGAGATATTAAACAAATAAGAAAATTGCAAAACGGCAGTACCTTACGGAGATACTGCCGTTTTGTTTGATTGGTGATTAGGATTAAAGCTCGTCTGCAGAAAATGTAACGTTTGAAAGTCCATGATAGTAATTTACCGTTTCAGCGGTAAATTTGTATACGCAGTAATCCTCGTCGTCCACTCCTCCTGGGTAGTACATTTCGTCGCCGTCGTGCCAGATAAAAGCTTTTGTGTCATGGTCTGTGCAGACCTCGATAGTACCCGTGAAAAGTGCGCCCTTGAACTCTCTTTCGTTGCAGTAGTATACGCAGGCTTTAGGGTTTTTAAGGAACTGCGCGGCACGTTTGCTGCTCATATTGGTGGAAAAGTAGTGTACCCTCATATC
This sequence comes from uncultured Oscillospiraceae bacterium, assembly GCA_910584715.1. GTDB lineage: Bacteria > Bacillota > Clostridia > Oscillospirales > Ruminococcaceae > RGIG8773. The sequence continues at coordinate 72,839 of CAJUAN010000004.1, forward strand.
GCCGTGTTCTGCAACGAACATAGCCTTGACCTGCGGGAAACCTGCTTCGTTTACGGAGCCGACATATGCTATGCTGCATTTGTCCCGCAGATCCCGTATATCAGATATGATTTTTTTGTCCATTTTCATTCTCCTTTTCGATAAGATTTTCAAGAATTTTCCCAAGTTTTTCTTCAAAAGCGAGTATTTCCTCATCGCTGAACCCCTTGTAAAAAATTTCATTCATTTCCGATGAGACCGCGTTATATTTGTCCTTCAGACATTTTGCTGAATCTGTAAGAATGATTTTGACAGTTCTGCGGTCTGACGGATCGTATACGCGCCTGATGTGTCCGGAAGCTTCAAGTCTGTCCAGCATACTTGTCAGTGTGGTTTTTGCAAGCCCTGTCTGCGTCGAGATTTTGCTGACGGAGATGTTGTCATTCTCCCAAAGGATAAAAAGTATACGCCCCTGAGCGCCGTTAAATTCCCGTATGCCGTGCTCGTTCAGAAGCTTTTCAAATATCCTGCTTTGTATCTGCTTTATTTTGGTAATTAGAAAGCCGCCGTTCGTTTTATGTGCTATTATTTTCACCTCCTACTATATAGTATAATACTATATAGTACTATTGTCAAGACTTTTAGAAAAAAATATGACAAATGTAATCTTCCAAATCTATCAAAAGTAACTTCCTTTAATATGAAAGATGTGATATACTAAGATCACAGCGGGAGGAACGTCTTCCGCGGCAGTTTGCGGATTTAAAGCGGACTGCTTGAGTATCCGGCAGGGGAGTGCGGTATATCCTCTGCCGCTGTTTAAGGATGTGCAGCTATGAAAGAATTTCTTTCCGTAAAAAATCTTATAAAAAATTACGGTGACTTCTGCGCTGTGGACGACCTGAGCTTTTCGGTGTACGAGGGCGAAATTTTCGGTCTCTTGGGACCGAACGGCGCGGGAAAGTCCACGACTATGAACGTAATTACTTCGCTGAGTAGTTTCAGCAAGGGAAGCGTTTCGGTAAACGGAATGGATATTTTAAAGGAAAAAGATAAGGTAAAGCAGATAATCGGAATGGTACCTCAGGAGATAGCGGTTTATCCTTTTTTGTCGGCTGAGGAAAACGTCAGGTTTTTTGCGTCCCTTTACGGTCTGCACGGAAGCGAATTAAAAAAAGCCGCTGAAAGGGCGCTCGAATTTGTGGGACTTTCTGACCGCGCCAAAATGAAGCCTAAAAAAATGTCCGGGGGCATGAAGCGCCGCCTCAACATTGCCTGCGGCATTGCTCACAATCCAAAGCTTATAATAATGGACGAACCTACCGTAGGCGTTGACGCTCAGTCCAGAGAGCATATACTTAATTCGATAAAAACTCTTCGGGAAAACGGTGCGACGGTAATCTACACCTCTCACTACATGAACGAGGTCGAGGAGATATGTGACAGGATAGCCATAATCGACCACGGTCGTTTTGTCGCCTGCGGAACGGAGCGCGAACTGATATCTTTGGTGAGCGACGTTAAAACGCTGAAGCTTTTTACGGAATTTCCTGCGGATTTTGATAAGAACGGATTTGTTTCCGAGCTGACTAAGCTTCCTGATGTAAAGAGCGGAAAAACCGACGGAAATGAGCTTCGTCTCGAGGTTTCCGGAACCTGCCGCGACTTTTCGCTTATTCTGGAGTATCTCAGAAAGCGGGGACTTCCCATATCCGGTCTCACAACTGAATCTATAAATCTTGAGGACGTTTTCATCGCTCTTACAGGCAGTGAACTGAGATAGGAGGGCATATGTTCAGTATTATTTTAAACAGCGTCCGTTCCTATTTCAGAAGCGGTCCGAACATATTTATGACTGTATTTTTCCCTGTGGTTTGTGTATTTCTGCTTGGAACTTTCCTCGAAAGAATCGAGGTATCCGATCAGGCAGTGGGAGAACTTAGCATAGTTTACAGCTCCGAAAACGGAGATATGTTTTCCGCTTCCGCTTTTGAAGGCTTCATAGAGGGTCTGGAAAGCGAAAACGCTCTTTCCGCGGAAAAGGTTACGGCAGATGAGGCTGAAAGCTTTGACAGCTCCGTTTATTCTGCCGCGGTCGTTCTTGACGGCTCCGACATAACGGTTTTTAACGGGACAGACAGAATAAAGAACCGCGCTGTCAAGGCAATGTTTGACAGTTACAGCAATACCGCTTCGGCGTATATGTCGGCGGCAAGCATTGATCCCATGGCTATTGCGGCGGCAAAGCCCTCCGGAGAAAAGCTTGTTCAAAGCAAGGATCTTGGCACTAACCGTTCCATGATGGACTATTACGCTGTCACAATGACGGTAATGATAATGTTTATGGGCTCCTGTATAAGCGGCGCGTCCTCCTACACGGAGGAATACGATTACTGCACTATAGACCGTCTCAGCGTTTCAAGCGTCAGAAGGCTGGAGATATATTTCGGAAAAATCATCGGACATTCCCCGATGATATTGATACAGATCGCTTCGGTTATGCTTTCCAGCACGCTGCTGTTCGGTGCAGAATATTGCAGAACCGCAGGAGGAAATATCCTGCTCATAGCAATGTTTATCAGCGTATCCTTTGCCGCTTTGGCAGTGGGGGTGCTTATTAACCTGACAGTGCCGAAAATTCCGGCGCCTGCGGTTTTATCTCCCGCGCTGTGGACAATGATGTTCCTGTCCGGCACTTTTCAGAAAAATATTCACGTTGACGGACTGAGCGAAAGACTTCCGCCCTATGCGGTACAAAGCGCGGCGTTTGACCTTACGGTATTTTCGAGACCCGAAAAGGCGGTAACGGTAATAATAGTATCGCTGGCGGTATTTGCCGCAGCGGTTGCCGCAGGGGCGGTAAAAGTAAGCTTTAGGAGTAAAAACATATGAGAAATATATGGCTGATCTTTAAACAGACCGCAAGGCGGAGCGTTCTTATGGCAATAGTTGCAGCAGCGTCCGCAGTGCTTTCGATTCTGTTTTTCACGCTTCTTGCGGCTTCCGGAAAGGAGGCAGAGGAAAACGGCGGCATAATTGATATAAACTACGGCGTAAGGCTCGGCGTTATCGACAACGATGAAAGTCCGCTTTCGGAGGATCTGAAAAAATACTTTACCGAATGTCTCGGTATGGAGATCGAAGAAGAAAAAAATTATGATTTTCAGGCTGATATGTTGATTGACAGGAATATTTCTGCTATAATAGAGATACCGCAGGGATTTTTAGACAGCGCGGCTTCGGGAGATCTGCTGCCGCTGACTATTACAACTCTCGACGATTATGAAAACGCTGCTTTTATCAATGTGTACGCCGAGTCATATATGCAAGGGGCGGAAATAATGTCCGCGGCGGCAAGGGGAGACGAAAAGACCTTTTTAAAAATCCTTTCGTCCGACTTATCGGCGGGCAGCGTAACATCGGAGGCTCTTAAGGTTGAATTAGATACCGCCGAACGGCTCCAGGACGCTTTTTCAGCCGCAGAGGGTTTTATGCTGATGTTTACTGCTGCAATAATGATACCGCTTTCCTACGTTATAATGAATGACAGACGTACGGGCGTATACAGCAGGACAGTCTGCTCGGTAATAAAGCCTGTTGAATATGTTATAGGTATCGGTCTTTTCGGTGTGATATGCTGTTCGGTATCAAATCTGATCTTCACATTGTTTATTTTCTGTGCAAATCCAGATATTTCAATATCAATATGGACGGTTATTGCGGTCAACGAGCTTTTTATAATGTTCTCCGCAGGTATGGCGCTCATATTTGCTCAGATAATAAAGTCCGAGCAGACTCTTTTCGGCGTAGGAGTAGGCTATACAACTATAGGCTGCATGATCGGCGGAGTGTGGTTTCCGATTGCGGACGGACTCGGAACCATGGGACATATTGCTAAATTTTTCCCTCAGTACTGGGTAATGGATCTAATAAGAAAATTGCCCGACGATCCCGGATATAACATACTTCCGAACATATGCATACTTGTGCTTTTTGCGGTTCTGTCGTATCTTGTTTCCGCAGTAATTTTTACAAGGAAAAACAACTGAAGATGTATAAGAACACTCTTTATCTTGTCTTTGAACTGACGGCTCTTACGGCTGTTACAGTGCACAGAATTATTTTGGCTTCTCAGTCAGACCCGGCGGTCACGGCGGACGATTTTAATATCGCCGCCGCGCTCGCCTTTTGCTGTTTGTTTCTGACTGATTTCCTTTTTGCGGAATTACGCCGAAAAAAATCAAGGCATATGGGAAAGTCTGTTCGTACAGCATTTCTTGCCGCCGAAATTTTCGGCTGTGTTTTATGCGGCGTGGAGGACTATTTTCCCGTATTTTCCGCTGTAATGTTTGAACTCGTTGATATGCTTGTTGCAGATGGGTATTTTTACTGCATTTTTACAGCTGTTACGTTTATTTCCGCATTCATTTTTGAACCGTCGGCATACGGAGCAATAACGGCTGGCGTTATTGCTGTACTGGAGATCTTTTCGGGAACGGTCATGGAAAAGCTTGAGCGGTTCATAAAAATTTCAGAGGAACAGCGGGAGACAATATCCTTGCTGAACGCTAAAATATCCGGTTTGAAGTCGTATTCAAAAACTTTGCGGGAGGCTGCCGCTCTTGAGGAACGGGGACGATTCTCAGCACGTATACACGATAAGCTGGGGCACGGAATTTCGGGCAGCATAATTCTTCTGGAGGGAGCAAAGCTTAACATAAGAACAAATCCCGAACAGGCTGAAAAATGTATAGAAACAGCCGCGGAAAATCTCCGCGGAAGCGTGGACAGCATAAGGGAGGCGCTTCGGGAGGAGCGTCCATTGCGGCATATTGCGGGTATTGCCGAAATAAACGAGGCGCTTGAAAAATTTTCTGTGACATATGAAATAAAAACGGATTTTGATATTGAGGGCAATGCTGAAAAGATCACCCCGCAGATATGGATATGCATTACGGAAAACCTTACGGAGGCTATGACCAATACCGTGAAGCATTCGGAAGCGGACAGCTTTTCTTTAAAAATTTCCGTTTACAACAAAATTATCAAGGCTGAGTTTTGCGACAGCGGAAAAAACGGCGGAAGCTTTAGAAAGGGAATGGGTCTGGAAGCAATGGAGGAACGTACTGCCGACTGCGGAGGAAGCTGTGTGTTCCAAAAAAATCCCGGAGGGTTTAAAATACTGAATATTTTCAGATTGTGAGGTTTTTTATGATAAAAGTTCTGATAGCAGACGACGACGCAATAGTGCGCGAAGGACTGAAAATGATAATAGCTTCTCAGCAGGATATGTCTGTTTCAGGTGAGGCGGCAGACGGAAACGGGGCTTTGGAGCTATGCCGTGAGATTCGTCCCGACGTGGCGTTAATGGATATACGTATGCCTGTCTGCGACGGGATAACCGCCGCGGAAGCAATGCTTGAGGAAAAGCTCTGCATACCGCTGCTGCTTACGACATTCGACGAGGAGGAGTTTATACTGCGCGCTTTGAAAAGCGGCATAAGCGGGTATATTCTGAAGAACAGTCCGGCTGAAAGAATAATAAACGCGGTGAGAACGGTGAGCGTCGGCGGAACTGTTTTTCAGCAGGATATCCTTGATTATATCCGCGGCAGGATAGATGTTCCGAATGATACAATGGAAGAAAAAGAAATTTTCGGTGTGCTGTCTCCACGCGAAACGGATATAGTACAGCTTATAGCCGAGGGACTTTCCAATCAGGAGATCGCGGACAAACTGTTTATTTCAAACGGTACGGTAAGAAATCATATCAGTACCATTCTTGAAAAAACAGGTCTTGACCACAGAACGCAGCTTGCAGTCAAGTGGCTTAAACGCTGAATACCGACTGTAAATACATTGTGAAATAAATTGCGCCGCTTGACAATTGGGGAAGTATGTGGTACTATTACAGCATAATATATCAGTATAAAACATGGCAAAAATTTGATAGAAAGAGCAAAATTGCAGTATTATTTTTTTACTTTGTGTGATAAATTATAATCGCGTGATTGCAGCGGACGTTAAACAGAAAACCGTATCCCTTGTTTCCAAAAGGATTCTGTCAGGGTGCGTTATGTATTTTTGAAAACGTTTTCTGCTATGTGTACGGCTGTAAAGTATATTAATAAAATTTTATGCAAGGAGTGGATAGCTTTGAAAACTCTTGACTGGAACAAATATCTTGAAAAAGCTGCAGAGACCGCCGCGGAGGGCGTCGTTATGCTGAAAAACGACAACGGCGTGCTTCCTGTTTCAAAGGACGAGGAGATCGCCGTTTTCGGCAGGATACAGCTTGACTACTACAAAAGCGGAACAGGCTCAGGCGGACTGGTGAACGTACACAAGGTAACCGGCATTGTTGACGGTCTGCTGGAGGCAGGTGCAAAGATCAACGAAGATTTGTTGGAATTTTACAAAAAACAGGCGGAGAATCAGCCTTTTGATCTTGGCGACGGCTGGAGCGAGGAACCTTGGTGTCAGCAGGAATTTGAGCTTACGGACGACATTGTTGAAAAGGCTGCAGAAACTTCCAAGGCGGCGGTCGCTGTTATCGGAAGAACAGCGGGCGAGGAGCACGACAACAAGGCCGAGGAGGGTTCCTATTTCCTGACGGTGGGGGAAAAGGATATGCTGAAAAAAGTTCGCCGCTTCTTTAAAAGAATGATAGTTGTCCTGAACGTGGGAAATATCATAGATATGGGATTTGTTGACGAGTTTTCTCCGGACGCGGTACTGTACTTATGGCAGGGCGGAATGACAGGCGGCACGGGAGCGGCAAAAGTTCTCACGGGAGAGATATCTCCTTGCGGCAAGCTTCCCGACACCATTGCTTATGATATTGCGGATTATCCCTCTCACAAATATTTCGGCAATACCGAAAGGAACTTTTATACCGAGGACATATATGTGGGGTACCGCTGGTTCGAGACCTTTGCAAAGGATCGTGTGCGCTATCCTTTTGGATTCGGACTTTCCTACACACAATTTGATATTGTTTATTCGGCTGAAAAATCGGGAGACGAGTTCGTTATTTCCGCGGAGGTAAAAAATATCGGGAACCTCAGCGGAAAGGAAGTTATCCAGGTGTACTGTCAAGCTCCCCAAGGCAAGCTTGGAAAACCCTCCCGCGTTCTCTGCGGATATGAAAAGACAGACTGTCTCGCCCCGGGAGAAAGTCAGAGGCTTAATATTTCTGTAAAGCTTTCGGATATTGCCTCCTACGACGATTCCGGCGTTACGGGGCACCGGTTCGCATGGGTTCTTGAGAGGGGAGACTACTGCTTTTACGCGGGTACCGATGTAAGAAGCGCGGAAAAGGTTTTGACATGGACTGCTGAGGAGGATACCGTCGTCGAACAGCTCAGGCAGGCTCTTGCTCCGGTAATGCCCTTTGAAAGGCTCGGGGCGGACGGCACGTCTATGGAAGCTGTTCCGCTGTCCGGGGTTAACGAGGACAAGCGCAGGGAGGAGAATATTCCCGAGGAAATACCTTTCGGCGGCGATAAGGGTATAAAGCTTGAAGCCGTTGCAAAGGGAGAAAAAACGCTTTCGGAATTTATTTCCCAGCTTACCGATAAAGATTTGAACTGCATTATCCGCGGCGAGGGAATGTGCTCTCCGAGAGTGACTGCGGGTACGGCGGCTGCGTTCGGCGGTGTATCGAAGCGTCTGGAGGAGTTGGGTGTTCCCTGTGGCTGCTGTTCGGACGGTCCGTCGGGTATGAGGCTTGACTGCGGGACAAAGGCGTTCAGTCTGCCCAACGGTACTCTTATAGCTGCTACCTTTAATAAAAAGCTTATTACGGAGCTGTTTGAGTATCTCGGCATGGAAATGTCCGCAAACGGCGTGGACTGCCTGCTCGGTCCCGGTATGAACATTCACCGTCACCCTCTCAACGGACGGAACTTCGAGTATTTCTCCGAGGATCCGTATCTTACGGGAACTATGGCTTCTGCCGAGCTTGTAGGTATGCACCGTCAAGGAGTTACGGGAACGATAAAGCATTTCTGCGGAAACAATCAGGAAACCAACAGGCATTTTCTGGATACCGCCGTGTCGGAAAGAGCCTTGCGGGAGATATACCTGAAAGGCTTTGAGATAGCCGTAAAGCAAGGCGGAGCAAAGTCTATAATGACGACCTACGGCAAGGTCAACGACCTATGGACGGCGGGCAGCTTCGACCTGAACACGGAAATACTGCGTAATCAGTGGGGCTTCAAGGGCTTCACGATGACCGACTGGTGGGCGAATATAAACGTCCGCGGACGGGACGCCGACAAAAGTGATTTTTCCGCAATGGCAAAGGCTCAGAACGACGTTTATATGGTATGCTCCAGCGGCGAAAGCCACAATGACAACATCATGGAGGAGCTGTCGGGCTGCGGCATTACCAGAGGCGAGCTTCAGAGGAACGCCGCAAATATCCTGCGTTTCCTTATAGACACTAACGCTATGCGCAGGCTCATGGGTACGGAAGAAAAAGTCGAGGTGATAAACAAGCCCGAAAGCGAGATAGACGAGCTTATCCGCAATGCGTCCTGCTACGATTTGGACAGAAGGCTTACTGTAGACCTGTCCGGGGTAAGGGTCGAAAGAAATTCCGATCACCGTTTCATGCTCAACCTTAAAAATGCGGGAATGTACAGGGTGACCATTACGGCAAGCTCCGTCAAGGGCGAGCTCATGCAGATGCCCGTTACGCTTTTTGCAGGAGCGATCAGGACCTTTACTTGGAACGGTACCGGAGGAAAACCAGTGCCTATTTCAATGGATATACCGATGTTCTCGCTAAACAACATGGTGCGGCTGCATTTTGGTATGGGCGGTCTCGATCTTATCAGCATTGATTTTGAGCTTCTCCATGAAGGCTTCTGATAAGCTCTGACCTGAAAATATTGCAAAGAGGCTGCACAGACTGCCATTATGATCACCAATTAATCGGTGATCAATATGAGTTCAGTTTGTGCAGTCCTTTTTATAATTTGTACAGTGTTTTTCTGGCGGACGTTCGTTGATTTGTTAGTTTTTTCCTTGATATATTTTTGAATGTGTGATATAATTAGCTATAAATTCAATATCGGAAAGGAATTTTTATTATGATAAAGAATATCCAGCAGGAAATACTGCGTTTAAAAAAGGAAAAACATATAACGATCCTTGCGCACAGCTATCAGGCGGAGGAGATACAGGAGATCGCCGACCACACCGGAGACAGCTTCCGCCTGTCGGAGCTTGCTGCAAAGGATCCGAACGATACTCTGATAATGTGCGGAGTACACTTTATGGCGGAGACCTGCAAGCTGCTTTCGCCTGATAAAAAGGTTATCCTTGCCAAAGAGGGCTGCGGCTGCCCAATGGCGGAGCAGCTGTCCGTTGAAGAACTCAGGAAGCTTAAAAAACAGTATCCCGACCATACGGTTGTGGCGTACATAAATACTACAGCTGCTTTGAAAACCGAATGCGGCGTTTGTGTTACGTCCGCGTCGGCAGTGGAAATATGCAGAAAAATTGAAAATGATAAGATACTGTTTATCCCGGACTGCAATCTCGGAGCGTTCGTTGCCGGTCAGATTCCCGAAAAGCAGATAACGCTTATAAAGGGAGGCTGTCCTGTTCATGCGGCAGTTACCGAAGATGAGACGGCCGCCGTCAAAAAGCTGCACCCCGGCGCGCTTTTGCTCGTACACCCGGAATGTGTCCCTAACGTTGCGAAGCACGCGGACTATATCGGTTCAACGAGCGGGATAGTAAGCTTTGCCAAAAAGTCCGATGCAAAGGAATTTATTATCGGCACTGAAATATCCATTGCAGAGCATTTGCAGTTTGAGTGCCCGGAAAAGGAATTTTACCCACTGTCAAAAAATCTGATTTGTCCCGACATGAAGCGGACAACGCTTATGGACGTTTACAAGGCGCTGAATGGCGGCGGTCTGGAGATAACGATGCCGGACGAGGTAATAAAAAAAGCCTCCGTTTGCATAGACCGAATGCTTGAACTTGGCTGATACGAAAATGAAGCGCAAAATTTCCTCAGTTGCAGAAGATCGGAATTATACCCGGGAAACTACAGATACTATTTCCGAAAACTGTTTCGGAGGCTTTTCTGTGAAAAAAAATATCTTTCTGATATGCATTCTGTACGGTATCATTGCAGCCTATAGTTCCTCGCTTTATTATATTGAAGCGCAGGCTTATATCCCGCCGTTGTCTGAGAAGCGGGATATAAGCCTTTTGGCGTTTACTTCTTACGGACAATACTCCGACGGCGACTATGAGCTTATCCGCTCCCAAACCGGTCTTGGACGTTCAGCAGTTGATTCGCTGGCGAGTCCGCAACGTCTTTTGGAGTATCAGGACAGATATTTCAGCGGCGCGGATTTTACTTGTCACATGAATTCCCCTGTGTCCTTTGAAGAACGTATCAGCGGTACTCCCGCGCTGCTCGCTCCTTTGGAGGACGGCGATGTACTTGTTACCAATTCCTCCCATGTTTTTAGCTGGAGAAACGGTCATGCCGCCATTGTTGTGGACGCAGAGAAGGGAGTTACACTTGAAGCTGTGGTAATAGGTTCCAATTCGCGGACACAGGATATAAGCAAGTGGACGAGATACCCAAATTTTGCTGTTCTGCGTCTGAAAGGCGCGGATAAAAAAGAACGCGCTGAAATAGCGCGTTCCGCAATTGAAAATCTTGACGACATTCCTTATAAAGTAACAATAGGACTTTTTTCATCAAAATATTCGGATATAAGCCTTGCTTCGGGTACCCAGTGCGCTCATCTGGTGTGGCTTGCCTATGCTGCAAACGGATATGATATAGATTCAAACCACGGCTTAATAGTAACGCCTGAGGATATTTTGGAAAGCGACCTGTTTGAGCAGGTTCAGACGTTCGGCATGGGGTAAATACGCGCAAAAACTTATTGTCACCCTCTTTAAATGATTTCCCCGCCGTTTATACGCAGGCGGAATTTTACACCCAAAAATTCCGCTGAGCGTTTGCAAAGCATCATTCTCTGGAGGAATATCTCGAAATATTCCATTACCGAAGCAATATTTGTGTCTATTTCCAGCTCAAGTATCAGAGAGGTCTTGTCAGCTCCGAAAAACAGGTCTGACTTTTCCACGGCGTAGTTTACGCGGTCGTGGATATCGAAGCTTTTCATATCGGCGTTCCTGACGCGGCTGCGGCGCACGTCGGTCTTGTCGGCGATGATAAGCGCGGCTGAAACAGCGTTTAGCGGCTGCGCGGTGGACTCGTCATGGTTTCCGATCGCCGATATTATCACGCATATTTCCTCAGCGGGCATATTCAGGTTGTCCAGCAGACGGAAAGCCATTACCGCGCCGCTTTGAGCATGGTCTATACGGTTTATGACGTTGCCGATGTCGTGCAGATACGCGGCGATCTTTCCTAATTCAATGGTACGGGAGGGATAATTCAGCGTTGACAGTATCATTTCCACCGTGGCCGCGGATTTTTCGACGTGGGCAAAAGAGTGCTCCGTGTAGCCCTGCGCCTCCACCGCAGCGTCGGCGTTTTTAATATATGTGCGTATGTCGGGGTTGCGGCAGATATACTCGTATGTCACAATGCTGCTCATCTGAAAAAGTTCCTTTCTGACAGTTTGGGTTCAGCGTTTCAGTCGGATTTTGTTTTAACTCTTACCTTCACCTTTCTTCTGACGGGAGCGCGGAAATACCGCTTTGTGTATTTCAGTATCTTTTCCGCCAGCTTGCCGGTAAGGTCGTCCTCGTTCAGCCGCCAAGCCCAGTTGCCGTTGCCGATAGTGGAGGGAATGTTCATTCGCGCTTCGGAGCCGAGTCCCAAAAAGTCCTGCATCTGGATCACGGCAAGGTCGGAAACGCTTGCGTAGGCGGTTCTTATCATGCCCCAGTTTGCGCCTTCCTTTTTGGAAAGAGACATATATTTTTTTGCGTTCTTTCTGGTGGACTTATCCGCGCTGCTGTACCAGCCGAGAGCTGTGTCGTTGTCGTGGGTGCCGATATAGGTAACGCTGTTTTTCACGTAGTTATGGGGAAGATAGCTGCTGTCGTCTCCTCCGAAAGCAAATTCAAGGACGTTCATGCCGGGGAAGCCAGATTCTTTGAGCATTTTTCTCACATCCGCGGTAAGGAAGCCCAAGTCCTCCGCTACAAGCTTGACGTTTCCGAGAGCGGATTTTATCGCTTTGAAAAGCTTCATGGACGGTCCGGGCAGCCATTCGCCTACCTCCGCGGTCTCGTTTCCGTAGGGTATTGCGTAGAAGCTCTCGAAGCCGCGGAAATGGTCGATACGGGTCAGGTCGAAAAGCTCTTCCGAATATTTTACGCGGGATATCCACCATTTATAACCTGTAAGCTCCATGTAGTCCCAGTCGTACAAGGGATTGCCCCAAAGCTGACCCGTGGGCGCAAAAGCGTCGGGAGGACAGCCCGCCACCTTTGTGGGACGCCTGTTAACGTCCAGCATGAAAAGCTCGGGTGCAGACCAGATGTCGGCGCTGTCCATGGAAACGTAAATGGGCATATCGCCGTACAGCTTCACGCCCTTGGAGTTTGCATAGCGTTTCAGCTCGAAATACTGCTCAAAAAATTTGTACTGAATGAATTTTACGCACTTGATCTCGTCCGCAAGCTCCTCGGAGTAACGCTTCACTGATTCAGGCAGGCGCAGGCGTATATCGTCGTCCCATTCCGTCCACATTATATTGCGGAAGTTCTTTTTCAGTGCGGTGAACAGAGCGTAGTCCTCCAGCCAGAAAGCGTTGTCGGCGCAGAATTTTTCAAAGCCGCGGAGCTTTTCACTGTCGGATACCGCAAAAAATGAAGTGCAGGCTTTTTTCAGTACTATCTGCTTGAAGCTGTCAAGCTGGGCGTAGTCGATAAAATCCCGCTTTTTTTCGATGACTTGAAGATCGTGGTCGTCCGCGCTTATCAGACCCTCGGCAATGAGAGCGTCGAGGTCGATAAGCAGGGGATTTCCCGCAAATGCCGAGTAGCTCTGATAGGGGGAATCGCCGAAGCCCGTGGGTCCGATGGGAAGTATCTGCCAGTATTCCTGACCGCTTTTAACAAGGAAATCCACAAATTTTTTTGCCTGAAATCCGAGAGTGCCTATGCCGTATCTGCCGGGCAAACTGGAAATATGAAGCAAAATTCCGCTGCTATGCATAAACATCATTCCTTTGCAAATAATTAATATCATTATACACCATGTTTTCTTGATTTTCAAGCGTTGTGTATAATTTGGCTCCGTAAAATTAAAATATACGGAGAAAAAATAAAAGGAGAGCGAAAAAAATGAGCAATCAGAACAATAACCAGAACCAGCAGAACAACCGCAGCAACCAGAACCAGCAGAATAATCAGAACAACCAGAACAATCAGAATCAGCAGAACAACCGCAGCAATCAGAACCAGCAGAACAACAGCCGCAGCAACAATCAGGATAACAAGTAAGCCTTGTTCCTTTCTTGACCTAAGCAGTCTCCGTACGGACGGGGACTGCTTTTTTTCTTGATTGGAGACGGAAAATGTGATATAATCTAAGAACGGAGGTTATCGAAATGGACAGACAAAGATTTTATGAAGCAAGAAGCAAGGTGCTGAACGGAGAACACGTCCGTGCGGGAATAGGTACATACGGAGAAAAGACCGTTCACGCGGTACTGAAAAATTATTTTGAACCCTTTGCGGACAGCCATGAAAGCAGAGTCGGGGGCTTTGTGGCGGATATAGTCGGCGAGGACGGCATTATCGAGATACAGACGGGGGATTTTGCAAGACTGAGAAAAAAGCTTGAAGCCTTTTTGGCCGTAAGCAGGGTAACGGTGGTGTACCCCATAGCGCGGCAGAAGTGGATAATTCCCATAGACCCCGAAACGGGAGAACAGGGGAGAAAGCGCAAGTCCCCCGTAAAAGGCAGACCGTGGGACGTTTTTCCCGAGCTTTACAAGATAAAGCAGTTCCTGAGCCATGAAAACTTCCGTTTATGTATTGTTATGCTGGACGTGAAGGAATACCGCCGTCCTCCCGAGTCCGAGGGTCTGAAGCGGGGCAGGCGGCGGGGCTATGTCCGGTATGACAGGATACCGCTGGAGCTTGTTGACGAGATACATATAAACTGTCTGCGTGACTGGGGATATTTCATTCCGAATGGGCTTCCCGAAGAGTTCACATCGGCGGATCTCGGTTTACTGAGCGGCGTGGGGAGGAGCTATGCTTCCTATATGCTGAACGTTCTGACCGCGGCGGGAGCAGTCAAAAGAGTCGGAAAAAAAGGAAACAGTTTTTTATATCGTTTATCTCTTGACAATCTTATTTAATAGAGTTATAATATACATTGTATGAATTGACGAGGGTAAAATTTGGTTTTTTTGTCTAATTTGTTAAAATTTGCGGAAATTTTTCAGCGGCGGAATAGTTCTTGCCTTGAGAAATTTTTGCGTAAATATAGAAAGGAATGGTATGTATGGGTCATCTCACAGGTAAAACCGCGATCATCACAGGAGCCGGAAGAGCTGTCCTTAAAGACGGAAGCTGCGGTTCTATCGGCTACGGTATTGCTACCGCCTATGCCAAGGAGGGTGCGAATCTTGTTATTACGGGTCGTAACGTGAAAAAGCTTGAGGACGCCAAGGAAGAGCTTGAAAGACTGTACGGCATTAAGGTGCTGATTGTTCAGGCTGACGTAAGCGACGGCAACGACAACGAGGCTGTGGTAAAAAATGTTATCGACAAGACCATAGAGACGTTCGGACGTATCGACGTGCTCATCAACAACGCGCAGGCTTCCGCTTCGGGCGTTACCCTTGCGGAACACACTACCGAGCAGTTCAATCTTGCCCTGTATTCGGGACTTTACGCCACGTTCTACTATATGAAAGCCTGCTATCCTCACCTCAAGGAGACAAAGGGCACGGTCATCAACTTCGCTTCGGGAGCGGGTCTTTTCGGAAACTTCGGTCAGTGCTCCTACGCCGCCGCAAAGGAGGGTATCCGCGGTCTTACGAGAGTTGCGGCTACCGAGTGGGGCAAGGACGGCATCAATGTGAACATCGTTTGTCCTCTTGCGTGGACTGCTCAGCTTGAACAGTTCCAGGACGCTTATCCGGACGCTTTCAAGGCTAACGTTCATATGCCTCCCATGGGTCACTACGGAAACTCCGAGCTGGAGATCGGCAGAGTATGCGTACAGCTTGCTTCCCCCGACTTCAAGTATATGACCGGCGAAACCATTACTCTCGAGGGCGGTATGGGTCTCAGACCGTAAAAACGGAGGCACAAACCTATCTTGTATCTAATTAAATCCAATAATCTTATAGCGAAGGAATGAGATAATGTATAAAATTGTCAGAAAAAAGGTTCTTAATCCTACGGTCACGCTTATGGATATTGATGCTCCCATGGTAGCTAAAAAGGCTGAACCGGGTCAGTTCATTATCCTGAGGGTCGATGAAAACGGCGAGCGTATTCCTCTTACCGTTGCGGATTTTGACAGGGAAAAGGGAACGGTAACTATTATATTCCAGATAGTGGGAGCTACTACCGAAAAGCTTAACCAAAAGAACGAGGGAGACTTTATTCAGGATTTTGTGGGACCTCTTGGAGTCCCCTCTCACACCGAGGGACTTAAAAAGGTCGCCGTTGTGGGCGGCGGCGTTGGCTGCGCTATCGCGTACCCTATCGCAAAGAAGCTCCACAACAATGGCTGCGAGGTACATTCAATCGTCGGCTTCAGAAATAAGGATCTTGTTATTCTGGAGGACGAGTTCAACGCGGCTTCCGACAAGCTCTGCATGATGACCGACGACGGCTCTCACGGCGCTAAGGGACTTGTTACGGACGCTCTTAAACAGCTTATCGAAAGCGGCGAAAAGTACGACGAGGTAATCGCTATCGGTCCGCTGATAATGATGAAATTCGTCTGCGCGCTTACTAAGGAGTACGGCATAAAGACCGTGGTTTCCATGAACCCGATCATGATAGACGGTACGGGAATGTGCGGCGGCTGCCGTCTTACCGTTGGCGGAGAGACCAAGTTTGCCTGCGTTGACGGTCCCGATTTCGACGGACACCTTGTTGATTTCGACGAGGCTATGGAGCGCAGCGCGATGTACAAGCCTTTTGAGCGTCAGAAGCACGAGGAAGTCTGCAATCTCTTTAAGGGGGTAAACCAAAATGCCTAATATGTCTTTGAAAAAGAACGAAATGCCCGCGCAGGAGCCTAACGTGCGCAATAAAAACTTTAAAGAGGTCGCTCTCGGATACTCCAAGGAGACCGCTGTTGACGAGGCTAACCGCTGCCTCAACTGCAAAAACAAGCCCTGCGTAAACGGCTGTCCCGTAAATATTGACATTCCCGCATTTATCCAGAAGGTCAAGGATGAGGACTTTGACGGTGCGTATGATATCATCAGCGCGTCAAGCTCGTTGCCCGCGGTCTGCGGACGGGTATGTCCCCAGGAGACCCAGTGCGAGGGCAAGTGCGTCCGCGGTATCAAGGGCGATCCCGTAGGTATCGGCAGACTGGAGCGTTTTGTCGCCGACTGGCACAACGAGCACAGCACAGCCGAAGCCAAAAAGCCCGAATCCAACGGTCACAAGGCTGCCGTTATAGGCGCGGGTCCCGCGGGTCTTACCTGCGCGGGCGACCTTGCGCGTCTCGGCTATGAGGTGACGGTATTCGAGGCTCTCCACCTTGCGGGAGGCGTTCTGGTGTACGGCATTCCCGAGTTCCGTCTGCCGAAGGCTATCGTTCAGAAAGAGATAGACGGTCTTAAAGCGTTGGGCGTAACTATAAACACCAACACCGTTATTGGCAGGACTATTACTGTTGACGAGCTTTTTGAGCAGGGCTTTGAAGCTATCTTTATCGGCTCCGGAGCGGGTCTGCCCAGATTTATGGGTATTCCCGGCGAGAACTTAAAGGGCGTGTATTCGGCTAACGAGTTCCTGACTCGTACAAATCTCATGAAAGCTTATACGGAAAATTCCGACACTCCCATTCAGCACGCTAAAAACGTTGCCGTGGTAGGCGGAGGAAACGTTGCGATGGACGCGGCACGCTGCGCGAAACGTCTGGGCGCGGAGAACGTATACATAGTATACCGCCGCGGCGAAGCGGAAATGCCTGCACGTAACGAGGAGATCGAGCACGCCAAGGAGGAGGGCATCATCTTCAAGACCCTCAACAATCCTGTGGAGATACTCGGCGACGAGCACAAGCTTGTTACAGGAATGAAATGTATTGAAATGGAGCTGGGCGAACCGGACGAGAGCGGAAGAAGAAGTCCTGTGGAGAAGAAGGGCTCCGAGTTTGTTCTGGACGTTGACTGCGTTGTTATGTCCATAGGCACGTCCCCGAATCCGCTTATCAGAAATACTACAAAGGGTCTTGAAACTAATCGTAAGGGTTGCTTTGTTGCCGACGAGAACGGTCTTACTTCAAGAGAGGGCGTTTATGCGGGCGGCGACGCTGTAACCGGTGCTGCAACTGTAATTCTCGCTATGGGTGCAGGTAAAACTGCTGCCAAGGCTATGGACGAGTACATTAAGAGCAAGCAATAATGATATCTGTAAAAACTGTTAGTACAGGTTAAAATTATTTGCAAATCATGAAAAAACGGATTTTAAGGTTTGCATATTTTGTTATGTATCGGTGCTCAAGCTGTAAATCCGTATTGAATATGCATTATAAAGACACGCTGCTGCCGCATATTGCGGCAGCAGCGTGTTTTTATGTTGAGAAGTTGAGACATGGTATTATCAATTCCCTTTTACAAAATGTAAACAGAGTTTTCCTTATTATATAAAAATTATTGACATATGTTGCATTTTGTAGTATAATTAATAAAAATAAAGATACTATTTATTCATAATAAACAGCAAAACATCGGAAGGAGGACGCGTTTTTTATGAAAACGCGGTGAAAATGAAAAATAAAAATTTCCTGCAAAGCGTAAAATGTGCTTTCAGAGGAATTATAAGCGGATTCCGTTCGGAACGGAACTTTAAAATATATATTGGCATTGCTTTGGCTTTTCTTGTACTGAATGTCGTTACTTCCTCCGGCTTATATGATTATATTATTCTTCTGGCTTTGACCTGCGGGGTTTTTTCAGCGGAATATTTGAACACCGCGGCAGAAAAGCTCTGCGACAGCTTTTGTCCCGAAAAGGACGAAAATGCGGGATTTATCAAGGACGTTGCGGCGGCTTCGGTTCTTGTTATGGGCATCGCTTTTTTTGCAGCAGAGGGAGCGGTGATTGTTTCAAATATTACATAAGCTATGATTATCATTAAAATGTATGTAACAATGCTTCCTGTAATTTTGGCGGGAATACTAAATATGCTTTTCGTCAAAACAAAGCTGTATTCGAGGGTAAAATTTCCCATTGACGGCGGAAAGAGGCTCAGCGACGGAAAGCGTCTTTTCGGCGACAACAAAACGTGGGCGGGCTTTTTCGGGATGATACTGTCGGGAGCCTTGGCTCAGCTTTTGTGGGGCTTTGCGTGCTTAAAAATCCCCGAAATGTGTTATATTTATTTTTATTTTGATAATACGCCGCTGTTTAATCTTTTTGCGGGTGCGGCTATGGGACTCGCATATGTGTTGTTTGAACTGCCGAACAGCTTTATAAAGCGCAGACTGGATATCCCGAGCGGAAAAACGGTCCGAGGGGCAAAGGGCTGCATTTTCTTTGTAATAGATCAGATTGATTCACTTTTCGGGGTGGCTGCGGTTTTTGCGGTTTTGTACCAAATGCCGTTTTGGCAGTATTTTTTATATATACTGCTGGGCGCGGTTACGCACATAGCGGTAAATTCAATTTTGTACGCTGTAAAAATACGCAGGAATCTGTGAGGTAAATAGGTGAAAATGTTTATAGGAAAGTACAACAGATCGGTTATTCTTACATATATCGGCGTCGCCTTTGCGTTTTCGGGTATGGCTACGGCTTTCGGGGAAAATTCCGCCGCGGCGATGATATGCCTTGCGATCGCGGGAATATGCGATCTGTTCGACGGTGTAATAGCTCGCAGGTGCAAGCGCGACGAAGCTGAAAAGGAATTCGGTGTACAGATAGATTCACTTGCGGACGTTATCGGATTTCTCGCACTCCCGGCAGTTCTGGGGCTGGGACTTATGGACGGAGCGGGGTATATAAAATATCCGGTGATTTTGGGGTATATGCTTTGCGGTATCATACGTCTTGCCTGGTTCAATACTTCCGCGGCGGCAGAGGGGACGCGTACGCACTACGACGGACTTCCCGTTACATATTCCGCGCTGATATTTCCTGTTCTGTGGACGGTATTGGGCTTTTTCGGAGAACTAAAAGCCGCTCCTTGGATATGGGCGGCGTTTTATGCGGTCACGGCTGTAATGTTTATCTTCAACGTTAAGGTACCCAAGCCGCGGGGGATATGGTACGGCGTTTTCGGTGCGCTCGCAGTGGGCGTTACAGTGCTGATCTTAGTAAGGGATATCCTATGAGGGTTTACGACAGAGCCGCCGGGCAGTACCGCGAGGAAAAGGAGTACGGCGGGAAAAGCCTGAAATTTCTCTACAGCACGGCGATAGGCAGAGTACTGCTGAAAATATTTTTCTGCCGTGGGATATACTCGAAGCTGAACGGCGCGTTTATGAAAAGTCCGCTTTCGGTTTATAAGATTCGTCCGTTTATTGAAAAGTACGGTATTGATATGTCCCGGTGCGAACAGACGGATTTCAAAAGCTTTGACGACTTTTTCACGAGGAAATGCGCCGTTGAAGCAGACTGCCCGGAGGACGGGCTCATGGCTCCTTGCTGCGGCAGGCTGACGGTGTACCCGATAAACGAAAGCCTTGCGCTGAAAATAAAGGGAAGCGTTTACACCCTTGCTGAGCTTACGGGCGGCGGCTTCGACCTTTCGGATTACGGCGGCGGATCATGCTTTTTGTACCGTCTGGCGGTGGAGGACTGTCACAGATATGTTTTTTTTGACGACGGAGAAGTAGTGCGCTCCGAGGAGATAAAGGGAGTTCTGCATACGGTGCGCCCTGTTTCGGAACGTTTCCGCGTGTTTTCACGGAACCACAGGGTCTGCACACTTCTGCGTACAAAGCGTTTCGGGGACGTTATTCAAATTGAAGTGGGAGCGCTTCAGGTCGGGAAAATTACAAATCATGCTGTCAAGACCTTTTCACGGCTTGACGAAAAAGGATTTTTCAGCTTCGGCGGTTCCACGGTAATACAGCTTTTCAAAGGGTCGGCCGTTTCGGTGGACGGCGACATACAAAGCTGCTCGGAACGCGGTGTTGAGGTACTTGTAAAAACGGGAGAAAGAGTTGGGGAGAGGACAAAATGCTTAAAAGACTGAATATTTATTTCAAGGAAATGTACCCGATAATCCCCCGTTTGGTACTGGGTATTATCATATTCGGCGAGATATATTTTATTGTTCTGCTGAATAACGGCGTGACGGAATTCAACATAACCTGTCAGGAATTTATCGGAGGATTTACGGTGTTCAGCTTCCTGCTCTGGCTGAGGATCGCGGACGATTTCAAGGACTACGAGCTTGACTGCCGCTTATTTTCGAGCAGACCTCTTCCGTCAGGACGTGTGAAAAAACGCGATCTCGCCATTTTCGTGACGGTTCTTATAGCCGTAACGGTAACGCTGAACGTTGTTTTTATGAACAACTTCTGGTTCTTTTTGTTCCTGTACGTTTACGGAACGCTCATGTCCCTGTGGTTTTTCAGCAAGAAAAAAATACAGAAAAGTCTGCCGCTTGCGCTTGTCACCCACAATCCGGTGCAGATGATAATGAACGTTTACATAATCTCGTTTACCTGTATAAAGTACGGTCTGGAAGCGTTTACGCTTACCAATTTTCTCGCGGCTTGGACGCTGTATTTCCCCGCTCTCATCTGGGAGATATCCCGAAAAATACGCGCTCCGAAGGACGAGACGGAGTATGTCACCTACTCAAAGCTGTTTGGCTACAAAAAATCCACCGTATTTGTTTTGATACTTACTTGGGTTGACATTCTAACCAACGTGCTGCTCGTATGGAATTTAAACAAAATTTCCGTTGCCGCCCTGCTTCTGAACACTGGGTGGATGACGCTGAAATTCGTACAGTTTATAAAAGATCCGACGCGGTTTAAAATCGTTGAAAAGGTCGAAATATATACCTATGTTCAGGAATCTATGATGCTTGTTACAATAGCTGCGTTTATAATATTCGGAAAGGTATAGCGCAATGATAATTACGGACAAAAACTACAGGTCTGCCCCTGTTGGAGCAAAGGCGCGCAGTCTTTTTAAAATGCGGGAAAACGGCTTTAATGTACCGCCGTTTTTCTGTGTTTCGGTAGAAAATTCCAAAGAGGCGGAGGAGTATGCCCGTGCTTATTTTGACGGCTCGGACTTTGTTTCCGTGCGCTCATCAGCTTCCTCCGAGGACGGAAAGAACGCTTCCTTTGCGGGACAGTTCCGCACGGAATTAAATGTTTCCCTAAACGATGTCGGAGAAGCTTTGGAGCGGGTCTGCTCCGTTCCGGAAAGCGCGGGCTTTGCGGAATACTGCAAAATAAACGGCATAGACTCCGAAAAAATAAACGTCTGCGCTATAGTGCAGAAAATGATAGACGCAGACCTTTCAGGAATTATTTTTACCGCTAATCCGCAGGGTATTTTAAACGAATCCGTTGTTGCTGTGGGCAGAGGCACAGGAGACAACATAGTCGGCGACAAAACCTGCTCAACCGTTTATTATTTCAATAATTCCGACGGGCTGTACTACAGCGAGCGGAGCGGGGATTCCCCGCTGATTTCCGAAAAAACTCTGAAAGCTCTGATTGAACAGGCAGGAAAGCTAAAGGAGCTTTTCGGTTCGGAAAACGAATATGATATTGAATTTTCAATAAAAAACGGCGAAATTTTTATTTTGCAGGCAAGACCGATAACAACGCTTCCCGAAACGGATACGCCGATAGTTCTTGACAACAGCAACATCGTTGAAAGCTATCCCGGGATAACGCTGCCGCTCACTCAAAGCTTTATCAGAACAGCTTATTACCGCGTTTTCCGTTCAGTTCTGCTGAGACTTACCCGAGAGCCCAAAACGGTCGGCGCGGCTGACGGTATACTCCGGAACATGGTAGACGCGGCAAACGGCAGGATATATTATCGTATAAGCAACTGGTACGACATAATTTTATTTCTTCCGTTCAGCAAAAAAATAATTCCAATATGGCAGGAAATGCTTGGGGTAAAAAATAAGAGTGTGACGTCTCATCTTGAGAAAAAAATCGGTTTTATTACTCATCTGAAAGTGACTTTTTCATTTATTTATTTAATAATTTCCTGTCCGAGGCTTATGAAAAAGCTGGACGGCGAGTTCGGCGAAATGATACGCTTTTTTAATTCGCTTGATCTTGAAAAGGCAAGCGGAAAAGAGATACTTGAGCACTACAAGGCGCTTCTTGATAAGGTAACGGAAAAGTGGGACATTACTCTTGTAAACGATATGTATTCGTTTATTTTTACGGGACTTCTCAAATCAAGGCTCAAAACGAAAAAAATTTCCGATGCCGATTCCGCCGCGAACCGTTATATTTCAGGGCTTAACGGTATCGAAAGCATGAAGCCCGTGACGGAGCTTATTAAAATTGCCGAATTTGTCAAGGCAGGCGGTTCGGACGAAATGTCGGAATTAAAGAAGATAAAGACTGCCGCGGATTACCGAGTATATGCAGCAAAAAAAGGTGCGGCGGCGGTCATGATCGGGGAATATATTGAAAATTACGGAGACAGAAACGCCGAGGAATTAAAGCTTGAAAGCAGGACTTTTCGTACTAATCCGGAGCTTTTGGTACAAAGGATAATTGCGTATGCTGAAAACGGAACTTCTGAAACTTTTCAGGGTACAAACGAAGCTGTAAAGCCGCTTAAAGGTTTGTGCAAATTGTTTGCGGAAAGGGCTGCGTTAGGTATCAAGAACCGCGAAAAATCACGTCTTGATCGCAGCCGCCTTTACGGAATGATGCGGTCGATGATGCTTAGAGTCGGCGGGGAGCTGGCGACGGCGGGTCTGATAGTAAAGCCCCGTGACATATTTTATCTGTATTACGACGAAGCGGAGAGCGCGGTAAAAA
The DNA here is from genome assembly GCA_910584715.1 of uncultured Oscillospiraceae bacterium. GTDB lineage: Bacteria > Bacillota > Clostridia > Oscillospirales > Ruminococcaceae > RGIG8773. Next base: position 95,973 of record CAJUAN010000004.1, read on the forward strand.
ACGGTGAAAATATGCAGAAGACAGTCGCTGAACGCCGTGAGACGTACAGCCGCTTTGAGAAGCTGCCCGCATATTCGAGGCTGGTTTTTGCGGGGGACGTTTTTGACAAGTCTCCTAAAAATGTGGGAGGAATGGAAAACCGCCCCGGAGCAGACGTGCTTGAGGGCATACCTTGCTCCGGAGGAAAGGCAAGTGGAGAAGTCCTGATCGTTGACGACCCGACAGCGTGCCCCGATACGTCGGGGAAAATCATTGTGGCTGAAATGACCGATCCCGGCTGGGTATTTCTTTTAGTCGGAGCGGCAGGGATAATTTCTGAAAAAGGTTCGCTGCTTTCGCACACGGCGATAATTTCCAGGGAGCTTGGAAAGCCTGCTGTTGTGGGAGCCGAGGGCGCGTCGCGGCTCCTTAAAAACGGCGATATTGTGGAAATCGACGGTACGTCCGGAAAGATAACGGTAACGGGGAGAAAAGAAAAATGAAATGCATTTGCGAATATCTTGAAGAGGACAGAAAAAAGTGGGGAGACCGCCCGTACATAAGCGTGAAAGAAAACGGAAAATTCGTTTCGCGTACGTTCAATGAAGTTATCGGAGACGTTCAGGCTCTTGCGCGCTCTCTTGTATCCGAGGGCGTTTGCGGCAATGTTATGCTTTATTCCCCGAACAGCTACGAGTGGGCGATCGCCGACCTTGCCGTTATGGGGTACGTGGGAGTTTGCGTTCCGATCGACAGCGAATGGACTGCGTTCGATATTTTGAACACGCTTTCTGTCATTGAGATAAATACGGTCCTGTACGAAAAATCAAAGCGCGAAGTCATTGACGAGCTTCGCGCCGGACACCCGGAAATACGTTATTTATGCATTGACGAAAGCTTTCCCGAGCTTTTGGAAAAAGGAAAAACTATAGATATTCCGCTTTGCGGGAAAACGGATATGGACGAAACTGCGATGATTTTATTTACATCGGGAACAACAAACCGTCCGAAAGCGATACCGCTTACTCAGGCAAACCTGCTGCATAACTGGGACGCCCTATACGCCCGCACCCCCATGACGGAATCGGATATTTCGTATATTTTTCTGCCTCTTAACCATGTGTACGCAGGGGTTGCAAATTTTCTTTATACGATAATTTCAGGAATGCAGATATATCTTTGCTCCGACCGTTCAAAAATATTGGAGGAAATGCTGGAGGTCAGACCTACCGTCGTTTGCACCGTTCCGCTTATCCTCAATAGAATATACGACGCCGCGAACGAAAGCATTATGGAAATGCTGAGAAATATTCGTTTTTTGTACTGCGGAGGAAGCTTTACCGATCCGAAAATAAAAAAATATTTTATTGACAACAACGTGCAGCTTCTTGAAGCTTACGGGACTACGGAAACCTCTTCGGTCATTGCTCTGGCGAAGCCGGGAGATAAAAATATTGAATGTAACGGCGTTATCCTTGACGGTCTGGACGTGCGAATAATAGATCCCGATCCCGACGGCGTCGGTGAGATTATTGTCGGCGGAGGAAGCGTTTCATCGGGATATATTTCCCGAAACGACAATTACAGCGATTTTGACAGCGAAGGGTTTTACCATACCGGAGACTTGGGCTTTATAGACGGCGGCGGACGGCTGTTCCTAAGGGGCAGAAAAAAGCGAATGATAATTACTGCGAACGGAAAAAATATCTACGCGGACGAGCTTGAGGATCTTATTTTGGAGAATCCCGAAATAAGGTCGGCGGCTGTTTTTGAAGAAGATTTTCACCCTGCTGTTCGTATTTACACCGATCTTTCGGAAACGGACGCGAGAAAATATATTGAAAAGCTAAACGAAAATTTGCCGAAATTTAAAAGGATAAAAAATGTTTATGTTAAATCTGAAGCTCTCGGAGGACGGTTAAAATGAGTCTTGAAGCGGTCATTTTTAATTCAGACGACAAAAAGCGTCTAAAGGATTTTCTGGGACTTCCCAAACATATTTACGGTTCGGGAGAATTAATGCAGAACCTGACAGACGAGGCTTCTCTTTTGGACGGAACTCATATTCTCAGCAAATATTTCAAGGTGATTCCGATATTGGTCTACCGCGGAAAAAAGGCGGTCAGCAGAGCAGTTGTAACAATATATCCTGACGATAACACCGCCTATATCGGCTTTTTTGAGAGTATTGACGACAGTGCCGCCGCAAAGCTTTTGTTTGATACAGCGGCTCAGGTTGCGAAAGAAAATTCAGCGGCGGACATTACAGGTCCCGTGGATTGCTCGTTTTGGCTGAGATACAGACTCAAAATCAATCATTTCGGCAGTCCCTACACAGGAGAGCCGTACAACAAAGATTATTATTTAAAGCTTTGGGAAGAAAACGGTTTTAAAGAGTACCAAAAATATTTTTCAAATCATTATATTGCAGTTGAAAATGATAATGGCTGTGAAAAATACGCGAAGCGTCTTGCCAATGCAATCAGCGCGGGATATGAAATAAAAAGTCCGGATTCCGAAAGCTTTGACAAGACTCTGCGCGAAGTCTATTCGCTTCTGATAGAGCTGTACAGCAGCTTTCCCGCATATAAAAGGATATCCGAAAGCGAATTCTGCGCGATGTTCGGTTATTTGAAATCAATTCTTGATTATAGTATGGTAAAAATGTCTTACTTTAATAAAAAAGCTGTTGGCTTTTTTATTTCAATTCCCGATTATGGAAACTCAGTTTACGGAAAGCTTTATCCATGGAAGCTTTTTAAAGTCATTTCGGAAAAAAAGAATCCGCGTTCTTACGTGATGCTCTATATGGGAGTCGATAAAGAACACTGCGGTCTTGGCAAAGCTCTTGCCGAATCTGTGCGTGTTGAGCTTAAAAAGCGGTGCGTACCGTCGGTGGGCGCACTGATACGAAGCGGAAATATCAACAAAGACTATATGGCTCAGCTGATAGATTTTGAGTATGAATATGTTCTTTTAAAAAAAGTGTTATAAAATAATAAGTTTAAAAACATGACTATAAAATATAAGTATAAGAAAAAATAACGGTTATGAATTTATGGGGCTGAAAGTAAATATATTTTCCGTAAAATAATGACAAGACTAAAATGCAGTCAAAATTGAGTCAATGACGAGGCATGTATGGTGCGGACGTATTGTGAATAAGAGCAGCGGTACAAAATGAAATGCCGCTGTTTTTATTTTTACCTGGTAACTCTATCGTGAGCGAAAAAACGCTGAAGATGTCGCGGATCAGGAGCAGTAGACTTTTTGCAGTTTGCCGAAACTTATATTGCAATGCATTTTTATTTATTCTTTTAACATTTGTTCCGTGCGCCAGTTTTTAGGTGAACTGCCATATATATTTTTGAATGCGCGGGAAAAGTGAAGCTGGTTCTCATATCCTACAGCGCTGCTTATGTCACCAATGGAAAGCTTTGTAAGCTTCAGCAGTTCCGCTGCCTTTATCATACGGTAATTCATCAGAAATTCCTGAGGAGATTTTCCGACGGCTTCCTTGAAAATCTTGCCGAAATACGTCCTGTTAAGACCGCACACCTCCGCAATATCCTCAATGGAAATATCGTTTTGAAAATTTTGTTCTATAAAGACAATTGCTTCGTGAATGTAAAAATCCCGCAGTTTGCTGCCGGGGTGTATTTTTATTTCTGCTGCTGAGCGCGCAAGATAGTCTATAAAAAAATAAAGATGCCCGATAAGATGAAAAGGCGAAGAATCCCTGTTTTCAACAATGTAGATCATCTCTTTCATCATACTCTCCCGCAGCTCTTTGGATCTTGCCTTGTAAACGGGATTATCCGGAGACAGCCCTGCCATGTCAATGATAGACTTTGCTCTGAGTCCGTCAAATTCTATCCATATATATTCCCATGGGCAATGTAGGTGGTGATCTGATCGGGAAATATCATAAACCCCTGCATACTTTTTATGGAATATTCTCTCGTTTCTCCGCTGCTGTTGTCAGCCATGAGACGTCCTGTACCGGAGATAACATAATGAAAAAGATAATGGTTTCTTGCGGCAGGACCGAATAAGTGAGCCGGTTTGCACTGCTCTCGTCCGAACTGGTACAGGCTCAAGTCAATAAAATTTTCGTTTGGAAATACGGAAAACAGCAGATCATTCATAATATCAATTATCCTCCCGTAAAATTAAACAATACTTTACTTATAATGTTGGCTTTTTTATAAGTATATCATAAAATATACCAAAATGCAATACTGCCTATATATATTAATAAAAAATTGCAAATTGATATAAAATATGCCGAGTAATGAGATTTACAGAGCGCATTATGGTATGCTATACTAATGTCAGTAAAATAATTATATCAAAGGGAGGAAATGCTTATGAAAAAATGTAAGAAGTTCGGAACGGCAAAGATGCTTCTTCTGACGGCGGCAGTTTCGTCTGCGGTACTTTTATCAGGCTGCAATGGTGATAAAACCGACGGCGGCAAAACACGGGTCACTATGCTTCAGTACAAGCCCGAAGCGGTAAAAGCCTTTGAGGAAATAGAAAGACGGTTCAATGAGTCCCACAGCGATATTGAACTGAATATCGAATCTCCAAACGAGGCAATGACAGTTCTGAAAACAAGGCTGATAAGGGAAGACTATCCCGATATTGTGGGAATAGGCGGAGACATCAACTATTCAAATTTCCTTGACGCCGATTTGTTTGAGGATATTTCCGATATTGAGATCATTGACGATATAAAGCCAGCATACTTAAAAATGGAAAAAGAGCTTGAGTTTATCCAAAAGGACGGCGTATATGCAATACCATATGCGGCAAATTGCGCCGGAATTTTGTACAACAAGGATATGTTTGATGAAAACGGCTGGGAGATACCCGAAACATGGAGTGAATTTACGGCTCTTTGCGAGAAAATTAAGTCAACTGGAACAACTCCGCTGTATTTCGGATACAAGGACACCTGGACCTGTCTTGCGCCGTGGAACGCTCTTGCCGTAGGACTCGCGCCATCGGACGTGTGCAGCAGCGTAAACGCTGGAAAGACCACTTTTAAAGCGGAGTACGATGAAGTTGCGGACAAAATAAAACAGCTTCTTGATTACGCCGAGCCTAATCCATACGCCTACAGCTACAACGACGCCTGTACCGCTTTTGCGAGAGGCGAGTCCGCAATGTACCCCATAGGAAGCTATGCCGTACCGCAGATATTATCGGTAAATCCCGAAATGAATATTGACTCTTTCACGTTCCCAGCAAATGAAGACAAAGCGGATAATGTCCTGAATTCCGGTATAGACCTGCAATTCTGCGTTATGAAGGAATCCAAAAACAAGGACGCTGCTTACGAAGTGCTGAGATTCTTAAACGAGGATGAGACCGTACAGATATACCTTGACAACCAGGGCGGTATACCCTGCAAGAATGGCGATTTTACCATACCGTCAATGCTGAACGGTATGACCGAGTACATAAACAGCGGCAGAATGTCAGACTTCCACGATCATCATTATCCCAGCGAAATGAGCGTTGACGCGCTTATTCAGACCTATCTTATGGACGGCAGCGAAAATTCGGCAGAAATATTCCTTGAACGTTTCGATGCAGAATGGGCAAGGTACAACAGAGACCTGATCGCAAAAATAAAAAAGTACGAGGAGGCAGGAAGCAATGAATAAAAAGAAAATGTCAGACAGGCAGAAAACCTATATTTTAATGGTAATTCCAGCTCTTGTTCTTTTTGTGATGTTCAATACCATTCCGCTGATAACGGGCGCAATGTACAGTTTTACAAATTACCGCGGATATGGAAGCTACGACTTTGTAGGACTGCGAAACTACATCGACCTTTTCACCGACTCAAGAGTCGGGAACTCATATCTTTTCACGTTTAAATACGCTATCGCGGGAACAATACTGGTAAATCTTTTAAGCCTTATCCTTGCGCTCGGACTTAACAGTAAAATAAAGTGCAAGAGCCTGCTCCGCGGAGTATATTTCCTGCCGAACATTTTAGGCGGACTTATCATCGGCTATATTTTCAGCTTCATTTTCACATACATAATCCCTGCTATGGGAAGTTCTCTCAACATCGGCTTTTTGAAGAACAGTATCCTTGCAAGTGAAAAATATGCTTGGATAGGCGTTTTAATAGTCGGAGTATGGCAGGCTGTTGCAATGAATACCATTATCTATATTTCCGGCTTGCAGACGATCCCCGCAGATATCCACGAAGCTGGAATGATAGACGGCGCTACCCGTTGGCAGGAATTCAAAAGCCTTACCCTTCCAATGCTTATGCCATTTGTATCCACAAACCTTGTTTTAAGCACCAAAAATATGCTTATGGTATTTGACCAGATCATGGCTCTGACAAAAGGAGGTCCTGCGCAAAGCACCGAATCCATTTCCTACCTTATCTACAAAAACGGTATGGACGGCGGACAGTTCGGCTTCCAGAGTGCAAACGCGGTACTGTTCTTTGTGGTTATCGTTACAATTTCTATAGTTCAAATGGTTATTACAAATAAAAAGGAGGAGCAGCTATGAGTGCAAATGCAAGACCTTTTGTGCCCGAGCCTATTGAGGTACATAAAAAATCTGCAAATGAGATACGCGACGATAAGGACGGGAGATCGAGCATATTTCTTACTACATTGCTGATAATCGGCTGTGTAACGATCTTGTTTCCCCTCTATATGACTATTGTTATAGCGTTTAAATCTCCGTCGGAAATGACAAACGATATTTACGGAGCGCTTGCCCTGCCGAAAAGCTTCAGCCTCGGCAACTTTGCGGAAGCCATGCGCGTTACCGATTTCTGGCATTCATTGGGCAACAGCGTTGTCATCACGGGATCGACTATAATTCTTTCACTTGTTACACATTCCATGACCGGTTACGCTATCGGCAGGAACATGAACCGCAAAAAGGGTTTCAAGCTGATATATTTCTACATAGTCAGCGGTATGTTCGTACCGTTCGCTATCCTTATGATGCCCCTTGTAAAACAGACCGCAAGCCTCGGCATTGACAATATGCTCGGCGTTGTAATACTCTACACCGTGTTCTATATGCCCATGAACGTTATGCTTTACAGCGGTTATATGAAAAACGTACCTTTTGCTATGGAGGAAGCAGCCGATATGGACGGCGCTTCGGCATGGAGAACGTACTGGACAATAATCTTCCCCATGATGAAGCCTATGCACGCAACGGTTGCTGTGCTTACGGCTCTCGGTACGTGGAACGACGTTATGACTCCGCTGGTAATTATGTCGGGTACCGAAAACACAACCCTTCCTCTTGCGCAGCTCAATTTCCAGACTCAGTTCGGAACGAATTACAACCTTGCCTTTGCGTCCTATCTGCTTGCTCTTCTGCCTATCGTTATATTCTATATCGTATGCCAGAAGCAGATAATCGGAGGCGTGGCAAACGGCGCGGTAAAAGGCTAAAGCTAATTTTTGATAAGAAAGTGAACAAAAATCAAACAGAAATTTACATACATTATTTTTGCACAGATTTTTTGTTTTCACTTTCTTCGCAAATCAAGAAAAGTACTAAAAAGGGAGAAAAGCTATGAAACTTGATAATAAGATCATGCTTATAACCTATGCTGACAGTCTGGGAAAAAACATTTCCGAGCTGCATGAGGTTCTTGACAAACACTATAAGGAAGCCGTCGGCGGAGTACATATACTGCCGTTTTTTCCCTCATCTGCCGACAGAGGATTTGCTCCGATGCGGTATGACGCTGTGGACGAAAATTTTGGTACATTCGAGGATATTGAATCTTTGGGAAAAGATTATTATCTGATGTTCGATTTTATGGTGAACCATATTTCGGCAAGCTCGGAATATTTCAAGGATTTTCTCGAAAAAAAGGATAATTCCGATTATAAGGACTTTTTCATAAGATACAAGGACTTTTGGGAAGGCGGCGAGCCTACCGCCGAACAGACAGATATTATCTACAAGCGCAAGCCGCGTGCGCCTTACATAGAAGCTAAATTTGCCGACGGTACTTCCGAAAAGATATGGTGTACATTCTGTGAGGAGCAGATAGACCTTGACGTCACAAAAGAAAAAACTAAAAGCTTTATCTTTGATACTGTTCGGGAAATGTGCCGCAGAGGCGCGGCAGTGATACGCCTTGACGCTTTTGCTTATGCGGTAAAAAAGCCGGGAACGAGCTGCTTTTTCATTGAACCCGACATATGGGAGCTGCTGTACAGCATTGAAAAGATCGCCGCAGAGGGCAATGCGGAAATACTTCCCGAAATTCACGAGCACTACACCATTCCAATGAAAATTTCGGAAAAGGGCTTTTGGATATACGATTTTGCGCTGCCTGTAATAACGCTCCACGCGTTGTACAACCATACGGGAGAATACCTGAAAAGCTGGCTTGAAAAATGTCCGATGAAGCAGTTTACCACTCTCGATACTCACGACGGAATAGGCATTGTAGACGTAAAAGACCTGCTCCCCGACGAGGAGATAGAAAAAGTAAAGGATCAGATGTATGCAAAGGGTGCAAACGTAAAGATAATATACAGTTCCGAGGCGTATAACAACCTTGACATTTATCAGGTCAATACCACATATTATTCCGCGCTGGGAGATAACGACGACGCATATCTTCTTGCAAGAGCCATACAGTTTTTCGCGCCGGGCATACCGCAGGTCTACTATGTTGGACTGCTTGCCGGAACAAACGACATTGAGCTTATGGAAAATACCAAAAACGGACGGGATATAAACCGCCATTACTATACTGCGGAGGACGTTGATCTGGAACAGTCCAGACCTGTTGTACAAAATCTGAAGAAACTTATGGAGCTTAGAAATTCCCGACCTGCGTTCGGACTTGACGGAAGTATCAGCGTTCAGACAAACGGAGATAATATCGCAATAAAAAGAAGCTGCAAGGGAGATACCATTACTCTTGAAGCAAACTTGACTTCATATAAATTTAAAATAAAATAAAGAGGTACGATCATGCCGGTAACCGTTAATGAAAGATCAGGACTTTTCAGAATAGAGACCGATAATTCCGAATATCAGCTTATGGCGGACAGCTACGGCGTACTGCGGCATTTGTGGTACGGTGAAAGGGTCGGCATGAGTATGGAGCATTTGCAGGATTATCCCGATATTGGATTTTCGGGAAATATATACGAGGCCGGAAATGACCGCGGCTATTCTCTCGATACACTTCCTTTGGAATACCCTTGCGGCGGTATTGGGGATTTCAGGATAAACGCGGTCTCGGCTGTTCATTCCGACGGCAGCTTTGCTCTCGACCTGCGGTACGATGGGTATAGCATAAGCGGCGGAAAATACATCATAGAGGGACTTCCCGCAGTATACGCCGATTATGACGAAGCGGAGACGCTTGAAATATTTTTAAAAGACACAGCCTCTGATGTTTTCGTCACGCTGAAATACGGTGTACTTCCGAAGCTTGATATTATTACGCGATGTGCGGTTATTGAGAACAGAGGAAGCTCTGATATCTTTTTGACTAACGCCGCAAGTTTTTGTCTTGATATGCCGAGCGATTACAGCGAATGGATACATTTTCACGGCAGACATACCTGCGAAAGACTTACCGAACGCCGTCCGCTGCTTCACGGTATACAGGAAAGTTCAAGTATAAGAGGCACGTCAAGTCACCAGCAAAATCCATCTCTAATACTTTGCGGAAAGGACTGCACCGAAACGAGCGGAAGCTGCATAGGCGTGTTACTGATGTACAGCGGAAACTTCAGCGCAAGGATAGAATACGATCAGCTTGAACAGATACGGCTTGTTATGGGAATAAACAGTGAGCTTTTCCGGTGGGAGCTGAAAAGCGGCGGACGGTTCTTTACCCCCGAAGCGGTCATGTCCTACAGCGGGGCGGGCTTTGAATTACTTTCTCACAATTTCCATAAGACTATCAGAGAGCACGTCTGCCGCGGGAAATACAAGCTGTCGGAACGTCCCGTGCTCATTAATAGCTGGGAGGCGGCTTACTTTGACTTTGACGACAATAAAATTCTCACCGCGGCAAAGGAAGCAGCAAGGCTTGGCATAGATATGTTTGTTCTCGACGACGGCTGGTTTGGAAAAAGGAATGACGACCGTTCGGGTCTTGGGGACTGGTACGTCAATACCGAAAAAATCAGATACGGACTTGACGGACTTTCAAAAAAAATAAAGTCATTTGGAATGGATTTCGGTTTGTGGATAGAACCTGAAATGGTTTCAGAGGACAGCTGGCTGTACCGCAGTCACCCCGAATGGGCGATAGCTGTTCCTAACCGCAAGCCAACACGCGGACGTTATCAGCTTGTTCTTGACATTACGCGGGAGGACGTGCGCGAGTATCTTTACAACGTTATCTCCGGCATACTGAAAAGCGCGGAAATATCCTATATAAAATGGGATATGAACCGCAGCGTATGCGACTGGTACTCGGCTTGCCTTGAAAATAAAAGTATGGGCGAAATGCCGCATAGATATGTACTGGGTCTGTATGAGCTTCTGGAACGTTTAACAAGTGATTTTCCCGACGTCTTATTTGAGGGGTGCAGCGGCGGAGGCGGACGTTTTGACGCCGGAATGCTTTACTACTGTCCGCAGATATGGTGCAGCGATGACACCGACGCTTTTGAGAGAACAAAAATACAGTACGGAACTTCATTTTTCTATCCGGTATCGTCAATTGGTTCTCATGTTTCGGCTGTACCGAATCATCAGACGGGGAGGAGCATTTCCCTAAAATCAAGGTGTATTGCGGCAATGCACGGCAGCTTTGGGTATGAGCTTGATCCTGCTGCGCTTTCAGACGCTGAAAAGGCGGAAATAATTACTCAGACAGAGCGTTTTAAAAAGTGCCGCGGTCTAATTCATAACGGGAAATATTATCGCCTTACAGATCCGTTTGACAGCAATTTATCCTTGTGGGAATATGTTTCAGAGGACAAAAGCGAAATTCTTTTGCAGGGAATGCAGTTCCGCGCCGTACCCAATTTTACAAAAAACAAAATAAAGCTGCGCGGTCTTGACGAAAACAAAAATTATATTGTTGCGGCAGATGAAAAAATATATTCGGGAAAGGCTCTGATGAGCGGAGGAATACTTCTTCCCGAAGCAAGCGGAGACTTCTTTGCCTATGAAATTTTTATTGCGGAGGCAAAATAATATGAAAGAAAAAAAGTTTGACGTTTGCGCTTTAGGCGAACTGCTTATTGATTTTACAGAAAACGGAGTAAGTCCGCAGGGAAATCCTTTGATGGAAGTTAATCCCGGCGGCGCACCCTGCAATGTGCTTGCGATGCTTTGCAAACAGGGATATAAAACAGCTTTTATCGGCAAGATAGGCGATGATATTTTCGGCAGGCAGTTAAGAAGTACTATTGAAAATATCGGCATAAACACCGACGGACTTGTTACCGACGAAACCGTTAATACCACTCTTGCTTTTGTACACACTCTTGCGGACGGCGACAGGGAGTTTTCATTTTACAGAAATCCTGGAGCAGACATGATGTTAAACGAAAATGATATTAACGTGAAACTTATAGAAAACAGCAGGGTATTCCATTATGGGTCGCTTTCCATGACAAACGAAATATGCGAAAAAGCTACAAAAAAAGCTGTGAAGACTGCTGAAAGTTCAGGAGCAATAATTTCCTTTGATCCCAATCTGAGGGAAAATCTTTGGTGCAGTCTTGATACCGCAAGAGAAAAGATTGCATACGGCATTGCACACTGCGATATTCTGAAAATTTCCGACAATGAGATACTGTGGTTTACGGGAGAAACTGATTTTGACAGGTCAGTTGAAAAGCTCCGCAGTGAGTATAATAATATACGTCTGCTTCTGTTGTCCCTGGGCAAAAACGGCAGCAGGGCATACTCTGAAAGCGGTTTTGCTTTTGCGCCGAGTTTTCCGGCAAATACCATTGAAACAACAGGTGCGGGAGATACTTTTTGCGGCAGTATTCTTGGAAGAATTCTTGAACATGGCATGAAAGACTTTTCAAACAATGAGCTGTTTGAAATGCTTACCTTTGCTAATGCCGCTGCTGCGCTTGTTACAGAAAGAAAAGGTGCGCTTAAGGTGATGCCGAGTGTTAATGAGATAATAAATAAGAAAAAACCTATTTAATAGTTTTGGTAAAGTGATTGGCGGAATGAATATTATATATAAATAAAAATAAAACAGAAACCGATTTTTTATGTTGGTTTCTGTTTTATTTTATAACATGAGAGCATAAAAATGCTGTTTAAACCTTTGAAGTTGTGCGAGTCCGGCTGCAAAATTCAACAAAAAAATTAATAAATAGAAATAAGATGTGTTGACTTATTTGTTTTTGTTTGGTATAATAATATGGAATAACGTTAATATAACAAATTTGAGTTTAGCGTGATGAATTGATAAACTGAGCTTTCTCGGAGGGAATATACATATGGATTTTCAAAATAAAAGTGCAGGCCGCACAACGCGATTTCTGGTCGGAAGCTTTACGATTCTTCTGCTTATAAGCATTGGCGCTTTTGTAAGTTTAAGTCACTATATGAGCAGAGTAAGCGAGGAATCGATAGATAAAGTCGGCGATCTGTATATGTCAGGAATAAACGGTCATATTTTTTCGCATTTTCAGACTCTTATAGATTTGAAGCTGGAGCAGGTTGAGTCTTTGACTAAAATTGTTCCAGATGATATACAGGATGTGTCCGAGCTGCACGAAGAACTGATAAACAGAGTCCGTGTAAGAAACTTTAATTACCTTGCTCTTTGTACGGAGGACGGACGTATAGAAATGCTTTATGGCGAACCGATTCAGCTTACAGATCCGGATCCATTTTTTGAATCGCTGAAAAATGGTGAGAAAAAGGTTGCTATCGGTACTGACGCTGCCGGAAACGAGATAGTACTGTTCGGTATAAGCGTTGACTATATGATGAGCGATGGAGAAAGATCCACAGCTGTAGTTACTGCCGTTCCTGTGGATTACATCAGTTCAATGCTTGGTACAGACGAGGAAAACGCACTGATATATTCACACATTATCCGAAAAGACGGAAGCTTTATAGTCAGCGATATGAGAGACGAATATCCCGATTATTTTACAAGCTTGTATTCAAGGTATCCTAATGACGATCCCCAAAATATTGAAAAATATATTAACAGCATTTCAGAAGCAATGGCAAAAAAGGAAAGTTATTTTACAATAATGAATTTTGAAAGCACCAGTCAGCAAATATACTGCACGTCGCTGCCGTATTCGGAATGGTATTTGCTTACGATACTGCCTTTCGGCACGCTGAATGAGACAATAGAGTCCCTGAATCAGAACAGTATCGGAGTTACCGCTCTTGTATGCGCGATAATATTAATCGTGCTGCTTATCATTTTTTACGTTTATTTCAAAATGACCTGCCAGCAGCTTGAAGAGCTTGAAAAAGCCCGCCAGGACGCCTTGGCTGCGACCAAAGCTAAAAGCCTTTTTCTTTCCAATATGAGCCACGATATCCGTACCCCAATGAACGCTATAGTAGGCATGACGGCGATTGCTACAGCTCATATTGACGATAAGGAACAGGTTCAGAACTGCCTTAGAAAAATTGCTTTGTCCGGAAAGCATCTTTTGGGACTTATCAATGATGTGCTTGATATGTCAAAGATAGAAAGCGGAAAAATGACTCTGACTTCGGAACAGATATCCCTTCGCGAGGTGATCGAGGGTATTGTCAGCATTGTTCAGACGCAGGTCAAGGCAAAAAATCAGAATTTTAACGTACATATAGACAATATTTCTGCGGAGGACGTATACTGCGACAGCGTGCGTCTTAATCAGGTATTGATGAATATACTCTCAAATGCCGTTAAATATACTCAGGACAGCGGAACGATACAGCTCTCTCTTTATCAGGAGGATTCACCTGCTGATAAGGGAAACGCTTATGTAAGGACCCACATTATTGTCAAGGACAACGGTATGGGCATGGAAAAGGATTTTCTGAATCATATCTATGATTCCTATACGAGAGCGGACAGCAAGCGCGTACAGAAAGCCGAGGGAGCCGGACTTGGTATGGCGATCACCAAATATATTGTTGACGCTATGGAGGGTACTATTGAAATAAACAGCGAGCTTGACAAGGGAACTGAGATACATCTTATACTTGATTTTGAAAGAGCGGATGTGCAGGATATAGATATGATACTCCCTGCGTGGAAAATGTTGGTCGTTGACGATGACGAAACTCTTTGCCGCACTGCTGTTGAGGCTCTGAAATCTATTGGAATACAGTCAGACTGGACTTTAAGCGGGGAAAAAGCGGTGGAAATGGTTACAAAGCACCACCAGGCGCGCGACGACTATCAGATCATTCTTCTCGACTGGAAGCTTCCCGGAATGGACGGACTTGCGGTGGCAAAACAGATACGAAAAATAGTCAGCACGGATATGCCTATAATCCTGATCTCCGCATACGACTGGAGTGAATTTGAGTCCGAAGCAAAGGAAGCGGGTATAAACGGATTTATATCAAAACCGCTGTTTAAATCAACGCTGTTCTACGGACTTAAAAAATACATGAACATTGAAGAGTTGCAGGGTACAAGCGTTGATGAGAATGAGTTGGCAGGACGACACATTCTGGTTGCTGAGGATAATGAGCTTAACTGGGAGATCATAAACGAGCTTCTGACCGATATAGGAATGGAACTCGACTGGACGGAAAACGGACAGCTATGCGTGGAAAAATACGAAAAATCTGAGCCGGGATACTATGACGCCATTCTTATGGATGTCCGTATGCCTATCATGGACGGATATGAAGCGACACGCTCTATCCGTGCACTAAACCGTCCTGACGCAAAAGAGATACCGATTATCGCCATGACGGCAGACGCTTTTTCCGAGGACATAAAACGGTGTCTTGACAGCGGGATGAACGCCCATACTGCAAAGCCTATAAACCTTGATGAAGTGCTTTCTATTTTGAAAAAATACATACTGAAGCAGAAATCGTAATTGAAGTGCTGCTATTCAGAAGAGGCTTACGTGCTTACTGTAAATAATTAACGTTACGTAAAAACCCTTATGATATTTTAAGCGATATCATAAGGGTTTTTATTTTTGTATTGTTTTTAACTGTTACAGCTGAACTTAATTTAATTAAGCAGGTTACTGTTATTTATAGCTGATACAAGAGCATTTACGGAAGCAACAATAATATCTGTGTCTATTCCGGCTCCCCAGAATATTCCGTCTGAAGTTTCTATGCCAACATAAGCGGCAGCCTCGGAACTTGAACCGTTTTCAAGAGCGTGTTCCTTGTAGGTAACGATCGTGTAGGATATTCCGAGAGCGTCCTTTACCGCATTGGAAACAGCGTCAAGACGACCGTTACCCGCGGTTTCTCTGGTAATGGCAGTCCCGCCGCGGGACACCGTGACAGTCGCGGTAATTCCGTTTTTCTGAGCATAATGAGCCTCGTCCACTGTAAAGCGGTCTTTTTTGTTAACATAGCGATCTTTGAAAATGCCGTGTATTTCATCCGGCATAAGCTCCTTGTGAGCGTGATCGGAAACGCTCTTGACAGCGTAGCCGAAGTCCTCCCGCATTTTGGGAGGCATATCTATGCCGAATTTCTGTTCCATAAGGTATCCGATACCGCCCTTGCCGGACTGGCTGTTTATGCGGATAACGTCTCCCTCGTATTCTCTGCCCACGTCCTTGGGATCGATCGCAAGGTAGGGGACGGTCCAGAAGCCGGGGTTTTTCTCCTCGCGCCACTTCATACCCTTTGCTATAGCGTCCTGATGAGAGCCGGAGAACGCGGCAAATACCAGCGCGCCGCTATAGGGCTGTCTTTCGTAAACATGCATACGTGTAAGTCTCTCATAAACTTGTGTGACTTCAGGCAGATTAGACAGATCCAATTCGGGGTCAACGCCGTGAGTAAACATATTCATGGCAAGAGTAACAATGTCAACATTACCGGTGCGTTCACCGTTTCCGAAAAGAGTACCCTCGATACGGTCAGCTCCCGCGAGCAGACCCATTTCCGAGTCGGCAACAGCGCAGCCGCGGTCGTTGTGTGGGTGCAGGGAAACAATAAGGTTTTCGCGGTTGTTCATGTGCTTACACATATATTCCACCTGACAGGCGTAAACGTGAGGCATACTCTCCTCAACAGTTACGGGCAGATTTATGATCACCTTATCGTCGGGAGTCGGCTGCCATACGTCGATAACAGCGTTGCATATTTCGAGAGCAAATTCCGGTTCTGTACCTGTAAAGCTTTCGGGGCTGTACTCAAAGCGGAAATTTCCCTCGGTTTTTTCGCGGTACTCTTTGCAGAGCTTTGCGCCGAAAACAGCAATGTCAATAATTTCCTCCTTGGACTTTTTGAACACCTGCTCGCGCTGAGCCACGGAGGTGCTGTTGTAGAGGTGTACCACAGCGTTTTTGCAGCCTTTGAGAGCCTCAAATGTTTTGGCTATGATGTGTTCGCGGCTCTGGGTAAGTACCTGAATCGTAACGTCGTCGGGGATAAGGTTCTGCTCGATCAGCGTACGGCAGAATGTGTATTCTGTTTCGCTTGCGGCAGGGAAGCCTATTTCGATCTCTTTGAATCCTACTTTAACAAGGTGCTTCCAGAATTCCAGTTTTTCTTCAAGGGACATGGGGATAATGAGAGCTTGGTTTCCGTCGCGGAGATCCACGGAGCACCACACGGGAGCTTTGGTTGGACGGTCGTTTTTTACCCAGTCATAGCATGGCTCCGGAGGCATAAAGTAGCGTTTCTGATAGCGGTCGTAATTTTTCATGACAAATCTTTCCTTTCTTTTTTGCGGAAGAGGCTTAAATGAGTCCAATAAAAAAGCTTTCATCTCATGTCTCATAGAGACTAAAGAGATGAAAGCATAAGCTTCCACGGTACCACTCTTGTTCGGACGAAACGTCCGCACCTCGCCGCATCTCAATCTTGGGGATATCCAATGCGTATCTCTGTAACGGGAGAACCCGTTCCGACCTACTTGCAAAAGCTTTCAGCGGACTGCTCAAGGACGAGTTATAACCAAACCGTACTGCTGCGTTGCACCTGACCGCAGCTCTCTGAAAATACGGAACAGCTTTTGTTCCTGTCGCTGCATTTATAATATAATGGCATTATAGCACGTCACCTGAGATTTGTCAAGGGGTAAAATAAATTTTTTATGCAAAATCCATATTTGTATTTTAACAATTCTTGACTTTTATGAAAAAAGTGTATATAATTAGATTCAGAAAAAATTTTGCTGATCTAAGCTTTTAATTTTACCGAGAACATATCAGTTTATGGAGGAATGGTATGGCTGTACATATTTTTGTTGTAAACGAGGCTAATTATGACGTTTGTTTCCATAAAGGTATTGTAGGACTGCCTGAGCCAAAGGAATCAAGAAACGAGGAAAGTATTTTTGACGGACTGCTTTCAAGAATGGCGTGTATCAAAGAAAACGACTATATTTTAATGTATATTACAGGCAGCATGATACTTAAAGGGGTATGGAAAGCGGACGGATATCCTTTTTATGATACTGAAAGGATATGGGACGATAAAGTCTATCCGTTCAGGTGCAAAATCAAAACTACTGATTTTTGCTTTGAAAGCGCTTTGCGTCTTAACGATATCAACGATTTGCTGAACAGCAATAAAATATGGACGTGGGCATTGAGGCGCCCGTCCGGGTCAAATGCTATGTTTGCTATTTCAGATCAGGAGTTTGAGATATTAATAAACGAATATTTAAAAATAAATCCTTTTTCTTTAAATCAGTGGAGAATTTTAGCTCCTTACCCATTTCATGATTCTAATATTATTGAACAGATACATATGGACGGCAATACGCCCAAGTATGAATATTCGGTTATGACATATTTAAACTATGGATTTTCAACAGGCAGTTTCAGATCCATTTTTGGAAATTATACAGATCATTTGTGTTATGTACCTACTAATCTTGGTAAAGAAATGGATATTCTTCTTATGTACGGGCATCCGCAAAATAAAAATCAAATATTATCTTATGATATCGTAGAAGTCAAACGTGATAAATTTGATGAAAAGGCTTTGACGCAGCTTATAGGTTATGAATCCTGGTTTTTGCAGAAAAAGGTTTCCGGCGACATGAATATGCTTCGTACAACTGCAATAGCCAAGTCATTTTCGCCTGATGTTATTGATTACGTTAGTAAAAGAAAAGAATTTGAGAACAAAACTGTCAAGCTTATAAGATACAGCTGCGATAACGACAGAAATTTTAAGCTGGAATGTATTTTTAAGTAGTATTTTGTATTGTTCACTGATTAAGTGCTTAATTTTAATGTAAATACATATTTTTTATCAAAATACTGGACAAGTTAAAAATAATGTGATATAATATAATGTATTTACATTTTATGTGGAGGTTTTACAGACTATGTCTTTAATGAAAAAGGTTTCAGCTGCCGCAGCGGCAGCGGTCATGACGCTTTCTTTGTCTTCATGCGGAAGCGATACGACATGGGGCGCCGATATCGACGGTACGCGCCTGAGAGCGGGCATTCTCATTTATTTTCAGTCTAATGCAGTATCGGAAGCGAGTCAGTATTTAGGAGAAGGCGAGACTGACGTCCTTAATATTACGATTGAGGATAAGCCGTCAAAAGAGTGGATTAACGACGAGGCTATTGAAGATATGAGAGAGTATGCCGCAGTCGAAAAAAAATTTACTGAGCTGGGGCTTTCGTTTGAAAATAATGAGGAAAAAGCCGCGTCCAACACTGTAGACCAGTGGTGGGAATATGTAGGCGAATATTTTGAAAGCGTGGGTGTGAGCAAGCAGTCATACTATGACGTTGTATTAAACAGCCAGAAGCGCGCCGCTATCTTTGATTATTATTATGCTGACGGCGGAGAAAAAGCTGTTTCCGACGAGGATATCAAAAGCCATTTGCTTGAGAATAACGCAAGGATCAAGTTTATAAGAATGGAACTCAAGGACGGCGAGGGGAATCTTCTTAAATCCGACGGCAAGGCTGAACTGAAAAAAATGGCTGAAGACTATATTGAAAGAGCCAAGAGCGGTGAAAGCTTTGAGGCTATTGAGGACGAATACAACGAGTATTATGCCAACCTTATTGCCGAAGCGTCCGGAACCGCCGGAGCCGAGGAAACCGATGTGCCTGAAGATACGGAAGTTCCGGAAACTTCGGAAGAAACTGAAAGAATAAGCTATGGTACCATTGTTTCAAAGGGTTCGGTTATACCCTCCGAAAAGGTAGCCGAGACGGTCTTTGACGGCAGTCTGAATGTGGGAGACTACACTATTGTCGAGGAGGACGAGGTTTGGTATATCGTACACAGGATCGACCTGTTTGACGACCCTGCATATTTGGACACTCAGAAGGACTCTGTCCGCAGGGAGCTTAAAGGAGAAGAATTTGACGCTGCGGTTCTTGGCTGGATAGATGGACAGGATGTTACTGTAAACGAAGCTGCGATCAAGCGCTATAAGCTTGAAAAGCTTACCGCTGAGTAAAATAATCAAATGCCGCTGAAATCAAGGGATAAGAATTTTTTTTCGATCGTTTTCGAACAGAAATTCTATCCTTTGTTTTTTGTCGGACGGGTATTACCTGTATCTTCCTTAAAATGACAGCATATAATGAAACAGCGGATATTTCCGCATTCATTAACCACATTGCAGACAAGGAGGATCGCGCGTAGTCCCTATAAGGACATTTGCGCGTGCAGAATATTATGCCAAGTGTTTTTTTAAGTCCTTCCACGCAGGAGTGGAATCCGTATGTAAACGGAGGAAACGAAGAACAATATATGAATCTGATCGCCGATAAAATGGAACCTTACCTCCGGTCATCGGGGATCGAGTACACAAGAAACGATCCTAACCGCGATGTCCGCGGAGCGATAAGCGATTCCAACGGCGGAAACTACGATGTACATCTTGCGCTCCACTCAAATGCGGGCGGAGGCAGATTTGCGGGAAAGCTCAGAGGCGTGGATATTTACTATTCGCCCTATTCGAGCTATAGCAGACAGCTTGCGACGATAGTTGCAAACAATATGAAAAGCGTTTATCCCGACCCTTCAAAGGTAAACACGCGTCCCACAACTTCTCTCGGAGAGGTGACGAGGACAAAGGCGGTTGCTGTTCTTGCAGAACTGGGATATCATGACAATCCTGCCGATGCGGAGTGGATCAAGTCCAATCTTGACGCTATAGCAAGAAATCTTGTTCAGTCTCTGTGCGACTATTTCGGTATACCTTTTGTTGAGGCTACGCCTGTAAGGCGCGGTATTGTTTCCACGGACGGATCAAATCTTAACATCAGGAAGTATCCGTCCGTTGACGCAGCGATCATCGGGGTGATTCCAAACGGAGCGACTATGTCGGTATACGGTCAGACCGGTAACTGGTATGTTATCCGATACGGCAATACCTACGGTTACGCAGCCGCTGATTTTATTACATTTGAATAGTTTGAGCGGTATGTTTAAAGGCTCGACCCTTTATGCAATCTCGGTATAGAGGTTTTCTGTTGTCTTGGAGGCAGAACCTTGCCGACATATCCGTTAATGACAGTATGTCAAAAGGCTCAGCCTTTTCGGTACGGGAAATTTTTCTCCCGTACCGAAAAAATATTTTTGTAACAGTTGCAGTTTGACAAAATGTGTGGTATAATTAATATGTATATTTATATTCATTCAGCTTTAGTCATAGTAAGGAGCAGCTTATGTCAAAAATCAAAGTAGCCGTTTTGTTCGGCGGCATATCCAACGAACATGAAATTTCACTGATCTCGGCGTCGAATATTATATCGGCAATTCCAAAGGACAAATATGAGATCATTCCCATAGGAATTACCAAAAAGGGCAGGTGGCTCTTTTATCCCGGAGACGTCAGCCTTATCCAGTCGGGACAGTGGGAGTCACACCCGGACTGCGTTCCCGCGGTTATACTTCCCGATCCCGTGTATAAGGGGATAATGAAGATATCGGACGGAGACTGCACGGTCAAAAAGATCGACGCGGTATTTCCCGCTCTGCACGGTCAAAACGGCGAGGACGGAGCGGTTCAGGGACTTTTAAAGCTTTCGGGGATACCCTATGTGGGCTGTGATATAATCTCCTCGGCAAACTGTATGGATAAGACCGCCGCCCACACTATACTGGAGTCGAACGGAATAAAAATGGCAAGGTGGAAAAGTGTTTCCGTCTCAGAGCTTGGAAGACTTGACGAGGTGTGCGAAAACACCGCCGCGGAGCTTGAATATCCGCTTTTCGTAAAGCCTGCGAACAGCGGTTCGTCGGTAGGCGTAAATAAGGCAAGCTCCTTTGAGGAACTGAAAAACGCGGTAAAGCTCGCGTTCAGTCATGACAGAAAGGTAATTGTAGAGGAATTTGTAAAGGGCAGGGAAGTAGAGTGCGCTGTTTTCGGCAAGGATAATCCCTTTGCCTCGGCGGTTGGAGAGATCAATTCCTGCAACGAGTTTTACGATTATGAAGCCAAGTACATACTGGGTACGTCGGGACTGTCTATTCCCGCGGATATTCCTGAAGTTGCCGCAAAAGAAATACGTGAGACCGCCGTTAAGGCTTTCAGGCTTATGGGTTGCTCCGGACTTGCCCGCGTGGACTTTTTCCTGAAAGAGGACGGTACCGTTATTCTCAACGAGATAAATACAATGCCGGGCTTTACACAGATAAGTATGTACCCCAAGCTTATGGAAGATATGGGAATTTCTCAGTCGGAGCTTGTTGATAAGCTTATTTCTCTTGCGATCGAGGGATAATATACATAAGGTTATTTTGGAGGCTGCTATGAACAACAACGCAATCGGCGTATTTGATTCGGGTCTGGGAGGACTGACCTGTCTTAAAGAGCTTAACAAGCTTATCCCAAACGAAAATGTGATATATTTCGGCGATACGGCAAGGCTTCCTTACGGTACGCGGAGCCGCGAGACGATTCTGGAGTACGCCCGTCAGGACATCGCTTTTGTGAAAAAGCAGAACGTGAAAATGATAATCGCAGCCTGCGGAACAGTCTCCTCCGTTCTCGGAAGCGGAAAGACTTCCGATGGCGATACTCCTTTTACCGGAGTACTTCTTCCCGCGGCGCAGGCGGCGTGCGGAATAACCCGCAACGGAAAAATAGGCGTTATCGGTACGGAAGCTACGATTAAATCAGGTTCTTACGGAAAAGCTATAAGAGGGATACGTCCGGATGTTTCGGTTATAGGAGCGGCCTGTCCGCTGTTCGTCCCTCTTGTGGAAAGCGGCTTTACCGCCCGTGACAATAAGGTGGCGCAGCTTGTTGCGGAGCAGTATCTTGCCCCTGTCAAAAAAGAGGGCGTGGATACGCTTATTTTGGGCTGTACACATTATCCTATTATAAGGGACGTTATTTCAGACTTTATGGGCGACTCGGTAACGCTTATATCCTCGGGCGAGGAAGCGGCAAAGTACGCCTATAATATGCTTATGAGCAGGGAAATGCTCGCCGACCGCGAGGAAAACGGCACTAACACTTACTATACCTCCGACAGCGCAGAGCTTTTCGGGGAAAACGCACGGGCTTTTCTGGGAAGCTCCATAAACGGGGACGTTTTTAAGGTGGGGATAGACGAACTGATCTCCGCCGCAAATTAATAGTAAAGAGGAATAAAATGGAAAAGAACGTTTTGATCAATTTGACAAGTATCAATACCGTGGACGACGACAGCTCCAAAATAGAGCTGACCACGTCGGGTACGCTCAGAAGCCTTAAAAACGGAGGCTTTGAGCTGAAATATGAGGAATCCGAGGTAACGGGATTCGGCGGTTCTACCACAAGTCTGACGCTTCTCGGAAACAACCTTGTAAATCTGAACCGCACCGGTACTGCGCCGTCCGACCTGATACTTGAAAAGGATAAAAAGCACCACTGTCACTACGGTACGCCCTATGGAGACTTTACAATGGGAATTTTTACCCACTGTATTGACAACAATATCGGCGAGGACGGCGGCGACCTGTACCTCAAGTATACTGTGGACATAAATTCCAGCTATGTGTCCGACAACGAGATATACATTAAAATAAACTGACCATATAACCGAAAGGAAGATAAAAATGTCAAATCCTATAAAATCCGCCTCCGCGGAGCTTCGTGAGATACTGATGTCCGCCTTGGGACGGCTTGTTTCCGAGGGAAAGATAGAATCCGTTCCCTTGCCCTCATTTAATGTGGAGATACCGCAGGATAAGTCTCACGGAGACTTTGCTTCAAACATTGCTCTTGCCTGCGCTAAGCCGCTTAAATCCGCGCCGAGAAAGATAGCCGAGCTTATCTGCGAAGCTCTCATTCTTGACGGTACTTCTTTTGAGCGGGTCGAGATAGCCGGGCCCGGCTTCATTAACTTCTTCCTGTCAAGGAACTGGTTTTCGAGAGTAGTTTCGTCGGTTCTCACAGAAAAGGAAAATTACGGAAGAACAGACACGGGCGCGGGAAAAAGCGTTCTTGTGGAATTTGTTTCCGCAAATCCCACCGGACCTATGCACATCGGCAACGCCCGCGGCGGAGCTATAGGCGACGGACTTTCTTCGGTACTTGACTGGGCAGGTTACAGAGTTGAGCGGGAATTTTACGTAAATGACGCGGGAAACCAGATCGAGAAGTTCGGAAAATCTCTCGATCTGCGGTACTGCCAGCTCTGTTCGGACGACGGACAGGTTTTGTTAAAGCAGTACAGCGATACCGAGGCGTTAAGTCAGGCTATCTATAACGATACGGAAAAATTCCCTATGCCCGAGGACGTATATCTGGGCGCGGATATTATAGTACACGCAAGGAATTTTTACGGTGAAAACGGCGCCGACCTTATGAACAAGCCGGAGGAGGAACGCAAGGAGGCTCTTGTCGCATTCGCTTTGCCGAAAAATATCCAAAAGTTGGAGGACGACCTCCGCAAGTACCGCATTGAGTACGACACATGGTTCAGGGAAAGTACGCTCCACAACAGCGGCGCTGTAAGCGAGGTCATTGAGCTGCTTAAAAAGAGCGGTCATACCTACGAGCAGGAGGGTGCGCTCTGGTTCAGGTCCTCAGATTTCGGCGACGAAAAGGACAGGGTGCTTGTCCGCGCAAACGGCGTGCCGACGTACTTTGTGCCTGATATTGCGTACCACTATAACAAGCTTGTGACCCGCGGCTTCGATACCGCGATAGACATCCTCGGAGCGGATCACCACGGCTACGTTCCCAGAATGAAAGCCGCAATGGAGGCTCTGGGGATAGACCCCAACCGCTTCAACGCTATAATTATGCAGATGGTCCGTCTTGTCAAGGACGGCGAGACCTATAAGCTGTCAAAGCGTTCGGGAAAAGCCGTTACACTCGAAACTTTGCTTGACGAGGTTCCCATTGACGCGGCGCGGTACTTTTTCAATCTCCGCGAAGCCAACTCACACTTTGAATTTGACCTTGATCTTGCAATAGAGCAGTCTTCGAAAAATCCCGTTTATTACGTTCAGTACGCTCACGCCCGTATCTGTTCAATTATAAGAAACCTTGCGGCTGAGGGCTTCTCTGTAAAGGAGCTGTCTGCCGAACAGCTGAATGTTCTGGACGCTCCCGAAGAGGTGGAGCTTATACGCCATATCGCGTCGCTGCCCAATACGGTGGATTCTGCGGCGCGGGATTACGATCCGTCCAGAATAACACGCTATAGTCAGGAGCTTGCCACGCTGTTCCACAAATTTTACGACAAGTGCCGCATAAAAGGCGCGGAGGAGCCGCTTCTGTACGCTCGTCTCAGCCTTTGCGACGCGGTAAGAGTTACCCTCAGAAATACGTTTGAAATGTTGAAGATCGACTGTCCCGAAAAGATGTAAAACTTCTCAGGAGGAAAATTATGTCTATAAACATTGAATGCGAGTATTGCGGCTCGGTATACGACTTTAGGGAACACCGTACTTGTCCGAGCTGCGCCGCCGTACCGTCAAAGGAGCAGATATCGGTTGCCAGAGCTGCCGCAAAGTCGGAAGCAAATAATAATAGAACGGAAACAGTACGTGTCGTCTATATAAGCCGCTTTATGCATATCGCCGTAAAGCTTATTCCCGTGTGTATTGCGGTAATATTGATTTCGGCGCTGATACCGGTCATTGCCAAAAACAGCATAAACAGTTCTATAGCGAGGAATTACCAGACTGTTGACGAACCTAACTACATAGATCATCAACTGAACGAAGCCTTTGAATTTGACGGCGTTATGACGCTTACAATAACTGAAGCTTTTATTTCCGACAGCGAGCGGGTAAATACGTTGATTCCCGACGGTATGGAACTGCTTGTGGTTCATGTTGAGTGTTCGTCGCCGGGAAAAGGCTTGTCATTCAACGGATACTACGACCGCGCTCCATACATAAACAGCGGATATTACTGCCGTACCGCGCTTTCGGGTTCCGCACTTAATTCATGTTCCGAGGTCTATGCCCAGAATACTTTTTATCTTTCATCAGCAAATTATACAAAAGAAAACGACGGTTATATGTGCTTTCTTATAGACGAAGGGGACAGGAAGTTCGATCTCTGCTTTGATGAGATATCAGTGAAAGGATACGCCAAACAGCTTGACGGTATAGACAGGATAAAGCTCGATGTTTCGGAGGGAGGCGGCGCACATGAATAAGGCGGCTGCAAATGTTAAGCAGTACAGTACTACCGAAAAGGTTGTGGCGGTCATGCTTTTGATACTTGCACCCATTGTTTTGATAATGTCGGTTTCCGAAGCTCTTACGGAAAAGGATATGGTTGAATACGATCTTTACTACAGGTGGGAGATAACCGGCGCGGACGTTGAAAGGCAGTCCGACGGCAGATACCTTATTACGGCTCAGATAAAAAATACAAGTGCGTATCGTGCGACGCTCGGCGATTATGCTGTAAAAATCAGGTACGGAAACAACCAAAGCGTGGAAAATGAATTGTCCTCAAAAAATTATCCCGTAGGGGAGTTGTATGACGTATTCAAACGTCCTATAGTACCTGCGGGACAAACGATCAGCTATAAGCTGCTGGTCAGCCTGCCTGAGGGTACGACTGCAGTTCGTCTGCAATATGACGGTACTTCTTACGATATGGAGGATATTTTCGGTGAACAGGAGGATAAGGTCTATACGCTGAAGCTTTAGCAATTTTGATTTCCAAATTTTTTGAATTTTATAGAATAAATTCACCAAAGCTGTCAAAACTATGCTTGAGGTGAATTTTATGAGCAATGAAAAATTCAAAATAGGCAATCTTTCAGGCAAAGGTCTTATTATTGCGGTAGCGGCAAGTATCGTTGTCGTGGGCGCGGCGGGATTCTACTCCTACAGCAAAATTTCCGATAAGCTCAACGCGGAGATCATAGGAGAAAACAGGGATACATTGTCTGCCGACGGAGCCGCAAATGACGGCGCTCCTTCCGACGGAAACGGAGCGGTTCTCAATGCTCCCGTGGACGCCGCCCAAACTGACGTTTCCAAACCTGAGCCAGTCGTTACCCTTGATGAAAGGGAACCCGCTGAATCCGCGGTAGTCACAACGGAAGCAGACAAAGCTGAAACTTCTGCCGCTCAGACCGAGCCGTTCCCGACAACTATGGTAAGACCGCTCAACGGCGAGGTGCTCAACGACTTTTCCGGAGGCGAGCTTGTTAAGTCCAAAACTCTTAACGTGTGGAAAACCCACGACGGGGTCGATATCGCGGGTGCAATGGACGAAAAGGTAAAGAGCATGACGGGCGGTACTGTGACAAAGGTCTATGAGGATCAGATGCTTGGCGCGTGCGTTATAATCGACCATGGAAACGGCTTTGAGGGGTACTACTGCAATCTAAGCAAGGATATTCCCGTAGCCGAGGGTCAGAGCGTTTCTGCGGGTACCGTTATCGGAGCTGTTGGAAATACCGCCCAGAACGAGATCAGCGAGGAACCGCATTTGCACTTTGCTATCAAGAAAAACGGAGAGTGGATAGACCCTATCGCTCTTATTTCCGGAGAGGGAAGCTGAAAAAAGATACAAAAACGCCGCTTTGCAGCATATTCTGCAAAGCGGTTTTGGTGTACATTCAATTTTCAATTGGTTTTCTTACAAATTTTTGTGTTGATTTCGTAGCGGACAGTTTCTTGTCAAGCTCATAAAGAGCGATAAAAATTATTCCGGCTGTACA
The DNA here is from genome assembly GCA_910584715.1 of uncultured Oscillospiraceae bacterium. Lineage (GTDB taxonomy): Bacteria > Bacillota > Clostridia > Oscillospirales > Ruminococcaceae > RGIG8773. The sequence goes on from CAJUAN010000004.1 coordinate 123,206, forward strand.
GAGGTAAATTACCGTCTCAAAAAGTGCCGACGAGCAGGTGATAAATCTTGTCAGGGCGGAGGTTATCTGACAGCAGAAAAAGCACGTTGCAAAGGGCTTTACAATATAGGTGAACGCCTCAAAGCGGATATGCGCGGCATGGAAAACGAATATTACGCGGACAATATTGCTGTACACGTTGCTGGCATAATACGATATCAGAACCCCCGTGAAGCCGTAAAGATGCACGAAAACTATAACGCATACTATTCTTATTGCGTATTCGCAGAGACTGTTTACCGTGGAAAAATTCTGTCTGCCCAGACCTTTTATAATTCCCTCCAGAACTATTTCAAGGTAGATAAACGGCACGACGGGGAACATCTTCACAAGAGTCTCGCTGACAAGGCTGTCTGAGGGACACAGAAGCTGTCCGATGTTTTTTCCCATAACGAGCAGCATTCCTGAAACGAAAAAGGAGTACGCAAACGCCCGCGTCAGGCTTTTCTTTATAAGACCCTGTACTCTTTCGACGTTTTCCGATGATTTAGCCCGCGCTATTTCGGGTATAATGATATTTGACAGACTTGTGAGGATAACCGCGGGATAGAATACCGTCGGGATTATCATTGCCTCGAACATACCGTATTCGCTCATGGCTCGCTCCGCGGAGGCGTTATATTTTAAAAGAGCCACCGGTACAAGGGCTTCGTTCAGGGAGGACATTATCATCTGGACGTATCCTCCCGCCACGATAGGCAGCGAAAGCTTCAGATAGGAGGACACCCTTTCTATACGCGACTGTCCGCTTGGCAGTGTGGAAAAACGGCGGTATTCTGGCAGGTATTTTACTATGTAGTATATGAAGCTGACGGTTTCACCAATAAGTATCGAGACCGAAATGAGAAGGTAAACGCTCAGACCTCGGTCAAGCAGGAATATCACGCCTACGGTGAGAGATATCCATTTTGAAGCAAATTCTATTATGTCACCGTTGCATGGAATGCGGACGTCCCGCATTGCGTTGAAATATCCTCTTATGCAGGAGCCGAAAGCCGCGGGCGGCAGGGACAGCGCTATTATCCTGACCGATACCGCAAGCTCCGGAGCAGCTGAAACCCGGTCGGCAATGATACGGGCAAGTCCGAAGGAAGCCAGTGCGAAAGCCGATGACAGTATCATTGCAAATCCAAGGGAAAGCTTCATTATTTTTTTGAGATTTTTGTTTCCCGCTCCCAATTCCTCCGAAACGAAACGGCTCGTGGAGATAAAAATATTTCCGTTTGCGAGTACCATGATGAATCCGAACAGCGAGGTTATAAGTGTCATTACCCCAACGGAGGCTGTTCCGAGCTTGTTCGATATAAAAATGTTCAGCCACAGCCCCAGTCCCTGTAAAATAATTGATACTGCGGTGAGTCGCGCTGTGTCTTTGGCAATACGGTTCATAGAAATTTTCAACGTTTATCCCTCATTTCTTAGTAATAATTATGAAAATACTTAAATTTCTATGTCTTTTGTTGCTATTTTCGAAAAAATTGGATATAATAAGATATGTGTGCAAAAAGCATAAACGAAATTGGAGATGAACAACAGAAATGACAAAAGCAGAAAAGTTTTTTTCCGCTGTAAAGAATAAAAAAATCGCTTTTATCGGTATGGGCGTTACAAATAACGACGTTGTAAGGCTTTTCCTGAAAAAGGGGATAGACGTTACAGTCTGCGATCGCAAGGACAGAGCCGCCGCGGGAGATATCGTTTCCGAGCTTGAGGCGGCGGGAGCAAGGCTTTCTTTCGGCGAAAGGTACCTTGACCCCATATATGAAAGCGATATTGTTTTCCGCGCTCCCGGCGTGTACTGGAACATTCCGGAGCTGAAAAAAGCGCGGGATATCGGCGTGACCGTTACTTCCGAAATGGAGGTGTTTTTCGACCTGTGCCCCTGCAAGCTGTACGCCATAACGGGTACCGACGGAAAAACAACAACGACGACTATAACGGCGAAGACTCTTGCGCGGAGCGGCAAAACCGTACATAAGGGCGGAAACATCGGGCGCGCGCTTCTGCCGATAATCGAGGAAATAAGCGAAGATGACGTTGCGGTTGTGGAGCTTTCAAGCTTTCAGCTCATTAGTATGCGCAGGTCTCCCGACTGCGCGGCGATAACCAATATTTATCCCGACCACCTTAACGTTCACAGCTCAATGGAGGAGTACGTCGGTGCAAAGCTTAACATTTTGCTGCACCAGAACGCTTTTTCCCGCGCGGTCCTCAATATGGACAACGCCGATACCGAAAGGCTTTCGGAGTACGTCCGCGGCGATCTCTACAGGTTCAGCAGGACGCAGACGCCGAAGCGGGGTTCTTTCCTGAACAGCGACGGCTGGCTTTGCTTTACAGACGGAAATTCTATCGAAAAGATAGTTCATAAGGACGAAATAAAAATTCCCGGTCTGCACAACGTTGAAAATTATCTTACGGCAATATCTCTGCTTCACGGGGACGTTCCCAACGAAGCCTTTGCTGAGACCGCCCGTGAGTTCGGCGGAGTGGAGCATCGCATAGAATTTGTCCGCGAGCTGGACGGCGTAAAGTACTACAACGACAGCATCGCCACAAGTCCCGTAAGCGTTATCGCCGGTCTGAACGCGTTCGGACGGCGGATAATCGTCATTGCGGGAGGCTCCGACAAAAAGCTTGACTACAGTCAGCTTGCCGAGCCGATAAACACCTATGTCAAAACGCTGGTGCTTCTTGGTGAGACCGCGGACAGCATTGAAGCGGCGGTAAAGGCGTACCCCCACTACAGCGCGGAAAAGTGCCGTATAGTGAGGGTAAAGACAATGGAGGAGGCCGTGAAAGCCGCCCGAGAAAACTCTCAAAGCGGCGACGTGGTATCGCTTTCTCCCGCAAGCGCAAGCTTTGACTTATACAAAAATTTTGAGGAGCGGGGACTGCACTACAAGAGTATTGTCAACTCGCTGAAATAAGAAAGGACGCTAATTCTGATATGGATCTGGAAAAAAGCATAATGTCCCTCGCGGACGCGCGGGGCGTTTCGGGGGACGAAACAAACGCCGCCGAGCTTGCGCTGTCCATGCTTAAAGGCTATACGGACGACTGCTGCATTAAAAACGGCAATGTTATTGGCAGATTTGGGTGTAAAGGCTCAAAGCCGCACATTTTGATAGACGCGCACATCGACCAAATAGGATTTACGGTAACGCATATAACCGACGACGGATTTCTGAAAATAGCGGGCTGCGGCGGGATAGACCGCAGGCTGCTGCTTGCCCAGCCTGTTACGGTTTTGGCTAAGGAGCCGCTCCGTGGAGTTATCTGCGCGATACCGCCTCACCTTGAAACAGACGAAAGCAAGGTACCCGAAATGGAGGATATATGCGTGGACGTTGGTCTTACCAAAGCCCGCGCGGAAGAGTTTATTTCTCTCGGAGACAAAATCGTGTTCGCGTCCCGCTGTGTGAAATTGCAAGGCGACAGAATAACCGGCGCGGCTCTGGACGACCGCTGCGGTGTTGCTGCTATCCTGCGCGCTTTGGAGCTTGTAAAGGATAAGGCTTTACACAGTGAGATAACCGTGATGTTTTCGGCTCAGGAGGAGGTAGGCGAACGGGGCGCAAAGATCGGCGCGTTCGATATAGAGTCAGACATTGCCATTGCCGTTGACGTAAGCTTCGCCCTGACTGCGGACGATTCCGAGGTCAAGTGCGGAAAGCTTGGCGGCGGCTGTATGATAGGATATTCTCCCGTGCTGGACAGGGGACTGTCCCAAACGTTTAAAGAAATTGCCGAAAAGCGCGGTCTAACCTACCAGATCGAGGTAATGAGCGGTACGACGGGTACAAACGCCGACAGGTTCTCCGTGAACAAGGGCGGGGCAAGAGCAGTAACCCTGTCAATACCGCTGAAATATATGCATACGCCGGTTGAGGTAATATCCCTCGCCGATGTGGAAAATACGGCGCAGCTTATTGCAGCCTATATAACGGAGGTGTCGGCATGACTGCGGAACTGCTCAAAAAGCTTTGCCTGCTGAACGGCGTGTCCGGAGACGAAAGCAGAGTCAGGGATTTTATTCTGTCTGAGATATCGGGATACTGCGAGTACCGTGTTGATCCTCTCGGAAACATTATTGCCGAAAAGAAAGGCAAATCCGCTGCGTCTAAAAGGGTCATGGTTTCCGCCCATATGGACGAGGTAGGAATGGTTGTTACCTCGGTTAAATCGGACGGAACGCTGACAATTTCTCCCGTTGGAGGCATTGATCCCCGCGTTGCTATAGGCAGACCCGTTTTTGTCGGCGACAGCGACATATATGGCGTTATCGGCGCAAAGGCGGTGCATAATTTGTCTGCTGACGAAAAAAAGACTGCGCCGAAATTTGACGCGCTGTATGTTGATATCGGCGCGGAGGACAAGGCTGCTGCCGAAAAGCTTGCCGTTCCCGGCGATTTTGTACACTTCTCGTCTGAATTTACCTCTTTCGGAGACGGCTATCTAAAGGCTAAGGCGATAGATGACCGCTTCGGCTGCGCGGTCATGATAGACCTGATAAAGTCCGAGCTGCCTTACGACTGCACATTTACATTCGTTGTACAGGAGGAAGTGGGGCTTCGCGGTTCCCGCGCGGCGGCGTACACCGTTGATCCCGATTTTGCAATTGTTCTCGAAGCTACAACTGCTGCGGATATCCCTCTTGCATCGGGAGAGAAACGCTGCTGCGAACTTGGCGGGGGAGCGGTGGTGTCCTACATGGACCGCTCTACTATCTACGACAGGGAGCTGTACAGGCTTTCCCGTGAGATCGCTTCGGAAAACAGGATTAAATGGCAGACCAAAACTATGGTCGCAGGGGGAAACGACAGCGGAGCTATCCATATTTCCCGCGGTGGAGTGCGTACAATAGCCGTTTCCGCGCCCTGCCGGTACCTGCATTCGCCGTCCTGCACGGTCAAGCTTTCCGATCTGGAGGACTGCGAAAGGCTTGCGAGTCTTATGCTTGAAAAGATGTGTACGATGTGATAAAGCAAATTTTTGAGGTATCTCCCCAAATGGTTACCGATTCATATTACGGGAAAAAAATTTTAGCGGCATTTTATGCCTATGGCGGAGATTACGGATTTTGCAGGTTCTATAGCTGCGGCGGTGGATTGATACATGTCTATAATGCGAGTATGGTTATAGACGGAGAGATTGATATCGGTGAAGCGGAAATGCTTATACGCATGACGAAGCCAGTTTCTGTGGAAGTGAAAAGTGATGTAGCTTTACAGCTTGAAACGGCATATGAAAAGGTACACAGAACGCTATTTCGCGTAAAATCGGCAGAAAGCGGAATAAATCCTAATTGTGTAAAGGTGAATAATTATACGGATAAATGCTTTGCCATACTTAAGGAGAGCTTTGATAAAATGCTTCCTTATGACGACTGGTATGTGGACATATCCCACAGGATAAGGCATAATGTTTCAAAACTATATTGGTATGACGGCTCTACTGTTACACAGCAGTTCAATATCAACGGCTTTATTTTCCTGTCGCATATTGCCACAGCTCCGTACGCAAGGGGCAGGGGAAACGCCCGACGGCTGCTTTGGCTGATCGGTTCCGAAGCCGAAAAAAATGGGGAAACTGCATATCTGTTTGCGCAGGATCACAGACGGTCTTTTTACGAAACGATAGGCTTTGAGCCTGTCGGTGAAGATATACTATACGAAATGAAAGGTTGATACTAATGGCAGAAATTTTTGATCCCAAGCCCGTCGAGGAAAAGGGCTTTGAGATAGATGAAAGAATAATTAAGCTTGCGGAAAAGGCGGAGGAAAACTGTTCCGCCGTATTTGCCGAGACAGACAGGATAGCCCGTCTGAACGGTGAAAAGGTTCTGAAAGCGTTTATAAACAACAAGGTCAGCGCATCTTGCATGACCGGCACTACCGGCTACGGTTACGGCGACGTTGGCAGGGATACGCTTGATAAGGTCTATGCCGACGTTTTCGGTGCGGAGGACGCTCTTGTACGCCACACCTTTGTTTCGGGTACCCATGCGCTTACCTGCGCGCTTTTCGGTGTACTCAGAGCCGGAGACAAGCTTGTAAGCCTTACAGGTACGCCTTATGATACTCTTGAAGAAGTAATCGGTCTGCGCGGAAGCGGAAACGGTTCCCTTAAAGATTTCGGCGTTCAGTACGATCAGGTTGATCTTCTTCCCGACGGAAAGCCGGATGTAGGCGAGATATTCAAAAAGGTAAAGGACGCTAAGGTTGCTTACATACAGCGTTCTCGGGGATATTCCCTAAGACCGACCCTTACGCTGAACGGGATAGCCGAAATAGTCAAGGCGGCTAAGGGAGCAAATCCCGATATTGTTGTAATGGTGGACAACTGCTACGGCGAATTTGTTGAAAGCAAGGAGCCTTTACAGTCGGGAGCCGATCTTATAATTGGCTCTCTTATAAAGAATCCGGGTGCGGGGATAGCTGAGACCGGAGGCTATATCGCGGGAAACAAGAAGCTTGTGGAGCAGTGCGCATATCGTCTTACCTGCGTGGGTATGGGCAAGGAAGTTGGCTGTACGCTCAATCAGAACAAGCTTATGTATCAGGGACTTTTCTTTGCTCCCGAGGTTGTCGCAAATGCTGTAAAGACCGCTGCATTTACGTCGGAAATAATGACTTTACTGGGATTTGAGTGTTTCCCTAAAAGGGACGACAAGCGCGGGGACATCATCACAGCGGTGCTGATGAAAAATGCCGAGAATCTTACCGCGTTCTGTCAGGGCGTTCAGAAAGGTTCGCCCATTGACAGTTTTGTTACACCAGAGCCGTGGGATATGCCGGGTTATGATTCACAGGTGATCATGGCCGCCGGAGCATTCAATATGGGCGCGTCAATAGAGCTTTCAGCAGACGCTCCTCTTCGTGAACCGTTTGCTGCGTTTGTTCAGGGGGGACTGACTTATCCGACCGGAAGAATGGGAATACTTATCGCGCTTCAGGAAATGTTTGACAGGCACTGTTTAAGATTGTTTTAACCAAAAATCCTCCAAGCTTTTTAGTTTGGAGGATTTTAAATTATTTGCTTTTTTTATTCTGTTTTTCAATGTGTGCGGCGGCAAATTTTCCTGAAGTTACCGCTGTTGGAAGTCCGCCATTTGTGGTAAGCCATTGGCTTGCAAGAAATACGTTTGACAAACCCTTTACACTGTTTTTTGCCGTCAGGCTTTTATATCCTTTTTGCTCGAAAAAACTCATGTACGCGCCTTTGTACGCACCGCACCATTTTGTAAACGTATATGGAGAATATATGTCAAGCAGTACAAGCCTGTTTTCAAGCTCGGGAAAACGGCTTATTATCCGTGCCATGATAATTTCCGCAGCATGGCGTTTTTCCGCATTGTAGCGTTCCTTATCGCTGTAAATGCTTTTCCAGTATTCATAGTCCTCGTTTTCCTGGGGAATATTGCACTGTATAACGCGCCTGTCCTTGGGGAACAGCTTTTCGTCGTAGTCGTACAGTCTTATCCCTATGTGGCTGAGGGTACTTTTTCCTACGGTATAGCTTTCGCAGGGGTAAACAAATGAACCGCTTTTCAAGCCGTAATCTTCTGTGCCGATGATACCGAAAGAGACGTTGAACGCGGACGATACCTTGTAGCCGTCCTTTTGGGTGTACATTTTCCGCAGATTTTTGTCCATATACTTTTTATCAAGCAGCTTTCCGAAGGTCACGGCAGGGTCGGCGGCGCATACTAAAAAATCACATTCCGTTGTGCTTCCGTCCGAAAATTCAACCGACCGAGCTCTATTTCCGTTAATATTGATTTTTACGGCGGGACAGCTTGTGTGCAGCTTTCCTCCAAGCTTTTGGAAGCGTTCTGTAATTCGCCGTATCATGCCGACCGATCCTCCCGCAGGAATTGCTGCGGTACCGCTTGTGTAAAATCCTATAGAGGAAATAAGCGTTACCGCCTTGTAAGTCCCGTGCAGATACCGTTTCATCATTTCACTGACAAGAGGACTTTTGAAACGTCCGGCAAGGTCTGATATTGTGTTGTTTCCGTATTCCTTTATGACCTTTCCCATTTCAGCCATTGTCATTCCGAATTTTATGTACTCTGTAAAATTCATTTCAGCAAGGGACTTTTCACAGGGTATCCTTACAGATTCCGCCGCTTTAACAGCGTCAAAAAACTTGTTTATTTCCGTTTTGTCCTCGGGAGCCGCTTCAAGAAATTCACGCCTTGCTTTATCAATATCGCTCCAAAAGTGTAACGCCTTGCCGTCCTTTTCAAATCCGTAAAAGTACGGTTCGCGGTAAAATTCGGTGCTGTCGTCTATTGCGCCGATATCCCGCCAGATTTTATAAAGTTCGTCTGTGGGGTTACAGCCTGTCAGCCAGTGGATACAGTTGTCAATGTGGTATCCTTGCCTGTCCCAGCCGGTACATTCGCCGCCCGGAACGGAGTTTTTTTCGTACAGTTCAACGCTGAAGCCGTTCATAAGGCAGTATATCCCTGCCGACAGACCTGCGATTCCTCCACCGATAATGATTACTTTTTTCATTGTGATCCTCCCGTTGTGTTTTTTGTACCGCGTATAATATCGATTATCCAGTCTGTTTCGGGAAGCCGGTCGTTTTCTGCCATTTCCGGAGAGACCGCAAGCTGCTCCATAATACCCTGAACGCTGCTCCAGAACGTAAAGGAAAGGGTGTACGGGTCGCCTGCTCTGAAATATCCGTACTGCTGACCTGCTTTGATGATCTCTGCGGACTGTTCGACTTGATCGACGCCTAAGGCGATCTCTTTTATATGCGGAGGAATCCCCTCGTTGCTCCGCGCCTGAGCCATAAGCACGAACATATAAAATACCCACGGCTGTTCCTTTGCATAGGAAAAAAGAGTGTTTAAAAATTTCTCGAAAAAATCCAGCGGATTTTCAAAATTAAGCTTCTGCGGAATATTTGTGCTCTCAGCCCCCATTTTTACAAGCTCCTCGTAAAGCTGTTCCTTTGACTCAAAGTAGTGAAACATCAAACCCGCGCTCATATCTGCGGCTTTTGCAATATCTCCGATCTTTGTGTTAGAGTATCCTTTTTTGGCAAACAGCTCAAGAGCTTTTGAAATAATAAGCTGCCTGCGCTGTTCCTTTTGCTCGTCTCTGGAGGACATGGTACCACCTCATTGAATTTATATTCATTGAATCTGCATTTAATAAATGCATTATAACATGGAAAAATATATTTGTCAAGTTTAATTTTCTATTTATGAGCAATTTTTTTAGTATGATATATTTATTACTCAAGCGGGAAAAATTCCACTTTGGGTTGAAAAGCTTTCAATAACGCGGTTATTGCCTAAAAGCGGATTTTACGCTATACTGTATACAGCGGCGCCGAATAAAATATCGGGAGGAATTTTTATGACCCTGTACATCGGAGAAAATCTAAAAAAGCAAAGAAAGCTTAAAGAGCTTACCCAGGAGCAGCTTGCGGATATACTGGGGGTATCCTTTCAGTCTATCTCAAAGTGGGAGCGGGGAGAGGGCTATCCTGACATTGAAATGCTGCCCACTATCGCGGAGTATTTTGGCATTACCGCCGACGAGCTTATCGGCATGAACAATGTTCGCGAAGCCGCGGACGCTGAAAAAATCCTCGAACAGCAAAAGGAAAATTTGTCCAAGGGGCTTATACGAGAAAATATCGAGCTTTTGGCGGAGGCGGTAAAGGTACACCCAAACAATTACGAGCTGCTTACACAGTACGCTATGAATCTTTCCTTTCTTGCTGTTGGCTACCAAAGCGAGGAGTACCGCCAGAATAACCGTAAAGCCGCCCGCATAGCCGAAAGGATTCTTGCGGAGTGTACCGACACCAAAATACGGAACCGTGTGCAGGCTGAGCTGTGCAGCTATTACCAGAATTCGGGGGAGGCAACCAAGGCTCTTGAAGCCGCCGATAAGCTGCCGTCAATGTATCACGGCAGCGAGCTGATAAAGATGAATATTTTTAAAGGCGAAGACCTTGTACGTATGACGCAGTGGAACATTCGTCACCTTGCGAATGTTTTTTGCCAATGCTTGCAGCGTTTGGCGGATATGGACGGACAAAACGATACGGGGTATACTTGGGAGCAGAAAATTGAGATATACCGAAAAGCTATCGCAATGTTTGATATTGTGTTCGACAAGGGGGATTACAATGATTGCTTTCACAATCTTTCATTTCTGCACCGCGATATATCAATAATGGCAATGCGTGCGGGGAACTTCGGGCTTGCTCTGGAAAATCTCGAAAAGGCGGCGGAGTACGCTGCGGAGATGGACGGTCTGCCCGACGTAAAGCCTCACGTTTCCCTGCTTGTAAACAAGCTGGAATACAACTCCGCGCATAACGGCAAGAATTTCAGCGATACGACCTGTAAAATGCTTCTGAAGCATTTGCCCGACAGCGTATTTGACGGAATACGGGACGACCCGCGCTTTAAGACAGTGGAAAAATTTTTGAAAGAACATATCAAATAGCGTACAAAAAGGACGTTCCGCCCATAACAGGCAGTGCGTCCTTTTGTTATTTTCCGTATCCCCAACGGACTTGCGGATAAAGTCAGCGAAAAAAGAGCGGGAAAAATTCTAATTGAGGTTGAATTGCTTTCAAAATCCAAGTTATTGCTTTAAAGCGGATTTTAAGCTATACTATAACCATAGCAGCGCTGACTAAATATTTTTCGGGAGGAATTTTTATGACTCTGTACATCGGCGAAAATCTTAAAAAGCAAAGAAAGCTCCGCGAGCTTACCCAGGAGCAGCTTGCGGACATTCTGGGAGTATCCTTTCAGGCTGTCTCAAAGTGGGAGCGGGGAGAGGTATATCCCGATATCGAGCTGCTGCCGACTATTGCGGAATACTTCGGCATTACCACAGACGAGCTTATGGGTATGAAAGAAATTCGGGACAGCTCCGAAGCGGATAAAATTCTCGATACCGTCCGGGAAAATTCTAGAGCGGGCAAAATCGAAGACAATCTGAAAATTCTTGAGGAAGCGGTAAAACGCTACCCCAACAACTTCAGGCTTTTAGCGGAATATGCAAGCAACCTGACCTTTGTCAACTGGGACAGGGAGGGCGAGCCGTACCGACAGAATAATTTGAAAGCGATAGCCATAGCCGAAAGGATATTGGCGGAATGCACCGACCCAGTAATACGCGAATGGATGCAGGGCGAGCTGTGTCGTTTTTACGAGGGTTCGGGACAGCATGACAAAGCGATAGAAGCTGCCGATAAGCTGTCGAGCTTGTGTAACAGCCGCGAAATTACAAAAATGCATTTGCTTAAAGGCGATGAGCTTATGAAATTTGCTCAGGAAGTAGTTACAGCGCTTGTGAGCGTAATGTATTCAGCATTGTTTTACCTGTCCGATCCGGACGGTAAAAACGCTCCCCAAATGACCCATGAGCAGCGGATCGAAATACAGCAAAAGGTTATTGCGCTGTACAACGTTGTGTTCGATAAGGGCGACTATAATTTTTACTTCCATGATGTGTCCCACGCGTACAGCAGCATTGCTGCAAAGGCTGCGCTTTTAGGCGATCGGGAGCTTGCTCTTGACAGTCTTGAAAAGGCTGCCGAATTTGCCGCGGCGGACGACGACCTGCCCGATAAAAAGCCTTATACGTCCCTTTTGGTAAACAGGCTGGAGTATAATAAAGAAAACGGTATAAAAAATTTCACGTTCACATACCGCGAAGAACTGCTTAAAAATCTTTCTTGGGACGGCTACGACGGCATAAGAGACGACCCGCGCTTCAAGGCGGTGGAAGATTCGCTGAAAATTTAAATTAGTTCAAATAACCTTTTTTAAGTGTACGGATTTTTTTCGTACACTTTTTTATAAATTTTGTATTGCATTGTTCCCTAAAATGTGGTATAATATATTCTGTATTATTTACCACAGTAAGGAAGAGAGGTATTTTTATGGACATAGAGATGGTGAGGCATCTGTCCGATCTCGGCAAGCTTACCTTTACCGACGGGGAGCTGGAAAAGGTTGCCAAGGATATGACGGGCATTATCGAGATAATGGATACTATCAAGGAGATCGACATTTCCTATGACCCGATAAAGGATAATCACAACGTTTACCTGAACAGTCTGCGGGAGGACAGGGCAATGGATTCTTTCCCCACCGAGAAGATTTTGCAGAATGCCGTTAACAGTGAAAACTGTTTTGTTGTACCCAAGGTTGTGGAGTAAGCTTACCGTACACACCGCCGTAAAAGTAAATGACCGGCGAACGTGACCATAGATTTTTGAAAGGATGTAAACCGATGGATATTACCGCGCTTAAGATCCGTGATATGCGTACTATGCTTGACAAAAAGGAGATATCCGCAGCCGAGCTTACCGACGCGTATCTGGACAGAATAAGTAAAACTGACGGCAGTCTCGAAAGCTATATCACAGTTACTGCCGACGAGGCTAAAGCCGCTGCCGTAAAAGCTCAGCAGGTTATTGACGGCGGAAACGCAGGAGCTTTGACAGGCATTCCTCTTGCTATTAAGGACAATATCTGCACAGACGGAGTTAAAACTACCTGCGCTTCAAAAATACTGGAAAACTTTGTTCCCCCATATAATGCCACAGTTATGGAAAAGCTTAACGCCGAGGGAATTGTTATGCTTGGCAAGACCTCTATGGACGAGTTTGCCATGGGCGGTTCGACCCAGACCTCCGCTTTTAAAAAGACTAAGAATCCCTACGATCTTGGAAGAGTACCGGGCGGAAGCTCCGGAGGCTCTGCTGCCGCTGTGGGGGCGTCCTTATGCGCCGCAGCTCTGGGTTCGGATACGGGAGGTTCTATTCGCCAGCCTGCTTCTTTCTGCGGAGTTACCGGCTTGAAGCCTACCTACGGACGTGTTTCCCGCTACGGCCTTGTGGCGTTTGCAAGCTCTCTCGACCAGATAGGTCCCGTTGCAAAGGACGCTCATGATTGTGCTATCATACTGAACGCGATATCGGGCTACGATTATCACGACGGAACAAGCGCAAAGCTTGACGTTCCCGACTTTACCGCTAAGATAGGTCAGTCCGTCAAGGGTATGAAGATAGCTATGCCTAAGGAATTTTACGCCGAGGGTATTGATTCCGATGTACGCGAAGCGGTTGAAAAGGCTGCAAAATGGTACGAGCAGCAGGGAGCGGTTATTGTGGAGTGTTCAATGCCGTCTCTTAAATACGCTGTTGCGGCATACTATTTAATAGCTTCCGCGGAGGCTTCCTCTAATCTTTCAAGATACGACGGTATCAAGTACGGACACCGTTCGGAGACAGGGGACAGCTACAGCGACCTTGTATGCAACTCCAGAAGCGAGGGCTTCGGCGACGAGGTAAAGAGACGTATCCTTTTGGGCAACTACGCGCTTTCCAGCGGCTATTACGACGCTTATTACGGAAAGGCTATGGCTCTGAAGCAGAAGATACGCGAGGAATACGCGGAAATATTCAAGGGCTGCGACGTTATACTTACGCCTACAGCTCCGACCGTTGCATACGGCGTAAATGAGAATATCTCCGATCCCGCCAAGATGTATCAGGCTGATATCTGCACCGTTACTGTAAATATAGCTTCGCTTCCCGCGATCTCAACGACCTGCGGTTACGATAAGGACGGTATGCCGATAGGTATGTCAATTATAGGCAAGCATTGGGACGAAGCTTCCGTAATTCAGGCTGCCGACGCTTATGAAAAGCAGTTCGCGTATCAGCCTGCGAAAATATAAGGAAAGGGGCGGTAAAAATGTCAGCATATATTCCCGTAATAGGTCTTGAGATACACGCGGAGCTCCTGACCAAATCAAAGGTTTTCTGTACCTGCTCCGCCGAATTTGGAGGCGATAAAAACACACGCTGCTGTCCCGTATGCTCCGGTATGCCGGGCACGCTTCCCATAATAAACCAAACTGCTGTAGAGTACGCCGTAAAGGCGGGATTTGCTCTTGGCTGCGATATCAATAAGTTTTCCACCTTTGACAGGAAGAATTATTTTTATCCCGATCTGCCCAAGGCGTACCAAATATCTCAGCTTTATCTGCCGCTTTGCATAAACGGTCTTGTTCCTATCGAATTTGAGGAGAACGGCGAGAAAAAGTCCAAAAATATCCGCATTAACCGCATACACCTTGAAGAGGACGCGGGAAAGCTTATCCACGACGACCTTAACGGCGTTTCTCTTGCGGACTACAACCGCTGCGGTATACCTCTTATCGAAATCGTTACAGAGCCGGATATCGGTTCAGCCGAGGAAGCAAAGGCTTTCGTTGAAAAAATCTCTCTGCTTTTGCAGTATGCGGGTGTATGCGACTGTAAAATGGAGCAGGGTTCCCTCAGGTGCGATGTAAATATTTCCATAATGAAGCCTACCGATACCGAGTTCGGTACCCGTGCCGAGATCAAGAACCTCAATTCGATCAAGGCTATCGGACGCGCTATAGACTTTGAGATATACCGTCAGGCAAAGCTCCTGGACATGGGCAAGAGAGTGGTTCAGGAGACCCGCCGTTTTGACGATAACAGAGGAGAGACCAAGTCCATGCGTTCCAAGGAGGACGCTCACGACTACCGTTACTTCCCGGAGCCGGATATTTTGCAGGTGAACTTTACCGACGAGGACTTGGACGCTATACGCGCCAAGCTTCCCGAAATGCCGTACAAGAGACTGGAAAGGTACCTTGCCGACGGTTTGAATGAAACTGACGCGAAAATTATTGTAAACAAGAAGATACTTTCCGATTTCTTTGACGCGGCGGTAAAGACCTATAACAATCCTAAATCAGTGTGCAATTTCCTTATCGGCGAGCTTATGAGACGTATCAATCTCGGCGAGATAGAGCTTGAAAAGCTGCCCTTTACGGCGGAGGAATTTGCCAAGCTTGTTGAAATGGCTGATACCGACAAGGTTTCCAAAAACGACGCTAAGGACGTGTTCCGTACAATGTGCGAAAAGGGCGGCGCTCCCGAGGAGATAGCAAAGGCTGCGGGATTACTCATCACCAACGATACAGGCAGGGTGCTTGAGGTCATAAAGGAAGTCCTTGCGGGAAATGAAAAGGCTGTGGCGCAGTATACGGGCGGCGATCAAAAGGTTTTCGGCTTCCTTATGGGACAGTGTACAAAGGCTCTTAAAGGCGTATGTACGCCGAAGGTCATTAAGGAAGAGCTTGAAAAGGCGCTGAAAAGTCTGTAATTATTGAATAGGCGGTGTTTTAAATGATAAAAATAGGCGGAACCGATCTGCTTGAAGAATTTGACCTTGACGAGGCTCTCGCAAAGGTCGGCGAGACTATAGAGCTTTGCGCCTGCGTACACAGCGTAAAGCAGATGAGCGGCTTCGCGTTCGTTTCACTGCGGACGGCGCGGTACGTTATCCAGTCGGTATACAGTGAGGCGGACTGCTCCGACTCGCTGGACGAGGTGCGCGAGGGCTGTTTTGTGAAGGTAACGGCTGTTGTTAAAAAGGAAGAACGCGCACGCAACGGAATTGAGCTTACTTTAAAAAGCGTTAAGATAATGTCCAAGCCCACGGAGGACTATCCTCTTCACGTTTCAAAGCGCAGGCTGGGCTGTTCGCTGGATGTTAATCTCGACAACAGGAGCGTTGCTCTGCGCAATCCTTTTGAGAGAGCGACGTTTAAGTTTCAGGAGGGCGTTGCGGAAGCTTTTCGCAGATTCATGCTTGATAATAAATTTACCGAGATACACACCCCGAAGATCGTTGCCCAGGGTGCAGAGGGCGGTGCTAATATTTTCCATCTGGATTATTTTCAGAAGAACGCTTTCCTTAACCAGTCGCCTCAGTTCTATAAGCAGACTGCCGTTGCGTTTTTCGACAGGGTATTCGAGATAGCTCCCGTGTACCGCGCCGAGCGTCACGCAACCTCGCGCCATTTGAACGAGTATATCGGTCTGGACTTTGAAATGGGCTACATCAACGATATGTATGATGTTATGAACATGGAAACGGCTATGCTTCGTTATATGATGCAGTACCTTAAAGAGAATTATCAGCACGAGATAAATATTCTCGGCGCGGATATTCCCGAAGTGGGAGAGATACCCTCTGTTAAGTTTGAAGATGCAATTGCTCTCATAAAGGGCTCAAAAGCAAAAAATAAATTTGATCTTGAGCCTGAGGACGAGATTTTCCTTTGCAATTACGCAAAAGAAAATTACGGCACGGAATTTATTTTTGTAACGAATTTCCCGTCTTCAAAGCCGCCGTTTTACGCGATGAACGACAGAGACGACCCCCGTACTGCCTGCAAGTTTGATCTGCTGTTCAGAGGTTTGGAGATAACCACAGGCGGACAGCGTATCCACGATTACAACGAACAGCTTGAAAAGATGAAAGCTCAAGGGCTCGACCCTGAGGATTTCAAGTCCTATCTTGAAGTACACAAGTATGGACTTCCTCCTCACGGCGGATTGGGAATTGGCCTGGAGCGTCTTGTTATGAAGTTGCTGGGGCAGCAGAATATTCGTCAGGCATCGATGTTCCCAAGAGATCTGAATAGACTTATACCGTAAATTTTTAAATAATAATGGCTTGCATTTAGGGTGAGTGCAATATAGAAGTGTAGAAGCTTTTCAAAAATATTGTTATAAAGACAAATACAGCGGATTATGTTAAACGGCTATGGATTAAGTTCCACGGCCGTTTATTTTTTCATTCTAACGATATGTTAACAGACTGTCCTGCCTAAACCTCACAGCTTTACAGCCGTGAGTTGAGTTTCCAATTAAAAACAGCCTGTTATATATTGACATTATAGCACATAAAGGCTATAATAAATGAAAACAAAAGAGAAAAGTTGACATATATAATATGAAAAAAGCTTCATAATTTTTGTTTGAAATTGATAAAACAAAATAAATTTAAGGAGGTATTTATGTACGAAAGAATGCTTGATAAACAAGAAACACCTGCAATAGAAGAAATGACAAAGTTTTGCGGGGATAATTCGGAAAGATTTTCTATTCTTAACGAATGGCTGACATCTGCCTTTAATACAGAGTTAAAGATCGTTTTTCCTTATGGCAATAAATATGGCTGGGGAGTTGCCCATAAAAAGAAAAACAAGCTCATATGCAATATTTTTGCCGAAAACAATGCTTTTACTGTTATGATGAGATTATCGGATAAGCAATATAAATCCGTTTATGACCGGCTTCAAAAAAATACTCAAGAATATATCGACAACAAATATCCCTGCGGCGACGGAGGCTGGATTCATTACCGTGTTACAAGCGATGAACATTTTAACGACATAAAAACATTATTAACCGTTAAATGTTCAAATTAAAAATGTGCAGCAAGTGACGTTTAGTGCAACGCATTTTTTGAATACATAGGCTATAATTATTGTAGGAGGCGGATAATATGGATTATATTGAAGGACTTAATCTGTCAATTGCATATGTAGAAGAAAATCTTCTCGAAGATATTGATTATGAAAAAGCTGCCCGAATAGCCGGAATGTCCAGGTCGGCATATCAGCGTTTCTTTTTACTGGTTGCTGATATGACGTTAGACGAGTATATCAGAAAACGTAAGCTTCAATATGCGGTATTAGAACTGACCGATACCGAACATAAAATCGTTGATATTGCCGTGAAGTACGGTTATAATTCGGCAGCGGCATTTTCGCGCGCAGTGCGCAGTTTTACGGGTAATACTCCGAGCATAGTCAGAAAAGAGGGTTCTTCTGTCCGTTTTCCTAAGCTGAATTTTAAAATCCGAATGGAAAAAGGAGAAATGTTCATGAACGAAACTGCCATTGTAAAAATCGAAGAACACAGGAATGAAAAGGTTGTATGTTTCAATACAGACTGTGTTGATCCCGAAAATGAGGCGTGGGGACAGATGTCGGAATGGTGTAAAAAGAATATACCCGACCGTACTGCCAGAAGATATGTAGGCGTAGCGCCGTCAGGACATCACCCGCAGGGCGAAGAACATCGGAACGCGTCAGAACATATAAAGCACCCTTACAAGGCAATGATGTTTCTCGTAGGCGATGAATGCAATCAAGAGAAATTCTGCGGGCTGAATGTTGAGGACGCTCCGTCGGGTTTGTTTCTGGTAAATGACGTGGCGCTTAATCAGTTTGATGAAAATGACAATTTGGATATAGCCCTCAGTATGATGAAAGCTTCCGAAGCTTTTGTTGAATTTATAAAAAATACTGCGGGATATGAGTTTGACTGTCAGTCGGGAATTTTTTATGAGGAACATATCTTTTCGGAAAAATGGTTTCAAAACGGAGGAGTTCCGAATGGATTCCGTATGTGGGTTCCGATAATCAGGAAGTAATTTAAATATATTTTCCACAATTACGTTCTCAACTGTGAGTTGAGTTTCCCTCTCAAAAAACAACCTGTCATACATGGACTTTGCAGTACATAGCAGATATAATAACATTATAGCATACTGCTATAATAAATGAAAACAAAGGAGAAACGATTATCATGTTTGATGTAAACAAAATGGGAGAGCAGATCGCGCGTCTGCGTAAGGGAAACAACTATACTCAGGAACAGCTTGCGGAGAAATTAAAAGTTTCGCCTCAGGCGGTCAGCAAATGGGAGAACGGAAATTCAGTGCCGGAGATACCTCTGCTTTGTGAAATGTCCCGTCTTTTCAATTGCTCTGTAGACGGGATTCTTGACCCCGCGTCATGTGTTTTGAGAAATATTGGCTTCAATTACGAATTCGTTGTCAAGCCGCGAATTCCGGCGGCTGATTATTCGGGTCCCGAATGGCCTAAAAGCATTTCGTCCGCTTCTGCTTTAACAGCGTTAAAACTGTTTTTCGGACTGGAACAGCGCAGGGACAGTCAAAACCGTCAGATAAACGATGACGAAGAATATATTTTGCAGTCGGCAATTATGAATATATGCTTCGGATATTCCTACGGACCCGACGAATGGATACGTGACGGATTTTTAATATACGGCTTGGATTATGAACTTCATTCAAAATCGAATTATTCGGAAGATGAGTTTATCGCTCTCGCCTGCAAGCAGATAGAAAACGGCAATCCCGTTATAATTATCCCTAAGGAATATACGGATACTATTTTTGCCGTCGGCTTTTCCGACAACGGACGTACTTTAAAAGGACTGGGCTTTTTGGAGGGAGACGATCAGAAAAATGCACGAATGAATTTTGAACAGCTTGACCAATACGCCGCTTGGTACAAAACCGACTGCGATATGATGATCGTTAAGCCTTCAGACGAGAAAATGCCGTTGGCAAAGGCGTGTACCAATGCGCTTTTTAAGGGAATTGAAATGTTATCCAATAACGACCATTGCGGAGAGGACAAAATGCAGGGCTATGGTACGGTTATTTATCGGAACTGGTGCGAGCTGTTACGGGAAGAAAATCAAAGAAATGCGGAACAGATCGAATGTACTTTTCCTCACGCATTTATTCATTATGAAAACAAGTTAAGGACAAAGCAGTTTTTTGAATTATGCATAAACATAATTCCCGACATCGATAAGGAATTAATGACCTTGGCAATAAATCAGTATAATGATATTATTGCCTCTGCAACGGAAATAGCAACTATTACCCACACTCAGGGTTCGCTTCCAAAGGATTCCCTGAAAGAAAAAAGAGAGCAAATAATTGAGATGCTGCGCAGAAGCAGCGAGCAGGAAGAGCTTGCTTTATCTTATATAGAAAAGGCAGCGGCAAATATTCGGAAATAAAGCTTGCAGAACATAACGCAACCGGCAGACCCAATATCAGGGCTCTTGTAGCCGTTCGCAAAAAATCCCGAAAATATCAGAGAAAAACCACGATATTCAT
>CAJUAN010000005.1 GCA_910584715.1 uncultured Oscillospiraceae bacterium
TAAATTTCTTACCGAAATTACGGGCGTTTTCCGCTTCCTCGGTACTCAAAGTCTCCACCGCTTCAAAATTGTACAGCGCATATGGCTGACCTGTTTTATTCGTGGTTTTCTCCAAAGTAATTTTCGTAACAACGCCCGAAACGGGAATCATTTTTCCGATAAGCCGGGTCATGTACCGCTGAAAAATCATCTTGCTGGAAACAGGTACGCGAACCAAAATCGGCATAATATTATCGGGACGGAGCAGGAATAAAACCACGCTTTCCTTGCAGGCTTTGGCGTTGGTCTCTCCGTCCTTTGAGCCGAAATCGTTAAACGGACAGGCAGCGCAAATTTTTCCGTCATGGGACACAAGGCTGTCCGAACTGAAGCATACGGGCGGCGTACCCTCGACGGGGTCGTGAGTGTCCCAATAAGCGCGGGGCGTGGTGTAGTCGAGAATAATTCCCGTTATGGATTTTTCCATAGTCTCGCCGGAAAGAGTGGGAATTGTGAAAGACGTTGAACCTCCCGAAGGCGATTTTATTATGTCAAAAAGCTGCAATGAAAGCGGCTGGTTTTTAAGATTATTTTTGATAATTTCAAGCGCATTATTTTTCAGCGCGGCGTAGTTTGTGACCGCTGTTTCCTGCATAATTATCGTCCTTTCCTCGGCAACATTTTTTACCTTGTTACTTAATTTTGATTTCAAGTTTTCAGTATCCATAATTGACCTCCTAAACCGTTCTTATTGAAAATCTGCGGTATGATATTTTATTTGCGTATTTTGCATAAAGCTTTGGGTGCTCTGCTTTTAAGGTCTTGCTGTCAAGCCGTTCCTGCGACATACTTTTCCAAGTAACAACGCTGTTTCCCGACGTTCCTATCTCGTTTTCGCCCAGCATTTCTTTAAGCAGATTTTCTGCTTTCTGTTTTTTCTCGGTAATTTCTTCTAACTTTTCGCAGGCAGAATTATACTCCGAAATTAAATTTTCCGCTGTTTCGGGCAGTTCAATTTTTGATTTGGGAATACTGTCGGGGAAACGTTCCGAGAGAAATTTTTCCGAAGCGGAAGAACCGTCAAGCGCAGGCGGCAGCTCGTTTTGGACGTGTTCCCAAAAATCATTTTCAAGCTCCGTAAGCATTGAAATTATTTCCTCGTCGCGCTCAATAAATTTCCACTTAAAGGTGTTGCCGCCGATAAGTACAGCAATATACGCGCCCGCATATCCCGTCACAGCCATATAGTGCTGAATTTGTAACATATACTCGTCTGGAATTTTATTTTCCCAGTCGGTGGATTTATACGCCGAAGCAGTTTTCGCTTCAAATACGCAAGTCCCGAAATTCGGGTGTTCGCAAGTTCCGTCAAGGTTCGCAAGCATAAAAGGGAAGTCCTCATGCTGTAAAATCTGATTGACCTTGCTGACCTCAATTCCTGTACGTTTGGTAAATTCGTCGCGTACCAAAGCTTCAAGCCGGGTACCCCAGTACGCTGCTTCTCCCGCCTCGGAGCAGGGAATTTTATCGGTTTTTTCCATCCACAATTCAATCGGGGACTTGTATTTATTCACGCCGCAGACCACGGAAACGTCCGAACCGCCGATACCTTTTTTGCGGTATTCGAGCCATTCCTCGTAGGGCATATTCTCGGTGGAAACCAATATTTTTGCCATTTTTATCGTCCTTTCTTAAATTAATTCTCAGGAATTATGAAGCATTCCTTGATGTAGTCAAGCAGTTCCGAAATGTCGCATTTTGCAAGCTCGGCGGCACAGTGGACTATTTTGACCTGAAAATCCACCGTCATGATCGAACAGCCGCCTCTTGCCTTAATTTAGGCATTTTCAGCTTTTATCTGCTTGATAGCTTCGTCAATTTTTTCTTCCGTCAAATTGCGTGCGCCCACGTCAACAAGGTGCGTCAAGCCCATTCTGAAAAGCACATGACCGTACTTTTTCTCAATTTTTTCAATATCGTTTTGCATAATTTCACTCCTTTAGGACATAAAAATGTCGGGAGAATTGCTCTCCCGACAAATATTTTTACGCCGCCGCAAGCACCAATTCATACGCCTTGTCAATAAGCGGATTGCCGTCAATTGTTTTTGCAAACACGTTTTCACGGTAGTTTGCAGTCTCGCGGAGGGGCTTTGCGTGGGTGGCAAAATCCGAAACCGCATTTATGAAACGGTATCCATTTTTGCCGAGGTGCTTTAAATCGGGCGCGTCAAAATACCGCATTTTCAAATCCTCGCGGATACGTTCGATATTTTTCTTGTGCGTACTTGTGGGATTTTCGTCCATAGGCAGAAGCATTTCGATGTACTCCATAACCTTTTGGTCGGACAGCTTGACCCTGCGGAGATTTGCTAATTCCGTGCCGAGCCTGCCCATATATTTTTCCGCAAGCAGGAGGGTGTTGTGCGCCTCGTCCATTTTGCACGCAAGGTCGCCGACATGGACGGTAGACCACATTCTTTTCGCGGTGGAAAGCGCGATATTCAGCGTATTCTGGCAAACTACACGAATCGGCGTCATGGCAACTTTTATGGCTCCGCTGCCGTCGTGGGAACTGCTGAAAACGAGATAGGGGTCTATCTGCTCGCCCTCGATAATGTACTTGTCGGGAAGTTTGGCAAGTATCCAAATTTTCTTTCCGTCCTGCAAAGAACCAGCGGTTTCGTACTTCACTCCCTCGCCCAAAAGCGCGTCCGTAAATGCGAAAGCTTCGGAGTTCTGCACAACCTTGTATCTGTCGGACACAACGCCCAGCACCTTGTTATCGGTGTCACGGACGTTGGCTTTGTAGCCGTTTATCGGCTCATAGCCGCTTGTCATAATTGGTTTCTGGATAACGTTCCAATTAAGTCCCGAAGCTTCAAGAGCCTCCTTTGAATTAAGCGCGGATTCCACACGTACGCCTAAACCGTGCCACGGGGCATACCTTACAAAGAACATTGTTTCTACATTTGCTGACATAATTATCTCTCCTTTTTGATTTTTGGATTTTGGTTTGTGGACTTATTTTGCCGAAAATATGATGTCGTAGATTGTGTCAATTACGTGCCATAAGGCGGGAAAGCTTTTCAATCGTTCTCCGTAAAATCGCACAGCTTCATCACTTCCTCCGAAACGTCGTTATCAAGACAGCTGCAAAGAACTACAGCCGCTGTTCCCGCAAGCGCGGCGAGAATTTTCAGTACAAGCTCCTTGTTCAAGTTATCGCCTCCTTTCGCAATTTGCCGCAGACAGCAGCCGCTTTAATCGTCAAAAATATTCTTTACAATAGCCGTAACTATGGCTATTGCAAGCGCGCCGATGATTTTTCCCATACGCAAATTACTCCTTTCATTTTTTTATTTTTGATGATTTTTTGCCGTACGCAAATGTTTTTTGTAAAAATCCGCATACAAAAATTCGGAGAAAAATATATCCCCATGTCGCCCGCTGAGTACGGTAATATGGGGATTTATCCTCTTTCTCCGTTAATATAATATATACTTGAAGTTTGTTATTTTACACATGATTGCAACAAATTATTAATGCAAAAAATTTTGAAAGGACTGATTTTATGATTTCGGATTATAACGATTATCTCACGCCTTATGAAGCGGCGTATGAGTTGGACGTTTCGCTTACTACCGTTTATAATTTGCTTCGCAGCAAAAAGCTTCCCGGGTTTAAGGTCGGCAAGGTTTGGCGTATTCCGAGGGACGCTTTGGAAAAATTGATTTACGGATAAGAAAACCGCGTATTACAAATTTAAGTAATACGCGGGTTTTTACTGTTTTAGGTATCATAATAATATTATACAGACACCATACAATTCGGTAGAAATATGGTATCATAATAATTTAAGGAGATGATGCTATGGCAGTAATAAAATCCCAGTTCACAATGCGGCTTGACCCCGTCACCCACTGCAAAATCAAAAAGATCGCGGCGGAGGAACACCGTTCTCTCACAAATATGATAGAATTTCTCATTGCCCGTGAAATCAAACAGTATGAGCGTGAGAACGGCGAGATAACCTGCACCGACGAGGAATTGTACACCGAGTGAACGGGTACGCCCAAAAGTATTATACCACAAATTGAAACCGCTGTGGTGTCCCAAAAGGACAAAATCCGTCTTTCTCGCAAAGACGGATTTTTACTGTATCAAATCACAGTCCCGCTCGTAAAGACGCTCATTGGTAATATCCAGCCGCTGACCGTTCAGCAGCGCGTAAATAATTACGGAATCTCGCTCGTCCTTTGGATAAAGTGGACGGTTCCTTGTCCGCTTCAAAAGCGTCTGGGTCTCCTCAAGAGTAAGCTTTATTCCGAAAGCTATGGCGATAAGCTTGTCCCGGGACGGTATTTTCTTGCCCGAAAAAATATGGTACGCATAGGTGCGGTCAAGTCCCGAACGCTTAACAGCTTCTTTTAGCGGTATATTTTTTTCGGCAAGCAAATTATTCAGACATTCTGAAATATCCGTGAAGGTAAACGTCTCCGAATTGTTTGCCGCAAAGCTTTCGTAATCGTCCGCGGACTTTATTTCGTTCCACATTTCGTCTGTAGATTTTTCTTTCGTTAATATCCCCACGGGCTGTCCCTCTCTTTCTTATTGTATTCGTATGCCGCGTTGGTTCGCAGCTCGCCGTCCGCCAAAGTGTATGAGTTGTGTCTGCCGTCGGAAAAATAAACGTTAACCGAATGTGCGTGCACATTCGCGACGGTCTCGCCCCAAACGGAGCCAACATATGCAATGTCGCCGTCCTTTGCAGTGTATATTTCCGTGATATTTATGTCCTTGCCGTTGCCCACCGTAACGGCGGCGTATTTTTTGTCGTACTCCACCTCAAAGCTGGTTATCTGCAAAAAATAGCTTTCGTCAATTTCAATGTCCCAAAAATATTCTGAGCCGAGACATTTATAGCCGTGGTACGTTTCGTCCGGCACGCCGTACATTAACATGATATCAAGCCTGCGGTTTGAGTCAAGCTCCGCGTTTATCGCTTCGTTCACGCCGTCGCCGTCTAAATCGCAGTACATATAAAATTTTCTGTACTCTTTAAAAAAAGCCTTTGTGCTTGTAAAAAGTATTTTCGCGTTATCGTCCTCGGTGAAAAACAGCAGGTCCTCCCGCTCATAATCCGGAAGATTTTCCGGCTCTCCGTAATAGGTAAGTCCGGCGGCGACATCCGCGTTGTAATCCTTTATCATTTCTATCAGCTCGGGAGGGGCAGAGCCGTCCGGTATAGGGAATTGCCCGTTTTCGTCCGCTGTCACCCGTGTAATTTCATTTTCCGTTTCCGGCGCAGCTTCCGTCTCGGCTTCGGTACCGTCAGGAATATTTTCGGGAGCAGCGTTTTTCGGTATGAACGCCGCGAAAAGTGTCACCGACAAAACCGCGGCAACCAAAGTGGCAGCGGATATCCTCACCCGTCTCCCCGTAAGCGCGGCGGACAGCTCCCCCGCCGTTTGATAACGCGCGGCAGGGTCGAGAGCGGTACACTTTTTGATTATTTTAGCGTAACGAGATTTTGCGGAAAGACTGCCCAGCAGGGTTTTCATAGTCTGTCCCGCGGCGTAAATATCCGAACGGAAATCGGTTTGCGAAAAGCCGTACTGCTCGGGAGGCGCGAAGCCGTCAGTACCGAGATAGCGGGTGTCCTTGTCCTTATCTTCCCGTACAAACCGCGCCGCCTCAAAGTCGATAAGGCGGATATTTCCGTCCGACCCAAGGAGAATATTGGAGGGCTTTATGTCGCGGTGGACGATTCCGAGACCGTGTATGCGGTCAAGCGCGGCGCAAAGCTGCACCATAGCCCGAACGGTACGCTTTTCGTCCAAATTTGCGGCAAGGAGATTTTTCCCCGAAATAAATTCCTCAGTGATAACGGTTTTGCCGTCCGCAATATTTACGGAATAAATTTTTGGTATGTAGGGAAAGTCCGCGTCCTTTAATTTTTCGTAAACGGGCCACTCCGTATTAACGGTGCGGCGTATGCGTTTTTCGCCGTTTTCCTCAAAAATTTCAACGGTGCCGCGCTGTGACTTGTGTATTATCTCGGACAATTTTCTCCCCCCTTTTTATATTATTTTAGCATATTTCGGGGGGATTTGCAAGCAAATGTTAATTAATAATTGAAATTAAACTCCCGCATATGTGAGGATACATAATATGTATCGCTGCTATAGTCCTTTGCAACTACCACAAGTCCATAGGCATATTTTTCGCCGTTTACATATGAATAATTTTCTTTTTGCGTACCGTCGGAATCGTATACGGCTACCATATACTCATTGCCTGTGCTGAATAAAGTGTTTGTCTGTACCTCGGTGTAGGACACGCTGTCAACGCTTGTGTAGCCTGCCTTTTTACTATTAAAATCTCTTTTGCTTTTTTCATTGTCCTCTGAATGAGTTATCTTTAGGTACGTTTCGTAATCGTCGTTCATAAGAGCGTTCAGGTAAGTATTCAGCGCGCCGGGTACGGTGTCGTCCTTATAATATGCCGTCGAACTTGCTCCCTCGCTTCCGCAGGATGAAAACGTCATAATCATTATCAATGAAATTACCATACAAAAAAATTTTTTCATTTTAATTCACCCTTCCTTTATATACAGAAATTATTATAAAGAGTTTGTCTACTGACAGTTGACCCTTATGTACAGCGATTTAAGCTGACCGTATCTGTAGGTATTCCCGTCATACTCAACGGAAATTTTTTCGCATCCGTCAAAAACGTCGCTGTCCTGACCGTCCTCGCCGAGCTTTTCTATGCAGTCGGGAAGACAGACCTTTTTCAGATTGGTGCAGCCGCTGAAAGCTTCATTGCCTACCGTCAGAAGCTCCGTACCCGAAAGGTCGATTTCTTCAAGTCCCTCACAGTCGGCGAAAGCGCGCTCATTGATTTCCGTCAGACTGCTTGGCAACGTGACATTTTTCAGACCCGTACAGCCGTAAAAAATCTCCTCGTGTACCGTATATATCCCCTCCGGCAGCTCGATACTTTCAAGATTTTCGCAGCCGCTGAAGCAGCGTTCCCCTATCTCCGTCACGCTGTCGGGAATAGAAATAGTTTGCAGCTTTTCGCAGTCGGAAAAAGCATCGTTGCCTATCTCAGTCAAGCCGTCCTCGATCTCAACGGATACAAGCTCCGAACAGCCGCTGAAAGCGTCGCAGCCGATTTTTTCAACGCTTTCGGGAATTTTTATAACCTTCGCCGAGCAACCCGAGAACGCGCCGTCGCCTATCTCGTTCACAATTTCGGGTACCCAGACGGTGTCGTCGTCCCCCAAATAATCCGCAAGCGTAACACGTTTCTTTTTAACGTCAAATTCAAAATTTTCGTCGTTGGTAAATTCATTTTGTGCCATACCAAAAACTCCTTTCCTGCATTTATATTTTAATTATACCTATTTTCTCGCGAAAGTGGTGTCCCGCGGGGACACAAACGGACTGTTGTCCCAAATTTGAAACAGCAGTCCGTAAAAAGCTTTAATCGTTTATCTTACACTCGTAATTGCTGCATATTTCGCCGCCCTTTGTTTCGCGGCTTTTTTTCAGGCACTTGCATTTGGCAAGATAATCATACGTCCATATATGCTGTCGAGGGGCATGGGGACTTATGTACATATTCGTCGGGTCGTACCAATACTTGCAGAACGCGCAGTATTTGTTGATTGTCAGATTTGCTCTTTTGGTTGACATAATAAACAAGTCCTTTCTTAAATTATTTTGAGTTTAGGTTTATTTTTTTAATTCATACGGTATGCTCCTTTACTAAAAAATTAATTAAATTCAACAGTAAAAAATCCCTCGCAAACGCCTACAGCGGATTTCTTTAACCCGCTGCCCTTGTCAATAGTTTTAATGTTCATACATGCAAACAATGCCCTCATATTTACAAGAATAAGCGGCTGCATTTGGTATTGTTTGTATTTTTCAAGAGATTTTGTTTTTGCTGTACCGACCCACCCTTGATTCAAGCTTTGGTTTTTCTCAGAAAAAGGTGATAAACCTAAGTGATTTATTCTATTCGTTATTTTTCGAAGCTCTTTCATAAATTCTTCTGATTTTTCGTTTGTTACGTTTTTCTCTGTTTCTTTTGACCTTTCTAAATCAGGATTTTTAAATTCTTTTGCACCTTTAAAATACACAAGAGGAACGGTGAATTTATCAGCAAATTCCGAATATCTATCCGCAGAAATTTTTATTGTTATCTTCCATTCCTGAGCATTATTTATCTTGCAGTCTATTCCATTTAAGACATATTTTACGCCGCCGTTATCGCGTACATCTGCCGCTTTATCCTTACCCTCATTATTAATAACAAGTGCGTTAAAAAGCCCCGGAGCAAGTGAAAGTGCAGTTGATTTTACCGGATCATCAGCAAATAACGGAGCAAAAAGATTTGCATAATTTGATACATAAGTACCGTCAAGCATTTGCTTTTCAAGTTCAATTTCCGGACTATGCTGGTCTATTACATAAACAGCGCCTGAACCGATAATTTTATTTATCGTATCATTGTCAAACCTGTCGCTGACAGTAGGGTGATTTCCCATATACTCGACGACCTTATCGTACTGCACCGAAAATATTTCAGCGACATCATTTATATTGTCAACGCTGAAATTATAGCATACGCCCCAGCTCGGAGGGCAAAGAATTATCGCGGTTACTTTTTTATTTTTGGTTCCGTTCATAGACTCGGCTATATTTTCGGCTACGTTCTTAGCTTCATTTACCATATTAAAATTTGTCATATAACTTTTATCTGTAACCATAAGATTTGCCATATCCTGATTGTAACCAAATGCTTCGTGTACAGCCAATAGGCCTCTGTGCTCGTCGTCGTTGCCGTTTATGCCATACCATAACTCTGTTTGGTGGTATTCTTCGCGGACGCTTTCAACATTTTCCCTACATACTATCCTTGCCTCTGTTTCCTCCGAAAAAATGCAGTTCTCAAAAACGATACCAAGCGCTTCAAGGTCAAGCGAGTCCTTGCCGCTGACGGATATAACAGGCTTGTTCACGCCTATGTACCGCACATTTTTCACGCTTGACGGAATACGGAACGTCTCGCCGCAAAGATAAATTGTTTCCGCGCTCTCGTCCAGCAGGTCGCCCAGCTCCTCCTGTGAAAAAGCCGCAAAATCGGCATTGTCGAGAATATTGTCGTCGCTTGTTATCAGACGCAGCTTTTCAAGCTTTTCGCGGCGTATTTCCAGCTTTTCCACATCAACGTCTTCCTGTACCTCAACGCCGAAAATTTTTCCCAGCTTTGCCGCAAGATTTTCTTTATCGTCCTGCTCTGTAAGCGCACGAACCTGTTCGGCTTCTACGTCGTAATATCTGTCTGTCAGCCATATGAGCAGCCTGCCGTTAAGAAAATACTCCGCCACCTTTTCGGAGTTGTAATTTTCTTTGAGAGCCTCAAGCTCTCTTACATAAATCTCATTTCCCATATCAAGCGGAAATTTTAGTCTCATAATGATTTCTCCCTTAAATTTTTTATGCAAAAATCTTTTTAATTTTACTTTTAGCTTTATTGAACAAATTTTTTACGCCGTTTTTAACTTTTTTTCCTACCTTTGCAAGACCCCTTCTCGCTTTGGTAGCAACCTTGTTAAGACCATTTTTGAAAAACTCGCCGACCTCCGTCCTTGCGAGGAAGCTTATCACGCCGCCTACCGCCAAGCCTACGGCTGCGCCCTGCGGACCGAAAATGCCGCCTATTCTCGCGCATACGCCGGGAGCCTTGTCCGCAAGCATATTTACAACTCTTGCCACTCCGACCCGCTGGATACGCTCTATAGCGTCCTCGGCAGAACAAGCTCCCGACGCGGCGTTTATGCAGACCTTTGCGGTTTCCACTACGCCCACCGCCATACTCGATATATCCCGCGTTGTGGCATTTTGCGAAATTTCCTCGCTCAGCATTCCTTTTTTCTTTGCGGCATACACTGCTCCCGCCGCCGCGCATTTTATACCAACGTCAGCGGCGGTTCCCGTTTCCGACGTTATGACCTCCGCGCCCTCCAGCTCAATGCATTCCTCAATGCCCTGCTGAATGGAATTTTCGGTTTCCTCCTCATCGGAAGCCACCGACATAAGAGAAGCGGTATTCGCCTTTTTTACAACGTCCGAGGACATCTGTATCAGCGCAAAATTATCCCACTCCTCCTCGGGAATATCTTCCACAAGCTCGGGAGCTTCACCGGTAAAACCGCTTTCCGCGTTGCTGAGACCGTTATAAGCCTCCGTCAGCAGCTTTCCCTTTTCCGCAATGGATAACTCCGCTTTTTCCTTGTTAAATTCTTCTCTGAACCAATCCTCCGTGTTGTCGGCTTCTTGGACGGATCTTATCCTGCCGTTTAGGTCGTTTACCGAATCAATTATCTCACGGCTTGCGGAATCCGCCTCGTCCGCTGACATTTCCGGCATAAGCTTGTTCATCTCGCCGCTGAGCCAGCCATGCATATTCTCGGAATTTGCTCCTTCGCTGAGATAATCTCCCACAAAATCCTTAACTATGCGGGATACGTCTTCATTTACATTTGCATTTCTATTTTCTTCCATAATAATGATCTCCTTATAAAAAAATTCAAGTAGCATTTTTAAGACGGCGTTTTGTGTACTCGTCTTTCATTTTTTTCAAATCGTCTTTCATTATCTCCGAAAGGGAAGTCGTGTTTTTTATAGCCTGACTGATGTACTCCGTTGTAATACATTCCCTGCCGTCGCAGAACGCGTTTTCGATACCGTCCCGAACAACTCCCTCAATGTCCGCGCCGCTGTAGCCCTCTGTCATATCCACAAGCTTTTGTACGTCTATATTCGGAAAATCGCTTCTGCGACGTTTTTTGATATGTACCTCAAAAATCATTTTCCGCTCCGTTTTGTTCGGCAGGTCAACAAAGAAAATCTCGTCAAAACGACCCTTTCGCAAAAGCTCGGGAGGCATTTTCGTAATATCGTTAGCCGTGGCAATAACAAAAGCGGGAGCGGTCTTGTCCTGCATCCAAGTTAGGAAGCTGCCGAAAAGACGGGTAGTTACCTCGTTGCCGCCCGCGCTGCCTATGCCTGCGAAAGCCTTTTCCAGCTCATCTATCCACAGAACGCAGGGGGAAATAGCCTCCGCAAGCTTCAAAGCGTTACGCATATTGCTTTCGGACTCGCCCACATATTTTCCCATAAGCCTGCCCATATCGAGCTTCAGAAGCGGTACGTTAAAAAGCATAGCCGTAGCCTTTGCGGTAAGGGACTTTCCGCAGCCGGGAACGCCCGCGATAAGCAGTCCCTTGGGCATACCCACGCCGAAGCTTTCCGCACGTGCAATGTCGTTGAAAACAACGCTTTTGCGCCGCAGCCACTCTTTAAGATTTTCCAGACCGCCTATGTCGTCCACCGTTTCTTTGAGCGGTACCATTTCCAGTATACCCGATTTCATTATCATCTGCTTTTTCTGCTCGAAAATAAAATCAAGGTCCTTTTGAGTGATAGAGCCGTGAGTCGAGTACGCCAGAGAAAGAATATTGTTTATCTCCATTTCCGTCAAGCCCTTGAATGTGGCAGTAAGCTTTCTTATAAGCTCCGGGGCGACGGACGGCAGACCGTTCGCCTTGACAAATTTTCCGATTATTCTGTTTATGTCGTTATCGTCGATGTAATCCTGCTCCAGAACGGTTATGTATTTTTCGATGTCCTTTGGGATAAACAGCGTGGGCGAGATCATAATTATCATACATTCCTCCGCGCTGCCCGAGGCTATTTTTATCGCAAGCTGTTTAAGCAGAGCCACCGTCTGAAATTCGGCAAGCTGGTCGTTCATATCCTTTATTACGATAATTTTTCTGTTAAGCTCGTCCTTTGAAACGGTCTCTAAAAATTCGTCAAGCATAAGCTTATGAGTACCTTTTTGCTTCTTTGTTTTAAAATCGCAGGCTCCCGCCGCGCCGTTCCACTCAATAACGTCTACCCGCGCGCTGTCGGCAATTTCGCCAATAACCTTATCCGCTTTGTCCTCCTCGTAGGACTCTATAAAAATTATCGGATAGCCCGCGTCGCGGTACTGCATAAGATTGCTTTTTAAATTCATACGGTATGCTCCTTTACTGAAAAATTATGCAAATTTAACATCATTTTAAAAGCTTTGAAACCAAAACCGCAGCCTTTCCTACGGCTCCTGCGGCAACTACAGCATTATTTACAGCAACAGCTGCATTTATTTTATCAATCGCATTAAATAAAGATTTAATTTGACCTGTCTTGTATTTTTTCCCATTATGTTCAATTACAACATTTTCACAGTGGTCAAAAGCATTTTCAAAAATGTCGATACTGTCCGGAAGACGTACTTCTTTCAAATTAACGCAGTTGAAAAACGCGCGTTCGCCAATGGTTCTAACGCTGTCGGGAATATATATTTTTTCAAGTTCCTTGCAATTAAGGAAAGCATTATTGTCAATGCGTTTCAAATTTTCAGGTAAAATAATTTCCGTAAGACTTTCACAACCGCTGAAAGCGTTTTGCTCAATGGTATGCAGGTCCTTAGGCAAAATAACCTTTGTAAGACTTTTACAACATATAAAGGCACTCTGTCCTATGCTTGTAACATTATCGGGAATTTTAATGCATTTTAAATTTATGCACCCTTCAAATACCGAATTTGGAAGCTTTGTATAAAATGAACTGAAATTATCAGGAAATATTACCTCTTCTAAATTTTTACATTCCTCAAAAGCGCTTTCACCGAGATATTCTAATTTTTTGGGCAATATCACTGTTTTAAGCGAAATGCGTTCCTTAAAAGCGCATTTGCCTATTTTTTTAACGCTGCTTGGAATTTTAATCGTCTCTTCTATGAGTGTAGTCTCTGCTGCGTGTGCTCTGACTCTTTTTTTGAAAGCAAAATTTATCAGTTCAAAAGCATTATCGCCAATTTCGGTTACAAAACTCGGAACCACGATTACGCTATCTCGGTTTTGTCTATCACCTGTATATTTTACAAGCTTTACATTACCCGGGCTTTTTGTTACAAACTCAAAAAATCGGTCGTCCGTAAATTCACCGTTAAATTCGTCATCATAATCTTCGTTCTCTTTTTTAGAGGGAGCAGTATTTAATGCAATACGTTCTTCTGTCTCCTCCGAAAAAATGCAGTTCTCAAATACGATACCGCTTGCTTCAAGGTCAATTTCTCCCTTGCCGCCGATAGTCACAACGGGGGAATTTAAACCTATGTACCGCACATTTTTCACACCTGCCGGTATACGGAATTTGCCGCAGCAAAGATATATTGTTTCCGCGCCCTCGTCCAACAGGTCTCCCAGCTCCTCCTGCGAAAAAGCCGCAAAGTCGGCATTGTCCAGAATATTGTCGTCACTTGTTATAAGGCGCAGTTTTTCAAGTTTTTCGCGGCGTATCTCCAGATTTTCCACATCAACGTCGCCCTGTATCTCAACGCCGAAAATTTTTCCAAGCTTTGCCGCAAGATTTTCTTTATCGCCCTGCTCGGCAAGCGCACGGACTTGTTCGGCTTCCTCCTCATAGTACCTGTCGTTCAGCCAAGTGAGCAGCCTGCCGTCAAGGAAATATTCCGTCACCTTTTCGGAATTGTAATTTTCTTTAAGGTCATCGAGAGTCCTCACACAAACCTCATTTCCCATATTAAGAGGGAATTTTACTTTCTTTGCCATATAAAGCGCTCCTTTACACAAAAATTTACAAACTGTGACTTTTTTATTATATCATAAATTCACTGTAGTGTCAATATGGTGTATTAGTGATACCTTACAAATTTTTTTGACATAATATGATAAAAGTGTACATATTCATTATACACGTTTGACAGAGAAAGTGGTGTCCCGTGGGGACACAAAAAGTCCCATTTCCCAAAGACGTTTGCCTAAAGGAAATGGGATTTTATATCTGACATTTACCCTGCCGTATATGTATCTTCTGTACAAATCCCGAGCAATTCATAAATGCTCGGAACGCTGTCATCACCGTGCTTGTCCCTATATGACAGAGAAATTGGGGACATATCAAGATATGCAAAGTTTAAAAGCATTTTGTAACATGCTCTGTCAGATTTAAGCTTTTTCTTTGATTTTTTAACGACGTCACAGAAATAATCCAAGTAACATTGAGATTCAATATGCTTTAGAGCGTGCTTCTTTTCACACTTTTTTAAGTCGGAATTTTCAACAATCTTACGCATTGTTTTGAACGTATAGTATCTGCCTATGTGAAATCTTGATGAAATAAATTTCTCAAAATTACTGCGGCTGTTATGCAGATAAAATTCCAAAGCATCGGTATTATTGTGCATATTGTTATTATGCATTGTATCGTGTATATGCTGCCTGTCGTATTCAAGTTCAAGCCGCAGTAATGCGTCCGATACAACCTCAAAATTTTCATTTATATCTTCAAGCTGAAAATATTTGTCGTATGCTGTAAACTTGCCAAAATCAGTTTTTATGCGAAAACTATGTTTGTTCCGTAATTTATTGGTTTCGGAATCCTCATCGTACTCAATAATCGAATGCTCAGGACATTTAAGAGAACGTGAAATCAGCTTCACATAACGTTCCGCGGAGAAGTCCTTTGACAGCATAACATTTACACAGCAGTCTATTCTTGAAAGATTAAATCTGTCAAGACCGTATTCATCTCCGAATATGTCAGTAAGCATACCGTTAAGCTTTTTACCCAGCAAATCAATCTCATCATTTTCATTCAAAATTGACAGATAATCTGCTTGCGGGTAAAGCACTCTATTGGCTGTAACAATCACTCTTATGTACCGCATATGTTTTTTCTGATTAAGGCATATCCGCAAACATTTATATTTCGTACACACGTGTTCACAGTTATCTTTGTAACAAAAAGTATTTGCGGGTTCTGAATGTATATGCTCCTCCATAGTGTCCATTTCTTTTTTCTTCATATATGGAATCCTCAATTCAAACGTATGTATACCAAAACCGTCCTTAGTAATTGCATATTCTGTCATGCAGTTCACTCCTTTTAATAATTTTAACAGTATGTTGCAATATAAAATAACTTTTAATAACGATTTATTATTTATCGCAAATTACAACAAATTTATTAATGATTATGTTACCAAAATATATTTACAAGTGCATACGTATTTTTATATCTGATACCCTATAAATTATGGATACTATTTAAATATTGCTGTATAAAATGATAGTGAAATAGCGTACTAAATATTATATATCCTATATAGGAAAATCCGCCAAAACAATTACATTGGCGGAACTTTTCCCATATTAAGATTTTTGCGCGTTATGCTTTTATCCTCGGCAAAGCTTTCGGCGGGTATCTTGCTTAACTGCGCGTTATCTCCCGCGGACAAAATATTGGATACAAAATTTATCGGGTTGATTCTCAAATCAATTTTATCCGGATATACCACAACTTTCTCAACGTAAAGATTTATAAGCTGACGTGTTTCCGCAAGCGTACCCGACTGGAACATAACTTTTGCCTTTACAAACGCTGCATTGATCTCCTCGTCGGGAATTTTTACGGTCTTCATTTTTTCGGTAAGGGCTTCAAGCTTTTCCGTAAGACCGTCCCGCTCACCTTCAAGCTTGGAAAGAGCAGTCACAAGCGAGACGTTTCCGGTCTCAGCAATGACATTTGTAAGATTGGAAATCTTACTGTTCAGCCGCGAAAGCTCCTTTTTCAGCACAGCGGCGTTTTCAGCCATATCGGAGGAATTATTCAAAGTAAAAGTATTGTAATCTTTTATAATGTTCGGAACATATTTCTCATCGAAAATTATGTCCGAAAGCACTTTAAGCACAAAAGCTTCAATATACTTTTTATTGACTTCTTTGTTTTTGCATATAATATTAGTTTTGGTTGTACGGTTATTGCAGCGGTATGTAACCATAGTGGTTTTGCTTCTGCCGCAGTTGTGACGATTCCCGCAGTATACCGCGCCGCATTCACCGCAGTATATCTTTCCCGAAAGCAAGTATATCTCCTTGGCTGCGGAAGTTGGAGTTTTATTTACACGACGGTTCAATATTTCCTGTACTTTATCAAAGGTTTCTTTGCTAATAATTGCAGGAACGCCGTTCTCAATGCGGATAATGTCCTCAGCGGGTTTGCTTTTATGGTTATTCCGCTTATTGTCGGTTTTGGATTGCGCACGGTTATATACGTAAACCCCGCAGTATTTTTCGTTCCTGAGAATATCGTGCAGAGAATTTTTGCTGAACGGTTTACCGCGTTTTGTTTTCATTCCATTTTCGTTAAGCTGTTTAATAATATAAGAATAGCCCTTGCCGTCAAGCACACTCCGAAAAATGAGCCTGACAGCACGAGCTTCTTCATTATCTATTTCAAGCAGTTTGGTTTGTGGATTGACTGTGTACCCCAGCGGCGGTTTACCGCCATTGTGCTGACACTTCAAAGCATTCTCGTTAAGTCCCTTTCGGACTTCTCGGGCAAGGTTTTTTGAGTAATACTCGTTCATGCCCTCAAGAACGCTTTCAAGGATAATACTTTCAGGATTATCCTCGTCAAGATTTTCAATCACGCTGATAAGCGTGGTATTGTGACGTTTAAGTTCCATGCGGTAGCCTATGCTGTCGGAGCGGTTTCTTGCGAAGCGGTCAAGCTTATGTACAAGAACGAAATCAAATTTATCGGCATCGCTTATCATTGCCAGAAAT
Source organism: uncultured Oscillospiraceae bacterium (assembly GCA_910584715.1). Taxonomy (GTDB): domain Bacteria; phylum Bacillota; class Clostridia; order Oscillospirales; family Ruminococcaceae; genus RGIG8773. Next base: position 16,699 of record CAJUAN010000005.1, read on the forward strand.
CCTGAGCGGTTTTCCGAAGTTGTAGCAGATTTTGCACGGTCAATGTACTCACATACTATTTTAATGTGATTGCGGTCTGCATATTCACGACAAGCACGCAGTTGAGCGTCTATGCTCTCATCGCGTTGATTATCGCTTGAAAATCTTGCGTATATTGCTGCCGTTGGAACATTCCCCGAAGCTAAAATCTTATCAATTCGTCTCATTTGGAACACTCTCCTTTGCGTTTAGTATGTTGAATATTACCGACATCAACAGCTCGCAAAAGTTTGACGCGGCTTCATTTCCTGCGGGTTCACATACATTGAAATTGCCGCAGTTCAGGTTTTCTCTTGTAATAGTGTAAGATATAGTGTTCATAACACTGCCTCCTATATATTATTTTTACAGTCATGTTATTGCTGTATTAAAATAATATATATCTGAAATGCCTTGAAATAAGGCTCATTAGCAGTCTTAATTATCAATACCCACTCCAGTAGCTACAGGGACATATTTAGTTTATTTGATTCATATATTAGGCAGAAGTAGCTGTTCAAGGCTGCATTTTTTTCTATTACATGATGTTGCGGTTAGGCTGCACTCATACATAATATATTTAATTTATAAAAAAATAATTGACTTTTTTGACTTTTTATAATATAATATTATTATAGACTAATAAATATCAAATATGTAAATCATTTCCATATGTCTGCCAGAAGTGAAACATATATTCTTTTAGGAGGATAACGCAATGAAACTAATATTGATCTTGCGCCCCGTATCCAAACGCTTATTAACCCAAATACGAAGCATTGTCCAAAAATTAACAGAGATGAACTTAACAAATGAAAATGATAAAATAATTACTTTTTTTGATTCTTCGGATATGGGAAAAAAATATATAATTCTTTATTATATAGATAGAAAAAAAGCTTATAAGCTTTTTTGGAAGGTTATCCCAAATGTTGATTTAGATCAGTATGTTTCATACTGGAGTGATGAAGAAATAAATAAAATTTACAGTAATACCTTTACAAGAAATGAAATTATATCTTCCTATGCTGATTTCAAAAATGCATCAAATTCTATTTGTGACCAAAAAAGCTTTTTTAATAATTTACTTAATGTTATTAAAAATGCTGAACTTGACAAAAAAGAAAAAGATATATTGAAAATACCTGAACTTAAAATTATTAAAAAGAAGTTAAAAAAATATGATAAAATAATCCGTGATATATATGATCTTCTTAATTCTCTAAACGGATCTCTAGATAAAAAGATTTTATCTACAATGGAGCAAATTACAAAAAGTAAGACAATATCTTCATATGCAACAAAGGACATTGAAAAATTGATTACCTACATTATGGAGAATAATGAATCTTTTCCGTACTTTAAGCAATTAATAGATATGCTTAATGAATTAAAAAATACAACAACTAAACTATACAAAAGTTGTCATGCTTTTAACGCAGCAATATCAAAGTTTGAAAAGTCCAAATTATCCAAGGAAGAACTAAGAATTGTTTCTGAAATAGGAAAATTTGAAGCAATAGAAGATGGTTTTTTGGAATATGACGATAGCTTGCTTAAAATAGTGAATTTAGACGAACTAGACGATTCAGAATTAAAATTTTTTCTTGAAAAAATCCGAAAATCAATATATGAATCGCTTTTTGAGAATGAAGTATATATTATACATAAAAATATAGGTTGGCAGCAATTATGCACAAATTATTCATATAGAGGATTTAATATTGTGCCGCGTTTAAATACAGAAAAAAAGGATTATGATATTAGTGCTAAATACGACATATTAAAAAAGTATTTAGATGTGACAGAAAGCGATGCGTTCCCATTACTATTATTTGCCTATATGCTTTTTGCAACCAATAAATCCTTATTTAAGTCATCTTCAAAAAAGTTTTTTTTAAATATTAGAAATAATTATAATAGAGATGCAAATGAATCTATCATAGAATATGTTTCGCGCCTAAATATGAATTTTATGAGCTTGGAAATTGATTTAAAAGAGGATTTTCCTAATGATTTAAAAAAAGAATTTAAAATACCAAGCAGTTTTGTAAATCCATTATACTTAAATTACGCACAATATAAGTTACATGATTTTCCAGTTTTTCTTTACGAAGTAAATCCTAAAAGAAAAAAGTTATCTAATAAAAGAAGCAAAACCAAAAGAGTAATAACTCATTCTGTTCTTCAAAATGAATTAAAATCAAAAATATCTTATATATTTTTGAACGTAAGAAATGAAGAAAATGTTTTTTTAAATATTCATTTTGCTTCTGAAATCGAAAATGATATCCTGAAATATAATTTGCCGGTATCATCAGAAGAAAATTATGGATTCAGAACTTTAATAAAAGATTACCAATTACATATTTCAAAAATTCTTAGCGAAGAAATAAGTAAAAGAGATAACGAATATAAATCAAAAATTTTTGAGAAAATCTCAAACGAATTTTACAATGATTATACAATTAGTGATGGAATAGCTGAATTTACAAAATGCTTGTTAAAATCTTGCAAACAAAGTGACATAACAATAGAATTTTTTTTATACCTTGAAAAATTCTTTCGTAAATTAACTTTTATCCAATTGGAAGATATAGGTATTGGGTTTAATAACTGTAAAAATAGTGATGAACAGAATCTTTTTATTTCTCGTTTCATACGAGTGTATAATTTTTATTCGCAATACAATGCTAACAACTCAAAAGATTTGCTTTTAAAAAATCATGACGGTATTGAAGAATTCAAGGGAATTATAGCAGATATCGCTATTGACAGGTATTATGAACTTTTAATCAGTAAATATATTTACACACCAAATTATACCCCAAAGTATTTTGACAATTTACTTTCAGATGCTAAAAAATATTTAAAAGATAACCTTAAAGGACAAAAGTATGACCCGACCCAAGTCTTGCGCTGTTCATTTCTTCTTGCGTCAATGATGAGTTTTAAAAGCTATATTGATGAATGCCTGCCTGATAATTCCAATGACTTTGAACTGTATTTTCAAAAATTTGTAAAAATTATTATACAAATGTGCTGCACTTTACCAACTGTATATATTGACAGCAATAACTCGTTACCTGAGTTTTCTGAATTTTTAAAATTGCAGATAGATAATAACTCTATAATTGACGCTGAATCGGGCACAGATTCCAAAATTGGCTGGATAGACCGCAAAAAGAACAAAATTTACATGAAAAATGACAGCGGAAACAATTTTTATGACAAATTTACCAAATATTTAATAGACCGTAATAAACATATTGAACTTAGCAAGCAAGCTTTCGTACGTGACGTTTTGGAGGAAAAAGGTATTCTGAGTGCGCGTTTTGCCGGCGGCGGAAAGCGTTATGATTATGAACGCAAAATCGGAGACAAGAAATACCGTGTACTTGTACTCGACTGCGAATTACTGAAAATATAAAACAGGCAAAATTAGCACTCTTAAATCAAGAGTGCTAATTTTTACGTTATATACATACAAGTATCATAAAATATACATAATATGCAGTTATACTATAATCAATGACAGAAAAAAGCCGCAGGCATAACGCCTGCGGCACCACAAATTTGTATGTGGGTTTGGCTGGTGGAGATGACGGGAATCGAACCCGTGTCCGAAAACCTATCCGCACAACTTTCTACGAGCGTAGTTTGTTATTAACATTCCCTCGCATTATCGGGAACAAACACCCAATAAAGCTCGGTAGCCTGCAATACACATTGGAGACGCAGGCACTTCTCCAACGCGTTCACCGCTGATCGACGCCCAAACCGGAGCCGCGGTACTCTCCGGCAGGACGAGCAGCACTTAAGCGGCTGCTAATTCAAAATTATTGTTGTCGTCTAATTTTAAAACGGCGCCTTTTAAAGAGACGGCGCAATCCTCTGCTCGCTTATCATGTTTCAAAATCCCCGTCGAAACCTTTACATCCCCGTTTAGAGGTTAGAAATTTGGGTAACTTTGCTCCCCGTTTTAATGATTTCGCTCCTTTACGGCGCGTTCGATGTCTCTCTGAGCCGCTTTCGCAGCCATGTCGTCACGTTTGTCGTGAAGCTTTTTGCCCTTGCAAAGACCTACCTGCACCTTTACCATAGAGCCCTTAAAGTATACCGATATAGGTATCAGCGTAAGCCCCTCCTGCTTGACCTTACCGAGAAGCTGCATTATCTGTTTCTTGTGCATAAGCAGTCTGCGGACTCTCATTGGATCGCGGTTAAAAATATTTCCGTGATCGTAAGGAGAAATATGCATTCCTTTGACCCAAAGCTCCCCGTCGTCCACGGAGCACCAGCTGTCTTTAAGGTTAACGCCTCCGCGGCGTATGGACTTGACCTCGGTGCCAACCAGCTCGATACCGGCTTCAAAGCTGTCAAGAATAAAATATTCATGCCTCGCCTTGCGGTTTTCGGCTATGGTTTTAAAAGAAGTCTTATCCATGGCAAACGTCCCTTTCTTCAAGCAGTAATTTATTATACAGCATTTTATGAAGTTTGTCAAGCGGTAAAAAAATAAAATTGATGACCGGAGTTATCGTCTCCGAATAACCGGTCATCAATTTTCAAAAGGGGAGAGTTAACTGTTTACAGTGAACGAAGCGGTAATGTATTCCTCTATCACCTCGTCAGCAGTTGACGGCAGAACAAAATTGTCCGCCAGCATAAAAAGAAGCTTTCTGGCAAAGTCAAGTTCAGAGGTAATATCTTTTACCACAGCCTCCTCCGCCTCGTCAAAAAGACCTGACACGATCTTGATCCCGTATCTTACAGTACCGTCAGTTGTTTCGCTGAACAGCTCGTAGACAACCTTTCCGCGCGCTGTTTCAATTTGTGTGATTACTTTCATTTGAAAATCTCCTGTTCCTTTGTAACTTTTTTACGGCTTTTATATTTTTCAGCCGATAAGTAAAATTATACTATTTTTTCCTTGTTTTGGCAATAATATTTTTTCGAGTGCAATCGTCATAATTCAGCATAATTCGACAATTATTTGCAAAAAGCGTAAAAAAATAGGTTGGATTTTATAAAAAAATGTCAAAAATTTCTATATGTATAAATGTAATGAACTTTTTTTAATGCTTTTAGCACATTCGCTGTGTTAAAATATATTTATTCCGGCAGAATCAGTTCGGCTTTTACTCATGGCGGTACCATACAAAATACCGCAATGCAAAGCTTTTTCGGAAAGGGTGTATGTTTATGAATCCTCAGAAATTTACCAAAAAATCCATTGAAGCCATTAACGAGGCGCAAAGCGCCGCTATCGACTTCCAGAACATGAACGTTGAGCAGGAGCACCTGCTTTACGCGCTGACCGCTCAGGAAAACGGACTTATCCCCCAGCTCATGACAAGAATGGGCGCGGACTCGGAACAAGTAACAAATTACCTCTCCAAGCTTATCGGCGAGATACCGAAAGTTACGGGAAGCGGCAGGGAAGTGAACACCGTCTATATCTCCCAGGACGTTGACAAGTGTCTCAACAGAGCCGAGGAGACCGCCAAAAATATGCGGGACGATTTCGTTTCCGTAGAGCATATCATGCTCGCGCTTTTCGACACCGCCAATGATAAGCTGAAAAAATTTTTCAAAACCTTTGAAATTTCAAAGGATAAATTTCTCGATATTTTAAAGGAAGTCCGCGGCAACCAGCGTGTCACAAGCGACACGCCCGAGGACACCTACGACGTGCTGAAAAAGTACGGTCAGGACTTGGTTGAGCTTGCCCGCCAGAACAAGCTTGATCCCGTTATCGGGCGCGACGCAGAGATAAGAAACGTTGTCCGCATACTGTCCCGGAAGACCAAGAACAATCCCGTTATTATCGGCGAGCCGGGCGTGGGCAAAACCGCCATTGTTGAAGGTCTCGCCCTGCGTATCGTCCGCGGGGACGTTCCCGATAACCTTAAGGACAGAAAGCTGTTCAGCCTTGACATGGGCAGCCTTATCTCCGGCGCAAAATTCCGCGGCGAGTTCGAGGAACGTCTCAAAGCCGTACTGAACGAGGTCAAGAAATCCGACGGACGGATAATTCTGTTTATAGACGAGCTTCACACCATTGTGGGCGCGGGCAAGACCGACGGCGCAATGGACGCGGGAAACCTCCTGAAGCCTATGCTTGCCCGGGGCGAGCTGCATTGTATCGGCGCGACCACTCTCAACGAGTACAGAAAATATATTGAGAAAGACCCCGCTCTGGAACGGCGTTTCCAGCCCGTAATGGCGGACGAGCCTACCGTGGAGGACACGATTTCCATTCTCCGCGGACTTAAGGAGCGTTACGAGGTTTTTCACGGCGTAAAGATTCAGGACTCCGCGCTCATCACGGCGGCGGTGCTGTCAAACCGCTACATTTCCGACCGTTTTCTACCCGACAAGGCTATCGACCTTGTGGACGAAGCCTGCGCCCTTATCCGCACGGAAATGGACTCCATGCCTGCGGAAATGGACGATCTTGCCAGAAAAATAATGCAGCAGGAAATAGCCGAGACCGCTCTGAAAAAAGAGGAGGGCAAGCTTGCCGCAGAGGAGCTTGCGGAAATCCAAAAGGAGCTTTCGGAAATGCGCTCCGAGTTTAATGAAATGAAAGCCCGCTGGGAAAACGAAAAGACCTCCATAACCCGCTTGCAGAAGCTCCGTGAGGACATTGAGCAGACCAACGCGGACATTGCTTCCGCGGAAAGGAGCTACGACCTGAACAAGGCGGCGGAGCTTAAGTACGGCAAGCTGCCCGCTCTCAAAAAGGAGCTTGACGAGGCCGAGGACGCCGCCGAAAAGCAAAAGGAAAACAGCCTGCTCCGCGACAAGGTAACGGACGAGGAGATAGCCCGAATCGTCGGCAGATGGACGGGCATTCCCGTTTCCAAGCTCATGGAGGGCGAGCGTGAAAAGCTGCTGAATCTGGAAAATATCCTGCACAAGCGTGTTATCGGTCAGGACGAGGCTGTCCAAAAGGTCAGCGAAGCAATACTCCGTTCCCGGGCGGGAATCCAGGATCCCAATCGTCCTATCGGTTCATTCCTGTTCATGGGACCCACGGGCGTGGGCAAGACCGAGCTTGCAAAGGCTCTTGCCCAGTCCCTGTTTGACGACGAGCACAATATCGTCCGCATAGATATGACGGAATACATGGAAAAGCACAGCGTGAGCCGTCTTATCGGAGCGCCTCCGGGCTATGTTGGCTATGACGAGGGCGGGCAGCTTACCGAGGCGGTGCGCAGGAAGCCCTATGCCGTTGTGCTGTTCGACGAGGTGGAAAAGGCTCACCCCGACGTTTTCAACGTGTTATTGCAGATACTGGACGACGGCAGGGTCACCGACTCTCAGGGCAGGACGGTTGACTTCAAGAACACCATTATAATCCTCACCTCTAACCTTGGCTCCGACTATATTCTCGACGGAATAGACGAAAACGGAGTTATCTCCGACGAGGCACGGGAACAGGTAAACCGCGTGCTGAAAGGACATTTCCGTCCCGAGTTCCTGAACAGGCTGGACGAGATAGTGTTCTACAAGCCGCTGACGAAAAAAGAGATATACCCCATTATCGACCTTATGCTTGGCGACCTGAGAAGCCGTCTCAAAAACAAGCAGCTTGACGTTGCCGTTACCGACGCGGCTAAGGACTACATCGTCAGGGAGGGCTACGCCCCCGTATACGGTGCGCGTCCGCTGAAACGGTTTATCCAGCGCAGTCTGGAGACCATGATCGCGCGGAAGATCATAGGCGACAGCGCGGAGCCGTATTCCACGCTGAAGGTGGATTTTGACGGAAACGCTCTGACAATATCCGAAGAAAAGAAACAATAAAATCTGAGGCGTTCCTCCGTTTTGCGGGGGAACGCTTTTTTGCGGAAATTTCAATTTTCCTATTGACAAACCCGGTCTATTGTGATAGACTTTCTATAGAGGTCTATAATAGTAGACCAAACTTTGGAAAAGGGGTACCGATATGAATATTACAGACAGCGAAATGAAGCTCATGAAGCTTATCTGGGACAATGAGCCGGTCAAGTCGGGAGAACTGGTGACTATGGCTGCGGAAGCCTATAGCTGGAAAAAATCCACGGTATACACTATTGTCAAGAAGCTTGTGAACAAGGGAGCGATAAAAAGCGAGAAAGCCGTGATCGTCTCCTGCATCGGACGTGACGGCGCGCTGTCCGAAAGCTCCGAGACGGTGATAAACAAAAATTTCGGCGGCTCGCTGCCTATGTTTTTAGCGGCCTTCCTCAGCCGCGAGAAGCTGACACGCTCCGAAGCCGAGGAGCTTAAACGCCTTATCGACGACCACACGGAGGGATCGAAATGACCGCTGTATTTAAAACCGTACTGAACATGAGCATTACGGGCGCGTACATAGCCATAGCAATAATTGTTCTGCGGCTTCTGCTGAAAAAGTTCCCGAAGCGGTTTTCCTATGCGCTCTGGTTGATTCTGGGGATACGTCTGCTCTGTCCGTTTTCGTTTTCCTCGGCGGTAAGCCTGTTTAACCTTGTAAAACCCGACACCGCCGAAAGCAGCGTTACAAGCCAAATGACCTACATTCCACAAAATATAGAGCACGAACCCCAGCCGCAGATAACGGCCGCTCCACCGATTTTAGACAATTCCGTCAACGAGGCGATAACCGAAAGTCTGCCGCCGCCGACTCCCGAAAACAGCGCAGACCCCATGCAGATCGTTATGTTTATTGCCGCGACAGTTTGGCTTGCGGGCGTAACGGTCATGGCGGCGTACACCGTTGTCTCCTATTTCTCGGTGAGGAAAAAGCTTGTCGGCGCGACGCTTCTGCGGGACAATATCTACATCAGTCCCAATATCCCCACGCCCTTTGTGTACGGAACTGTCCGTCCGAAAATATATCTTCCCGAGGGAATTTCCGAGACCGACACTGACTATATCCTCGCCCATGAGCGCACCCATATCCGCCGCGGTGACCACATAGTCAAGCTTATTGCAATGACTGCTTTGTGTCTGCACTGGTTCAACCCGCTGGCGTGGGTATCCTACAGGCTTATGACCAAGGACATGGAGCTTTCCTGCGACGAGAGGGCGGTCTCCCGCTTTGACAGGGACGTGCGGAAGGACTACGCAAACGCGCTCCTGAACATATCCGCACGACAGAACCATATCTCCCTCGGAGGCATTCTTGCGTTCGGGGAGAGCAATATCAAGTCCCGCATAAAGGGAGTGCTTGCGGCGAAAAAGCCGACGGTGATAGTTACCGCCGTTTCGGTCATAGCCGTGGCGGCAGCGGCGGTTTGTCTGCTTACCAACGCGAAAAGCAGCAGTGACGATAACCCGCGCGAAATGAGTACGCTGTGGATCAAATTCCCTTTCAACGAAACGGACAGAACCGACAATAATACCGAGATATCCGACGGCAGACCATTTTCGGTAAGCTTATCACTTCCCGCGGGCTGGCGGTGTGGGGTTTCTGACGACGACAGCGAGATGTACAGCGAGGGCTTTGAGTCGCCTATGAATATTCTGGACGAAAACGCCGAAGTCATGGGAACTGTAGCTTTCAACCGCTTCGATCTCTCCGAATACGACGACAGCAACTACAGATCGGTCTATAACCAAATAATGCTCGGGTCGATATTAAGCTGGGACGGCGGCTACACGCCCGTGCGCTCCGACCAATACAGCGAGAACGCCGTTACTTCCGTTATGGTGAGAGACCCCGAAACAGGCGAGGAAACGAGTTATCCCGCGGTTTTGGCATACAGCATAAACATACCCGCCTATGTGGGTATACAGTTCAAGGAAGGCGCGGTAACCGACGAGGAATTAAAGATAATTGCCGAAAGCGTTCGCCTGGACAAGAGGATATACACGGACGAGATCGCATTGTTCCGCAATTATCTGGAAACTCACTACACATGGGCGTTTATGCGTACCTCGGAAAATATGCTGCCGCCCTCGGGTTACACCGACAGCAGCGACCTTATGAGCTATATGAGCCTTTGCCTTGAATACGATACGACCCTGTACAGCAGCGACAGGTATAAGCTTAGCGAAATAGTTATCCGGAAGGAAGATATCAGGCGCGGCGAAACGGAGGGCGGTACGTCTTGGGTGATAATCCCATACAAAATTATTTACAATGTGCTTGAACTCGACAGCTATCAGGTCATGGAGGGAAACGCTTATTTCGAGTATTATAAAAACGAACACGGCGCGGTGCGAATTTCCTCCTGTTATTTGGGAAGCGACGGGGACGTGCGCGCTTTCGGCAGGCTTGACGGTGAACCGCCCTATGAGTTCGACTATAGGGCGGGCGCGGAAAAGCTCAGCAAGGCGATGTTTGCGGCTCCCGAACAGCTTTTTGCAAGCTATCTTACCGGGTACTACAATGCGGTATTCAATGGCGGCACGAGGTACGAAAGCTTCGACATAGGCAAATACACCGACAGCGGCGACCTGAAAACCTTTTTGCAGCTTAAAATGACCTACGACCTTGACGCATACGAACGCTACATTCTTTTAAGCGTAAACGCCCCCGCGGAGCGCGCCGACGAGGGCGTCAAGGAGGACGGCACAAAGTGGATGACAATCCCCTGTGAGCTGAGGTACAGGGACACATGGGACGGCAGCGAAAGCAGCTGGGGCGCAAACGCGTACTTTGAGTATACCGACGGGGACGGATATGTTCGCATAACGGCGGTTCAGGACGGCAGCGCTGGGTCTATGTACGCTCTCGACACTTTAAGTCAGGGCAGACCGCCTTATGATATTTTCCTGAAGGACGGTACGGAAAAGCTTTGGGATTCTCCCGCGGTCAGTAAGCTTGCTTCGTCGGACTTTTTGAATTATACCGAAGACCCGGAGCCAATATTTTTAGAGGAAGTATGCGAGTCATACCTTACGGATTACTGGAGCTATATTTTCAAGATCGGAGATTTTGAACCCGCCGGTTATTTTTCCGACCCGGATATGCTGAACTACGCAAACGCGGTCAAGCACGGCTGCCTCGATACGACCGGCGAAAATATACGCGAGCTGAAAGGTATTATGTTCAGAGGCGCGGACTTCGGTTCTATCTCCGACACAAGAACCTGGGTATACTGGAAATACGACCTCGCAATTCTATGGGAAGATTTTACAAAGGTCGACGCTGACGCGGGAACAGGCTACACCGCATACTTTGAGATCGACAAGACCGACGGCGGGTATAAGCTGTACCGCGCATTTACCGATTTTGAACTTGCCGATTTCGGTCTGCCCAAGGAGCCGCTGAGCTTCCCGCTGCCCGATATCGACCTGAAATCCACAGTGAACGAACGTCTGAAAATGAGCGGAACCGCCATAACCGAGCCTGTTCTGCACTACGACGGCATGGGAGGACTCAGCTACACCGGACAGGACGACGGAGAGGTTACCGTGCGCTTCGGTCTGCCGAACGGCTGGAGCATGGAAAACAGTTGCGTATACCCCGTCACAAATCCAAATTCGGGAAATAATAAAATAATGGAATTTGCTCCCGCTTACCCCGCAAGCGAAACAATTCCCCGCGAGGACTACCTTACCGACTACGGCTACGGAGACGAGATAACTCTCCTTGACGAGGAGCATTACGAGGGTGAAAACCTGCTCTACACCGATTTCTACCACACGCGGAAGTATTCCTCGGAAATGCAGATGGAGATAGAGCAGTACATCTATAAGATCGACCGCGGCGGGTACTCAATGAATATTTACGCCTACGCAAACGGCTACGGGATAAACCGCTGGATATGCGAGGAGATACTTAAAACGCTTACTATAGAAAAATCGGAGGGGGAGCGCAGCAGGACGGTTCAGCAATGAACAGCGGCGGAGACGTATTTTACGGTTACCTTCAAAGCAGAATGCAGTCTGATTCTTAATACTGAAAATATAATCGGCGCGAACAATTTCCCCGCCGACACTGCCGGTACCATGTATAAAGGTACCGGCAATTTTTTATGTCAATGAAAGCATTTGACTTGTTTTGCAATTACTGGTATAATGATATAAACGAAAAACTGTAATTACGGTAAAATACCGATTGTGAGATGATAATTTGTATGAACAGCTGCGATATACTGCAAACGCTGCAAAAATATTTCGGCTACGCTTCCTTTCGTCAGGGGCAGAAGGAAATAACCGACAGCATACTTTCCGGCAGGGACACCCTGGGAGTCATGCCCACCGGCGCGGGAAAATCCATATGCTATCAGGTGCCCGCCCTTTTGCGGGAAGGCATATCTATTGTAATATCTCCGCTCATATCCCTTATGCAGGATCAGGTTGCTTCCCTTGTCCAGTCGGGGATAAAGGCGGCTTACATAAACAGCTCTCTTACGGAAAGCCAGATACGTACCGTTATACGAAACGCGGAAAACGGTATGTACAAGCTGATATACGCCGCTCCCGAACGTCTTGAAAGCGGCGCGTTTTTAAGCTTTGCGGAAAACGCGGACATTTCCATGATAACGGTGGACGAGGCTCACTGCATCTCGCAGTGGGGTCAGGATTTCCGCCCCAGCTACATGAATATCCCGAGGTTCATTGAAAGGCTTCCCCGCCGTCCCGTGGTAACGGCGTTTACCGCCACCGCCACGGATCAGGTCAGGCAGGACATAGTAAGGCTGCTGGAAATGAACGACCCCTACACTCTTGTTACGGGCTTTGACAGAAAAAATCTTTATTTCGAGGTGCGCAGTCCCGCCGACAGATACGCCGCCTTAAAGCAGCTTGCGGAAAAATACTCCGCGGATGGTCGAAGCGGGATAGTTTACTGTTCCACAAGAAAAAACGTTGAAAATATCACGGAACGGCTTTTGAGAGACGGCTTTTCGGTAACGTCGTACCACGGCGGCATGGGAGAAGCCGAGAGGTCGTCAAACCAGGAGGATTTCATCTACGACAGAAAAAACATAATGGTCGCCACTAACGCATTCGGAATGGGTATCGACAAATCCAACGTATCGTATGTTATCCACTACAATATGCCCAAGGATGTGGAAAGCTACTATCAGGAGGCGGGACGTGCGGGGCGGGACGGCTCCCCCGCGGACTGTATCCTGCTGTACAACGGCTCGGACATACACACCGCGCAGTTCCTGATAAACAGGAGCTATGAACAGTCGGAGCTTTCTCCCGACGAGGCTCAGGAAATGCGAAGCCGCGATATGAAGCGTCTTAAAGATATGATATTTTACTGCACGGGCGCAGAATGCCTGCGGAGCTATATTCTCGGATACTTCGGGGAAAAGTCCCCGAAAGAATGCGGCAACTGTTCATGGTGCTGCTCCGACGAGCCGTATGAGGATATTACGGTGGATTCCCAGAAGATAATGTCCTGCATTGTCCGTTCGGGACAGAGATACGGCGTGAAAATGATATGCGATATGCTCAGGGGCAGCGAGAACGAAAAGATAACCTCGGCGGGACTCGATTCGCTGTCCACCTACGGGATAATGGGGGAATCCTCCGAAAAGCGCATAAGAAGTATCATCGACAGGCTTATTATGCAGGGATACATTGAAAAAACAGACGGCGAATATCCGATATTGCGGGTAAGACCTGCCGCCGCGGAGGTACTGAAAGGAAACGCAAGTATTTCCGCAAGGCTTCCCAAGGAAAAAGAACCCAAACGCAGAAAAGCTCCGGCAGCCATGACAAACGCGGCGGAGCCGTTCAGCGCCGATCCCGGACTGCTTGCGGATTTAAAGGCTTTGCGTTCAAGGATAGCTGCCGCCCAGGGAGTACCGGCGTATGTGGTATTTACCGATTCCGCGCTTCTCGATATGTGCGTAAGGCTGCCCCGCACCGACAGCGAGTTCCTTGAGGTGTCGGGCGTGGGAGCGGTAAAGCTGGAAAAATACGGCGCTGACTTTATGCAGGCAATATCTGAGTATACCGGAGCGGATACGGATAGAAAAAGCTCCGCCGCAGACGTCTCCGTCAAGGCTCCTGCCGAACGGACAGCCAAAAAGGATATGTGCAGGCTCCGCACGCCGGAGGAGATAAGGCAGGTCTTTTCCGCAATTACGGCTGCGGGCGGCAGGCTGTCGCCGGACACCGAACCTCTCACCATATCCGCCTTTACGGACAGAATAATTTCCGCGGCTGAGGTACGCGCGTCCTCAACCGCGCTCAGGAAAACGTTAACAGGCTGGCTCAAAAACGTAGGATTTATAAAAACCTATACCGACGACAGCGGAAAAAGCCACATGGATATCACATCCGTGTCGGACAGTATCGGCATATTTGCCGAAACCCGCAGGTCCGCAAACGGAGCTGAGTATAAATGCATACTGTATAAGCCCGAGGCTCAGCAGTTTATTATCGACAATCTTGACGCTGTCATGGAATACGCGGTTGAATGTCTGTCGGAACAGCAGCTTTAGAGATAATTTTGATTATCCGCAGCGGCGGATACGAGGCTGACAGTGAAGCGCGCCGCTTTCCTGCGTCCGCACAATTTTTAATCGTACTTATTTGCCGTGTTCGACCTTTTCCCTGACAGTTATGGAGAAGTCTTCCAGCTCGCGGTCGCCCTTATCGTTGTAAATAACGCAGAAATGGTAGTTGTCCGGATCGGTGTCAAGTATCTGCCAGCCGTAATCCAAAGGCTTTTCTTCGCCGTCCGCCGACACGGAGACCGTCTCGCCGTTTACATAAAAGCCGGGTTCAAAAGACGAATAGGGGGAAACTGCGGATCGAGGGTACACCTGTATGGCGTTTCCGTTGGAATCTATCTCAAGAGTTCCTCCGTTTATGTCGATCCGCCTTGCGAGCAGCGCGGTCGTAAAGCCGGTTATCCTGACGCGGGAATTCCCGTTCATTTCAAACGAGCCAAAGGCGCAATCCCCAAGAGACACGCCGTAGTACGAGCTGCCCGAAACGTCAAGCGTTCCGTTGTCGGAAACGGTTATTTCCCCATTGTAGTTGCCGTAGCAGAAAATGCCGTATGCGCCTGTGTTTGAGACCTGGGTCAGCCGCGCGTCGTCCTCTATTGTAATGGTTTCTATATAGTACATTCCGCGGTTCAGAACGTAATCGACTTCAAGCTTCGGGTATTTTTCGTAGTCGCTTTCCACCTCCATAACGCTGCTGCCGGAAAGAAATATGCTGCTTGTCTCACAGTGTACGGTCTTAACCTCGGCGTTGTCTGTCAGACACAATTCCTCGCCGCTCAAAAAGGAGCATTCAAGAAAGCCGTTTTCCCGGACGGAAATGCAGCTCGCGTTTATAGCTTCCCTTAGCTTGGTAACGTTTTCCCTGTCCTCGGAAACGGTCACCCTCGCGTTTTCCTTTATAGTCAGCATCGTCCGGTACGACGTATCCGGAACGAATTTTATACTTTTCACCTCAAGCGTGCCGCTGCCGCTTACGGAAACCTTTGAAAAGCCGCTCGGGTTAACGGTCAGCTCTTCCGCGTAATTGTCGCCTATAAGCACGATCTCGGGTGCGTAGCCGCTTCCGGTCAGCTTTATATACAGCTTATCGTCTATATGCGCGTTGTTGAGCGTTATCCTGCCTTTTGAATAGGTAACTCCCGGAAACGTCTCTCCTCTCAGGATATCCTTTCCGTCGGCAGTTACTTTCATTTCCTTAGGGTACTGCTTTACCGAATATGGGAATTCCGTTACCTCCTTGCCCCTCCATGTGAACGGGGCCTTTTTTGCGTCCGCAGAGACCGCGGCTCCCGAAACGGCGGATATCACTATAACTGCGGCGATGACGGCGGCAAGCGCCGCGGCTTTTCTCATCACATCGTTTACCCCCTTTTATATGTGAAAATTTTTATCTGCGGAGCGTTTTCCCGTAGGTACGCCTCCTGCTCCTCTGTCATATACTGTTCCCAGCGGCTAAGCAGAAAACAGCGCAGATTTTTCATTCCGCTGATCGGCTCGTAGAAATCAGCGGGCTTATCCATTGTGTTTCCAAACTCTATAACGGCAACGCTGTCCATGCCGGTCAAAAAAGAGAGGTCGTCGGCTTCGGGGGACATATACAGCACCGACAGGTTCGTAAGCTTTCCTATCTCAGCGGCGTTTTTTATGTTTCCGTAAACATACAGCTCTCTGAGATCTGTCAGCGCGCCGATCCCGTTCAGGTCGATATCGGTCTGTTCACCGTACCTGCCGCCGATACTGAGAGTCGTCAGCTTAGGCAGCCGCGAGAGCTTTTCAAAGCTTTCCGCAGTTACTTCTTCACTTTGCAGATAAACGAACCAATCATCCTCGGTATACGCGCTGCCGCCTATTGTAACAAAAGGCTCCTTGTCTTCCCGCTTCACGTTCCCCTCAGAAAAATACGGCGAGGGCTGAGGCTTTTCGGCAAATTCGCTCATAACGATCTCGTACTTGCGGTCGTCATCGCCGTACCGCTCAACAATTTCGGAAATATTGACGCCGCTTACTATTTCATATTCTTTCATGGCGTCGTTTACGGCATTTTCCAAAAAATCGGGATCGTCTATACCTATGTAGTATTTTCCGTTTATCGTACCAAATTCAACGGTCGATTCAACACTGTAAACACGTTCGCCGCCGCAGTCCGTCCATTCGCCTGCTGAGTAACCGTCAAGCAATCCTATGTAGTCGCTGAAATCGCAGCTGTTGTAATTATAAAATCCGTCCTCCGAGCACAAATATTTGTAAAAGAATATCCCGCCGTTCTCTCCGTACATATCAAACAAATAAAAATACTCGTTTCTGTCTTTATCGTAATAAAGGTTCAAGTCCTTGTCCGTATTTAAGCCGTACCAAAAGCTGTGCCATTCTTTACTGCGGAAATCGTATTGATGTCCGTAGGCGCCGCCGTTATTGCCGACGGTTATTATTTCCGGGAAACAGTCTCCGTCAAGATCGATAAATATTCTTCCCGCGTCATGGTCGTAAAGCTTCGGCGCGGATCGCACCGCCCTGTGCATATCGTTGTCTCCCCTGAACGTGATGTTGGGCAGATCCGTCAGATGCAGGGAGCCTTCCCCGTAAGCTGCGGATATCGGCGCGGACACCGCAATACCGGAGCTGTTCCCGAGAATATCACCGCAGCTTTCAATGCTGTCCGGGAGGTAAAGCTCCGTCAGCTCCGTATCGGAAAAGGCGAACATACCTATCTCCGTAAGCCCCTCGGGAAGATCTATAGACTTTATGGGACACTCTTGAAAAGCAAAGCCGTCTATTTTGGCAAGACCCGCGGGCAGGACGACGTTTTTCAGCTTGCTGCCGGAAAATGTATATTTTTCAATAGTTTCAAGCCCGTCCGGAAGCGTTATTTCCTCAAGCTCGGAGTTCCGAAAAGCGTACCCGCCTATTCCGGAAAGCCCCTGCGGCAGAGTCACCTTTGTCAGACCGCTTTTTGAAAACGCGTAATCTCCAATAAATTCCACTCCGTCTGGAACGGTAAATTCCCCGGTTCTGCCCGGAGGGAAAAACACAAGGCTTTTCCCGTCGGCGGAATAGAGTACCCCGTCAACCGACATAAACGTTTCGCCCTTTTCGGCGTTAACGTTTTTAAGACTTGCGCAATTGGAAAAATTATTTGCCGAAAACATTTTTACCGTCTTGGAAATATTGAGGGTCTCCAGCTTGTCCGCGCCGTTTATATCCAATATTTTGGTTACCGTCGGGGGAAATACCGCTTCGGAGACGTCGGTTCCCTTGAAAATGCCGGGAGCGTATCTTATCACCGGAAATCCGCCTATTTCTTCGGGTATTGCCACCGATACCTCGTTTCCGAGATATTCCTTTACATAGGCTTTGGATACGCCGTTCTCATCGTATACCATGTACCTGAAATCAGGCTTTGAGGGTTCTGTGACAGCTTCGGATACTGCCGCGGAAGATGTTTCCGCGGTTGTTTCCGCAGGTGGTTCAGCAACGGTATTTTCAGTTTTTCCGCAGGCAGCCAGAAGCATTGCGGAAGCCGCAAATGTCAACAATATTCTTTTTTTCATAATATCACCCCTATAAAAAATTTATCTCTTGGTAAAATTATACCATACGCATAAACCATTGTCCAGTTACCGAATGGTTACAATTTAATAAAAAAACCGTAAAATTCCATTACAAGTCTCCAACAGTAAATATCAGACGCCGGGTATAGGCAATCCCGAACAAAACATATGCAAAATACATATATAAATCTGCCCCAAAAGTTTATATGGATATGTGAATTTTTATGCGTATTAAAATTGCATTTATTTTATTTTTTATATTGACTTTATAAGAAAAATATACTATAATTGACACAAACCGATCATCAGCAAACCGGTCGGATATATGTGCCGCTCGCTTGCACAAACCGTAGGCGCACCGCTTTTCAGCGATCGCTTACGTATCTTTCCGCGCAGTTCCGTAAGCCTGCGAGGTCAAAAATATTACTTGTATTAGCGGAGGTATTGATATGTTCAGAAACATGAAAATGAAGACCCTGTTGTCTTTAGGGGTAGGATTTGTGTCCCTGATCTGTCTTACGGTATCAGGTCTTGTCATTGGAGGAAGAGTCAGCGACATAACAAGGGAATCGGCTATCGAAAATATGAACACTTCTTTGGCGGGACAGGCGTCCGTCATTGATCTTTTCGTTTCCGATTCGGAAAATATGCTTCAGGCCTATGCTTCGGCAGACGAGATTACCAACCTTTTAAAGGAACCCGACAATGCCGAATACATAAGCGCGGCTCAGGCTTATACCGAAAAATACTTCTCAAAGCTCAATCAGTGGGAGGGAATATACCTCAGCAACTGGGACACCAAGGTGCTTGCCCATTCTTCCGCCGGAGCGGTCGGAATGGTAACAAGAACCGGCGACGCTCTTGAACCATACAGGCAGACTATGACAAGCTCCAACGACGGCTTTTTTAACGGAGGCGCGTTCGTATCCCCTGCGTCGGATCAGCTTATATTCAATCTCCGTATGGCGATATACGACGATAACGGCGAGCCTATGGGCTTCGTGGGCGGAGGCCCTTTCATTTCGGGTCTGAACGAGCTTCTTGAGGGCCCCGAGATTCCCGAGCTGGAAAACGAAACATACGCCGTTATCGACGCGGCAAATCTAATATACGCTTATCATACTGACAGCAACATGATAACCGCTCCCATAGAGGACAGCGCGCTTCTGGAGATCGCCGAAAAGGTAAAGACCGGCGAGGAAAGCGGCGTTTTATATGATTCGGGGAACATGATAGTTTACAGGAATATACCCGGACTTAATCTGATCGTTACCATGCAGGACAGCGAATCCGAGCTTCTTTCTGACAGTATTAACGTAATAAAAATATTTGTTGTCTTTATTGTAATGACCGTAATCCTGGTAATAATCGCTACGGTCATCGTATCAAGATTTGCTACCGCTCCGCTGAAAAAAGTCACTACGGCGGTAAACACTCTGGGTTCTCTTGCGCTCAATGCAAACTGGCAGATATCGGAGTATACGGGAACAAAAAGCGAGGTCGGCAGGATAGCCACTTCGGTAAGTTCTCTTACCAAGGCTCTGCAGAATATCGTTTCAACTCTTTCGGATTGCTCCCGCACGCTTAACAGCGGCTCCAAGGTAATGATAAGTACGGTTTCCTCGCTGTCAAGCTGCGCCAACGACAATACTGTGACTGCTGAGAATCTTTCTTCGGGCGTTACCTACGCTAACAGCGCTATCCAGAAGGTCAACAAGGATATTGTAACTATCAGCAAGATAATGTCCGACAGCAGATCGACAAACTCCGAAAGGATAAAGTCAGCCGACAAGCTTATGGAGAGCGCGGAAAGAATGTTTTCCAACATAACCCAGAAAACCGCGGAGACGGAAACGGACATAAATATGTCCATGGGATACTTAAATAATTTTGAGCACATAAACGATAACGTGACCCGTATCCAGAGTATAGCAAGACAGACTCAGCTTCTTGCGATAAACGCTTCAATAGAGTCTTCAAAAGCGGGAGAGGCCGGAAAAGGATTTGCTGTGGTAGCTTCCGAAATAAAGGATCTTTCGGAAAATTCCTCCAAAGCGGCGGACGCTATTTACGACGTGTGTATGGAAATGAACGCTAATATCGGAAATATCCGCTCCTGCTTTGAGGAGATAATCAGCTTTATGAAAAACGATATTGTGGACGTTTTCAATAATATGCAGGATATTTCCGAAAACCTGAAAGCCTCTATTGAGGGTCTTAACAGCGACATGGACAAAATATCCGGCTTTATAGGAAATATCAGCAGGGAAGCCAGGGAGCTTAACGGCGTCGTTGAAAAAAATGAGCACGGCGTGGAGAGTATTTCCTCCAAAGTTCAGATCACATATTCAATGGTTCAGAAGCTTAACGATCTCATTGTTGAAAATATGGAAACGGCACGCAATATAAACGAGATCATTTCCAATTTCAGCTAATAGATCAGATACTGCCGATTGCACTTTACGATCCGCTGCGGTTAGTTATCGTAATGCGATCTGATATAGTGGTTTGACCTGAAATTATAAAGTTCAAAAAAATTCTGTTGGAGCATTTTATTTCTTCCCTTTGATTTTTAAAGTATAACGAGTAAGTTTCTTTATTTAAAAACGATTGCCAAAATCTTGGCAGTCGTTTTATTTTGTTTAAATCATTTCACACTTGTATGTGTCTAAGAAAAAATAAAAAGGTATTGACATTTGTATGAAATCGTACTATAATGTTGTTTGTACGATTTCATACATAAAGGAGGATCAATATGAAAAAATTCGTATGCGCGGATATGAATAGGTTTAACAGTCTGATAACGCAGACAGATTCGGTATATCACGAAGCCGCTCTCAAGCTGGGACTGACATACAGCGCAATGATGGTGCTGTACGCAGTACTGGACGGCGGCGGAAAGTGTCCGATAAGCGATATCTGCGGCTTCGGGATAAATAAGCAGACAGTCAATTCCGCTCTTCGCAAGCTTGAGACTGAGAACGTGATTTTTCTTGAGGCTGCGGAAGGACGCCGCAAAAACGTCTGCCTGACCGAAAAGGGTATGGAACTTGCGGAAAACACGGTGCTGAAAATAATCAGCATCGAAAATGAAATTTTTGCTTCATGGACGAAAAATGAACGGGAAACCTATATTGAGCTTACAAAGCGTTACATGGATCAGCTAAGCGAAAAAATTTCAGAAATTTAACCAATATCGGGAGGATTTATGCACATTCAGCTTTCAGAGCGTTTTTCCTATGGAAAACTGCTCCGCTTTACATTTCCGTCCGTTATGATGATGATCTTTACGTCGCTGTACGGAGTTGCTGACGGATATTTCGTATCTAATTTTGCGGGAAAAAATCCCTTTACCGCTGTAAATTTTATTATGCCGTTTCTTATGGTGCTTGGCGCAGTAGGATTCATGTTCGGCGCGGGAGGAAGCGCGCTTATAGCCAAAACAATGGGCGAGGGCGACCGTGAAAAAGCCAACAGGCAATTTTCACTGCTTATTTATACCACTGTTGTATGCGGCGCGTTAATTGCCGCTCTCGGAATGATTTTTATACGTCCGGTCGCGGCTTTCATGGGCGCAAAGGACGAGCTTCTGGAAAACTGCGTTCTTTACGGCAGGATCATTCTGCCCGTTCTGCCGTTCTATATGCTCCAGTTTGAATTCCAGAGCTTTTTCTCAACAGCGGCAAAACCTCGTCTCGGTCTTGCGGTAACGGCTGCGGCAGGTATTGCTAACATTATAGGAGACGCGCTTCTGGTAGCAGTATTCAGATTCGGAATTGCGGGAGCGGCAGCGGCTACCGCAATAAGTCAGGCGCTTGGAGGAATAATCCCTCTAATATATTTTGCCATGCCCAATTCGAGCAATTTGAGGCTGACAAAGACTGGATTTGATGTTGGAACGTTTGCAAAAGTTTGCGCCAACGGTTCATCGGAGCTGATGTCGAACGTTTCAATGTCCCTTGTAAATATGCTTTATAACGTACAGCTCATGAAATACGCCGGAGAGGACGGCGTTGCGGCATACGGCGTGCTTATGTATGTCAATATGATTTTCCTTGCAGCCTTTATCGGGTACTCTGTAGGGGCTGCGCCGATCATAAGCTTTCATTACGGTGCAGGAGACAGTACTGAGCTTAAAAGTCTGCTGAAAAAAAGCAGTATGATAATTTCGATTTTATCTTTGGTGATGTTTACGTCGGCAGAGCTTCTTGCACGTCCCCTTGCAATGATATTCACCGGCGGCGACGAAGGATTCCTCGCGTTGACTCTGCGCGGATTTTTAATATTTTCTTTTTCATTTCTTTTTGCCGGAACTGCCATTTTCGGTTCGGCGTTTTTCACTGCTTTAAACGACGGGCTGACATCTGCGCTTATATCCTTTTTGAGAACGCTGGTATTTCAGGTCGCGGCGGTCATCATGCTTCCGCTTATATGGGGCGTTGACGGCATATGGGTGTCCGCAGCGGCAGCTGAGCTTACAGCCGCTGTTATTACAGTAATATTTATTTTCTCAAAGCGGAAAAAGTATTGTTACCTTTAATATTACATCATGATTACAATTTGATTAAAAAACGCCTAACAGGGTTGACAAATTCTTCTTTGCGCTGTACTATTATTTACAGAATATTACAGCGGGGAGAGACTGTGTATGAAAAAAAACATTTATGCCTCTTATATCGCTGCCGCAGTTTTTGCGGCAATTCTTTTTAGCCTGATAGGTATGACGGCTTGTACCTCCGCAAAAGACGAACCAATACGGCTTGCACACTGTAGTGCCTATACAATTGTAAGCGATACGGCTTTAAGAAGCTGCGCCTCTGAGGATATCACGCAAATAATAGAAATTTTTGACGGCATGGAGTATGAAATGACCGATATACCCTCACGCCTGAATGAGGAAAGTGTGGGATTGTTTGCCTGCTGCTCCGACAACACGATCTGCGGTATAGGCTTCGGCAGCAGCGGAGACGAACAATATTTTTCCTATACACCCTATATGGCTGTAACCGAGTTTGGCGCAGGCGCGGACTTTTTCGGAGAAAATTCCCGTATATACCGCATTTCGGACGAGGATTACGGAAGCCTTATATCCCCGCTTTATAACCTTGCCTATCATGCTTTCAGCGGAACTGTAACGCGCGTCGGAATTGACGGAGCATATTATATAGTTACGCCGGACGAGGGTGAATTTCCTCAGGGAGAGACCTTTGTATACTCCGATGAAAAACTGAACTTCGGAGACAAGGTCAGCGTAACATTTTGCGGAGACGTTATGACGACTGCGCCTTTGCAGATACGGCAGGTCGATACGGTTAAAATCTCTGACGGAAACAGTCCCTATACAGGCTGGGAAACAGTTCCTTTCGGAGCCTATAGGCTTCCTGATCTTAGTCTTGCCGCCAATCTTGAGCCCGGTATGTTCAGGTCCCAGTGCATGGAAGAGGTCGATTTCGATAGTGAAACAAAAGCAGGAAGAAAATTTGACCTTGTAGGACGTCAGGTATTTGCCGATACCGAAAAAAATCCCGAAGCAGTATATGCATACTACCTTAATATTGAGCTGGACTGCGGCGGCTATGTATCGAGCTATCCCGCGCTTGCGGAATCGGTAAACAGCGGACAGGCTCCCTATGAGATTGACATAAGCCGTTCGGACAACTACCTTAACGTTTACGATATGAACGGATATCCCCTTGCGGTTTTTACCTACGGAAACGAAATGACATTTTACACCTCTATGCCCTCCCAAGACGGAACACACACAGGGGACGAAATAGTTTTCTTTGATAACCCCATTCCCGAAATAGACGAGGATTCTGCTGTCTCGATGAAATATTCGGGAATGGGTCTTGAAGTTGACGAACGGAACCGCACTGTTACGGATAAGGGAAGCGGGATTTGTTACTGCTTTGACTTTGAGAACCGAATAGTTTCGGCACAGTAAAACTCCTTTTTCCCCCAAAATAATAATGTAATAATGCCCGCAGGACAAATTATTTCTTAAAGAAATATCTGAATCTGCGGGCTTTATGCTATGTACAATAAAAGTTTTTGGGGAAAAACAAAAATGCCCGCGGGACAGATATCTTATAAAAGAATACCTGCCTCCGCGGGTCTCTGTGGTGCCGGTGGCGGGGGTCGAACCCGCACGAGTGTTACCCCAACGGATTTTGAGTCCGTCACGTCTGCCAATTCCATCACGCCGGCTAATGAATAATGCTTAAATATTTTAACATATTTTATTAAATTTGTCAAGGACTTTTCAACGTTTTGCGTAAAATTATTTCAAGCCGGCGTTTGTAACCAAACCTGCTGTGTACTCATACTATAAAACAGGTTAAACTTTTTCTTAACCGGAAAGGAGAAGCTATGTATATCAGTATGAAATCATCGGGAAACAGTGAAATGTCCGCTTTTCCCGCCGAAACGCCGATAGGAATGTGCTATGTGCCGTTCCAGCAGTGGGAGACTCCATATGCCGAAAATATCGCTCTTGAACGCGGAACGATGTTCCCGAGTCTTGATCTGCCCTTCTGCGGAAAGGAGGTTTCCTGCGATGAACGGAAATAACCTCATGTGCGCAATTCAGATGTACGATTTTTATTTGTACGAGCTGAATCTTTATCTTGACACGCACCCTGCCGACAGGAACGCTCTTGATCTGTTCAAAAAATACACCGAACTGAGGAATGCGGCGTATGAAGCTTATATAAACAAGTATGGTCCGATAACCGCAGATCAGTCCTCGACAACCGAACGCTTTAACTGGGTCGACGACCCCTGGCCTTGGGAAAGGAGCGCGAACCGATAATGTGGGCTTATGAGAAAAAACTTCAATATCCCGTAAACATCAAAAACAACAACCCGAAGCTTGCGCAGGCTATCATAAGCCAATTAGGCGGTCCGGACGGTGAATTGGCTGCCTCGCTCCGTTACCTTAACCAGCGTTATGCGGCTCCTTATGCGCAGGTCAAAGGTGTGCTTACAGATATAGGTACCGAAGAATTGGCGCACCTCGAAATGATATCCGCGATCCTTTATCAGCTCACCAGAAACCTTACAATGGAACAGATCAAGGCAAGCGGCTTTGACACCTACTTTGTCGACCATACTACGGGAATCTATCCGATAGCAGCGTCGGGAGCGCCGTTCACAGCAGCATATTTTCAGTCCAAAGGAGACCCGATAACAGACCTCGTTGAGGATCTTGCCGCTGAACAAAAAGCCCGCACGACATATGACAATATCCTGCGGCTTACCGATGATCCCGACGTACGCGATCCGATCAAGTTCCTGCGGGAACGCGAGATCGTCCACTTCCAGCGTTTCGGCGAGGCGCTGAGGATCACGCAGGATAACCTGAACTCTAAAAACTTTTACGCCTTTAATCCGGCATTCGATAAATGACATGCCAAAACGTCCCCGGCTCCAACCGCAGGGGACGTTTTCATTTCTGTAGTAATTATTCCGCTTCAAGAGCGCGCTTTCCAATGTCTGTGCGGTAGTGCGCGTTCTCGAAGCTTATTTTTTTCACCGCCGCGTAGGACTTGTCCAAAGCCGCCCGCAGGGTCTCCCCCGTTGCGGTAACGCCTATGACGCGCCCGCCGTTGGTGTAGAATTTTCCGTCGGCGTACTTTGTTCCCGCGTGGTACACAAAAACTCCGTCAACCTGTCCCTTATCGTCCATACCGGACATTTCCAGCCCCTTGGGGTAGCTCTTGGGGTAGCCTCCGCTTGCCATTACAACGCAGGAACAGCACTCGTTTTTCCACCTAATAGAAACATCCGCAAGAGTACCCCTATAGACCGCCTCGAAAATGTCAACAAGGTCGGTATCCAAAAGCGGCAGCACCACCTGGGTCTCGGGGTCGCCGAAGCGGCAGTTGTACTCTATGACCTTTACGCCCTTCGGAGTAGCCATTAACCCGAAGTACAGACAGCCCTTGAAAGTCCTGCCCTCGGCTTTCATGGCGTTGATAGTCGGCAGGAAAATCTTTTCCATGCACTCCTTGGCAACGTCCTCGGTGTAGTACGGATTAGGCGCAACGGTGCCCATGCCGCCGGTGTTGAGACCCTGATCGCCGTCCAGAGCGCGCTTGTGATCCATTGAGGATATCATGGGTACGACCACGTTTCCGTCCGTAAAGGACAAAACGGAAATTTCGGGACCCGTCAAAAATTCCTCAACAACAAGCTTGGAGCCGCTTTCGCCGAAAATTTTGTCCTCCATGATAGAGTGTACCGCGTCAACAGCCTCCTGCTCGTTCTGGGCGATAATAACGCCCTTGCCCAGAGCGAGACCGTCCGCTTTGACTACCGTGGGGTAGCTGTTTTGGGACTTGATGTACTCCACAGCCTTGTCCGCCTCGGTGAAAACCTCGTACGCCGCGGTAGGTATGCCGTACTTTTTCATCAGGTCTTTGGAGAAAACCTTGCTGCCCTCGATAATAGCCGCCGCCTTGTTGGGGCCGAAGGTCACTATCCCCTCGGCGTTCAGCGCGTCCACCATACCCAACACCAGCGGGTCGTCGGGAGCAACCACGACCATGTCAACCGCAAGCCTTTTTGCAAGCTGTACCACGCCGTCAATGTCCGTTGCGGACACGTCGAAGCACTCGGCATAGCGTGAGATACCGCCGTTTCCCGGGGTGCAGTAAAGCTTTTCGGTGCGTTTGCTTTCCGCAAGCTTCATGATAATGGCGTGTTCCCGTCCGCCGCCGCCTACTACCAGAATTTTCATATTTTCACGTTCCTTTCAAAAATTATTCGGCAATTTTAAGGCTGTCAAAAATTTCCTCAAAATCTTTTATACCCTTATCAAAGCTGTCAATATCCGACGAAAACCCTACCGAATAAGCATATGTGCCGTTGTCCGTAAAAAAATCGACAGTCTTGTTTTTATTTTCGCCTATCTGCGTCTGATATTCCTCTCTGTACCATTCTCTGCCGTCAATATCAAGTATCTCACCGCTAACCCATATATGATCGTTCAGTCCGCATATTATTTCCTTTGAGCTTTCAAGCCGTTCAGAAAGGCTTACATTTTCCTCGGAAACAACACGGAATACATGGAAGATTGCATTTCCAAAATCCTTACTCTTAAAAACAGCGCCGGAACCGTCGTCGAATCCATAGATCAGCTCCCATTTATCGGGGTCGTATGCAAACTTATACCCCTCGCCGCTGTAGACCTCTTTTCCGCTGCCGCACCCCGCCAGCACAAGCGTAATCAGTGCAAGAAATACGCATAAAAATTTTTTCATGCTGCACCGTCCCTCCAAAATTATTCGGTAAATTCAGTACGCTCAACGCTTATTCATTGTAAAAACCGCATCGGCGGTTATCAAACGTGAACCCTTTTTCATTCGCCTCTGCCGCGGTAAACGTATCGTATTTTCCGTTTGTATAGTCCGCAACGACCTTACCCCAAAAGCTCTGCGCGGGCAGGTTGTTAGTCCACACGGAAATTTCCCAGCCGCCGCGGAACATATCAAATATTCTTACAGCGGCAGTCCGTCCGACTCCTTTTCTCCTGTACTTTTTCATTACAAAAAATTCGGCTATATTATGGGGATTTGCCAGATCGTTATGTTCACAGCAGGAGCGCACTAAAACCAGTCCCGCAAGCTTTCCGTCTGCCATGATGAAAAACGGATATCTTCCCTTTTGATTCCAATAATCGTCAATATGCCCGTATCCGAAATAGCCGTATTCATTTATATCATCATCTGAAAATTCGGAAAAATCATACTTATATAATTCAAGCATACGGACAAAAACCGATTTTTGCTCGATCAATATAGGCTCTATGCTGATATCCATTTTTCATCGCTCCCCGCGCCGTCAGCGTTTCATTTAAATTTCCGCGGTATCCCGCCTCTAATATGGCAGCTCCTCAAAAACCGCCCTATAGACCTTTGACTCAAACCTGCGGCTGCCGTCAAATTTTTCGTATGAACCGTACCCCGAAAAGGTCAAGCCGCATTTTTCCATTACCCTGCCCGAGGCGGGATTTTGGACGGCGTGCTGAGCCATAAATTTCCTTGCGCCGCGCTCGTAGGCGTACCTTATCATAGCCTTGGTCGCTTCGGTACAGTAGCCCCGGTTCCAGCAGTCGTAGCGGAAACAGTAGCCAAATTCCCAAAAGCCGTCAGCCGCTTCATCTGGGGACTTGCTTAGATGCACGTCCCCACTGCCGATAAGCAGACCGTCCGACTCTCTCTCAAAACCCCATATGCCGCTGCTGCCGGTCTCCAGCCACTCGCGCACCTGTTCCGCCGAGGAATATGTACTGTAGTTCATATATTTCGTTACCCGCTCGTCCCCCGTCCACGCAAATACCGCCTCCGCGTCCTCGGGGACAAGAGGACGGAGCAGCAGCCGCTCCGTCTCAATTGTCGGTATGCACATGACAAATTACCTCATTCTGAAAATTTAAAGCTGTTCATTACCTCGTCAAAGTCGGAACGTCCCGCGTCAAACAGATCCTTTCCCGCCGTATATGTAATAACATACTCGCTGCCGTCCTTAATGGCAAAGTACTGGAGCATTTTCATGTCAACTCCGCTCAGAGACGTCTCAACGTATACTCCAAGCCAGTCTTCACCGTCAAATTCATTGATCTCATAATCCAGCCATATCATGCCCGCAGCTTCATACTGCTGCTTCAAAACATCGGAAAGATCACCGATGTACATATCGCCCACATCTCCAACGTCAGTTTTGACAATATTGAAGTTCGTGCCGTCCTGATTTGTATGGTAGAACATTCCGTCGTTCATGTTCTGAATATCCTCGGCGGAAACGTCAAGGTCAGTATTCAGCTCCGCTGAGTACTCGCTTATCAGCTTTAAGTATTCGGAAGCGTCCAGCCACTTCTCCCCGTCAATGGTCATGGTATAGCCGTTTCCGCTGTAAATGTCTCCCGCCTCAGCGGTATCTACGTCCTCATCTTCGGTTTCTGATTCCGTTTCCGATTCCGTTTCTGTTTCCGTCTCCGTTTCGGATTCTGTTTCCGGAACTGTTTCCGACGGCGCTTCCGTATTTTCTTCTGTTTCCGAATCAGCTTCAGTCGTTTCCTCGGAAACGGTCACATCGGGAACGTCATTTCCGCCGTTTCCGTCAGTTTCCCCGTTTCCACAAGCAGCCATGGAAGCCGCCATAAGTACCGCAAGTACCGCCGCAAAAATTTTCTTCTTCATAATAAATCATTCTCCTTTTTTATTTCCGAGGGAATATTATTTTCCGCACTGCGATTTTTAAATATCTCCGCAGACGCGGCAGGGAAACCCCGCCACTACAGATCAATGGTGGAACAGTCTTATGCCCGTGAACGCCATTGCAATATTGTACTTGTTGCAGGTCTCGATAACGTTGTCGTCGCGGATAGAGCCGCCGGGCTGGGCGATGTACTCAACACCGCTCTTATGGGCGCGCTCGATGTTGTCCCCGAACGGGAAGAACGCGTCCGAACCGAGAGAAACGTCGGTATTTTTCGCAAGCCATTCTTTCTTTTCCTCGCGGGTCAGCACTTCGGGCTTGGAGGTAAACACCTTCTCCCACTCGCCGTCCCTGAGAACGTCCTCGTACTCCTCGCCGATGTAAACGTCGATAGCGTTGTCACGGTCGGCGCGTCGCACGTCCTCCTTAAATGGCAGAGCCATTACCTTGGGACACTGACGCAGCCACCAGTTGTCGGCTTTCTGTCCCGCAAGGCGCGTGCAGTGTATGCGTGACTGCTGACCTGCTCCGATACCGATAGCCTGACCGTCCTTAACGTAGCAAACGCTGTTGGACTGGGTGTACTTCAAGGTGATAAGGGAAATTATCAGGTCGCGCTTTTTGTCCTCGGGAATATTTTTGTTGTCGGTTACGATATTGTCAAGCAGACCGTCCGCAACGTCAAGCTCGTTCCTGCCCTGCTCAAAGGTAACGCCGTAGACCTGCTTGCGCTCTATCTCCGCGGGGGTGTAGCTCTCGTCAATTTTGATGATGTTGTAAGTACCCTTTCTCTTGCTTTTGAGAATTTCCAAAGCCTCCGGCTCATAATCGGGCGCGATAACGCCGTCCGAAACCTCCCGCTGTATCATCTTCGCGGTTGGAACGTCGCACACGTCCGAAAGAGCAATAAAGTCGCCGTATGAGGACATTCTGTCCGCGCCCCTTGCCCTTGCGTAAGCGCAGGCAAGGGGCGAAAGCTCGCCCAAGTCGTCCACCCAGTAAATCTTTTTCAGCGTGTCTGAGAGGGGAAGTCCTACAGCCGCGCCAGCAGGGGAAACGTGCTTAAAGGAAGTCGCCGCGCAAAGTCCCGTAGCTTTTTTCAGCTCCCTAACAAGCTGCCAGCCGTTGAAAGCGTCCAGCAGGTTGATGTAGCCGGGCTTGCCGTTCAGCACCGTCAGAGGCAGGTCTTTACCGTCCTCCATAAAAATCCTTGACGGCTTCTGATTGGGGTTGCAGCCGTATTTCAATTGCATTTCGTTCATAAAATTTACCTCCGAATTTTAATTATAATTTTGTAGGGGACGGGTTTCCCGTCCCGTATTTTGCGGGC
Organism: uncultured Oscillospiraceae bacterium; assembly: GCA_910584715.1. Lineage (GTDB taxonomy): Bacteria > Bacillota > Clostridia > Oscillospirales > Ruminococcaceae > RGIG8773. The sequence goes on from CAJUAN010000005.1 coordinate 47,214, forward strand.
GGGGAGACCCCGCCCCTACGGTCGTTTACTGATTCTTGTTGACAATTCGGGACTCATACTCCCCCGTCTCAATGTCGATGTAGCGCACGAACAGCGACACCTTGTTATCGGCGTTGAGGTTCTCCCAAATGTGCTGCGTAAGCTCGTCGATAGGCATACAGGGAATTTCAACATTTTTCGGTTCGCCCTCGAAGCTTGGGAGAGGGTCTCCCGCACCGCTGTAGGTATGGATAAACTTGCCCTTGCCCGCAATGGGGTTGCTGTACGCGTAAGTGTACCGCTGGCAGGAGGAACCGTCCCCGTCCGCGCTTTTGAGAATGGACATAGCGAAATTCATATCGCCGTCGTCAAGGTGGACGATTCCCGAAATTCTCGGCGTGTAGTTGGGAGCGTCGTCCTCAAACTCGCGGGTGCGCAGGGACTGCTCAAAGGTCTGCTGCTTGTCCATAAGGTCGTAGATAGTGTCGGTCTGGTCGCCGTTTGTGACGATAGTCTTGCTTCCCATAACGCGGACGGGCGCGTAAATGATAAGGTGGGGGTCGGTCATTTTGGACGGATCGAACGCCTGCGTGCGGATACCCGCGCCGTCCTCCACGAACACGCGGTTGCGGCTGTTCTCGCTCCTGCCCATGATAAAATAGGCGACTACCGCCTTTTTGCCGCAGGAAGATTTCCCGATAAGTATCCCCCTGCCGTGGTACTCCATGCTGTTCAGTTCCTCTTTGATCGTTTTTGTGGTCATTTTTAATTCCTCCATATATTTATTTTTTACGCTGTAAGTATCCTAATTTCTGTCTAAAATCGTAGTTAAAAAATCTGCGCAAAAATCACACACGCAAATTTTTACTTGATTTTTTAACGCTTTTCAGACAGAAATTAGTATTAAACAGCGGCTTTTGTTTGTTTTGTAATTTCAATCATTTCCTCAAAAATTTTTTCCATCATATCTGCCCCGGGGAAATGTCCGGTATTCTTTACTTCATAAAATTTAAGATTTCCGTTGTCCGAACCTTCAACCAATTCCCTTGCTGTTTTTGTTGAAGCGACAATATCCGTATCTCCCTGAACGATAACATAAGGTATTTTTACATTGGACAGTATATCCGTAAGGTCGGTCTTCAGCAATTCATTCCATAAAGAATTATTGCCCATATAACCGTTTGCCATAATTGCCTTAAAATCCTTGAATTTATAATCCGGACTTGTCAGCAGCCCTTTAATAACGGAAAACATTGGAGATTTCCTGCCGTTTTTATTATTGTAAGCGTCGGTGTATTTTGTAAGACACGAGCTTATCAATTGAAGCTCCTTTGACGAGGCGTTCTCCGAATTTGTCCTCTTGATAATATCCAGCTTTTTTTGCGGAATATTGGATTTTTCCAAAGCTTCAAGAACTTCGCCGTTAAAGAATATATCCTTTATTATCTGTCCGCAAGCCAAAACGCCGTTGACCTCATTTCGTTTTATATCGGAAACAAACGCGCTTAAGACCGAACCCCACGAGGTTGAAAAAAGATATATTTTATTATCGGGAAATATTTTTTTAACTTCCGTAATCAAATCGCAGGTCATATCGACAAAAGTCTTTATTTTAAAATTATCGTCAATTTTATAATTGTTTATCCCGCAGCCCAACTGATCCCAATACACCATAATAAAATTATCGGTAAACAAAGGAAACATACCCCTGCACCCCACGGAAAACGGAATAGGCGTTCCGGGACCTCCGTGTAATGTTATTATGATCGGATTTTTCCTGCTTTTGCCCTCAATTAAAACCTTTTGAAAATATCCTCCGAGATCAAAATTATATATCTGCGATATTTCATTTCCGTCTATAACATTTTTTCTTTGTTTGTTCATTATGCTGCTCCTTTAAAAATACTTATTAAAATCTCCCTAAAAAGCAGTCGGTTTTATAGGGTACGTCAACCGTGCCGCCCTTTTGGTACTTCTCAAAAAGTCGCGTCAGCTCGTCAAGCTGCACGTCATAAAGCGGCGTACCCTTTTTCGGCGCGTAAGACCGCGACATCTCGCAGCCCACGTACTGCTCCGTATCCATTGTCATGCTCTGTAAAAAGCTTACCCGCTCGTATTCCGAAAAATACTTTTCGGGCGCGAATTTGCCGTCGGCGTTTGCATTGCCGTTTACGGAGTCGTACTGCCCCGCGTTGCGCAGAAAAATCTCATTTCGTTCCTTCTGCATATCGGTCTCGGTGCGGGTGTTCCATATAACCGCAAGCCGTCCGTTCGGAGTAAAAATCCTTTTGCACTCCGTCATAAATTTTTTCTTGTCGAACCAGTGAAACGCCTGCGCCGCCGTGACTAAATCAACGCTTGCGGACGGCATACCGGTATTCTCCGCGGGAGCGTTCACAATTTCAATTCCCGACAGATTTTTCCGAAGCTTTTCAAGCATATCCGCGTTAGGCTCAACGGCGGTAATTTTCCAAGGCTTCGCGGACAGACATTTTGTGAAGATACCAGTCCCCGCGCCTATGTCCGCAACGGTCTCGGCGTGAGTTTTCTCATAAAGCCAATCAATTAACTCCGCGGGGTACGAGGGACGGTATCTGTCGTAAACGTCAGCCTTGCCCGTGAATTTTTCTTCGTTCATTCGGATTTCCTCCTTTACTTCAAAGCGGTCTTCCACTCGCCGTTCTCCTTGTAAAAGAAAAACTCGCTCAAATCGTCGTTCCGGAATACCTCGAAATAATCCTCCATAGTGCTTGCAAGCTTCAAGCCGAGGAAGTCGTCCTTATGTACCCAATAGACCTCCCCCTCTTCGGAGGACTTCAGTTCACCCGAAAACTTGTCCGTCTTGTACAGCAGCACCATGTACCGCGTGCCGTCGTCCCTCGTCCAGTCCTTGATGCCGCACAGCCGCGGCGAACGGACGGTAAGTCCCGTTTCCTCAAAGACCTCGCGGATAACCGCGTCGGTAAAGGACTCCCCTTTCTCAACGTGTCCTCCGGGGAAAGTCACCCCGCCCCAAACGGGATCAACCCTGTCCTGAACAAGAACTTTGTCACCGTCGTAAACCATGCACATATTTGTCAGTGTAACTGTTTCGGTACGCATTTTAACATCCTCCTCCAAAAACTTTGCAAGCGGTATTCATCATAAGTACTGCTCCTATGTCTCTTCGGGCTTTTTCTTCCACAATTTAAATGTGATAAACGTGAATACTCCCCCGACGACCGCAAAAATGGTACCGACAAAAAGTGTTACCGCCGCGCCCGACTTCTGATATATCTTTCCGTCCTTGGAAATATAAAGCGTAGTCTCCGAGCCTATTTCCGCCCGCCTGGATCTTGACACATCGCTTGTGTACCGCTTTACCTCGCCGCCGTCTTCATACTCATAAACAGGCGTGTACAGCGTGTCGTGCCCATTATGTTCGCGGACTCTGATGACCTCCACAACCGTCGCGTTTACCTGACGGCCGCTGCTCATACGCACGCTGAGCCGCACGAAGTCGATTATAAGGTTCCCTCCAATGCCCAAAAGCAATAACCCCAGTACGGAAAAAACTAACCTTGCAATACGGTCGGACTGCCTCATAAGATTTCTCTCCTCAAAAACTATTCTTCAATTACCGTCCTGCCGTCAACCACCTTTATCTTATCCTGACAGAACAGCGCCGCTGCTTTCGGCAGCAGCTTCCATTCCACGTTTTCCATGACCCTTTTTTGCAGTACCTCGGGAGTATCGCCGTCCAGTACGGGAACCGTCCCCTGCAAAATTATGGGACCCCCGTCGCACTCCTCGGTAACAAAATGCACCGTCGCCCCCGTTACCTTAACGCCCTTTTCAAGCGCCGCCTCGTGGACGCGCAGTCCGTAAAAGCCCTTTCCGCAGAACGACGGAATAAGCGCTGGGTGGACGTTTATCATCTTGTTGGGGTACGCTTTACAGACCGTTTCGTCCAGAATAGTCATAAAGCCCGCGTACACCACAAGATCGGCTTTTTCCTCGTTAAGAGCTTCAAGCATTGCCTTGCTGTAGGCGTGTACGTCTGCAAAATCCCTGCGAACCAAAACGCGGGTCCTTATGCCGTTCTGCTTCGCTCTCTCAAGAGCGTATGCGTCGGGCTTAGAGGATATTACACAGGTTATCTTCCCGCCAGGTATCTCTCCCCGCTTTTCCGCGTCTATGAGAGCCTGCAAATTCGTGCCGCCCCCCGAAACAAGTACAATTATATTTTTCATAAAACCTCCGTATTTTAATAAAGGAGGGAACTTCGAGAAACTCCCTCCTTATCCGTTATTATTCGATTATACTATGATTACGCCCTCGCCGCTTTCCACAAGCTCGCCCAGAACGTAAGCCTCCTCACCCGCGGCCTTTATCGCCGCGACCGCCTTGTCCGCGTCGTTTTTGTCCACAACGACGCACATTCCCACGCCCATGTTAAAGGTGTTGAACATATCCCGTTCGGGAATATTTCCCGTCTTTGCGATAAGGTCGAATATAGGCAGCGTCTGAACGTCCGCTCTTGCTATTTTAGCGGAAAGTCCGTCAGGCAGCGACCGAGGGATATTCTCGTAAAAGCCTCCGCCGGTGATGTGGCTCAGGGACTTCACCTTTACCGCGTCAAGCAGCGACATTACCGCCTTTACGTATATCTTGGTCGGGGTCAGCAGACATTCCCCGAGAGTGGTTCCCAGGTCGGACTGATGTCTCGCAAGGTTCTGCTCGCTGATATTGAAAACCTTTCTCACCAGCGAGAAGCCGTTGGAGTGCACGCCGCTGGACTTGATCGCGATCATCACGTCCCCTGCCTTCTGGCAGGAGGGATCGAGAATTTTGTCCTTATCGACGATACCCACCGCAAAGCCCGCAAGGTCGTACTCCTCGTCGGGCATAAGACCCGGGTGCTCGGCGGTCTCGCCGCCCACAAGAGCGCAGCCCGCCTGAACGCAGCCCTCGGCTACTCCGGAAACGATATCCGCTATCTTTTCGGGAATATTCTTTCCGCAGGCGATATAGTCCAGGAAAAACTGGGGCTTCGCGCCGCAGCAGATGATGTCGTTGACGCACATCGCCACGCAGTCGATACCCACGGTGTTGTGCCTGTCCATAGTGAAAGCGATCTTTATTTTGGTACCCACGCCGTCGGTGCCCGAGACCAGAACAGGTTTGCTGATACCGGTCATATCAAGCTCGAACAGACCTCCGAAACCGCCGATACCCGACAGCACGCCGCCTGTCATAGTCCTCGCCACATGGGCTTTCATAAGCTCCACAGCCCTGTAGCCCGCGGTAACGTCAACGCCCGCCTCCTTGTAGCTTTCGGAAAAACTTTTCATATCTTACTTCCTTTCGCGGTACACGGGGTCTCCGTCCGCCGCCTGTATTTTTATTGTATCTTAAACTCGAACTTATCCTTGGGCATTTCCTTGGGCACGGGGCAGGGATAATTCCCGGTGAAGCAGGCGTCGCAGAAGCCGCATTTCGCGTCCTCTCCCGCTATCTGCCTTACACCCTCAACGCTTAGGTACCCCAGCGTGTCCGCGCCTATTTCTTTCGCTATTTCGTCTATGGACATCTTGCAGGCGATAAGGTTCTCCCTGCTGTCAATGTCCGTGCCGAAATAGCAGGGATTCTTAAAGGGCGGGCAGGATATCCTCATGTGTATCTCCTTCGCCCCCGCCTCGCGGATAAGGTTCACAATACGCTTCGATGTCGTTCCGCGGACAATGCTGTCGTCCACTAAAATGACCCGCTTGCCCGCCACAGTGTCCTTTACCACATTCAGCTTTATCTTTACGGAATTTGTCCTGTCCGCCTGATTGGGCTGGATAAAGGTACGTCCCACATAGCGGTTTTTTATGAAGCCCACGCCGTATGGTATCCCCGATTCTCTGGAAAGACCCAGCGCCGCGTCCAGACCGCTGTCGGGTACGCCTATTACAACGTCCGCCTCCACGGGGTGCTCTTTCCACAGGAACTCTCCCGCCCTGAGCCTTGCACGGTGCACGCTTGCTCCCTCTATCACCGAGTCGGGACGGGCAAAATAAACGTACTCGAAAACGCACATGGAGCTTTTTTCTCTGCCGCAGTGAGTCTTTACCGACCGCACTCCGTTTTCGTCTATAACTATCAGCTCGCCGGGAAGCAGATCGCGGACGAACTCCGCGCCGATACTGTCAAAGGCGCAGGTCTCGGAAGCCACCACGTAGGAATCCCCAAGCTTTCCCAAGGAAAGCGGACGGAAGCCGAACGGGTCTCTTGCCGCGATAAGCTTTTTCGGGGACATCACCACTATTGAAAACGCGCCCCGAAGCCGTCCCAAAGCGTTCTCAACCGCCTTTTCAATTGAGGGACACACAAGCCGCTGCTCCGTTATTGCGTAGGAAATTACCTCCGTGTCGTTGGTAGTGTGAAATATCGCTCCTTTAAGCTCGTACTCCTCCCGAAGCTCGCGGGCGTTTACCAGATTACCGTTATGGGCGATAGCCATGGGGCCCTTTATGTGCCGCACAACCAGCGGTTGTGCATTGGAACGGTTGGAGTTTCCCGTTGTGGAGTACCGCACGTGTCCCACGGCAATATTGCCCTGACCGAGATTTGCAAGGGTGTCCCTGTCGAAAACCTCGTGAACCAGTCCCAAATCCTTGTGGTAGGAAAAAACGCCTCTGTCGTTTACCACGATTCCGCAGGATTCCTGCCCTCTGTGCTGCAAGGCGTACAGACCAATGTAGGTCTGCATTGCCGCGTCCATGGATTTATTGCAGTATATGGCGAATACGCCGCATTCCTCATGTACCGAGTCAAACACCGCGCTCATTCCTTTCCGTCCCAGCAGTAGGTGCACAGGTTTTCCGCGGGAAGTCCCACAGCCCTGACGGTACCCTCCAGCGACTGGAACTCTATAGAGGTAAGCTTTAGGCGGCGGCATATTTCCGCTCTCAGCTTCTTGCCCCGCTCGGTGTTGGTGTCGCTGTACTCGCCGATGTACTTAACACCCTCCGCGCCCTCGAACTCGTCAATTATTTTTCTTGCGATAAGGTCAAGCTCCGAGGTGCTCCTGGAAAAATTAAGAAATTTACATCCATACATAATGGGAGGACAAGCCGAACGCATATGGACTTCCTTTGCGCCGTTGGAGTACAGGAACTCAACGGTCTCCCTCATCTGGGTGCCGCGGACGATGCTGTCGTCCACAAACAGCAGACGCTTGCCCTCAATAAGCTCATGGACGGGGATAAGCTTCATTTTAGCCACCTTGTTCCTCATGACCTGATTCTGGGGCATAAAGCTTCTGGGCCATGTGGGAGTGTACTTTATAAAGGGTCTGGCAAACGGGATACCGCTCCGGTTGGCGTATCCGATAGCGTGAGGGATGCCCGAATCGGGAACGCCGCAGACATAGTCCACGTCGGGGAGGGTGCCGTTTTTAATTTCGGTCTCAGCCATTATCTCGCCGTTTCGGGTACGCATTGTCTCAACGGTAACGCCCTCATAGATCGAATTGGGATAGCCGTAATATGTCCACAAAAAGGTGCATATATTCATATTTGTGTGACCCTCCGCAAGGGTCTCGCACCTGTCGTAAGTAAGCTTTACTATCTCGCCGGGCAGCAGCTCCCGGTACGTTTCGTAGCCAAGCTTCTGGAACGCAAAGGATTCAAAGGAGCAGCAGAAGCCGTCTGAACGCTTTCCTATGACTATGGGGAGCCGTCCGTTCTTGTCCCTTGCGGCGATAATGCAGTCCTCAGTCAAAATAAGCAGGGACATTGTGCCCTCCACCTTTTCCTGCGCGTACCTGATACCCTCCACAAAGGAGCTTTTCTGAGAAATAAGCGCGCCGATCAAAGCGCTGGAATTTACGCTGCCGCTGCTCATCGCCTCAAAGCTGGCAAAACAGTTGCTTACGAACTCGTCCCTGAGCTGCTCGGCGTTGTTGATTATGCCGATATTGCAGACCGCGTAAACGCCCATTTTCGACCTCAGAAGTATAGGCTGGGGGTCGCTGTCGCTTATGCAGCCTATGCAGAGTCTGCCGTGCATGGCTTCAATATCGTTTTCAAACTTTGTTCTGAACGGCGAGTTCTCAATGCTGTGAATATTTCTCTGAAAGCCCAGCTCAGGCGAATAGGCGGTCATACCGCCGCGCCTCGTGCCCAGGTGAGAATGATAATCGGTACCGAAGAAAACGTCGCTTATGCAGTCGTTCTTAGACGCTGCTCCAAAAAATCCGCCCATATGTGATTTATTCCTTTCGCACTTGTAGGAGCGGATTCCATATCCGCCCAAAATGTTTTACGAGGCGGGCGGATATGGAATCCGCCCCTACGGAAAATCAACCGTAATTATTCGCCGAAGATGCGCTTCATCATTTCCTGATAAGCTTCCTCAACGCCGCCCATATCTCTGCGGAAACGATCCTTGTCAAGCTTCTCGTGGGTCTTGCTGTCCCAGAAGCGGCAGGTGTCGGGGGAAATCTCGTCCGCAAGCAGTATCTGACCGTGGAACCGTCCGAACTCTATCTTGAAGTCGATAAGGTCAATGCCGTGCTCCTTGAAGAATTTCAGCATAAAGCTGTTTACCGCAAAGGCGTACTTTGTGATAGTGTCAATCTCCTCCTGCGTGGCAAGACCAAGTCCCAAAGCGTAGTAATCGTTTATGAACGGGTCGCCCAAATCGTCGTTCTTGTAGCTGAATTCAAGGGTAGGCTGCTTCAGGGGAGTACCCTCCTCAATGCCAAGTTTTTTGGAAAAGCTTCCGGCGGCAACGTTGCGGACGATAACCTCAAGGGGAACTATCTCAACCTTTTTAACAATAGTCTCTCGGTCGCTTATCTCCTCAACAAGATGAGTGGGAATGCCCTCCTTTTCAAGAAGACCGAACATATAGTTTGTCATCTTGTTGTTCACAACGCCCTTTCCGCGGATAGTACCCTTTTTCTCGCCGTTGAAAGCGGTAGCGTCGTCCTTGTAGTCAACAATTACCATATCGGGGTCGTTTGTGGCAAAGACTTTCTTAGCCTTTCCCTCATAAAGCTGTTCTTTTTTCTCAATGTTTGCCATTTTAAATTCCTCCAAAAAATAATTTATTTTAAAACAATTTTTACAATTTCACTCGGCTGGGACACTAAATAGTCCGCCCCCGCCTTTTCAAGCTCCTTGCGGCTGCCTCCGCCGTACAGAACGCCTGCGGAATAAGCCCCCACAGCCTTTGCGCCGTCTATGTCGTAAAACCTGTCGCCTATCATCAGAACCTGTTTAGGATCGATCTCGCCGCACCGTTCAAGAGCGTCCCGTATGACCTCCGACTTAACGCCTCTCGAACCGTCGTTCGCCGCTCCGCAGACCGCCGTAAAAAATTTTTTTATACCAAAATATTCAACGATCCTGTCCGCCGTATTTTCGGGCTTTGTGGTAGCTAACGCAATGCGCTTTCCCGCGCCGTTCAGCTGCTCCAGCACCTCGTAAATGCCGTCAAAAAGGGAATTTTCCGTAACGCAGCAGTCCATTCCGCAGTAACGCTCACGGTAAAAGTCAAAGGCTTTCCACGCCTGCTCCTCGGACATTCCGCACAGCTCCGTAAAGGAGTACATAAGCGGCGGCCCGAGAAACTGTTTGAGCACCGCTTCGTCGGGAGCTTCAAGTTCCATTTTATCAAAAGCGTACCTCACACAGTTAAGTATTCCCGCGCCCGAATCGGCAACCGTGCCGTCCAGGTCAAACAAAACCGTGCGGAAATTTTTTGACATATAAAGGCAACCTCCCTTAACTTTACACTATCAGCTGTGCTATCACTCTGTCCATACAATGCTTGTGTGGTACTCCGCCGCTGTTACAGTCGAAGATAACCTCGTCGCACCTGTGCAGAAGCCAGTCGCTATAGTACCCGAAAAGCTCTCCCGAACGCCACTTAAAATTCCTGCTGTCCTTGTCGGGCGCGACGGCTATAAACGGCTTTTTCACAAACACGTTCATGGCGTTCAGTCCACCGACGGAGGTGTGGGAACGGTAATTCTCAAAAATTTCCTCCCGCAACTCATTGGGGATAAAGTGAAGTACCCCCGAACAGAAAATAACGTCAAACTCGCTTTCGAGACGGAAATCCGCAGCGTCCGCCTTAAAGAAATTCACGTCAACCCGGTGCAGCTCCGCAAGCCGCTTTGCCTTGTCGATACCCGACTGAGTAATGTCAAAAGCGGACACTTTGTAGCCGTTTTTCGCGAAAAACACAGAGTCCTTGCCCTCGCCGCAGCCGATGTCAAGAACCCTCAAAGCCCTTGTGGGAGGCAGCAGCTTCATCACCTCGAAGCACATTTCCGAGGGCTTTACGCCCCAATAGTACTCCTCGGTACTGTATCTGCTCTCGTAATCGCTGATGATTTTCTGCTCCACGGCGTACCCTAAAAGCGTATCGATACTGCACCCAAACGCCTTTGCGATAAGGGGAAGTGTAGCCACATCGGGCAGGGACGCGCCGGTCTCCCACTTTGACACAGCCTGGAACGACACGTTGAGACGGCTTGCCAGTTCCTCCTGAGTAAAACCCTTTTGCTTTCTGAGATTGCAGATGTTTTTGCCTATTGCATTCATTAGATCACGTCCTTTCAAATACAGTGTACCACACAAAAAAGACGTACCGCAATAACCTGTTAAGACAAAAGCTCCGCAAATTCAACGGTTAGTTGAATTACAGCTCGGCAACCATTTTCTGTAAATTCTTGTCCTTTTCAATAACGCCGTCAATCATTTTTTTCTTGGACTCCGCAAGCTTGTCCGCAAGAGCGTCGTCGGAAAGCGCAAGCATCTGTATCGCCAGTATAGCCGCGTTTTTCGCGCCGTTTACCGCAACCGTCGCAACAGGTATGCCCGAGGGCATCTGTACCGTAGCCAGCAGCGCGTCCAGACCGTCAAACGTCGATTTTATCGGGATACCGATAACCGGAAGAGTTGTATGTCCCGCAATCACTCCCGCAAGGTGGGCAGCCATTCCCGCGGCGCAGATTATAACGCCGAAGCCGTTTTCCTTGGCCTTGGCGGCGAACTTTGAAGCCAATTCGGGAGTACGGTGGGCGGACATAACGTGCGCCTCAAAGGGCACGCCGTAAGCCTTAAGCTCCTCCAGCGCGGACTTGACAACAGGGAAATCACTGTCGCTTCCCATTATAACAGCAACTTTTTTTGACATAATATACCTCCGCTATTAATTTTTTAAAAACAAAAAGCTGTGATAAGTCTCACAGCTTAACGGATACACTTATTTTCTGGTACAGAAAACCCGCAGCAAAGACGCGACTGCTTCTGCTGCCTGCGAGGGATATACGAATACAAACGAAATCTGCTTAAACCCGACACTGCAAACCCTCCGTGAAAAATTTCCTGCCTTTTACATTGTACCTTATTTTCGTACAAATTTCAAGTGTTTGGCGAAAAAATATTACATTTTATAAAAATTCTTATTTATGTATTGCTTTTTTTGAGAAATATGATAAAATAGTATTAGGAAAGCCGAGAGCCAAGCTTTTGGCGTAAATTTCCAAAACTAATTTCGGAGGTGTTTTCCAATGGCATACAAAATTTCCGATGACTGCATCAGCTGCGGCGCCTGCGCGGACGGTTGTCCTGTAAACGCAATTTCCGAGGGCGACGGCAAATACGTTATCGACGCTGCGACCTGCATTGACTGCGGCGCCTGCGCGGACACTTGTCCCGTATCCGCTCCCTCTGCTGAATAATCAGCCGGTCGAAGCAAAACAATGTACTTAAAAATCTCCGTACTGTGTTGTTTAACAGTAGGGAGATTTTTTCGTATGATCTGAAAAATTTCTGTAACAAAACTCTTTTTCGTTCGTATTTATTTATAATACTAATTTACGACTAAAAAACGTGCAAAAAATTAAGTAAAAATTTGCATATATGATTTTTACGCAGATTTTTTGCGTACGTTTTAGGAGTAAATCAGGATCAGCGCCCAGAAACTACGGGGAGGTGAAACAATACTAAACAAAAACAACGGCGTTCCCCGAATCGAAGAACGCCGTAATTTTATTTATAGATTTCCGTTTGACAGCTATTCGTTAATAGCTGTAACAACGCCTGAACCTACTGTACGTCCGCCCTCACGGATAGCGAAGCGGAGTCCCTCCTCAATAGCGATAGGAGTGATAAGCTCAACGTCGATTGCAACGTTATCGCCGGGCATACACATTTCCTTATCAGCGGGAAGTGTGATAACGCCTGTAACGTCAGTTGTTCTGAAATAGAACTGAGGTCTGTAGTTGTTGAAGAAAGGAGTATGACGTCCGCCCTCTTCCTTCTTCAGAACGTAAACCTGTCCCTTGAACTTGGTGTGAGGGTGAATGGAACCGGGCTTACAAAGAACCTGTCCTCTTTCGATATCAGTTCTCTGAACGCCGCGGAGCAGTGCGCCGATGTTGTCGCCTGCCTCAGCGTAGTCGAGGATCTTTCTGAACATCTCGATACCGGTAACAACTGTCTTAGCCTTTTCATCTGTAAGACCAACGATCTCAACTTCGTCACCTGTCTTGAGCTGACCTCTTTCAACTCTACCTGTAGCAACGGTACCACGACCTGTGATTGTGAATACGTCCTCAACAGGCATAAGGAAGGGCAGGTCTGCCTTTCTCTCAGGTGTGGGGATATACTCGTCAACAGCGTCCATGAGCTTCTGGATGCACTCGTACTCGGGAGCGGAAGGATCCTTGGAAGCGGAATCAAGAGCCTTGAAAGCAGAACCGATGATGATAGGAGTATCGTCGCCGGGGAACTCGTACTTGTCAAGAGTCTCGCGGATATCCATTTCAACCAGCTCAAGAAGCTCGGGATCGTCAACCTGGTCAGCCTTGTTCATGAAAACAACGATGTAAGGAACGCCAACCTGACGTGCAAGAAGAAGGTGCTCCTTAGTCTGAGCCATAGGGCCGTCTGTAGAAGCAACAACGAGGATAGCGCCGTCCATCTGAGCCGCGCCTGTGATCATGTTCTTAACATAGTCGGCGTGACCCGGGCAGTCAACGTGAGCATAGTGACGCTTGTCGGTCTCGTACTCAACGTGAGCGGTATTGATCGTGATACCTCTTTCTCTTTCCTCGGGAGCCTTGTCGATGTTAGCATAATCCTCGAACTGAGCCTGACCCTTGAGGGAGAGGTACTTTGTGATAGCGGCGGTAAGAGTGGTCTTGCCGTGGTCAACGTGACCGATGGTACCAATGTTAACGTGGGGTTTGTTTCTTTCAAATTTAGCCTTTGCCATTGGAATTTTCCTCCTTAATAAATGGATTAATCATACTGATATACTTATATTAGCAGATTTTGAAATAAAATGCAAGTACTTCGTGTAATTTTTTTAAATAACTTTACTCGCCGGCAGGTTTACTCGGAGCCCTTGTTTCTGGAATTCATGATCTTCTCGGCAATAGAGCGGGGCACCTCGATGTAGCTGTGAGGCTCCATGGTGTACTGACCGCGTCCCTGCGTCTTGGAACGAAGATCGTTTGAGTAACCGAACATCTCGGAAAGCGGAACAAGCGCGTCCACCTGAGCAGTGCCGTTGTTTGTTTCCTGACCGAGTATCTGACCGCGGCGGGCGTTGAGGTCGCCGATAACGGTACCCATATAGTCGTCGGGAACGATAGCCGCAACCTTCATGATAGGCTCGAGAATGCAGGGGTCTGCTTTCTTCATAGCTTCCTTGAACGCCATAGAACCAGCGATCGAGAACGCCATTTCGGAGGAGTCGACCTCGTGGTAAGAACCGTCGTAAAGAGTTACCTTAACGTCCACAACCTGATAGCCTGCGAGAACGCCTGCTTTCATAGCGCCCTGGATACCCTTGTCAACAGCGGGGATATATTCCTTGGGAATAGCTCCGCCCACAACGGCATTGACGAACTCGTAGCCCTTGCCGGACTCGTTGGGCTCAACCTTGATCTTAACGTGACCGTACTGACCTTTACCGCCTGACTGACGGGCGTACTTGTGGTCAACATCGGCAAGCTTCTTGATAGTTTCCTTATAGGCAACCTGAGGCGCGCCTACGTTTGCCTCTACCTTAAATTCACGGAGGAGACGGTCAACGATGATATCAAGGTGAAGCTCACCCATACCCGCGATGATAGTCTGACCTGTTTCCTCGTCGGTCCATGTTCTGAACGTGGGGTCTTCCTCGGCAAGCTTGGAAAGACCTATGCCCATTTTTTCCTGACCTGCTTTTGTCTTAGGCTCGATAGCGAGCTGGATAACAGGCTCGGGGAATTCCATGGATTCGAGTATAATGGGAGCCTTGGGGTCGCAGAGCGTATCGCCCGTAGTTGTATTTTTCAGACCAACGCAAGCCGCGATATCGCCCGCGTAGCAGGTCTCGATATCTTTTCTGTGGTTGGAGTGCATCTGAAGAATACGTCCCATTCTTTCGGAATTGTCCTTTGTGGCGTTGAGAACGGTCGCGCCCGCGTCTACCTTTCCGGAGTAAACTCTGAAGTAGCAGAGCTTTCCTACAAAGGGGTCGGTAGCGATCTTGAACGCCAGAGCCGCAAAAGGCTCATTATCGGAAGAAGGTCTTTCCTCTTCCTCGTCCGTATCGGGGTTTACGCCCTTGATAGCGGGAACGTCAAGCGGAGACGGCATATAGTCCACAATAGCGTCGAGAAGCTTCTGAACGCCCTTGTTCTTGTAGGACGTACCGCAGGTAACGGGAACCATAGCGTTTGCAATGGTAGCCTTGCGGATACACATCTTGATCTCTTCTATTGTAAGAGTCTCGCCTCCGAGATATTTTTCCATGATATCGTCGTCCTGCTCGGCAACAGCCTCCAGGAGCTTTTCATGGTATTCGGCAGCCTTGTCCGCCATATCCTCGGGAATCTCCTCCACGCGGATATCCTTTCCAAGGTCGTCGTAGTAAACGTATGCTTTCATTTCAACCAGGTCGATGATGCCCTTGAACGTGTCCTCGCTTCCGATAGGGAGCTGAATGGGAACAGCGTTGCACTTGAGTCTGTCCAGCATCATGTCCACAACGTGGTAGAAATCGGCGCCCATAATGTCCATCTTGTTTACATAGGCCATACGGGGAACCATATAGTTGTTAGCCTGTCTCCAAACGGTTTCAGACTGAGGCTCAACGCCTCCCTTTGCACAGAAAACAGTTACAGAACCGTCAAGAACTCTGAGCGAACGCTCAACCTCAACTGTAAAGTCAACGTGGCCGGGAGTGTCGATGATATTGATCCTATGACCCGCCCAGTGGGCAGTGGTAGCGGCGGAGGTGATAGTGATACCTCTCTCCTGCTCCTGCGCCATCCAGTCCATTGTCGCGCTGCCCTCGTGAGTTTCGCCTATTTTGTGGTTTACACCGGTATAAAACAGGATACGCTCCGTAGTGGTAGTTTTGCCCGCGTCAATGTGAGCCATTATACCAATATTTCTGGTTTGTTCAAGCGAACAATCTCTTGGCATAATATTTTCCTCCAATTCGCCGCGCAGGCTTCGGGACGGCGAACCGTTCCGGAGCTGTCCGCGGTCATGCGGCTTTTACCAGCGGTAGTGTGCGAAAGCCTTGTTTGCCTCCGCCATCTTGTGTGTGTCCTCGCGCTTCTTGCAAGCGCCGCCCACGCCGTTGGTAGCGTCGATGATCTCAGCTGCAAGTCTTTCCTTCATAGTTCTTTCGCTTCTTGCTCTTGCGTAGTTGGTAAGCCATCTCAGACCAAGAGTCTGCTTTCTTTCGGGTCTTACCTCCATAGGAACCTGATATGTGGAACCGCCCACACGTCTTGCCTTTACCTCGAGCAAGGGCATGATGTTTTCCATAGCCTGCTCGAAAACCTCGAGAGCGTCCTTGCCTGTCTTTTCGGCGACAATATCGAACGCGCCGTAAACGATCTTTTGGGCAACGCCCTTCTTTCCGTCGAGCATGATATTGTTGATAAGACGGGTAACGATCTCCGAATTATAAACAGGATCGCACAAAACCTCGCGTTTTGCAATATTACCTCTTCTTGGCACAATACTTCCCTCCTTCATAAAAATGCTATCATAGGTACTCGTTTGCCTTGTTCCGTGTTTACGGAGCAAGGATACGCACCGAACCAATGCAGAGGCAATCCATATATAGTAAAATGAATCACTCCGCACGAATCAAAATGCGGTTTCATTGAGTTTACGATAATTGTCGGCTTTCGGGCTTGATTTTACTTAGCCGCGCCTGCCTTAGGCTTCTTTGCGCCGTACTTGGAACGCGCCTGATTTCTCTTGGCAACGCCCTGAGCGTCGAGAGTTCCTCTGATGATGTGGTAACGCACACCGGGGAGATCCTTAACACGTCCGCCTCTGATGAGAACAACGGAGTGCTCCTGAAGGTTATGGCCGATACCGGGGATATAAGCCGTAACTTCCGTACCGTTTGTGAGCCTTACTCTTGCGATCTTTCTCATAGCGGAGTTAGGCTTCTTGGGGGTAGCTGTCCTTACCGCGGTGCAAACGCCTCTCTTCTGGGGAGCGCTCTGGTCGATAGCGATCTTCTTCTTGGCGTTGTAGCCCTTCTGGAGCGCAGGAGCCGTGGATTTCTTTTCAAGAACTGTTCTTCCCTTGCGTACAAGCTGGTTAAAGGTTGGCATAACATTTCTCCTTTCTTCAAGTATTATATGAAAACGCGGACAGGCGCAAAGCCTCCGGCGTCAACACACCTAAATATTATACACACAAAAAAACTGTTTGTCAAGCATTTTGAACAAATTTTTCCGTAAAATTTCTACATTCGGCAAAATCTGTATCATATGTATGACAAACAGTATATTATCCCCGGAAATTGTCCATACGGTAATTTTTCCTCGAAAAATGAAATATATACGCATTTACGGAAAAATTCCGCTTATTCGTTAAAATTTCCACCCTTTGATCGGAGACCCGCGCTGTCCCCCTCGATAACGCTTGCGTAAAAGCCTTTTTTCTTTACTGCGGCTTTCCGTAATATCCTGAACGTAATATTCGCCGCCGCGAACAGGACCGCCGCCGCAATGAGCTGTCCCATCAAATTGCTCGTAACGATAAGCTCGAAAGCAAATACAAGCGCCATTATTACCGCCATAAGAAGAGCCGCCTTTGCCGCGATATCGAAAATAATTATCCTCTTGTCCGCGGCTATATACTCCTTTTCGTTGCGTCTGCGCCACATCTCGTACTCCGCGCGCTTTTTGTCCTCCTCCGCTGAATCCCGTTCCGCAGCCTTTTCGGTTTTCTCGTTCTCGGCGTTCAGCTCCGCGTAAAGCTCGGGGGAAGCCTCCGAAAGTATCTCTTTTTTTATCTTCCTCAGATTTCCCGCCAGGGTCTCCACCTGTATCTCGTCCTTCTGGTCAAGCTTCATGCGCCTGATACGGCTGACGTTCTTTGCGGACTGTTCCCCGCTGACGTCCTCCATTTTGCCGGAGGATTCAACGTACTCCGCTCCGGAAAGCAGCATTCCGCGTATCTTCATTCCCAGCGCGCAGCCGTCTATTATCAGCCTGGAACGCTCCTTCTCATTTTTTACGTCTTTTTTCCCGAACAGGAACTTCACCGTCTCGGCGGTATGCTCAAAAAGCAGCAGGGTGTCCGCCAGATAGGAAGCCGCCGTCTTTTCGTTCTTGTGAACGGAAGCGTACTTCTTTTCATACTCCGCCCGCGCCGAAATGTAGTCCAGGATATCCTTGAACACCGTCAGCGAAAGCTTTTCGTCGCCCTCGGAGATAACGCGGGACTTTATGTCCTTCATGCCCTCGAAAAAGCTGTCGCAGCTCAGGTACACCGACGAGCTTTCCATCATAAGGTACTGGCTCGTCAGCTCGCGTCTGAAAACGGCTTTAAGGCAGCTTCCGTCCATATCGAGAACAGAGCCGTAGCTTATATAAGCCTCGTCGTAGCTTTTCCTTGAGAAAAATGCGTCCGCAGAGGACATAAGGCGGTACATCGCTATCTCGCTGTCGGCGTCCATTCCGCGCCTTTCCTTTTTTTCAAGGGACTTTACCGAATCCGTCCACCCGCACACGGGACATTTTGCCATAGTGCCGTTTACGTCAAATTTATTCCCGCATATCGGGCAAAGCTCCGAATATTCTTCCGCCATACAAAATCCTCCCTTACTGCGGCGGTCTCCCGCCGTTTAATAAAATGTTCAGTCCTCGGCTGCCATGCTTTTAAGATAACTCTCGATATCGTTTCTCAGCCCGAGGAAAAGCTCCGCAAGCGTTGGATCGAAGTGGGTGCCTGCCGACTCCCCTATGATCCCGAAAGCCTCGTCCAGAGGCATGGGTTCCTTGTAGCACCTTTTTGAGATCAAAGCGTCGAAAACGTCGGCGATAGCCATTATCCTTGCGCACAGCGGTATCCCGTCGCCCGAAAGACCGTTGGGATAGCCTGTGCCGTCCCACTTCTCATGGTGGCAGGAGGCCACATCCGCCGCAATGTCTATGTAGTCCTTTTCCTCTATCCCGCTCATAACGTCGCGGATTATCCTGCCGCCCTCCGCGGCGTGGCTTTTTATGCTTTCAAACTCGTCTCCGGTAAGCTTTCCGGGCTTCTGCAAAATGCTGTCGGGAACGGATATCTTTCCGATGTCGTGCATGGGAGCCGCCTTTGACAGAAGCTCGATATAGCCGTCCGTAAGGATATCCGTGCAGTACCCCGACTCCTTTGCCGCGGAAGCAAGCATATTCACATACCTGCTTGTGCGCTTGACGTGCTCGCCCGTGTCTCCGTCGCGGCTCTCGATAAGATTCGCCATACCTATAATGGTATTGTTCTGTATACGCAGCATTTTCTCGCTGTGTTCACGCAGAGCCTCGGCTTTGCGCTCCACGTCCTTTTCAAGGGCGTCCTTGTATTTTTCGAGGTTTGAAGTTATCCTTACGCAGAACGCGAGACACACCGCGACCGATACCGCAACGGACGAAATGCAGACTATCACGCTTACGGTGGAAAAACGTATATGACCGTCCATAACGTTCTGCGCCGCGACTATCTCCTCCTCGGTATAACCGTCCAGAGCGTCAAGACTTGCGTTTACCTTTTCCACATAGTCGTCCATAACGTTTACTATATAGTAATCCGCCGTAGCCTTGCTCCCCTCCCTGCTGAATCCGAAAGCTATATCCGCGTTCTGCAAATAGCTGATAAAGCTTGAATACGCCTTGTGATAGACCTTTTCGCTTTTGTCTCCGCTTTTCATTCTGCCGCCAAGCTCATCGAACATATCGCGGAGACTGTTCTCCGTATTCTCCGCCGCCGTTTCGTACTCGGAGTATTTTTCCTCCGAATCCGCCGCCGTATGGTTCGCTACCAGAGCCTGATGCTTGTAGAGCAGCGTCCTTATTTCAAGAGTATACCGCTTGTTCTCGGAATATTCGTAGGTGATCTCACGGTAACCGTCGGAAAGATTCCCAATATCGTTTTTAAGTATGACCATTCCCGAAATGCCGACGATACCGGCAATAAGCACCATTATAAATATTTTTAAAGGAATGTTTTTCACGGTAAACACCTCCGGCATAGTTTACTCTGTGCCTGTGCTGTCCTCGGGAAGACTTGTAATGCCTTTGACCATAGTGTCAAGAAGTTCCTGCAAGTCCGTTCCGTCGGGGTTCCGCGCAGCTATTGTAGTGCCGAAAACATTTGTAGGGGTCCAGTAGCTTCCGCCGACGTTCTGGAGATATCCGTATGCGGACTGCTCTCCCAGCGCGGCTATCGCTTTGGCAGCCCTGACTTCCTCCGAAGCCGCAGCCTTTACGTTTGAGGGACCCTCCCCTTTTAGTCTGAACAGGGTCATCTGGTTCTCTTCATTGGTGATCCACTGCGCAAGCCTCATAGACCACTCCGGCTGCTCGGTAGCGGAATTTACGCCCATAAGCTTATAGCCCGCAAAGCTGCACATCTGAACGCTGTCCCCCGCAACTGTATATTCGGGAAGCTTTGCCGCGGCGTAATTTTCTCCGTATGCTTTTTCTATATTTACCGCGTTCCAGGTACCGTTTATACCGGCGATTATCGAACCGTCAGCAGCGCCGCTTACAAAGTCATCGTCGCCGCAGCTTATAAACCCGCCGCTTTCAGCAATCCTCAGCATTGCCTCCGCCACGTCCCTGCCCTTGTACTTTCCGTCAGCGGAATTCCAGTCGCAGGAATTTGTCAGACCGTCTTCGTTGAGCGAAACGTCCAGACCCGCTCCCTTGAAAAACGAGTATATGTACCAGCCGCTGGTAAAGTCCATGGCAAATTTTTTGCCGTTTTCCTCCGCGACCTGCAATATCCTGTCAAGGCTTTTTACGTCTTCTTCGGACAGATACGCCGAATTGTAGTAAAGAAAATACCCGTTGCTTGCGGTCACGGGGTAAGCGTAAAGCTTTCCGTCAACCGTCGCGGAACGTATCGCTCCGTTATCGGCTCCTCCGTTTTCGGCAATGACGGTATCCGCGTCCAGCGTGACCTCCAGAAGCGCGCCGGCATTGTACAGCTCGCGGAACTGGTCGTCGGCAAAGGCGTAGATATCAGCGGCTGCGGCAGGATTGGCAAGAACAGTCTCCTTGCAGGACAGCTCTTCCTCTTCGCTTACGGTGATGTGAAACACCGCCTCGTCGGAGTGCAGTCCGGTAAATTCGGTTATCATCTGTTCAACCGCTTCCACGCTTTCCTGAGGACACCATACCGACAGGGTAACTTCGGACAGAACCTTTCCGCATCCGGAAAACACCGGCGCCGATACTGCCAAAGCTATTGCGGCAGCTGCGGCTTTACTGCCGATATACGATACGCAGCGCCTGAATTTATCCATAATACGATTCACATTCCTTTCAACAAACGTTTTAAGTTAGTTCCGATGCCGAGTCATACTGTTTAAACGATTTCTGTATTTATAACATATAGCATATCCGTATTGATAATAATACCACGGATATTACATTTCTATCAAAATTTTGCTGCATTTTTTAACGCTTTCAAGGCAGAAATTTTATACAAATATGTAAGTATTATACCACGAATGTCAATCCGTGTCAATTGAAAAAAAGACTTTTCCGCTCTATACGGTGACGTATAGCGTCATTACCGAAACAGATGCGCCGCAAAACAGTTGTGCATAATCACTAAAACCGCGCTCCTTATTTTTTCGTAAAAATATAGAATTTGGTGGACTTATTTTACAAAATATTGTATAATATACACATAATCAACCACAGAAAGGAAGTTCCATTATGAACGAAATAGAAATAAAAGAGCAAATGTGCGATGTGTGCCATAAAATGTGGCAGCTGGGCTGGGTAGCCGCAAACGACGGAAACGTGTCCGTAAGACTTGGGGACGGCACATTTTTTGCCACGCCAACGGGCATAAGCAAGAGCTTTATAACTCCCGACAAAATAGTCAAGATAAACGCAAAAGGAGAGGTGCTTGAGGCAAACGAGGGCTACAGACCGTCCTCGGAGATAAAAATGCACCTGCGCTGCTACGAGGAGCGTCCCGACGTGGGAGGGGTCGTACACGCGCACCCGCCAACGGCTACGGGCTACGCGGTGGCGAACAAGGCTCTGGACGGCTACACCATGATAGAGGCTGTCATTGCCGTGGGTTCCGTACCGGTAACGCCCTACGGCACGCCCTCTACATATGAAGTACCCGAGGCTATCACGCCCTATTTAAAGGAGCACGACGTTATGCTGCTTCAAAACCACGGCGCGCTCACCGTGGGCGCGGATCTGCTTACAGCCTACTACCGCATGGAAACCCTGGAGCTTTTTGCCAAGATTTCCCTTACAGCGCACCTGCTGGGCGGCGAGAGAGAGATTTCCCGCGAGAACATAGACAGGCTCTGCTCCATGCGGGAGAACTACAAGGTCACGGGAAAGCACCCGGGGTACAAGAAATACCCTTATGGCAATGAATAGTTGACAGTGTGCAGTTGAAAGTTGGGGGAATACATAATGCGCGGTACTGTAGTTTACATAGGAACAGCGGAAATATTGTATTTTTTAATTGCGCCCGCTTCGTTTATTACAATGCTTGCGTGTATTATCAGGCTGATAACCGCGAAAAAGGAAAAGCGCAGGCAAATGAAAAAGGTTAAAATTACAGCTGTTATCTCCGCAATAATTGCAGCGATTATTACCGCTGTAACAATATATTTTATAGTACCGCCTCCGTACCCGCCTCCTCCGTCTATCGAAAAAATGCCCAATATAGTAGGGCTTACATATGTGGAATGTAAAGAAAATTATTCAGAAAAATTTGACCTTGTTGTTGAGGAGAAACTATGGTCATTCGACTACCCCAAGGGCGCAATAATCGAGCAATACCCGCAAGAGGGACTTGAATATCTGGTCGGCAGGACAACGGTAAAATGCAAGATAAGCAAGGGACCGAGAATGGTCACGGTCAGCAATGTTATCGGTCTTGATTTTGAGGACGCAAAAACAATATTGGGGGACAACGACGGATTTAGGGTCGGCTTTGTAAGCGAATATTCCGACAGCGTACCCGAAGGAAAGGTCATCGCCACAGACCCGCCCGTATTTGAAAAAGCGGTATACGGCTCTGCGGTAAAGGTCACCGTAAGCGGCGGCAAGGAGCCTGACATTACCGACGGTACAGAATAAAAATACGAAAGGAAAAATTTATCATGCTTAGGCTAAGACCATACAAGCCCTGCGACGCGGACACAATAACAACATGGCTGAAAAGCGAATATGCTTTCCGCCAATGGAGCGCGGATCGCTATGAAAAATACCCGATTACAGCCGAAGATATGAACGCATATTACGATAACGATAAAACCAACCCTCGGATATGGGGGCTGACCGCTTTTGACGGCAGCGGCACTGTCGGACATCTTACAATGCGTTACCCCAAAGATACATACGGCGAAATACGGCTGGGGTTTGTTATTGTGGACGACAGCCGCCGCAAAATGGGTCTTGGAAAAGAAATGCTTTCTCTGGCAATAAAATACGCTTTTGAAATTTTAGCGGCGGAAAAAATTTCCCTTGGTGTTTTTGAAAATAATATACCCGCGATAAAATGTTATAAATCCTGCGGATTTAAGGCGGTACAGACGGAAAATACCGAGAAATACAACTGCATGGGCGAAGTATGGAGCTGCATTGAAATGGAGCTGCGGCGCGAAGATTATTTTACATAAATTTTTTAAAGGAGCGTAAAAAAATGCTGAAAAACATACCGAAAATTTTATCCCCCGAGCTTCTGAAAATTCTTATGGAAATGGGTCACGGGGACGAGATAGTCCTCGCGGACGGAAATTTCCCCGCGGAAGCTATCGGACAGCGTGTAGTCCGCTGCGACGGTCACGGCGTTACCGAGCTGCTTGACGCGGTAATGAGGTTCTTTCCGCTGGACGCTTATACCGACAAGCCCGTTATGCTTATGGAGGTAGTACCGGGCGACCCCGTTGTCCCCACAATTTGGGAGGACTACAAGGCGGTCATAAACAAATACGAACCCGAAAACTGCAAGATCGAAATGATAGAGCGATTCGCATTTTACGAGCGGGCGAAAAAAGCCTACGCGGTCGTTGCGACGGGGGAAGAAGCCATTTACGCTAACATTATTCTTAAAAAGGGCGTGGTAAAATGAGTACCGAAAAACGCGTTTTAGCCTTTGATTTCGGCGCTTCAAGCGGACGGGCAATGCTGGGAAAATTCGACGGCGAAAAAATCACCTTAGAGGAAATACACCGCTTTTCCAACGACCCGGTGAAGCTTGGAGACACCCTGTACTGGGACGTTTACCGCCTGTTTTACGAGGTAAAGCAGGGCATTTCAAAGGCGGCACTTGCGGGCGGGTTTGACAGTATCGGCGTTGACACCTGGGGCGTGGACTTCGGTCTGATAGGCGCGGACGGCGCGCTTATGGAGGCTCCCGTCCACTACCGTGACAGCCGCAATATCGGCATGACGGACAAGGCTCTGACGATGTTCCCGCGTGAACGGTTCTATAAGATAACGGGCAATCAGTTTATGGATATAAATACCGTTTTTCAGCTCTTGTCGCTGAAGCTGAAACGTCCCCATATGCTGAAAAACGCGCGGACTTTGCTGCTTATGCCAGACCTTTTCAACTACCTTTTGACGGGGGTAAAGCGCACGGAGGTCTCTATCGCCTCCACCACCCAGATGATGAACGCGGTCAACAAAAGCTGGTCGGAAACGGTGCTGAACGCGCTGCGGCTGCCGAAAAATCTGCTGACCGAAATCGTCCCCTCGGGTACTGTTGTGGGCAGGCTTCGGGAGGACATCTGCAAGGAACTTAACGCTCCCCCCGCGGAAGTCATCGCGGTATGCGGACACGACACCCAGTGCGCCGTATGCGCCGTCCCGGCCGAGGAAGAAGACTTTATTTTCATATCCTGCGGTACCTGGTCGCTGTTCGGAACGGAGGTTTCCGAGCCGATAATTGACGAAAGGTCGGAAAGGCTGAACGTCACCAACGAGACGGGGTACGGAGGCAGGACGACTTTCCTGAAAAATATAATCGGACTTTGGCTGATACAGGAGTCCCGCCGTCAGTTCGGGCGGGAGGGAAAGAATTTTTCCTACGCCGATCTGGAAAGGCTTGCGCTGGAGTCCGAGCCGTTCAAATGCTTTATAGACCCGGACGCGCCGGAATTTGTCCCCGAGGGGGATATCCCGGGACGTGTACGCGAATACTGCCGCGGAACCGGTCAGCCTGTTCCCGAGACCGAGGGAGAGATAATGCGGTGCATTTACGAGAGCCTTGCGTTAAAGTACCGGACGGCTTTTGACGAGATAAGGGAGTGCACCGGCAAGTCTTACGGCAGGATACACCTTGTGGGCGGCGGCGCAAAGGACGGCCTTCTCTGCCGCATGACCGCCAACGCCTGCAGCTGCCCCGTTACGGCGGGACCCGTTGAGGCGACTGCTTACGGAAATATTGCTGTTCAGCTTATGGCAGGCGGGGATATTCCCGACCTTGCGGCTGCGCGGAAAATTATCGCGGCTTCCGACAGTGTTAAAACGTTCATGCCGGACGATCCCGAAACTTGGAAAGAAGCGTATCACCGGTATAAAAAATTTCTAAATATTTAAATAAAAGGGTGGAAAGAATTTGTCAAAAATAAAATCAATTTTAGCTCAGTTAATTTTTTGGATAATATCATTTGGGCTTTATTTGACTGTATTTCTTGCAGTTTCATCTTCCGAAAATCCTATGATTGTTGTAGGTATCATTTTTACCGTTTTCTATACTGCTCTGGGAATAATCATAAAAAAACATTTTAAATTATCCGAACCGCAGGTTACCTGGATTCAATTCGGAGGACTTTTCACAATTATTTCCGCTTTATTAACAATTACAGATACCATTATAAAATATTTTAATATACCGAATATTTCCTTATCGGATATTCCAATTTTCGCAATAGTATCCGTGTATTTTGTTATCACTGTTCCCGCATTAATTTTAAGCTTGACAATACGGCTTATCATAACTGCCGTAAAAAATAATTCTAAAAGGAGCGAATGACCATGTATCCAAGAATAGGAATAAGACCCATTATCGACGGCCGTCAGTTCGGCATCCGCGAATCACTCGAAGTTCAGACCATGAACATGGCGAAAGCCGCAAAGGAGCTTATCGAAACAAACTGCCGCTATCCCAACGGAGCCCCCGTGGAGTGCGTTGTAACGCCCTTTACCATAGGCGGCGGCGCGGAGGCTGCCAAAGCCGCGGAGTTTTTCAGCACCCAAAACGTGTGCGCTACCCTTTCGGTAACGCCCTGCTGGTGCTACGTTACCGAGACTATCGACCTTGACCCCGCCACGGTCAAGGCGGTTTGGGGCTTCAACGGCACCGAGCGTCCCGGGGCGGTATATCTGGCGGCGGCTATGTCCGCTCACGCCCAGAGGGGGCTGCCCGCATTCTCTATCTACGGTCACGACGTTCAGGACGCGAACGACACCTCTATCCCCGAGGACGTTTCCGAAAAGATACTCCGCTTCGCCCGCTGCGCTATGGCTGTAGGCTGGATAAAAACAAAGGCGTACGTAAACGTAGGCGGCGTGGCTATGGGTATCGCAGGTTCCTACTGCGACGCCATGTTCATGCAGAACTACCTGGGTCTGCGACCCGAATGGGTGGACATGACCGAAATACTCCGCCGCATACACCTTGACATCTACGACCATGAGGAGTACGAAAAGGCTCTGGCGTGGGTCAAAGCAAAGTGTCCCGAGGGTATGGACGTTAACTCCGAGATCAACCCCGGAAACAAAAAGCTGCTCTCAAAGGAACAGCAGTGGGAATTTACGGTAAAGATGACGCTGATAATCCGCGATATCATGCTGGGCAACGAAAAGCTCCGCGAAATGGGCTGGAAGGAGGAAGCAAACGGCAGGAACGCCGTTATGGGCGGCTTCCAGGGTCAGCGTCAGTGGACGGACTGGCTCCCCAACGCGGACTTTACCGAGGCTATCCTCAACACAAGCTTCGACTGGAACGGCAAAAAGCAACCCCTTACATTCGCTACCGAGAACGACGGTCTCAACGGCACTGCTATGCTGCTGGGAACTCTCGTTACAGGCACGGCTTCGGTTTTCGCGGACGTGCGGACGTACTGGAGCCCCGAAGCTGTTGAAAGAGTTACCGGAATAAAGCCCGCGGGAAAAGCCGCAAACGGCTTTATACACCTTATCAATTCTGGAGCGGCGGCTCTTGACGGTACCGGCATGGCTGAGGACGAAAACGGCGTACACCTTATGAAAAAATGGTGGGACATGACCGACAGGGACATCGAAGCCGTCCTGGGAAAGGTTGACTGGTGCCCCGCAAACCTGGGATATTTCAGGGGCGGCGGGTTCTCCTCACACTTCCGCACGCAAGCCGAAATGCCCGTGACAATGATACGCCTGAACATTGTTGACGGCGTGGGACCGGTGCTCCAGATAGCGGAGGGCTATACCGTCGTGCTGCCCGAGGAGATTCACAAGCCCCTCGACGAGCGCACCGACAAGACATGGCCGACAACCTGGTTCGTACCCAACCTTATGCCCGAAAAGCCCGCATTCAGGGACGTTTACTCGGTAATGGCAAACTGGGGCGCGAACCACGGCGCGTTTACCTACGGTCATGTGGGAAAAGACCTCATTACCCTTGCCTCAATGCTCCGCATACCCGTTGCTATGCACAACGTTCCCGATGAGGACATATACCGTCCCCACGCCTGGTCCGCATTCGGAACGGCAGACCTTGAAGCCGCCGACTATAAAGCCTGCGAAACATACGGCCCTCTCTACAAGTGACCCGCTGTCCGACAGACAGAACACTGTAAGACCGAATCCCCGTACTCTGCGCAAAACCGCGGAGCACGGGGATTCTTTATAAATACAAAACAATTGAGAGGTATGCAAAACTGCTTCATTACGGTATGAAACTATGCGACCGCATTATCTTTTTTATCCCGCCGAGGCGGTTAGGCGTTACGGAACAGAAAATATCGTCCTCAAAGAAAATGAGACCGTCGTCTATTCTTTTGACCACAGACAGGTTCGCTATCGTTGAGGATCGTGTTATCTCAAACCTTTCGTCAAGCTCGGTTATAAGCTTTGAAATATCGGCGCGCATTGTGTCGGTACCGTTTTTATGGTAGACCGTACAGCGGTGCTGCTGCTTGATAGTCTCTATATAGTATATGTCGGAATAGCTTATGATCTTCAGAAAGCCGTCTCCGTCAAAGGTCATTATGCCGCCGCATACGGTCGTCACCCTGCTGTATATGCCCGTAAGCACGCTTTCAAACCGCGCTTCAAAGCCGTCCTCCGCAGCGTCTATGTACCCGCACACGCCCCGCAGGGCATTTACTGCGTAGACCGCGCCCTCCGCCGAATTCGATACTATGCAGAAGCTGACCCGCCTGTAGAGAGCGGATATTTCCCTGACAACATCTTTCCAGTCGGAGCAGCTTACCGCGTCCGCGATAACAAGATACCCCCTGTCGGGCTTTATCAGATTTTTAAGCTCCTCCGCGCTGCGGGGAGCGGCAGGGTGCAGCGACATGAGCCGCATACGCCTGCGCATTATTATGCTGTCGGTCATCTGATTTAAGAGGACTTCCCTCTCTCCTGTTCCGGAATAAATTATTACTTCCATTTTCCGGTTCCTTTCATTGTATACTACAGCGGCTTCAAAAGCGTAACCGCTGTAACGGCGCCGATAAGTTAAGTATACATATGAAACGGCTTTGCGGAGCAAATCTGTCACGGACAGGCTTTATTTTGTCACGGATACTGAACAGCTCATACGGTGACGCTTTTTGCGCCTTTTATGACATATCTGCGCAGACAGGCTCCCGAGGTGCTATAATCGGGACAAGCTGATACGGAAACGCAGGACAGGCGCAGAGGAAAATCCCGTCCGATTAGGGCTTTAAAGTAACTTTTATTCCCGTCGCGCAGTACGCCCCGATATCCGCCGGCATTACATAGATACACTGTAAGAGGTACGGCTGCGGCAGCCTCCGCGCAGTAAAACGGTAAGCGGGAACACCCGCGTGCCGGATACAGAACCGCCGCAGAGAAAGAGGTAATCATTATGGCAAACACAGATCTGAAAATCAGAGTAAAGAGCAAGCTCGGCACAACTCAGCAGGTGCTCCTTTATCAGGAGGCCGTTACTCTCAACGTCAAGAACTTCAAAACAGCGGCATGGGAACACCAGTACCTTGCTCCCGGCGCTCAGATGAGAGCACTGCTCCCTACAGAAATATCCATCGGCTCAATGGAGGTTATCGGTCACGACGGAAAGATCATGACCAAGCTCCTTCCCGTTGAGTACAACACCGCGTGGGATATCTGCGACAACGGCGGCGCACTCGACGTTCGCAAGAGCGCGGAGCCTTCCCCCGAGGGAGACACTATTGAGATACACAACAAGAACAAGGCTACCAGCGAAGCTGTAGTTGCAAAGAACGGAAAGCCTCTGTTCGCGTGCAGCGTTCGTCCCGGCTTCAAGGTAAACTTTGCTATCCACCCCAAGCTGTTCGTTGCTCTCAGCGATTTTGAGATCACCGATCCCTTCTTCGACGCGGCTACTATTTCCAGAAGACCCGTTGAGATCGAGTACGAGGGTCAGCAGTACCTTACCATTATCCTCTCCGAAAACGAGAGCACGGGCGAGGTTACCGTTGACTACAACTTCGACAAATTTGAGGAATAATTCCTCCGTAACCGTTCAGGACGTTAACAGCAAGCGGCAGGGCGCGGAACTTCGGTTCCTGCGCCCTGTTTGATTCCAAAAATTAAAAGTAATGTAATATTTTACCGAAAACTGTAATCTAACTGTAAACTGAAAACCGTTGCAATCACGGCGGCAAAGGTGTATAATAAGCAATATTAAAGGTCTTTAGGGGGACGATGATATGTATAATTACTGCGCCGTTATCCCGTCGCTGGACCCCGACGAGCGGATACTAAGCATAGCAGGAAAGCTCAGTGATCGGGGCTTCGCAAAGATAATCGCCGTAAACGACGGCAGCAGGAGCGACAAGCTGTTTATCCGCCTGCGGGAGGAATACGGCTGCGACGTGCTTACCCACTGCGTGAATTTCGGCAAGGGCAGGGGCATGAAAACCGCCATGAACCACTATATGAACGAATACGCCGCCTCAATGGACGGCATAGTTTTCGTGGACGGCGACGACCAGCACGATATTGACGACGTGTGCGCATGCTGCGACTGTCTTTCCGAGAATCCGGACTGTCTGGTGCTTGGCTCGCGTGATTTTTCCGACCCAAACGTTCCTCCGAGAAGCCGCTTCGGCAACAGGACTACCTCCCGGTTTTTCAGGCTTTTCTGCGGTCTGTCGGTAAACGACACCCAGACGGGGCTCCGCGCTATGGGCAACGATATCATACCTAAGCTTGTGACCATAGGCGGCGAACGCTTCGACTATGAGACCAATATGCTGCTTGAAACCAAAAACCTTGACATTCCCATTAAAGAAGTACCGATAAAAACAATTTACATAGAGGACAACAAGCAGTCCCACTTCAATCCGATAAAGGATTCGATCGCTATCTACAAAACCATTTTAGGATATGTTTCCTCGTCCCTCGCGGCGGCGGCGATAGACCTTGGGCTTTACTGGCTGCTGTCGGTACTGTTGGGCGGTCTGGGGGGAAAGCTCCGAATCGCGCTGTCAACGGTGTTTGCGCGTATCGTTTCGTCTCTTTTCAACTACACCGTAAACAGCAAGGCTGTGTTCAAATCCTCTGAGAATCCTAAGCGCACCATTGTGAGATATTACATTTTGTGCATACTGCAAACAGCGGCTTCCTACGGGGGAGTATACGGGCTGTCGCTTATTTTCGGACAGGAGCATACCACGCTGATAAAGCTTCCCGTGGACTGCATACTGTTCCTGCTGAGCTTTAAGATACAGCAGAAATGGGTATTCAGAAAATGACAAAATGTAAGCGTCTGTAAGATAAGAGAAGTATACCCGGATCAGTACCGCTGCCGTAAAAAATCCGTCAATTTTGCAAAAACAACTTGAATAAACGCAGGTCTTGTCCCGATATGAAACAGAGGTGACGTTATGAATTTCTTATGTTTTGGAAATAAAAATAATAAGCCGATCCTTTTTATACACGGAATGGCTTCCACCGCAATGCTCTGCTATGAAGCGATTTTAAACCGTCTGTCGGACTACTATGTGATATTGGCGGAAGTGGACGGTCACAGCGAACAAACGAACGAGCTTGTCAGCCTCACTGAAAACTGCGATGAGATAGAAAGCTATGTTATAAATAATCTATCGGGTGAGCTGTACTGTTTATCGGGCTTTTCCATGGGCGCAACAATGGCTGTGGAAATCATAGCGAGAGGAAATATTAATGTCGCTAAAACGCATTTGGACTCGGCATTTTTGATAAAAATGGGGCTGATGACCAAACCGTATGAATATATCTTCTGCAAAGCGATAAAACGGATTCAGAACAGAAAATCAATCCCCCAATTTATGATGGACGCCGTCATGGGTAAGGACAACAACAGCGTTATTGAAATGCTTTATCCGAATATTACCTCGGTTACGGTAAAAAACGCTTGTGAATTTATATATAAGTACAGCATTCCCGAAAAAATAAGGGACTACAAAGGAACAGTTCTTTTCTGGAGAGGTTCAAATGAGAAGTATCCGAAAAAAAGCGCCGCACTGCTGAA
This sequence comes from uncultured Oscillospiraceae bacterium, assembly GCA_910584715.1. Taxonomy (GTDB): domain Bacteria; phylum Bacillota; class Clostridia; order Oscillospirales; family Ruminococcaceae; genus RGIG8773. Next base: position 78,413 of record CAJUAN010000005.1, read on the forward strand.
AAAATACCTGCCTGACTTAGTTGACGTTGAAATTAAAAATATGGGGCACGGTCAGTATTTACACGAACACAGCGGCGAATACGCAGATGAACTGATAAAGTATCTGCAAAACCGGACTTAGTATTAAAAAGGGGTAATTTTTTATGAGCGGTACATCTACAGCCGCAAAGATATTCCGCGTGATCGGAAAGATAACAGGGCGTTTTTTCGCGCTTCTTGGGGTAATACTCCTTGCGGCGGTGATAATGCTTATAGGGGTATCCTATATTTTCTGCAAGGGGCCGTCGCCGCTGGCTTCTGACTTATTCGTGGTCACTATGATGGAAACAAGCGCGCTGAAATTCGTTCCCGCCATGTTTTTCTCGGACGAGGAAATAAAGGCGATACAGGCGCGGAACTCTACCGTTGAGACATTGGAGGTAACGGACGAGTCTCTGATAGTCATTCCCACAGCGGAGGAGATAGCCTCCGACAGCGAGAGGGAGCCTTTGGAAATAATTGATATCGCAGCCTCAACCTACAAGGGAAAGCTGATGATAGTCCGCGACCCGTCGAGAGTGGTAATGGCTGTTCCTCCGGTGCTTGGAGCAAACGGCGAGGGCGTGCAGATATCCAAAATGGTGGAAAGCGAGGGCGGCGTTGCCGGAATAAACGCGGGCGGCTTCATTGACGTGGGCGGAGTAGGCAACGGCGGAGAACCCCTCGGTATCGTCATAAAGGACGGCAAGCTGCTGTATGACGGCGGCTCCTCCATAGTTATAGGCTTTGACAAGGACGATAAGCTGATAGTGGGCTGGATGTCTGCGCAGCAGGCTATGGAAAAAAATATCCGCGACGGCTGTTCGTTTGGTCCCGTTTTTATCGTTAACGGCAAGCGCGCCGACGTTGCCGGAACGGGCGGAGGTCTCAATCCACGCACCTGCATAGGTCAGACCGCCGACGGAAGCGTGCTTCTGCTCACTATTGACGGACGGCAGGCTACCAGCATAGGCGCGACCTACGAGGACTGCATAAACATTCTGGAGGAGTACGGCGCGGTTAACGCCGCGAACCTTGACGGCGGCTCCTCCACGGTAATGTACTACAACGGCGAGGTCATAAACGTGTCCGCTTCGGTATACGGCCCGAGAAAGCTGCCCACGGCGTTTGTGGTGCTCCCCGAAAAAAACGCGGCTGAACCCTCCGCCGCTTCGGAGGGAGGCGCGGCGCAGTGAGCTATACAGCCGAACATTTTGCGGAGACTTCCGCAAAATCAGCAAAAAAGGAAAAGTCCCAAAAGCCCAAAAAGAAAAGGCACATTTACTCTATCGTACTTCTGGGAATTTTCACCGCTCTTATGTTCCTGTCCACCCGCGTGTGGGATTTCACATGGGAACAGCTTGAACTGTACGAATCGGGGCATATCAAGCACGCGGAGGAAAAGCTTTCGGAGAAATTCAGACTCAACCAAATTGACGCAATACTGGACGAAAAATGCATCGAATACGACCGCTTCAACCGCCGCGAGGACTATATGACCTATATGCTTGAGGTTTTCGGGAACGACTACACCTCCGCGAAAATGATAAAGGGCAGAACCCTGGAGGACGGCTCGGTGCTGTACGACGTGTGGCTCGGAAATACCAAGTTTGCGGAGTATTCCCTTTTCAAAAGCGGAGATAACTGGGACTACAAGTCCGCCGACCTTAACGGAGAGCTTTTTGTCAAGTCCCATTCGGTAAAGGTCGTAGTCCCCGAGGGAGCGGAAGTTCGTGCCAACGGCGAGCTTCTCGGCGATGAGTTTATTTCCCGGGAAACATATTCGGTACACGATTTCGACGATCTGGACGACGAAAGCCTGATACCGCGCTTCACGGTGTACGATACGGGAAATATTTTTATAAGCGAACCGGAAGTAAGCGTACAAAACAAAAACGGTCGGGAGCTTGTCCTGACCGAGGATAAAAAAACTCTGCGGGCTCTTCCCGAGCCAACAGAGGAGCAGCTTGCGGAGATAAAGGCGGCGGCCGAGGAATCCGCTCTCGCTTACGCCATGTACATAACCCAGGACACCTCATTCGAGCCGCTGAAAAAGTATCTTGTGGAGGATTCGGAGCTGTACCGCAGGATAAAGGGCTTCTACCACGACTGGTACCGAGACCATACCACCACATACGACAACGTTGTTTTTTCGGACATTGTGATGTACGACGAGGAGCATTTCACCCTGCACATCGAGTTCGACTACCATGTAAACATCGGCTACCGCGTAAACGACTACGAGGTGGAGTACACCATGTCGCTGGTAAAACTTGACGGGGTATGGAAGATCGCGGGTATGATAATGTAACGTGTATAGTACCGAAACGGGCGCTGCGCCGCTGAATTGGCGCGGTACCTGTTTTTTGTAAAAATTTTACCGGGGTATTGACAACCGCTTTTTTATATGGTATTATTATGTCATACGATATATCGTTATGCGACATATCGAGGTACGACATAAGCCGCACAAATGTAAGGAGGTATGCATATGCCCTACAGCGGAGGACCGATGACGGAAGCTATGTACTACGTTTTGCTTGCTCTGCTCACGCCGGGACACGGCTACAGGCTGATGAGCGCAGTCCAGGAGATTTCGGGAGGCAGAGTGAGCATGGGCTCCGGGACGCTTTACGGAGTCCTGACCCGTATGCAGAAGGACGGTCTTATAACCGTTTCCGAGGACGACGGCAGGCGCAAGACCTATACTATTACAGAGTCCGGGAAAAAAGCACTCCGCGAGGAGTATTCGCGGCTCTGTGCAATGGTTTCCGACGGAAAAGCTATCGAAAGCATCAGCGGTTCGTGCTATCTTTATGTTTAAACAAAACTATCGTCTCGGAAGAGTAACGTATATTCTTGCATTAAACGGCGGCATGGGTAAAGGCTCAGTCTTTAAGGGGGCGGGATAATGGGATTCAAGCATTTTGTCATCAATAAGTACGAGCCGGAAAACGACGAAAGACGGCTTACCGAGCTTGCCGCCAAGGGCGAGTTTATAAAAAGCTACTCGGAGCTCCTGGCATACTTTAAAAAGGGAGAACCTAAAAAAATACGCTACTGCATAGAAGCGGGAATTGTCAGACCGAGCCGCAAAAAGCTGAAATTCTACAAGGAAAGCGGCTGGAAGCTTGTCTGCCGCGGAAGCGACCTTACTGTATTTGCCTCCGAGGGCGAAAACGCAGTTCCGATACATACCGACCGTTCGGAGTATGCCCATGTCATTCAGAGGTTCCACCGCACGGCTGTGAAGATATTTATCTGTCTGCTTGCGATCGTCTTTGTGTCGTTTACCGAGCTGTTCTGGCTGCTGCCGCTGGTCACAAAGGAAACGGTTATGTACTGGGCAAAATTTGACGATTATCTGCCGCCGCCCCTCTTTTTAAGGATAACATTGCTTCAATGGCTGTTTATGACCCCGTTCCTGCTGTTTTATTTCAGAGATTCGGTCAACGCGGGTAAATTTGTGGCGGGCAGCATAGAAAACGGGAAGTCGGCTTCAAAGGCGGTGCTGCTGAACCACGTGCTGACTGCGTCGCTGACCGTTACGCTCGCCATAGGAGCAGCGTGTACGGCTTTTACGTGTTATGCCGCAACGGTATCGGGCAGCTCTGAGCTATCCGTGTCCGACCTGCCCGCAGAAGCTCCCGGAATAAAAAGCTTTTTTCCAACCGAAAGCCTAATACCGGCAGACGACACTGAAAACATGGAACATTATGCGGAAAAATTTGACGGTTCAAAATTTGAAAACAAGGCGGTAAGCTATACGTCAGCCGTTACCGACGAGTATTTCAACTATCGGCAGTACGGCGCATACGTACCCGACGGCAGCGATAAAGGAATACTTCTAACTGCGGAAACCGACTACATACGCTTCAAGTCGGAACCGCTTGCCAAAACCGCCGTCAAGGACATCATACGGTGGGAACGCGAAATATTTGTGCACCCCAAAGCGTCCTCTCTGATTGAGTTTGACTCCGACGGCACAGGCTGGGACAGTATAGTTTGTCTTGAATCCGAAAGGGATAAACGATTTGTGTTTATCCTGCGCAAGGGCTCGGCTGTGACAAGGATAAGCTTTTTCAAGCACGACGGCGTTACGCCGGAGTCTATATACAAAAACGCGCCGATTATGAAAGGTAAATGAATTTTTTCCAAAAAAACGATTTTCGCAAGGATATTATACGGAAATCAATTTTGATGAGATAAATTTGTCACATTAATGTATGTTGACCGCCGCTTGATTATGTGCTATACTGTAAATAATATTATCAGCAAGGAGACGGGCGGCCATGAAATCAAACTTCCATAAAATTGCAGCGGAGCTTTTTCGATGAAGCGGCTTGTAGTCGGCATGATCGCCCATGTGGACTCGGGCAAGACTACGCTTTCCGAAGCTATGCTCTATACTGCCGGCGAGCTGCGCCGTCTCGGCAGGGTGGACAAGGGCGACGCTTTTCTTGACACCCACTCCATAGAACGGAGCCGCGGCATTACCGTCTTTTCCAAGCAGGCGGTAATGGGGTACGGCGGAAGCGCCTATACTCTTCTGGATACACCGGGGCACGCGGATTTTTCCGCGGAAACCGAGCGCGCGCTCCGCGTCCTCGATTACGCGGTGCTGGTCATAAGCGGTACGGACGGCGTTCAAAGCCATACCGAGACTCTCTGGAAGCTGCTTCGCCGTTATAGTATCCCAACAATAATTTTTGTCAACAAAATGGATATTTCCGCATATTCGCACTCCGTTCTCATGGGAGGCCTTAAAAGCCGCTTGGATAAAAACTGCGTTGATTTTACGCCGTTATCCTCCGGACAGGCTTCCGACGATTTTTTTGAGGAAATAGCTCTTTCCGACGAAAATCTGATGAATACCTTTCTTGATTCGGGACAGGTACCCCAAAGCGATATCAGCCGCGCTGTAACGGAAAGAAAGCTTTTCCCCTGCTTTTTCGGTTCGGCTCTTAAGCTTGACGGCGTTTCTGATTTTCTGGCGGGACTTGAATACTGCACTGAGGAAAAGTCATACGGAAACGATTTAGGCGCAAGGGTCTATAAAATAACCGAAGAGCAGGGCGTGCGGCTTACCCATATGAAAATAACCGGCGGGAGCCTTAAGCCACGCGATACTATAGGAGACGAAAAGGTCACGCGGATAAGGGTTTATTCGGGCGCGAAATATCGGGCTGCCGACTTAGCCGAGGCGGGAACCTTATGCGCTGCCGAGGGACTTTCAAAGACCCGCGCGGGAGACGGTCTTGGATTTGAAAAAGCTGCGGAGGCTCCTCTGCTGGAACCCGTTATGACCTACCGTCTTTCGGTTCCCGAGGGTGCGGACGTTCATGACGTACTTATGAAAATGCGTAAGCTTGAAGAGGAAGACCCTCAGCTCCATGTGATTTGGAACGAGCAGTCTGGCGACATAAACGTACAGCTCATGGGCGAGATACAGCTTGAGATACTGAAATCGGTCATTTCGGAGCGTTTTGGTCTGGACGCGAAATTTGACCGAGGCAGGATACTATACAAGGAAACAATTGCCGCTGAGGTTGAGGGCGCGGGACACTACGAACCGCTGCGGCACTATGCCGAGGTACACCTGCTCCTTGAACCGACGGAGAGAGGAAGCGGTCTGACCTTTGACAGCGACTGCCGTACCGACGACCTCGACAAAAACTGGCAGCGGCTTATCCTTACGCATTTAGAGGAAAAAATGCACGTAGGCGTACTGACCGGTTCGCCTATAACGGATATGAAGATCACTCTTATAGGAGGACGGGCGCACCTGAAGCACACCGAGGGCGGCGACTTCCGTCAGGCTACCTACAGGGCGGTCAGACAGGGGCTGCGCTCCGCCGAAAGCATTCTGCTGGGACCTTGGTACAGTTTTACCCTGGAAGTCCCTACCGAAACGGCGGGGCGGGCTATGTCCGATCTGCAAAAAATGGGGGGAGATTTTTCTCCGCCTGAGGTCTCCGAAAGCAGCGCGGAAAATTCTATAATAACAGGCAGTGCGCCCGCTTCGGAGCTTATGGATTACCAAAGTCAGGTGATAAGCTATACAAGAGGCAGGGGGCGGCTCAGTCTTGCTCTGAAAGGCTATTACCCGTGCCATAACGCGGAAGAAGTAATCGCCGAAATAGGCTACGACTGCGACGGAGACCTTGCCAATACCGCGGACAGTGTTTTCTGCTCCCACGGCGCGGGGCATACCGTCAGGTGGGACGAGGCTCCCTCACGAATGCATATCCCCTGCCGCGGGGCTCAAAGCGCGGAGGACGGCGAAAGCTCCTCCGAAATAACTCCGCGGCAGGTGTCGGATTACCGCGCAAGGCTTGCCGAGGACAAGGAGCTAATGGAAATTTTTGAGCGCACCTACGGCAAAATAGACCGTGACCCGCGGCACAAGCTGTATACCGAAAAAACTGTCAAAAAGCCGCCGGGTACGGCGCATAAAGCCGCTCCCCTGCCGAAAGGCCCCGAATATATTCTGGTGGACGGCTACAATATCATATTCGCCTGGGACGATCTTAAAAAGCTTGCGGAGGAAAGCCTCGACCTTGCAAGAAGCACGCTGATAAACCGTTTGTGCAATTTTCAGGGCTTTAAGCGGTGCGAGCTTATAGTTGTGTTCGACGCTTATAGAGTCAAGGGAGAGCACCGAGAGGTCGAGCAGGTGTGCGGCATAAGCGTGGTCTACACAAAGGAATCGGAAACGGCGGATACCTACATCGAAAAGGTCAGTCACGAGCTAAGCAAAAATCACCGCGTACGCGTCGCAACCTCCGACGGCGCGGAGCAGATAATCATTCTGGGGAACGGCGCGTTCCGCGTTTCCGCCGACGAGCTTCGCCGCGAGGTGGAGGCGGTGGAAAAGGCGATACGCGATATTATAGAAAGCTGAAAAAGAAAGGATTTGATATCATGCTTGAAGCAGGAACAAAGGCTCCGAATTTCACACTTCCCGACAAGGACGGAAATACGGTCTCACTGTCGGATTTCGCGGGTAAAACCGTGGTTCTGTATTTTTATCCAAAGGACAGCACTCCCGGCTGCACAAGGCAGGCTCTGGGCTTTGCGGCGGAGTACGAGGCTCTGAAGGCGGCGGGAGCGGAGGTCATCGGCATAAGCAAGGACAGCGTGTCCTCCCACCAAAAGTTTTCGGAAAAGCAGGGACTGCCCTTTATTCTGCTGTCCGATACCGAGCTTGAAGCTATCAAGGCTTACGATGTTTGGCAGGAGAAAAAGATGTACGGCAAGGTGAGCATGGGCGTCGTCCGTACCGCCTATATCATCGGCGGCGACGGCGTTATCGAAAAGGTCATGCCAAAGGTCAAGCCCGACACAAACGCGGCTTTGGTACTTGAGTACCTGAACGGACGGGGAAAGTGACGGCGCAATGAAAATTATTGCCAGAGTACGCAGTCCGTTTACCGAAAAGTTCGGCATACCGCGCCAGAGCGGTCTTGCCGAGTTGCCCGCGGAGGTAATTTTCGAGCCGGAGTACCGCGTCCGAGAGGCTTTACGCGGGCTGGAGGGGTACTCGCATTTATGGCTGATATGGGAATTTTCCGAAGCGGTGCGTGAGGAGTGGTCTCCCACGGTGCGCCCTCCGCGGCTGGGGGGAAACGTCCGTATGGGTGTTTTTGCCACGCGGTCGCCTTTCCGTCCAAATCCCATAGGGCTGTCCTCGGTGCGGCTGGAGCGAATAGACTACGACCGTCCCGACTCGCCGGTTCTCATTGTCAGCGGCGCGGATATTCTTGACGGTACTCCACTGTACGATATAAAGCCCTATCTTGCCTATACCGATTCACACCCGGACGCGGCGGGCGGCTTTGCCTTGCAGCAGCGTGAGGGGACGCTGAATGTTGATTTTCCCGAACCGCTCCTTGAAAAGGTTCCCGAACGGCTTCGCGCGGGGCTTGCAGAAGTGCTGGCGCAGGACCCGCGCCCTCAGTACCAGCATTCCCCCGAAAGGGTCTATATGATGAGCTTTGGAGGCTTTGACGTGCATTTCACTGTGGACGGCGGGACGCTCCGCGTGACGGATATAGTATTTCCCCCAAAAGGAGACGGCGGCGATGAATGATAATTTCGGTGTAACGGTAATGGACGGCGAACCCTATCTTGACCAAATAAAAACGCTTATAGCCGAGTATGCCAAAAGCCTTGACCGCGACCTGTCCTTTCAGGGACTGAACGAAGAGCTTGCCGACCTGAGCGCGAAATATCTTCCCCCGAACGGCAGGATATTAGCCGCCGTAACGGAGGACGGCAGCGTTATCGGCTGTGTTGCGTACCGCAGGCATGATTCCGAACGGTGCGAAATGAAGCGGCTTTACGTAAGACCCGAGTACCGCCGCTGTCACGCGGGAGGAAAGCTTGTTGAGGGAATTACCTGTTTAGCGCGTTCGGACAGATTTTCCGAAATGGTGCTTGATACGATAAAGCCCCTTGAAACCGCGGTGCGGCTCTATAAAAAATACGGCTTCGCGGAAACTGAGCCGTACTATGACAATCCCATGGAGGACGTCATTTATATGAAGCTGAAGCTTTGAAATCTGAAACGCGTATATTTCGTTTCTTTCCGCAGATACTACAAAAAAACAGGAAAGGACTGTTTAAAATGTCTGTGGATTTTTATGAAAGCAAGACCCGCGTAAACCTGATGCGCGCCTTTGCGGGAGAAAGTCAGGCAAGGAACCGTTACACCTTTGCCGCTGAAAAAGCCAAGAAAATGGGGTGCTGGTTCATTTACAACGTTTTCACCCTTACGGCGAACCAGGAAAAAGCCCACGCGGAGATATTCTACAATCACCTCAAGCCCGAAAACGGTGAAACGATCGTTATTGACAACGGCGGCTATCCCGTTGACAACTACGACACTATTGAGGAACTGCTCCGCGCCGCCCAGCACAACGAGTATGACGAATACGAGACCGCCTATCCCGAATTTGCAAGGATCGCAAAGGAGGAGGGCTTTCAGGATATCGCCTTTTCCTTTGAAAAAATCGCGGAGATCGAAAAGACTCACGGAGACCGATTCGGCTGTTTTGCCGAGCTTATCGAGAACAGCAAAATGTTTACGGGAGACGAAAACACCGAATGGATATGCCTCAACTGCGGACATATCCAGAAAGGCAAGAACGCGCCGAAGCAGTGTCCCGTCTGCAAGAGCGATCAGGGATATTTCGTTCCCTACAAGTACTACAAATTTGTTGCCGAAAAATACGCCGTTTCGGGAATGTGATACCGAACAAACAAAAACGTCCTCATCAGAGAGGACGTTTTTTATGCCCGATCATTCAGGCTATTTGGAAAGCTTTTCCGCAGAGGCAAGCTTAACGCTTACGCAGAATATTTTCATTGCCGCTTCAAGCTCGGCAAGAGGAGGATACGTGGGCGCGATCCTGATGTTCCTGTCATGAGGATCCTTTCCGTATGGGAAAGTCGCTCCGGCGGACGTAAGAACTACCCCCGCCTCGGCGCAGAGCTGTACGACTCTTTTTGCGCAGCCCTCCAGAGTGTTTACCGAAATGAAGTATCCGCCGTTGGGCTTGTTCCATTCCAGTATCCCCAGCTCGCCGACCTCGGAATCAAGCATATCCAGCACAAGGTTGAACTTTGGTGCGATTATAGCGCGGTGCTTAGCCATATGCTCCATGATTCCGTCCACGTTTTTGAAGTACTTAACGTGGCGGAGCTGATTTATCTTATCGTAGCTTATGCACTGGATACCCATAAGCTTGGTTATCTGATTCATGTTGTTTACCGAGCCTGCCATGATCGCAACGCCTGCTCCTGAAAAGGATATCTTGGAGGTAGAGGCGAATATCAGAACCATGTCCTCTTTACCCGTTTTTTTGCACTCGTCAAAAATATTGAGTATCTTATCGGGCGTATCGGTCAGGTGGTGCACGCAGTAGGCGTTGTCCCAGAAAATGCGGAAATCGGGAGCTTTGGGTGAAAGATTCGCAAAGCGTTTTACCGTCTCGTCGGAGTATGCGATACCGTCCGGGTTGGAGTAAAGCGGTACGCACCAGATACCCTTGACGGTTTCGTCCTCGGATACAAGCTTTTCTATCATGTCCATGTCGGGACCGTCCGAATGCATGGGAATATTTATCATCTCAATGCCGAAGCTTTCGCAGATAGCGAAATGTCTGTCATATCCGGGAACAGGACAGAGAAACTTTATTTTATCATATTTTCCCCAGGGCTTTTCGCTTCCGTAAACCCCGTGAGTCATTGCTCTGGAAACGGTATCAAACATCATGGCAAGGCTGGAATTTCCTCCAATTATCAGTTCCTCCTCCTTTACGCCGAGCAGGTCGCCGAAAAGGACTTTTGCATCGTGGATACCGGTCAGGCAGCCGTAGTTGCGGCAGTCTATGCCGTCCGCAGTAAGCATACTTGCGGCGTTTGTGAAAACGTCGAACATAGGCATTGCCAGATCGAGCTGTTCGGTGCTTGGCTTACCGCGCGACATATCCAGCTTCATTCCCTTTGCCTTGTAGCCCTCGTATTCCTTTTCGCATTCGCTTCTGAACGCGGAAAGCTCTTCCTTGTTCATTTCTGTAAGCAGCATATAGATCTTCCCTTCAACAAAGAAAATTTTTCTTTAAATATTACGGTTAGTATAATTTGGACGGTGTTTTGTTCTCCAAGATACCGCGTACAAAATACAATTGTTTTTGAGCGACGTACAAACTCTCTCACAGTCCAAATTATATGATACTACATTTTTTCAGCATTTGCAAGCCTTTTTTATATTTCCTGCAAATAATCGCCTCTTTATACATATTTCGGGGACAGTCTGAAGCATTTTAGTGTTAATATTGCACAGTAGTCAAACTGCTTAAAAGTTCCAACGTTTATATACTATGCACAGCAGTTAAAAATACCTGCGTATATTCTGCAAAAAAACGCAGAAAATATTCTCGTGAAAGGAAGTAGACTAAATGAGAAAATATGAAAACCTTGACAGTCTGCTGCGCGGCAGCGAAACCGCGAAAATATTTTTTGCGTCCCTGCCCGACTACGTTCAGGGAGCTGTCATGAAAAGCAGCAGCAGTATCCGCACCGAAGACGAGCTTCACAGCACTGCGGAAAAGGTCATGCACGAATTCCAATAACCGTATACAAAAATCCTCCATGTATCATGCATGGAGGATTTTTTCAATTAATATGATTCTTCCGCGTCAAATTCCATGTCGGGTTCAATATCGTCCACATTATAGTTGCTGCCTTCCGTAAGACCCGAAGCTATCTCGCTGAGATTCTGGATAATTTCCGTTACCTCGTTCACGCTGGTATTTATGAGCCGCGAGCTTTGGTTCAGCGCGTCAACAGCATTTTCAGTGTTAACAACATTTTCCTGTGTTGCGGAAACCTCGTTCATGATAGCGGTGGAAGCGTTTTTGATACCATCGATATTGGAAATGATCTCGTTGGTATGCTCCTCTGCCTCTTTGAGTGTCTCGGCGGATTTTATCGCAAGATTTCTTACCTCGCTTGCTACAACCGCAAATCCTCTGCCGTTCTGACCGGCTCTTGCCGCCTCAATGGACGCGTTTATAGCAAGTATATTGGTCTGGTCGGAAATAGATTTGATCTGCGCCAGTATCTTGTTGTACTCCTCTATGCTTACGCCGATCTTGGATATGGAACCAACGATTCCGTCAGCCATGGAATGGATACCCGTCATATCGTTGTTCAGGTTATTCATATCGTTGATGATGCTTTCATTTTTAGCCGTATTATCTGAAGTATGCGCAGAGATAGGAAGTACCTTTTCACCCAGCGCCATAAGCATATCGTTGATCTGTGCGACTGCGCTCTGGAGCTCCAAGTGCTCCTTTTCAACTCTCTCGTGCATTGCCTTGAGCTGCGCTCTTTCGTAATTTACGCAGTTCGACGGAGTATTGTTTCCCGCAAAAATTGTCATTGCCATATTCTTGCAGCTCTTGAAACCGCAGGCGTGACAGTCGATATGTCTGTCCAGCTCCGTGACCTTGCCCATGCTTCTGAATACTTCGTCAAGTTCAAGCTCTGTCGGAAGCTGAGTCTGACATCTGTCCACATATTCCCTGAGAAAGTCCTCAAGCTTAAGATCTTTAAATATTTTCTTGTGAAATCTGTCCGCCTTGTTTCTGCTTGTAGACCAGTTCCTGGCATTTTTCATGATATCGTACGCCGTAAACTCGTTAAAATCGGATCTTGCGCCCGCTCCGGAGTTACAGCCGAATTCGCAGGAAAGCACATCGTACACCGCAGGCAGCGAGGACTTGCTGGCGTCAAGGTAAAAATCGAAATCCTCATATACCTTATTTACGCCCTCCGAAGTGGTAACGGGCAAATCGGGAGCATAAACGTGAAGACATTCCTTAAGTCCTCCCGGAATCGGGTAAAACGCACCGTCGAAGCCTCTTACAGCCGACCATTCAAATTCGCTTCGTCCGATAGGAAGCACAACTCCCGTCTTTTTCATGTATTCGGAAAGCCTCTTGAACGTGACGTTGTAGCCAATAACACCCGTGTTCCTGAACTCCTCGCCCTTTGCGATACAGGGGGTGAGTCCCACAAGGATATCGTCGCTTTTCAGGTATTTTCTTATGTAAATGGCGGTACACATCAGCGGCGACTGAACGGGAGACATATGCGGAAGCATTTCGGGTTTGTGCTTTTCCGCATAGTTCACAATAGCCGCACAGGGCTGAGAAATGACCTTTGCCTCGGGGTGAAGCTTAAAATATTCAATATGCATATAGGTACATATATCCGCGCCGAAAGAGCCGTCGTATATCTCGTGAGCCCCGTTGTCCTTCAGCCATTTGAGCACGTGTCTCCACTTGCCGTCCATAGCGGTTTTTATGGCGGGAGCAACAATAAACGAAACCTTTTGGTTTTTCATGAGCTCCATTACGGCCTCAAGATCGTCGTCGTAGTATCTTGCGCCGTGCTGGCAGTTCTTAACGCATTCGCCGCACTGGATACACTCGTCGGGATTGATATGAACCACGTTTCCGTCATATCTGTTTGCGTTCGGAACTGGACATACTCTTATGCAGGCGTTGCAGCCTATACATTTGTCTTCAATAACGTGTACCATATTGAAAATCCTTTCCGATTAATATTAAAAAATATTATACCATATTTGAAAAAAACTGTCAACCGATTTTGTTATTTTTCGACCTTATCGCAGTAAATAATGCCCAGACCGACAGTACTCATATAGCATCTGCCGTAAACGTTCATGTCGCCGCTTACAAACACTCCGTTGCCGGTGCCGCCGAACCGGTGAGCATCGTCGTTGACCTGAACCCATGTTCCGCCCTGATCCTCGGACATATAGAGACCGGGCTTCTCGGCGTCCATAGGAGTACCCCATACATAGATAACGAGCGGATCGCCGTCATTTTTGGCTTTGCCCAAGCCTACAGCCTCGCAGTACTTGATATTGGGAACCATTTCCGCAGTCTTGCCGTAGTCCTTTGAAACCAGCAGTCCCGCGCCGTTTGCGATGTAGAATGTTCCCTCATTGTGAGGATCAACGCATAGCCTCTTAAAGCTGGGAGATACCTGGCTGTTTCTGGCAAACGTCCTGCCGCCGTCCGAGCTTATCGCAATGGAGCCTGAACCGCCGCAGTACATATAGTTTGCATTGTTGGGGTCGCCGATAATGTAGTTATCCTGCCCGGTAAGTCCCTCGACCGCATTCCATGTTTCGCCCCAGTTGTCGGTCCAATAAGATTTCATAGAGTTTGACGGACTCCATACGAGCACGCTTCCGTCGGCGTTTAAAGCCACTTTTCCCTGATAAAATTTCTTTCCCGCTTCGGGGGGATTTGTTATCCTGCTCCATGTCTTTCCGCCGTCTGTCGTGTATGTCAGTATCATTTCCTTTTCGCTTCCGCCTGCCTTAGCCCACAGGTCTCTGTTCTGGGCGGCTATCGTTATGCTGGACGTAGAACCTATCATATCCTGATGACGGGTCGCGGGAGTGTAAATGTCCTCATGGACAAATCCGTCGTAGTCGCCTACAGCGGAGATAAGCGGAAAATCCTCCATAGTGATTATATCCATGGGAACCGTTTCCTCAAGACCAAGGGAATCAAAGTAAAGCTTCGGGGTCTCGTCCCAGATATTGTCGCAGGAGAAAATACCGTTGCCGGAGTTTACCATTATCCTGTTTGTATTAAACGGGTCGAGAGCAAGGCAGCTGCACCAGTGGATAGCGCAGCCCTCTACCCAAGGCATACCGTTAGTATCCATTTCCATGCTTTCAAGCACGTTGTGCCAGTTCTTGCCGCCGTCCGTAGATGTGTAGAACACGTCGCCGAATGCGCCGTTTGACTGCGCTTTCCACTGTCCGGAAGTAACAGCGATAAGTCTGTTGTCGTCAGCGGGGTCTATAAGAATATCTCCGAAAGAATCGGCTGTGGGAGAGATTATCTCGGCGGAACCGTCGGTACCGTACTTGTAAATCATGCCGAGAGCGCAGTTCCAGGGACCCTCGTTGTTGATGTAGCAAACGTAGAGATTTCCCTTGCTGTCAAGCTTCATGCGCTGAACCATATGGTCGGTGATGCTGTTCGGAAGCTTTGACCAGGTCGCGCCCGCGTCCTCGGAAACAAAGAGGTTGCCCGCTTCGTCGCCCTTTGCGGAAACTGAGGCGTACAGCTTTTGCGTAACGCCGTCCTTTGCGGAGGACGGATCGAAAAGTATAGCGTTTATGCCGTTTGCATTCGGGGTCGAAACTATAGGGAAGCTTGATACCGTTTCCCAGTGGTAACCGCCGTCGGTGCTCTTTATCATTCCGCCGGTGCGTCCGCCCGCGAAAATAATGCTGCCGTTGTTGGGGTCAACGGCGATTCTCTCACCGTTTCCGCGCCCCATACCGTTTCCGTGTACCTTTATCTTATCGGTAACGTCGACTGTTTTTATGGATTTTCCGTAGTCTTCCGAAATAGCTATAACAGTCTTTCCGTCGCTGAAATATTCAGTACCCAAGATCATATAGACCTTGTTGGGAGCCTGAGGGTCGAAAGCGAGGCCGTCCACGCCGAGCAAACCTCTGTCGTCAGCCGACACCCAGTAGTTCATGGACGCCCATTTTCCGTTTGTTTCGGGAGTACGATAATACGCGCCGCCAACGTCTGTTCTTGCATACCACACATCCTTTTCGGGAGTGGAGAACACGCCGGTGACAAATCCGCCGCCGCCGATAGCCACCTGACCGTAAGTCCAGTCGGTATTAATAAAGCCGCCTGTCACGTCCACAGCGGAAGAAGTATCAACATTTCCGCCGCCTGAAGCCTGAGTAACGTCAGAGGTCTGACCGCCGTTGTCACCGGCCCCGCTGCCGCCTCCGTCGTTCTTGGTACAGCCTGTAAGAACAGCCGCGCACATCATCACAGACAGCGCAGCAGCCATAATTTTACTTGGTTTTAAAGTCATAAAAACACACCTCGAAATTTTACATAATTACATAATAAAGCATAACAATTATAGCGTATAATTTCAATAAAGTCAAGAGCGCTGCTGTTAATTTAAACAAAATTTTTTGATGATGTACAATAAAATACGTTAAAAATGTCTTGCGTACAAATGAAAAATATGGTATACTATATTAAATAATTTTATAGGGACGTGTTTTTATGAACGACTTGGAGCTTCTTGCCGCGGCAAACAAGGCTATGGAGAACGCCTATGCTCCATATTCGGGTTTTCGCGTAGGGACAGCTTTGCTCTGCGCTGACGGACGGGTATTTACGGGCTGCAATATAGAAAATTCAAGCTACGGAGCAACAAACTGCGCCGAGCGCACCGCTGTATTTAAAGCTGTTTCAGAGGGCTGCCGCGATTTCAGCGCAATTGCTATCGTGTCCTCAGGGGGCGGAGAGACCTTTCCGTGCGGTATCTGCCGTCAGGTTTTGGGAGAGTTTTCTCCCAATATCAGGATAATTTTAAGAAACAAAAGCGGAGAAACGGCGGTTTACACATTTCAGGAATTAATGCCAAAAATTTTCAGCCTTTAGTAAAGGATTTTTACCGCTCTGTCATTGACTTTACTTAAAAAGTGTTATATAATTACTGTACAGCAAAAATTTGTCCGAACAGGAAATGAGGTTAAAATGCAGTATCGTTTCAAGCTTTTGGTAATTATACTTACAGCAGTTCTCTCTTTGGGCGCGGCAGGCTGCCGCCAGGTTTCGGAGGACGCTTCAGGATTGTCTGACGCTCCGGTGGTTATCCCTGCTTCCGATACGGAGGAAAAATTTTCCCGAACGGAAGAGGCGGAAATGGCAGAAACAGAAACGGAAACAACGCTTTCGACAGATACCGCCGCAGAAACGGTTACAGAAACAAGCATACTTTCAGAAACAAAAAGCGCAAACACGGAAATAACAGAGAAATTCACGAAAATTTCGGAAGCAAAATCGGAAATCGCCGCAAAAATCACGCAGACAAGCCAAACTGCTGTGATTACGCTTCAATACGAAAGTCCGAGGGAAATAACTGAAAAGAAAGCGGAAACGATATTAAAAGCAGAAACGCAAACCGTTTCCGAATCACGCACAGCAGGAAAGCCGAAAGAAAAAAGCGGCTATTCCGCACTGAATTTTGATGAACAAAAAGGCTTTTGGATCACATATTTGGAGTACGCTTCCATACTTCGGAACAAATCGGAAAAATCATTTACTGAGTCTGTCGGCAAATATTTTGACAATATTTCCGACCTCGGTTTCAATACCGTATACGTTCAGGTTCGCGCGTTCGGAGACGCTTACTATGACTCTGAGCTTTTCCCCGCAGGCGAACAGTTTGACGGAGTTATCGGTACCAAAAACCGTTTTGACGCGCTTAAAATTATGGTTAAATGCGCTCATGACCGCGGCATTTCCATACACGCATGGGTGAATCCCATGCGGACGATGACCTCTTCCCAAATCGAAAAAATAGACGACGGCTATACTATTAAAAAATGGTATAATGACCGCCGCGGCGACTACATAGTAAAGTCGGGAGACAGGTGGTACCTCAATCCCGCTTACGACGAGGTGACTGACCTTATTGCCGAGGGAATAAGGGAAATTGCGGAAAATTACGAGGTGGACGGCATCCAGATAGACGACTATTTCTACCCCACAACCAACAAAAGCTTTGACAATACGGCTTATGCCGCTTGCGGAAACGGTATGTCCCTTTCCGACTGGAGAATCTCAAACGTAAACAAAATGGTGAAAAAGCTCTACAGAACGGTACACACCGCAAACGATACTATGGTTTTCGGCATTTCACCTCAGGGCAGCGTGGAAAATAACTACGGAGAACTTTACGCTGATGTGCGGAAATGGTGTGCCGAGGACGGCTACTGCGACTATATCCTGCCCCAGGTCTATTTCGGATTTGACAATCCCGCGCTTCCCTACGCGGACGTTATAGCTCTCTGGAACGGAATGGTCAAAAGCTCCGACGTGAAGCTTGTCATAGGTCTTGCGGCCTATAAGATAGGGGCGGAGGACGGCTACGCCGGCAGCGGAAAAAGAGAATGGCTGAACAACAGCGACATCATAGCCCGCCAGATGAAGCTTGCGGAGTCTCTGGAAAATTACGGAGGAGTGGCTTTGTACCGTTACGATTCGGTTTTCAATCCGGCAGCCGGAGTTGCCGCTCAGGTCTCAAAGGAAATAAAAAATATAGAAAAATAAAGTAGAACAAAACACCTACAGCTATTTCACGAAGAAAATGTACAGAAAACCAAGCAAAAACTTGCGTATACGGCTTTTGCACAGATTTTTTGTTTACATTTTCAAAGCGGAATCGCTGTACAAGAAAGGGAAATAAGATGAAAAGAAAAAAAGAAAAAACCTCTGTTTTCCGAAGTTTGCGGAGTTTCCGGAAACTTGCGGGACTGATAACGGCTGCTGCAATCTGCACGCAGTTTTTGTCGGGTTTTGGCGGATTTCCCGCTTTCGCTGAGGAAACTCCCGACGATTTTGGAAGTATCACAGTTATCGCACCTCAGCCCGATATAGGCAGAGACGAGTCTCTGCCTGCGTTTGACGAACCCGATACGGCTCCGCTCTACAGCTTTCCCGACAATATGCGCGGCGTTTACGTTACTCCAACGGTTGATTATGCCGTACCCAACGAGGACGGCGAATCCCTTACCGAGGAGCAGATATCCGCAGGCGTTTCGGAAATGCTTGATACCGCCGAGAAAAACGGTCTTAACTCCATAATAATTATGACCGACCGAAAGGGCGAGATTTTCTACAGCGCGGACATGAACGAGACAGTTGAACGTCCGCTGATCGACTATGCTGTTGAAGCCGCCAAGGAACGCGGCTTTTACGTCTACCTGAATTTCAGTCTGGACTGCGTTCTGGACGGTCTTAAAGAGGACGATCTGCGTTCACGCATTGACAGGCTGGCGATTACAGTCCACGGCTTTACGGTCAAGTACCCTGTTGACGGAATTATTCTTGACGGCTACTATTCCTCAAAGGACAATACGTCCCTGGGGGACTATGTTAAACACGGTTCGGGTATAGGCTACGAAAACTGGCTTCCCGACAACGGAGCATACATATTCAGTCTTGCGGCGGACGCTGTAAGGCGTACCAACAACACCGTACCCGTGGGCATTTCCCTTAACGACGTGTGGGCGAACTATACCACTTCGGAAAACGGCTCGGAGACCTCCGTGAATTTTGAGGCTCTTACCGACGGCTATGCCGATACTGTTGGGTACATTCAGAACGGCTGCGCTGATTTCATCATGCTGAAAGCCAAAGGTTCTCTGGGCGACAGCTCACTGCCATTTAAGGAGATAGTAAGCTGGTGGAACAAATACGCCGAGGAAGCGGGTATCCCCCTTTATGTCCACCACATGAACCAGCGCGTCTGCACCGACGCGGAGGGATGGGGCTCTCCCGACGAGCTTGTGAAGCAGGTGATCGCGGCTTCCGACTATGATTCCTACAAGGGAAGCGCGTTCCATTCCCTGTCAGCTCTGGACAAAGACGTTATGCAGTCCACAAGCGCACTGATGAAACACTACGACAATGAAATAGACGTGGAGGGTCTCAACAGCGAGCTTGAAATGACCCTGCCTACCAAGACTACCTTTAAGACCGAGGAGCCTACCGTTATTTTCGCGGGTTCATTTGACCCCAATTTCCCCGTGTACTATCAGGGCAAGGAGATCAAGCTGAACGAGGCGGGACGGTTCTACTTCACCGAAGACCTTGACGTTGGTCTGAACACATTTAAATTCCAGAATAAGGCAAAGGTTATAACCTATAAGATAACCCGAACGGTAAACGTGCTGAAAAGCGTTTCCCCTGCGGACGAGACCATGCGCGTTGAGGAACAGTCCACGATCACCCTCAGTGCGATAGCATACCGCGGTTCCACGGTAACGGCTTCGGTAAACGGCAAAAGCGTGTCCCTGAAAGAAGTGGAGGGACAGCTCGACGAGCTTGACCCCAACTCCAACTACACCAAATATGTGGGTTACTACACCGCTCCCGCAGGAAAGCGGGGCGAGGACATAAACCTCGGAAATATCGAATTCTACGGCAGCTATCCCACAAAATCCGGAAATATCAGCGAGTCCAGAACGGGCGCGAAGATAATCGTAAACGCCCTTGCGGAAGTTGCGAACGACTACAGCGGAAGCATTTTGCAGGTCAAGAACGACAACACCATGGTGTACGACTACAGGACAACAAGCAACAGTCCCACGCCAAACTGCGCGAGACTTCCCGCGGGAACGCTGGATTACATAGTAAAGACCGTTACCTACAGCGGCACGGATTACTACCTTACAAATTCGGGCAAGCGTATCCGTACAAGCGCGGTGACGGTGCTTGACAACAGACCCCTCGGCAGCAATCCCATGTCGGTAGCCGCCGCGGGCAAGGACGGCACGGATACCGTTATCAAGCTTAAAACTGATGTGAAGATACCGTTTTCCATGTCTTATAACAATCAATCCTACAGTGACGGCGGCAACGGAGGGTACTATGTTTCCGCGTTCAGCTGTGATTCCATAACTCTTACCTTTGATTACGTCACAAGCGTTTCGGCGGGGGACATCGCTTTCCCCGACAGCGCGGTGTTTACCAAGGGTACATGGAACGTTTCCTCGTCCGGAGACATGACTAAAACAAAGCTTACCCTGCGGCTTCGCCAGTCGGGTGTTTTCGGGGGACTTACTTCCTCCTACGACAGCGAGGGAAATCTTGTCCTGCGCTTCAACGGCTGCCGCAGCAGTCTTAACGGCGCGACTATCGTTATCGACCCGGGACACGGCTATACTGGCGCGTCCTCGTTCGACCCGGGAGCTATCGGTCACATAAAGGAGCAGGAGGCAAATCTTGCCATTGCCAAATATGTTGAACAGATACTCAAGGACGAGGGCGCAAACGTTATCCGTCTGAAAACCGAAAGTCAGACCTACGTTACGGAACAGCGGGCTTCTGACGCAAGACAGTACAGTCCGGATATGTTCGTTTCCATACACTGCAACTCTGCGGGCGAATCCGCAAAGGGCGGCGAGGCGTACTACTTTACTCCGTTCTCCCAGCCGCTGGCTAAGTACATTTCCGAATCGCTGGGCGAGGTGCTGACGCAGGTGCACGGCTCCTCAAGCGGAACGAACCGCGGAGAAAAGTACAATTATTTCTTTGTGACCCAGCAGCAGGATTTCCCGTCGGTGCTGGTGGAGACCGCATTTGTTACCAACTACAGCGAAGCTATGGCTCTTGCGGATTCTGCGTACCAGAAGAAGTTTGCTTCCGCAATCGTGAGCGGCATGAAAAAATACTTTGCCCGAACCGATTACTCCTGCTTCGGAGATGGAAGCGCATCCTGGGAAGATATTGGGGGAGGTTCGTCCGATAATAGTATGACAGACGGAAGTACCTCCAACAGTACATCTGACGACAGCAGTTTTGATTTTTCGGAGGTTGACGCTTTCCTGCCTCAGGAGGACGACGAGGAGCTTACGGAATAGCGATGTACAACAAACCGTATAAAATTATCAGCCGTTCTTCGCAGATCTGCGGAGAACGGCTTTTTGAGGTACTAAAAAAATTCAAAAATATTCACAAAAAATCTGTAGAATTATTGTGCAGAACGGCATATACTTAGACTTGCGTCCAAAGAACTCAAACTGTTTTTCGGACTGCAAATTTTAAGAAAGCCGGTAAACTGTTATGGCGCCTTCAAAGGATCTCACATGCGGAAAGCCAATGTCCCTGATACTGGGTTTCGGTATCCCGCTTTTATTCGGATTTTTATTTCAGCAGCTCTACAACGTCGCCGACACCGCTATTGTGGGACGCTTCCTCGGCTACAAGGCTCTTGCCGCCGTGGGAAGCACAGGCTCGGTAAACTTTCTCGTTATCGGCTTCGTTATGGGAGTCTGCAACGGATTTTCCATTCCTGTCGCCCAGATGTTCGGCGCTGGGGACTTCAAGCAGCTCCGCAGATATGTGACCAATTCCCTGTGGCTGTGCATTTTCCTTGCGGCTGCAATTACGGCGGTAACGCTGATATTCTGCGCGGAAATACTTACCTTCACAAACACTCCCGACGATATATTTCAGCGTGCCTATACTTATATTTTCACCATTTTCGCAGGTATACCTGCATACTTTTTGTACAACATGACCGCGGGAATACTCCGTTCCCTTGGGGACAGCAAGACCCCCGTAAGCTGGCTCGTTATCGCCTCTGTTGTGAATATCGTGCTGGATATCGTGTTCATTTTCTGCTTTGAAATGGACGTTTTCGGCGCGGCTCTGGCAACGGTGATAGCTCAGTTCGTGTCGGGCTTCGGCTGCCTGTGGCGTGTCTGCAAAAGCTATGCGGTACTCAGGACCGACCGCGAGGACTGGCGTTTCAGCACAAAGCATATCGGCAGACTTTTCCTTATGGGGCTTCCCATGGGGCTCCAGTACTCCATAACCGCAATAGGCAGCGTAATGCTCCAGACCGCCGTAAACGGCTTGGGAACGTCCTATGTAACGGCGGTAACGGCGGCTAACAAACTTTCCATGTTCATGTGCTGTCCTTTTGACGCAATGGGTTCGACCATGGCTACCTATGCGGGACAGAATGTGGGATCGCAAAAGTGGGAGCGTCTCAACAAAGGCTTGGGAGCCTGCGTGCTGCTGGGTCTGATATATTCCGCGGCGGCGTTCCTGTTCCTTTTGGTTGCGGGAAACAATCTCGCCATGATATTCCTGGACGAGGAAAGCAAGCACCTTATCCCCCTTGTAAAACAGTTCCTGACAGTTTTGTCGGCGTTTTACTTCCCGCTGGCTCTGGTGAATATCGTGAGATTTTTCATACAGGGCATGGGATTTTCTCCCACAGCAACTGTGGCGGGTCTTTTGGAAATGGTCGGCAGGTGGTTTATCGCCCACATGGTAACTATTTACGGCTTTACCGCGGCCTGCTTTGCTTCACCCGCGGCATGGATACTTGCAGACGCGTTTCTTATCCCCGCATATTTTATATGCAAAAGGCGGCTTTTGAAAAAGCATAACGCGCTGCCTGTTCAAAAGTCAAAGACAATACCTAAATCAAACACAGAAAAACGCTGTACAGAGCTTTAAAAAATTCCGGTCGGGAATGCACTTATCCGCATTTCCGACCGGAAAATTTTTATTCAAGAATTTTTCGTATGTCCTCAAACGGTTCAACGCTGCGTTTGAGAATGCCGTGCATATGGGCAATGGCAATGCCGTAATTGGTGATAGGCAAGCCCTGCTCCGCGGCGTATGCGTAGCGGTACTTCATCTCCCGCTCGTTAAGCATACAGCCTCCGCAGTGTATCGCAAGCGCGTACCCGCTCAAATCGTTGGGAAATTCCGTTCCGCTTGTGAATACAAATTCAACGTCTTTGCCCGTGTGCTTCTTCACCCATGCGGGCAGCTTTACTGTACCGATGTCTCCGCATTGGCGGTGATGCGTGCAGCCCTCGGAAATGAGAACCTTGTCGCCGTCCTTTAAGCTGTCCAAAGCTTTTGCCCCACGGACGGCCGTTTCAAGATTGCCTTTATAGCGGGCGAACAATATTGAAAAGGACGTAAGCAGAATGTCGCTCGGTACGATCTTGCTTACCTTTCCGAAAGCCTGACTGTCGGTAATGACGATTTTGGGCTTTGCGGAAAGCTTGGGGAGAGCTTCCGCAAGCTCGGTCTCCCTGACAACAACGGAAATACCGCCTGCTTCTAAAATGTCGCGGATAGTCTGCTGTTGGGGAAGAATAAGCCGTCCCTTGGGAGCTGCCGCGTCAATAGGTACCACAAGTACGGCAACGTCAAGAGAGTCAAGCAGATCCCCCACAATTTTCCTTTCCGGCTCAGGAGTTTGCGCAAGACGGACAATTTCCGCTTTAAGCTCGTCTATGCCGACGCGGTTCAGCGCACTGCCGTAGAAATGTCCCTCCTTTTTGGGGACGTTTTGGGGCGCGTCCGTCTTGTTATGGAAGATAACAAGAGGTATGTTTTTCTGTCTTATCTTATCAATGAGAGCGATATCCTCGGGACTCTCACTTTCACCGTCAAGAACAACCACGGCAATGTCCGTCTTGTTCAGCATCTGGTAGCTTTTCTTCACGCGGAGAGAACCAAGCTCCCCCTCGTCGTCAATGCCCGGGGTGTCTATCATCACCACGGGACCTATTGGAAGAAGCTCCATAGCCTTTACCACGGGATCGGTAGTAGTCCCCAAAACGTCGGAAACAATAGCGATATTCTGGTTTGTAAGCGCGTTCATAACGCTGGATTTGCCCGCGTTCCGTCTGCCGAAAATGCCGATGTGTACGCGGTTTGCGGAGGGCGTTTCGTTAAGGCTCATACGATCAGCTCCTTTTAGTAAATAAAAGATGGAGGTTTATTCCTCGTTTTCATTTTTCTTATGAACGGGCAGCGGCTCACCCTCACGCTCCATTAGTTCGGCGATTGCCCTGTTAACAAAACCGTTAAGGGTTTCGCCCTGCTTTTCGGCATGATTTCTGATAATTTCACGTTGTCCCTTATATACCATAAGATTTATTCTGTCATAATTATTTTTTACGTATTTATGCACGGCTTTTTGCTGTGATTTACTTGTCGGCGGCATAAATTACCTCCACGTTCTTCCGATTATATCACGTAACTAAAAACTGTCAACTAAATCGCTATCCACCAGCACACGCCGTACTTGTCAATAACGGTAGCGCAGCATTTGCTCCAGGGCAGCTCATGAATTTCATCAAGGACAGCGCCGCCGTCGCTCAGAACGTCAAATGCGCGGCGGACGCGCTCCTCAGTACCCATTTCAAAAACGTTGAAGGTCATGGTCTCCCATTTCATCTTGTGGATAAATTCCACGTCGCAGGGATTTTTTGCTTCGGCTAACGCTAAAAAGCCTTCGCCGTCAACGGATAATTCGCAATGCTCGTATTCCGTACCGTCGGCGTTTTTCATTTCGAGGGTTATCTCCGCGCCAAAAGCTTTGCAGTACGTTTCCGCCGCCTCAATGCTGTTTTTTACGTAGACCTGGGTGTAATTTTTCATACGCCGCTCTCCCTCTTAAAAACGGAAGTCCCTGCTGCCGTTTTCAATTTTCGCAAGATTATCAACAACGATACCCCTTACCTTTTCATTGGGCACATTCTTTATCTCGCTTTCGATAAGCTTAACGCCCACGTCGCGGGTGTCGGGGCTTGCGTAGTCCATAAGGTACTCCTTTAAGGTCATCAGCGCGTTGGGGTGACAGCAGTTCTGTATCTGACCGTTTTTGCACAGGGACATAAACCTGTCCCCCGTCCTGCCCTCGCGGTAGCAAGCCGTACAGAAACTGGGTATATAACCAAGCTTCATGAGCCAGTTCACAACCTCGTCCAACGAACGCTGGTCGGAAACGTCAAACTGTTCTGTGTCGTGAGGTCTTTCCTCGGGGCTGTAGCCCGCGTAACCGCCCACAGAAGTCCTGGAACCGCCCGAAATCTGGGAAATACCAAGACTAAGGGCTTTTTCGCGGCAAGTTTCGCTTTCGCGGGTGGAAATTATCATACCCGTGTAGGGTACCGCAATTCTTATGCAGGCAATGATTTTCGCAAATGTGTCGTCGTCAATGCCGTTGTCGAAAACGTTGGGGTCGATATCGTCAGCCTTTTTGATTCGGGGTACGCTGATAGTGTGGGGTCCCACGCCGTGGACGGCTTCAAGGTGCTCAGCGTGCATAAGAAGTCCCGCGAACTCGTAGCGGTACAGCTCCAGACCGAACAAAACGCCCAGTCCAACGTCGTCGATACCGCCCTCCATGGCTCTGTCCATAGCCTCGGTGTGGTACGCGTAGTTGTGCTTGGGTCCCGCCGGGTGAAGCTTTTCATAGCTTTCCTTATGGTAGGTCTCCTGGAAAAGAATATATGTACCTATACCCGCGTCCTTTAACTTGCGGTAATTCTCAACGGTAGTGGCGGCAATATTCACATTAACGCGGCGGATAGCGCCGTTTTTGTGCTTTATGCTGTAAATGGTCTTGATGCTTTCAAGGACGTACTCGATAGGGTTGTTCACGGGGTCTTCGCCTGTTTCGAGGGCAAGACGCTTGTGACCCATGTCCTGCAAAGCGATGACCTCGTCGCGGATTTCCTCTTGCGTAAGCTTTTTGCGGGCGATATGCTTGTTCTGGCAGTGATAGGGACAGTACACGCAGCTGTTTATACAGTAATTGGAAAGATACAGCGGCGCGAACATAACGATACGGTTCCCGTAAAAATCCTTTTTTATTTGGCGGGCAAGCTCGTAAATTCGCTCGTTTCTGTCCGCAAGAGTGCAGTCCAG
Source organism: uncultured Oscillospiraceae bacterium (assembly GCA_910584715.1). Taxonomy (GTDB): domain Bacteria; phylum Bacillota; class Clostridia; order Oscillospirales; family Ruminococcaceae; genus RGIG8773. Next base: position 104,290 of record CAJUAN010000005.1, read on the forward strand.
CAGCACCGCCGCCTCGCGGTGAGAAAGTCCCTTGCGCTTTTCCGCTTTTTCGATAATGCTGTCGATAAGCTCCGCGTTATCCTTGTTTTTTTCGGCGTACTCCAGCGTCTCCAGAATTTCTGCATTGTCGATAAATTCTTCCGCTTTAAGTGAATTGGGGTTGTACATAGTTCATTTTCCTTTCATATTTTATTTTTTGTATGGGGACATATTTGCCGTCCCCGATTTATTCCTTAAAATCGCCCCTGTCGGAGACAAGCCTGTAGCCAATGGATTCCATTCGCCGTCCAAGACAGGCTATGCACTCGGCGGCTTCGTCTCCCGTGCAAATTTTGTTGTCGTACAGCAGATATTTTTTCCGCACGTCTGAGGGCGACAAATTCGGCATGACCACGTTCGCCCCTGCAAGAATTCCTTTTTCCCTGCCCTTTGGGTGGATAGTACCCAAAGCCGTCGTTGCGGGAAGCAGAACGTTCGGAACAACCAGCCTTGTCAGCCCAAGCATAAGCAGGACGGTTTCAAGAGTACCCGCCTTTTCGTTTGCAAAAGGCGTATCATGGTGAGGGATAAAAGGACCTATACCCACCATTTGAGGCTGTAATTTGCTGATGTACAACAAGTCCTCCGCAAGATTTTCGGCAGTTTGGTACGGTGAACCGACCATAAAGCCGCAGCCTGTCTGAAAACCCAGCTCCTTTAAATCTGAAAGACATCTCATGCGGTTTTCAAGCGTTAAGCCTTTCGGGTGTAGCTTTCCGTAATGCTCCGGATTTGCAGTTTCGTGCCGCAGAAGATATCTGTCCGCGCCCGCCTTGCGGAATTTTTCGTAGCTGTCCCGGGACTTCTCCCCGATAGAAAGCGTCACCGCGCAGTCGGGATACTTTGCTTTAATTCGGGAAACAATGCTTACAATTTTGTCGTCGGTGTAAAAGCCGTCCTCGCCTCCTTGCAGTACAAATGTGCGGAAACCCAGTCCGTACCCCATTTCGCAGCAATCCATAATTTGTTCCTCGGTAAGACGGTACCTCTCCGCGTTTTTGGCGCTTCGCCGTATGCCGCAGTACAGGCAGTCGTTTTTGCAGTAATTGGTAAATTCTATCAGTCCGCGGATATAAACGTCCTTACCGTAGACACGTTCGCGGACAGTTCTCGCCTTTGCAAAAAGGTATTCGTCGGTCTCGGAAGTATGTCCCGAAATAATTTCGGAAAATTCTTCCTTTAAGAGAATACGATCCTTTTCAAGCTTATCAATAAGTTCAAAAATGCGGCTCATTTGGACTCTCCCAGTTTGGAATAAATTGTTTTTGCAGTAACTCCGTCGATCGCGCCCAGCTTTCCGGTCAACGCATTTATAGCGTCCTGCGGAGCGTCTACTGCCACGCTTATTATGGACACTCCCTTCTTTTCATAGGGTATACCCATTCTGCCTATTATGTACTGTCCGTAATTGTGGAGCAGACTGTTCAGCCTCTCTACCGAGTCAAGATTTTCCACAACTATACCGATAAGAGCAACTCTTGTTTCCATCAGCACTTTCCTTTCCAAAATAAAAAACCTGCTGACATACCGACAGCAGGCATAATTACCCTCTAAATCGCCGCCTTTCTCCTCAGAAAATCTTTGGAAGTCAGTACAGATAAAATTTATTTGATTTTTAATTTGTTTTGTTTGCGGTCGGAATAATTTCCGCGGAAATCTCCTCCCGCTTACAAATATAAGTATACCACGTTTCTGCCGGCATTTCAAGAGGCGCATAAAAAAATTGAAGCGTATTATTGTAAATTTTCTTTTAATACTTGAACGTCGCCGTCCGCCTGGCGTTTTCTCATTTTGCGCCAGCTTATAAAACCGTAAAGATCGTTCATCAGAAACATCGCAAAACATATTATTACCGAAAGGCATGAAATATCCGAAAACGCCGCCATTACCCACAGAACAATAAGTATAATATCGTTCGCCGCATACGCCAGCGCGTAAAACTCACTTCTGCGGAACGTGAGATATACCGCGATAAAGCTTGTCGTCACGGATACTGTGCTGGGAATAAGATTTGCAGTACCAAACCTTTCCAGTATAAAGTAGAATGCGACCGTTACCGCAGCCGTCAGTATCAGCATAAAAACGACCTCTCCGCGCTTTATGCGGTTCACCCTCACCTCGGAACGGTTCCCGTTGTACGGGTTGCGTATCCATGAGATAAACGCCAGCAAGGCCATCGGGGCGGACATTCCCATATAGGTTATCATTTCCCCGTAATAAGCAAACGAATAGGAAATTATCCCGTAAAGCGCGCTGAAAATGATTATCAGTATCTGTCCGGCAGGGTTGCCCTTTGCATTGAAAATAAGCGCGGTAATTCCTATAAGCGAAGCGGCAAGCTTGAGCCAGCCCATCCTGTCAAATATGAGAAACGAAACGGTGATAGCTGTTACAGAGCAGAGCCACAGCGCGATCTCGCCCTTTGTAAAATAGTTCAGAAATTTTTTTAGCATGACAGTCCCCCCGAAAAAATAAACATCCGTCAGCGTATCTTCAAAGACCTAACGATACGCGGCGAATGTTTTTCACATTCCCTATCTGCCCGGTGGCAGACCTGCTCAATGACAGGCGGTAAATACTTTATTTCAGTGCAAAGCAATTATATCATATATTCGGCAATATGTCAAGAGCGCTTTGACTTCCGGTTTTTATCCGTCTTTTTTTCGGAAATCCCGCCTGAACCGAAGTTCGCAGAATTGTCTCTGTTGCCGTTGCCGTTTCTGCTGCCGTTTCCGCTGAACAGGACGAACTCCAATCTATTGTGATGAGGAGCAAGAAGCGCCCCTACTACAAATCCCGCCGCAAAGCATACTGCCATGCAAATTACAGTCAGCGCTTTATCGGAAAAAATTTTTTTATCCTCCATAACCAAGCTCCTTTCATCTTTAAACTGCGCCGTATAGTACACAAAGCGGAGAACGGAAAAACCGTCCTCCGCAATTTGTACTGCAATTATTTACGCCTTTTCCGCGATAACGTCAACGCCGGGGAGAACCTTGCCCTCAAGGTATTCAAGGGAAGCTCCGCCGCCTGTGGAGATGTGAGACATCTTGTCGGCAAATCCAAGCTGCATAACAGCCGCCGCAGAGTCGCCGCCGCCGATGATAGTGGTAGCGTCAGTCTCAGCGAGAGCCTTTGCAACCGCGATAGTACCCTTTGCAAGAGTAGGATTCTCAAACACGCCCATAGGTCCGTTCCAGACTACTGTCTTTGCGGACTTAACAGCGTCGGCAAAAAGCTCCATGGTCTTTGTGCCGATGTCCAGACCCATTTTGTCTGCGGGAATTTTGTCAGCGTCAACGACCTCAACGGCGATGTCTCCGTCGATAGGATCGGGGAACGCAGCCGCGATAGTGGTATCAACGGGGAGGAGCAGCTTCTTGCCGAGCTTGTCGGCTTTAGCCATCATTTCCTTGCAGTAGTCGATCTTCTCGTCGTCAACGAGAGACTGTCCTACCTCGCAGCCCTTGGCCTTGAGGAACGTGTAGGCCATACCGCCGCCGATAATGAGGGTATCGCACTTTTCAAGCAGATTGGAGATAACGTTCAGCTTGTCGGCAACTTTTGCGCCGCCCAGGATAGCAACAAAAGGACGAACGGGAACCTCAACAGCGTTTCCGAGGTACTGGATCTCCTTCTGCATGAGGTAGCCTACAGCAGTCTCCTTAACGAACTTTGTAACGCCCGCTGTGGAAGCGTGTGCGCGGTGAGCGGAGCCGAAAGCGTCCATAACGAATACCTGACCGTCAACGAGATCGGCAAGCTCCTTGGAAAGATTCTCGCCGTTCTTGGTCTCGTCAGCGCCGCGGAATCTTGTATTCTGGAGCACTACAACGTCGCCGTCAGCCATAGCCGAAACAGCTGCCTTAGCGTTATCGCCTACAACCGCGTCGTCAGCGGCAAATGTTACCTTAGTGCCGGGGAGCAGCTCGGCAAGTCTGTCAGCCGCGGGCTTAAGGGAGAATTTATCCTCGGGACCGTTCTTGGGCTTGCCCAGATGCGAGCAGAGAACTACCCTGCCGCCGTCCGCGATAAGCTTCTTGATAGTGGGGAGAGCCGCCTGGATACGGTTGTCGTTTGTGATCTTTCCGTCCTTTAGGGGAACGTTGAAGTCCACTCTCACGAGGACCTTTTTGCCCTTTACGCTGATGTCGTCAACTGTTACCTTGTTTAAACCTGCCATAGTAATGACGTCCTTTCATAAATAAGATATCGGGGCGGTTTTGCAGCGGTGGGTACCGTTAAAAAAATAACGCCCTGTCAATATTATTTTATACTATTTTCCCAAATTTAGCAAGGGGTTAGGAAAAATTTTAAAAATATTTTTATATTTTTACTGCCCTGTCCGGTTGTTCCCGCCTGTAAATTCTCTCAGCACCTCCACTACCCTTTCGGGATCCACGGGCTTTGAGACATGAGCATTCATACCCGCGTCGAGAGCGGCTTTTACGTCCTCTGCAAAAGCGTTGGCGGTCATTGCGACTATCGGCACCGTCTCCGCGTCGGGACGTCCCGATGTGCGGATAGCCTTTGTCGCCTCATATCCGTTCATAACGGGCATCTGGACATCCATAAGAATAATGTCGTACTCACCCGCCGCGGAGCTTGTAAACTTGTCAAAAGCCTCCTTACCATTCTCGGTGACTACGCAGGTCAGACCCGGTATCTCGCCGAGCAGTTCAATGAGGATTTCCGCGTTGATCTCGTTGTCCTCGGCGATAAGTATCCGCTTGTTTTCTATGGATATCTCGTTTTCCTTTTCGGTGTCACCGCCTCCGGTGCGTATCCTTTCCACCGCAAGCTTGAAGTTGGTCAGGAAAAACGGCTTCGGCATGAATCCGTCTATCCCCGCCGCCATAGCCTCCTCCTCGATATCGCTCCAGTCATAGGAGGTAAGTATCATTATAAGGACGTTTCCGGGAACCGTCTGCCTTATCCTGCGGGCGGTCTCCACACCGCTCAGACCGGGCATTTTCCAGTCAAGTATAACAATATCGTATTCGGCGCCTCTTTCGTGAGCCTCTTTTGCCATTTCAACAGCGTTCAGACCGTCTGAAGCGCACTGTACCGCAACTCCCGTACCTTCCATTGCGCCCGTGATGTTCGCGCATACGTCAGGGTCGTCGTCCGCAATAAGGATACTTCCGACACCGTGGTTCCTCCAGAAATTTCTGTCAATATCCGTTTCCTGCATACGGAGCTCAAGCTCGACAACAAATGAGCTGCCCTCGCCCTGCCTGCTTTCCACGGAAATAGTTCCGCCCATAAGGTCAACAAGGTTTTTGGTAATAGCCATTCCCAGACCCGTGCCCTGTATTTTGTTTGTAGTACTGTTTATCTCGCGGGTAAACGGAGCGAAGATTATCTGCTGATATTCCTCTGACATACCCATACCGTTATCCCTGACGGTAAACCTCATTTTGGCGTAATTTTTTGCGCCGCCCGGGATCTGTTCCATTATCATTTCGATCTTGCCGCCGTCCTGAGTGTACTTGACAGCATTTGACAGCAGATTTATCATGATCTGTTCTATTCTCAGCTTATCGCCGACCAGATACTCCTGCTGAATATTGCTGACCGATATTTCAAAGCTCTGTCCGCGGGCTTTTGCCTGTGGCTTTATAATAGTTGACAGCTCCTCGACTATTTCGGCAAGATTTATCTCCGTAAAGTTTATCGAAGCGTTGCCGCTTTCGATCTTGCTCATATCAAGGATATCGTTGATAAGTCCAAGCATATGGTGGCTTGAAGCGATTATCTTTTTGGTATGCTCGCGCACCTTTTCAGGCTTGTCGCAGTCCCTTTGGAGCAGCGTTGACAAGCCTACGATAGCGTTCATCGGAGTACGGATATCGTGGCTCATGTTGCTGAGGAAAGTACTCTTGGCGTTGTTGGCTTCCCTTGCAATATTGAGAGCTTCTTCCAGAGCCGCCTTGTTCCTGTTTTCGGCGGTTCTGTCGGAAAGCACGGCTATCAGTTTTTCGGTGTTGTCTACCTCAGTGCAGTAAATAAACTCGCTGAACCACCTGTGCTCGCCGCTTATGCCGTGTATGCGCTCGTTTTCAAGGGAGAGCGGCTTTCCGGGCACAATTTTTCTGAAAAGCTCCTTGCCCATTTCGTTTTCATGGGAACAAAGGGTACTGTTTATCACAAGCAGGTCTTTTTTGACTTCCCTGACCGACAGACCCATTACGCGCTCAATGTTTGGGCTTACATACTCAACTGTGCTTCCGTCGACAGACGACATAAGAAACACGTCGTTAGTGTTGTTGGAAAGGATACCGAAAAGCTGTTCGCGGTACTTCAGCTCTTGCTCCATACCCAAAATGCTTCTGTAATTATGGCGCATTATTATCATAAACGCCGCAAAAACCACAATGCCTATGCCGATAATGAACAAAATCGTCTGAGAGCTTTTCACAATATTTTCGGCGTCCTTCATAATAACGTCTTCGGGAATGATCGAAATAACGTACCAGCCGCTGATGCTTTCAACGGGAGCGTAGGTGTACACATACATTTCCCCGCGGTACATAAATCTTGCCGAACCCTTTTGCTGACTTCCGAGAGCGTCTCTGAACGCTTGAAGCTCTTCATCATCGTTGCCGTTAACATCAATAACGTCGAAGATATTGTTAATGCTGCGGCTGCTGTTTTTGTGGCTTGACCGCACCAATATATCACCCTCGCTGTTTATGATATGTGAAAATCCCGTATCGTTGAAAAAAGTAAGTGAAAATTCATTTGAAACGGACGAAAGCAAAAGCTCCTCAACAATGATTCCCTTATCGCCGTCGGCAAAATCAAATCTTTCATAGCAGTACATGACATTTCGTCCGGTAAGCACGCTTACGTCAGGCTCGCATACTCCGCTTTCACCGAGAGCCGCAAAAAAAGCAAGAGCCTCCCCGTCGATCGTTATTACGTCCGCGCTTCTGTTTGAAAATACGTCGCCGTCGTCCATATCAATAACGAAGTAATCGTTTTCCGACTCGCCGAGGACTGAAAGCCGTCCGCTTATCTCATCATGGTCGTCGGATTCTTCTTTTTCCATAATAAACGTCAGACTGTGGAGTATTTCAGCGTCCTTAGCTGCGTAAACATCAAAAGCATGGCTTCCCTGAGCCGTTACCTCAAGAACGTCGGTAACGGACTGGTTCCGCATAGATCTGCGAACGGACGCTATGTAATAAACGCCTATCGCGGCAATGATCAGTACCGACAAAAGCGCAAAACCCAAAGTTTTAAGCTTCTGCGTTCTGTTCATAACAGATCACTCCTTTATTTTAATGCCTGCCTTGTTACAAATAAGTACTGCGGCAGGAATGAATTGACCGGCGCACTGTTCCGCGGTTTTTGCGCCGCATAGCCGCGTACAAGTTACACGGCAATTTATTGTCTAAAAGCGTAGTTAAAAAATCTGCGTAAAAACTATACGCAAATTTTTGCTGGATTCTTCAAACGCTTTTAGACAGAAATCAGTATTATTAAAATTGTAGCATATGCAAACCGAGAATTCAACCGTATCAATGTGAATTTTTTTCGTCCGGCGGCGTCCGTTTGTTATAAAAACAAAAGGCGGAATCTACGGTAAAACCGTAAATTCCGCTTAGACCGACATTCCATTAAAAAGAGCGGTTAAAAACAGACCCGCTTACGCGATATCCGCAATCTTACACTCAGGAAAATCAGACGAGCAATGACGAGAATTATTCTTCTCTCATCTTTGCAAAACAGTCGCTGCAATATACAGGACGGTCCTCTCTGGGTTTGAAGGGAACTCTTGCAGGTCCTCCGCATGAAGCGCAGGTTGCCTCGAACATTTCTCTTTCAGCCTTTGCGCTGTTCTTTCTTGCGTCGCGGCAGCTCTTGCATCTCTGAGGCTCGTTAACAAAGCCCTTTTCCGCATAGAACTCCTGCTCGCCGGCTGTGAAGGTAAATTCGTTTCCGCATTCCTTGCAAACCAATGTTTTGTCTTCGTACATTTTGCTTTCCCTCGCTTAAAAAAATTTGGACCTGAGAACGGATTCGCACCGCCACCTTTGCCTTTAAAAAAAACAACGCTCTTGACTTTAAGCTACCTGGTCGTATATTCAAATGTCCGCATTAACGGGGGAAAACAAAACTCTCAGCTTCTTTCTCACCCGAAAAACAGCATTATCAACAGATTTTAGCGGAATACCCAGCCTTTCAGATATCTCGCCGTAGGACAAGCCGCTCAGATACAATCTAAAAATGTCCCATTCCAGTTTTGAAAGAAGCGACTTAATCTCGTCGTAAATGCCCAGCATTTTCTCCTTTTCAAACCATATATTTTCCGGGGACGAACCGTCCTCCGCATTTCCTTCAAAGTTTTCCGCAGAGCCTTGCTCCGCATTCTTTCTCATTCTCACCGCCGCAGATTTTATGCCGTTTGTAACGCAGGCGTCAACAAATGATGAAAATTTTGATCCGCGTTTCGGGTCGAAAGAATTTACAGCGTTCAGAAAGGACAGAAAACCCTCCTGCGCAAGATCCTCCGGTTCCGCGTAATCTCTCGCAAAACCATAGGCTTTTTTTCTCACAAGCCGCATATAGCGCGAAATGAGCGTGGAAACAGCGCGCTTCCCGATGACCGAATTAGCCCGGCAGCGGGAAATTTCAACAAGCTCGTTATCCTCGAGCGAATCAAATTCAAGCGAACCGGGTTCTCTGAACCCTGAGCTGTTAATATCCGGATACAAGCAGCTCATTGCCTTACCACCAATCCAAGGACATATGCCTTACAAACCGTGTCATACAGTTATACGGCTGATAAATTTGCTACTGTTAATATTTTATCATTAATCGGCGTACCTTGTCAAGGAAATTTAAGAAATTTCCGACTTAATTTGTATACTTTGTGAGTAAAAACAATAATTGACAATTGTATTTGGTAATTTTAACAATCAAGCGGTTTAAACAACGACAACGGCGGACTGTCTGCATTCTGCGAACAGTCCGCCTTTTATACTTCACTGTAAAATTTTAAAGCTTCAAACCGCTATTCGGCAGTTTTTCAAAACAGGATAAATCAGTAATTTTCGCCGCATCGGAAAAACCACAAATTTCTTTCCATAACTTTTTCATGGCAGAAACGCTATGTTAAAATGACTGCCGTTCAATCCTTAGCATAAGCCAATCTTCCCTCGCTGAAAATATCACCGCCAAGGCAGTCGTTCGCCACTGTCACGGGAAATTTTTCAACAAGCAGCCGTTTGACCGACTCGCAGCCTAAGTCCTCAAAAGCCACTATCTCGCAGCTTTTCACACAGCTTGCCGCCAGAGCGCCGGCTCCGCCTATTGCACAAAAATACACCGCGCCGTTGCGTGAAACGGCATTGCGCACCTCATCGTTCCGTTCGCCTTTGCCTATCATAGCGCAGAGCCCCAGATCGAGAAGCCTCGGAGCAAATTTATCCATTCTTCCCGAAGTCGTAGGACCGCATGAACCTATCGGCTTTCCCTCCGGAGCAGGCGTGGGACCCGCGTAATAGATAACAGCGTTTTCAATATCGACGGGAAGCTTTTCTCCCTTATCGAGCATAGCGTCAAACCGTTTGTGAGCCGCGTCACGGGCGGTGTAAACGTATCCCGACAGCAAAACCTTGTCGCCGGCGCGCAGCTTCGGACAGAAGCCGCGCAGCTCGGAAACATTTATCTCATAGACCTCAGCCATAAGTACTACATATCCGCAAGCGAAATGCTGTCCGCATTAAGATCGGCTTCTGCCTCAGCCTCTGCTTCTGCGGCCTTTGTAAGACTTTCAAGCTCGCTCATATCAAAACCTGCAAATGCGGGCTTAGCCGGCTTTGGCACCGCATTCTGAGCGGGAGCCGGATTCTGGGGAGCGGGTTCCTGTACAGGCGCAGGAGTGGGAGCGGGCGCGGGAGCAGCTGCTGCCTTAGGTGCAGGAGCTGGCTTGACAGTAGAGACCTTACCCTTTCTGATAGAGTTCTGAGCGTTGTCAATCTGTTCCTTTGCTTCCTTGAGTCTGCCGAGACTTTCGTCAGAGAACATTTCCAGAACTTCTCTGAGCTTGATAACGTTCTCGTCGATCTCGGCGATCTCGTCCTCAACTTCTTTTCTGATCTTATCGGCAGCCGCACGCATTTCGGAACTCTTGTCCTCCGCGTCGGAAAGTATCCTCGAAGCCTTTTCATCGGCGTTCTTAACGATAGTGGAAGCCTTTCCGTTAGCGTCGTCTACCACCTGGTTTGCAAGCTTCTTGGCGTCCTCGTCCATCTTGCGGGCGTTTTCCTTAGCCTGGGTAACGATAGTGTTGGCTGTCTTCTGAGCCTCGATAAATACGTTGCTCAGGTCGAGAGCGCTGCTGTCGCCGCCTGCCGCGGGAGCCGTGGCAGCCTTATTCTTAGCCTCCTGGAGCTGATCCTCCAGTTCAGAGATCTGAGCGCGGCACTCTTCTATTTCCTTATCCTTTTCCGCAAGCTCGTCTTCCATTGATTTCATCTGGAGCTTGAGAGAGTCGTTATTAGTCTGGAGTTCGGTAATCTTGGACTTATCCGCCGCGAGAAGCTCCTCGTACTTTTCGCTGCTTTCCCCTCCGCCGCCGGAGCTTTCGAGAAGCGCTTTCTTTTCGTCCAGCTCGGCTTCGAGAGCGTAAATTTTCGAGTTCAGTTCATCGACATAAGCAAGAACGTCCTTTTTATCAAAGCCTCCGACTCTTACTGTTTTGAGAAAACCGGTTCCATCCATTGTGAATACCTCCAATTATCAGTTCTTAGTTCGGACGCGGCAAACAGCACACGCCTGAATACACTGAAATTATACCATATATTTTGGCTTTTCACAAGTGGATTTCAAAAAATTAGTACACAAAAAATTGTTTATTTTTTTAGTGAATTATAATAATTTTATTAATATTTCAAAATTTTCTGAATAATTGAAAGGCAAATGAAGGAAAAAGGCAGAACATTTTTAACTTTTCATGAATTGAAGCGACCGCGGACATGTCTGCCGTCCCCAAGCTTTTCCAATAGCTCGAGAAAATAAAATCTGCATTCGTAGCTTTCGCGGTTTTCGAGAATATCCAGTTCCTCGGGAGAAAAGGTCTCCTCCGCAGCTTCGCCGGAAACCGCAGGCAGGCACAGCGGCGGAAACATCACGCACCACCAGTTTTTTCCCTCGGCTTCTCCCAGCGTAACGCGCAGGGCAAGGTATTCTCCTGCCGGCATAGTCATATCTTCGTAAACGCGGTCGTCAAATCTCATTTTTGCGATTCCGCACTCCGCGCCGTATCCCGCGCCGTTTTCCGCAAGAACCCTTTCAGCCGACGCCTTTATTTCGTCAATGTGCTTTCTTGCTTCGGAGGCGGCTTCCTCCGCGGATTTGCAGTCCCCGAAAATATCAGAATTTTCCTCCAGTACCGCGTCACGGACTTTCAGCTTCAAACTCTGATCCTCCTCCGAATCCGAATTGGCAAGAATATGAAGCCTGAACACGGTTTGAGTAATATCGCGGTAGTCCTCCGCAAAACCGCAGAAACCGGCGCAGAACACCGAAAACGCCATTCCCAGCAACATTGCGAGTTCAACATATTTTCCGTTTATAACACTGTTTTTTCTCATTATCTGTGAACGTCCTTTCCGTTATTTGGTAACATAATTATTGGCGTCATAACGGCGTTTTAATCCGCAGGGAAAAATTTTTTGAAAAAACTCTTGACAAACCTCGAAATATGGGATATAATAATTAACGCAATGCGCCGCTTTAAGCTTTAAGTTTAGCTGTGAGCTGCGGCAAGCTGTCTTAGCTCAGTTGGTAGAGCACATCCTTGGTAAGGATGAGGTCGTCGGTTCAAATCCGATAGACAGCTCCATTTAGAAAGCCGTCCCCGAGTCTGCATAGGGGGCGGTTCTTCTATCGGTGAAAAATTTAGATGACACGATATACACGGTGGTGCGTATTTTATGTACGTATCATCTTTTTTATTTAATTGTGTATCTTTTAAAAAACGTGGGAGCTTCCGCAGAACGAAGCCCCCACGCAAAAAAATTATTGCTTTCCCATGCCCTTTATCCTGGATATCATATCGTACTCTATGCGCTTTACACTGTCAAAATCCACTGCTTCGATATAGTATTCTTCAAGACGGTCGTGCTCCGCTTTTGCGCTGACCAGACACTTTACCGCTTCTCCCCGCAGGTTTTTCAAGGCGGCTTCGTTGAATTTCAGCCGCGTCTTTTTGGCAAGAAGCGCACTCTTGTCGTAAAAACGGCGGAAGTTGATCGGCTGCTTTGTTTCCAGCGACAGGGCGTTTATCGGATCGGCTGTCATAAACGCTATCTTCAGCTCCGGTATGAGTATATGCTCAAAGCGTTCCGATCCGTGCAGAGTACACACGCTTACGCTTACGCCGTAGCCGCGGCTTGCCGCAATGTCCGCAAAACGTCTCAGGAACATATCCGAACCCGCGAAATAGCTGTCGCAAAGCATATACGCGGCATAATCCTCCGGCACGTTTGTGATATACCCTTTCGGCGTAAGAGCCGAAAGCTGACGGAACTCGGTTTTTCCCTCGCCCGCGCCTTTTTTTCTCGGCAGGAGCTTTGCCGCCAGTCTTTCGGTAAAGCCCTCCAGCTTCTCCTCGTTAAGAGCCGCGCGCGCAGTCTGGCAGGTATCGTCGGCAACCGCCGCAAGAGCGGTTATGAATCTTCGGCAGCTTGCATGATGCCGAAGGTATTCCGAGGTAACGGAAATTATCTCCTCCTTGTTTTTTTTCAGAAGAGACGCGTCCCAGCAGGCTCCAAGGTCAAGTATCTGCTGCGAGGCTCCGGGGTATTCGGGATCAAAAGTATGAGGAGCCGTTCCGTCCACAAAAATGACCTTGCGTTCTTTGAACACTGCCGCGTCCAGGGAATCGGGGTCGCTGGAGCATTGGTAAAGCTCTTTTTCCTCGTCGGGAAAAGCCTCCGCGAGCCTTTTCATAAGCGTGGATTTGCCCGTTCCCGGACCGCCCTTGATTATGTAGGTGTAGTACTCCGTATCGGCTATCATTTCACCGAAGTGGGTACGGAAGCCTTTTGGGGACGCGCCGCCGAGAAAGCATTTTAAACAATTCATAAAAATCACTCCGTTTCTGTTTATTTCATTTTATGATAAACAGGCGGATTGGTGCTATTGCGCCATAAAAAACCGACTATGCATACAGTACATATTAACAGACTAAAATAGCCGAACAAGCGAAGATATGAAGCAAAGGCAAAACCGACAATATCTATACAGTATTTTTGGCATATCATACAAAAATATTTGAAACAGTATCTTTTTTTGAAAATATATGATATAATAATGAATAATACATATACAATCGTTAAACAAATCACGAAGTATGTTTTATACAATTTACTTAACACCTTTTACAAGGAGGGACTGTTATGTCTGAACACACCAAAAAGGTTTATCATTCTATACTTGAGAGAACCGCTAAAAATCTTGAAACAAACAACATGAAGTGCTTTATTGCCGATACAAAGGAGGACGTTCTGCCTATTGTAAAGGAGCTTCTGACCGAGGGCGAAACAGTTTCCTGCGGCGGTTCGGCTACACTTGCCGAAACAGGAGTAACGGAACTTCTCCGTTCGGGAACCTATAACTTTCTCGACAGAGCGGGAAAAAGTCCCAAGGAAGCGGAAGAGATATACCGCCGCGCTTTTTCGGCCGACAGCTACCTGACAAGCTCCAACGCCATAACCGAAAACGGCGAGCTTTACAATGTGGACGGCAACAGCAACCGCGTCGCGGCGATATGCTTCGGTCCAAGATCGGTCATCGTTGTTGCGGGCAGAAACAAAATTGTACCTACTCTTGAGGACGCTGTTACGCGTGTAAAGCGCCTTGCCGCTCCCATGAATACCGCAAGGCTGGGCTGCGAGACTTATTGTCAGAACAAGGGCGAGTGTATGTCCCTCGCTTCGGGAGGCTGCGCGGGAATGACCGACGGCTGCAAAAGCGAGTCCCGCATATGCTGTTCCTTTGTGGTAACGGCTTTTCAGCGCATTAAGAACAGAATAAAAGTAATTCTTGTCAATGAGGAATTGGGCTTCTGACGTTCACAAAAAATTTACAACCGTTGTAAAAATCTTTACTACATATAATTTTTGTATGAAAATACCTGAAATTTATTAATTGTCAACACCCGGGGTTTGCTGTATAATTAAATCAGCATCAAGGTTTGCTAACCCTTGACTCTCTCTTAAAATATTTTTTATTAAAAAACGGACATTTGCTCGATGTCCGTTTTTGTTTTTTTACTAAAACCTAAAACTAAAGTTTTTTTCGTTTCTGCCGAAATATATATAATTACATATAGACGGACTTATGTTTCTCAGAATCATCTCCTATTAGTTATATGAAAAATTTGCAAAAATACTTGAAATTTCCGCATAAGTGTGCTATACTATAGTTGGGGAATATTTGTTAAGATTTAAGGAGCTTTGCCCTTTATGGCGAAACTGGTTTACAACGAGCAGGGCAGACTGCTTTTTACAGAAGAGATGCGCAAAGAATATACTATTCTTATACCGCAGATGCTGCCCGTTCATTTCACATTTCTGGAAAAAATATTTAACAACCACGGCTACAAGGTAAAGCTGCTCACAAGCACAGGCAGAAAGATCGTGGACGAAGGTCTGCGGAACGTTCATAACGATACCTGTTACCCCGCGCTGCTGGTCATTGGTCAGATGATGGACGCTCTCAAGTCAGGCGAATACGACCTGAACAGGACAGCTCTTATGATCACCCAGACAGGCGGCGGATGCCGCGCTTCAAACTATATCAACCTCCTGCGGAAAGCGCTCAAAAACAACGGCATGGAACAAGTTCCCGTGGTTTCCCTGAATCTTTCCAATATGGAGAAAAACCCGGGCTTTAAACTTTCCGTAAAGCTTCTTTACGAGCTTATAATCGCTATATGCTACGGCGACCTGTTAATGTGGATAGGAAATCAGGTTCGTCCCTACGAGAATAACCGCGGCGATACGGACGCTCTCATAGACCGCTGGATAGACCGCATAATGAAAAGCGGCTTCTCGATTTCCGCATTCGGCGGAACGATACGCGAAATACTAAAGGATTTTTCCGATGTACCCTATACTGTATCCCCAAAGGTCAAGGTGGGTATCGTCGGCGAAATATATATCAAATATGCTCCCCTCGGTAACAATTGTCTCGAGGACTTTCTGCGGAGCGAGGGCGCCGAAACTGTAGTCCCCGGTCTGCTGGACTTTATCCTGTTCATGTGCGATCACCACATAGTGGACACTCAGCTTTATCACGTCAGGTACAAAAAGTTTATCGGCTCGGGCGCGCTGAAAATGTTCCTGCGTAAAATGCAGGACACAATCATCAAGGCTGTTGAGGAGACCCGCTTCAGACCTCCGGCACGCTTTGAGGAAACAAAGAGAAACGTCCTGCCGTATGTATCGCCCGCCAATAAAATGGGCGAGGGCTGGCTGCTTACCGCCGAAATGGTGGAACTGATCGGCAGCGGAGTGAACAATATCGTGTGCGCGCAGCCGTTTGGCTGTCTGCCGAACCATATTGTGGGAAAAGGCATGATAAGAAAGATCCGAGGCGTTTACCCCCACGCGAATATCGTTGCCGTAGATTACGACCCGGGCGCAACAAAAGTCAATCAGGAAAACCGTATCAAGCTCATGCTTTCAACGGCTAAAGCCGATATCGGCAGGCTTGATAAACAATAACGAAAGGATGCGATTTTATGTCTTTGTACGGAATTAACGCGTATACCTCAAATTCATATTACAGCACTCTTCTTGCGGGCAGGAACAAGCAGCAGGGCGGAGATCTTTCGAGTATGCTCTCCAACGCGTTCAAGACCGATCAGAACGACCTGTATTCCATTGCAAAAAAAGTGCAGATGGTACGCTCCAGAGATTACCAAAAAGAACTGCTTGAGGGCTTCAAGGAGTACTTTTCCGGAGGTGCTGCGGCTGACAAGGATACGGCGGCAAAAGAAAACGAGGAAAAACTTTCGGCGGCTGCTAAAACCCTAAATGGATATGCCGGCGACCTTGCTGTAGGAGGTACAAAGCTTTACGAGGATCCCGAAAAATCTGTTTCCGCAGTGAAAAATTTTGTGGACAGCTACAACAACACGCTTGACAGCCTGAAAAATTCCGAAAACACCAAAGCTCTTGAAAAAGGCGTGCAGATGATAAATTCCACAAAAGCGTACTCCCGTACTCTTAAACGTATCGGTATTTCCGTTGGCAGCGATAACCGAATGAGCATTGACGAGGATAAGCTTAAAGCGGCTTCTCCGCTGACTATGAAATCCCTGTTTTCAGGCAGCTATTCGCTTGCAAACCGTATTGCCGACAAGGCTTCCTACATACATCGCACGGCTGCTTTAAACAGCTCAAATCTTCCCACGTACAACTCAAAGGGCACGAAAACCGATTACTATAATCAGCTTTCCGCTATGATGTTCAACAGCAAGGTATAAATTTTTTGGAATGTACAATACGCTGCGGCTCGATATCGCGGCGTATTTTTTTGTAGAAAATTTTTTAGAAGAAAATTTGCAAAAACCCTTTTCAAATCCTGCAAAATGTGGTATAATTTTATTGTATTTAGGCGATAGACGCGGAGCTTACGCAAGTTTCCGCAGTACGCTGATTCATAATGATTTGAAAGGAAATGATAAAAATGAGTAAGATACGCATTGGAATAGTCGGCTACGGCAACCTTGGCAGGGGTACGGAACTGGCGGTAAAGCAAAATCCCGATATGGAGCTTGCCTGCGTTTTTACGCGCCGCGACCCATCCAAACTGAAGATAATAACGGAAAATGTTCCCGTTTATTCTCTTGACGACATTGCTGACCACAGGGGCTCGGCCGACGTACTCATTCTCTGCGGCGGAAGCGCTTCCGATCTTCCCGTACAGGGACCTAAGCTTGCGGAAATGTTTTGTACCGTTGACAGCTTTGATACTCACGCTAAAATTCCCCAATATTTTGCCTCGGTGGACGAGTCTGCAAAAAAGGGAGGAAACGTCAGCATTATCTCCGTGGGCTGGGATCCCGGTATGTTCTCAATTTCAAGGCTTTACGGAAGCTGTATTCTCCCCGACGGCAAGGACTATACGTTCTGGGGCAAGGGCGTTTCTCAGGGACATTCCGACGCGATCAGGCGCATTGAGGGCGTTGCCGACGCAAAGCAGTACACAATTCCGGTTAAGGAAGCCGTTGACGCGGTAAGGAACG
Organism: uncultured Oscillospiraceae bacterium; assembly: GCA_910584715.1. Classification (GTDB taxonomy): domain Bacteria; phylum Bacillota; class Clostridia; order Oscillospirales; family Ruminococcaceae; genus RGIG8773. The sequence goes on from CAJUAN010000005.1 coordinate 121,601, forward strand.
GTTCGGATCCCGAGCTTTCCACCCGTCAGAAGCACACAAGAGAATGCTTTGTGGTTGCAAAGCCCGGCGCGGACACCGCTAAAATAGAGTCGGAAATAAAGAATATGCCGAACTATTTTGCGGACTACGACACAACCGTACATTTTATTTCCCAGGAAGAACTTGACCGCGACCACAGCGGTATTCCTCACGGCGGCTTTGTTATCAGAAGCGGAAAAACGGGTCTGAACCGCGAGACCTCCCATATTGTGGAGTACAGCCTTAAGCTGGGTTCAAATCCCGAATTTACGTCAAGCATTTTAGTTGCTTACGCAAGAGCCGCATACCGACTCCATAAAGAGGGCTCAGTGGGAGCCAAAACAGTGTTTGACATTGCTCCCGCGTATCTGTCGCCCAGAAGCGGAGACGAACTGAGAGCATCAATGCTATAATTTAAAGCTTAAGGATTAGGGCACTATCGAACAGTGCCTGAAAGCCAAGTACACAGCCGCCAACGCATAGAAAATGAACTATAGCCCATTAGCATGGCACACTTTATCTGACCGAAAGCAATTTTCCGTCAGCCGGATAAAGTGTGCCATGCTAATACCATATTCAATTTCTCAGTCTGTTTTTCCGTACCGTGAAACCTTCACGAATTTGCCGCTCCGTATTCCAAATGTAATTTGTCCGTTCATATTTTTTATTATGTTATATTTTTGGGTGGTAATTTTGCAGCGGTGACCTGACATTTTTATTGTTGATTTTATTCATTTGAGGTTTCGTACTGCCCTCTTTCAGCTATTTGGGACGACCGTTCCGCAGTTATCTCGCCGCACTCGGCCATGCGCTCCAGCACCTGCATTAACCGCTGTTGGGCAAGCCCGGGGCTTTTAGCGGGAGAGTACGCGCTGGGAGCGTTGGGTATCCCTGCCAGCATTGCACACTCATAATCGGTAAGCTCCGAGGGTTTCTTTCCGTAGTATCCCTCAGCAGCCGCGGCTATTCCGTAATATCCGTCCCCGAAGTAAATGCTGTTGACGTACAGCTCGAAAATATCTTCCTTTGAAAATTCCTTTTCAATGTCAAAGGCGGTGAATATTTCCGCGAATTTCCGTTCGGGACGCTTATCCTGAGTATAGTAAAAATTTTTCGCAAGCTGCTGGGTAATGGTGCTCCCGCCCTGCTCAAATGAAAAGGTCCCGATATCGTGGGCAAGAGCCCTCGCTATAGCCCTGAGATCAACGCCCTTGTGACTGTAGAACCGTTTGTCCTCGGCGCAGATTACCGCCTTTATGTAAAATTCGGGAAGCTCCTCCATGCGGACAAAATCCTCTCCCCGAAGCAGCTCCGCCATTTGCGCCGGAGGACATTTCTCCACGGCGTTTTTGTACATATTGTACCCCTGAACCGCGGAAACTATCAATACTGCGGCGGCAACAGGCACAAATACCGCCAAAAGCAGTCTAAATATCTTAAACATAATTTTTACCGCTTTCTTCATAAGATCATTCCTTGTCCGAGCTTACTATTTTGCAGTAGCTTCTTGAAGTGATAAAGTACACCGCCGTGTAGACCAGTGAAAACGCTCCGAAGCAGCAAAGGGTCATGACCGCAAAAAGGGCGGTGTTGTTCAAACCGAAAATCAAAAGGAGCCGCGATACTATGGGGAAAGCAAAAAACATATGCAGTCCCGCCGCCGCAAGCGGCATGAAAAACACCGTAAGCACCTGCGAATTAATGCTTTTGCGTATCTCCGCTTTAGTCATTCCAACCTTTTGGAGTATGCCGAACTTGGATCTGTCCTCGAAGCCCTCAGATATCTGTTTGTAGTACATTATAAGAGCCGCCGCGCATATAAATACCATGCCGAAAACAATGCCGAGAAAAAACAATCCGCCGTACATCGCAAGGAAATCCGTCTCGTCGTTTGCCGCGCTTTCCACGCGGTATCCGCACCATTCGTCCTCTCTGCCCGCGTCGGCTAAGTCCTTTTGCTGCTGAGCGAGAGAAAAAAGGATATCCTCAAATATTTTGACCTGTTTTTCCTTATCGCAGCTAAGGTCGAAGCCGTAGTAATTGTGCAGACCCGAGGCATATTTTTCCTCGTATACCTCAAACTGCTTTTCGTAAATATCCTCTATCACGCTTTCGTCCGAAACGAATATATACGATTCTGAGGCAAAGCTTGCCATTGAGCTTCCTCTCATGACGAAGCCCTCGGCTTTTCCGACTATATCAAAGCTGCCCGTATCGCCCAGTTCCTTTATTGTTATGCTGTCATAGCCATAGTCCGATTTTACGGATTCGATAAGAGCCTGATTCCTTTCGAGGGAAATATTTTGTCCCGTGATATTGTTGTAGTACCGGACGGGTACGAACGTTATATAGCGCACGTCAGCGGAAATTATATCAGTATCCGTAGGGTCAAGGGAGACTGTATTTTCGTCAAAAGCACCCGCTATGGAAATATAGCTGTACTCCATTTCGTTTTCGGGAACTTCCCCGAACCGTTCAAGCGCGGACTTTGCGGCGTTCCTTACGCGCTGTACGTCCGCGTCCTCCGTCGAATAGGTGTTTATGAGAATATTCCGCGGGTAACGCTGACGGAGCATATCCTTCATTCCCGCAAAAAGACAGGTGGTGGAGGAAAGCGTTACCAGCAGCATGGTGGCAAGAATGCAGATAGAAGCCAGTCCCGCGCCGTTTCGCTTCATGCGGTAGGTCATCTGGGATACCGACACGAAATGGTTGGTCTTATAGTAATAGTTCTTGTTTTTTTGCAGTACCCTGCATACTGCCACAGAGCCTGCTATAAACAGCAGATAGGTAGCGATTATAACCATAAGCACCGCCGCGAAGAACACGAAAACAGCCGCCAGCGGATTTTCAATAGTCACGGCAAAATAATAGGAGATACCGAGAAGTACCGCCCCGGAAACCGCAAGGAACCAGTTTGCTCTGGGAGGTTTTTCCCCCGAATTTTCGCTGTGGAGCAGCTCCACCGGATTGGAAAGATGTATCTGCCGCAGGGCGTTTATGAGTATCAGGACGAATATCACGGCGTAAACTATAAGCGAATCTCTCACAGACGCCGGTTCAACCCTAAAGTCATAGGAAGCCGTTCCGCCCAGCATTTTCGTCAGCAAAAGCTCGGAAAGCTTTGAGAAGAGTATGCCCAGACCCAGACCGGCAGCCTCGGAAACAAGGTACATAAAAAAGGTCTCCCAGACAAGTATGCGTGCGATATTGCGCTTTCCCATGCCGAGAACGTTGTAGAGACCGAACTCGGTCTTCCTGCGCCTTATCAGGAACGAGTTTGTGTAGAACAGGAATATAGCCGAAAATACAGCCAGTACCCAACAGCCGAGCATTATCAGAGCCTGCATTGTCTCGCCGCCCCGCATTTTGGCGACAAAGCCATTTTCCGACAGAAACGAGGTGATGTAGTACATCATTATCATTCCCGAGCAGGCGAACAGGTACGGAAGATAGGAGCGGTAGTTTTTCTTTATTCCCCCCGCCGCAAGCCTGGGGTACAAAAATGTTGTTTTCACTGCGCGTCCCCTCCCGAAGCAATAAGAGTAAGTGTATCGGAAATTCGCTTATAAAGCTCGTCGTCGCCGCAGTCCCCGCGGTAAAGCTGGTGGAACACCTCGCCGTCCTTGATGAACAAAACGCGGTTGGCGCGGCTTGCGGCTTTTACGGAATGCGTAACCATAAGTATAGTCTGTCCCTCGGCGTTGAGCTGTGAGAACAGTGACAGCAGCTCGTCCGCGGAACGGGAATCCAACGCGCCGGTAGGCTCGTCCGCAAGGAGCATTTTGGGGTCGGTTATCATTGCCCGCGCCGCGGCGGTGCGCTGCTTTTGACCTCCCGATATCTCATAGGGGTACTTGTCAAGCAGGCGCGTTATCCCAAGCCTTGCGGCGGTGTGGTCGAGCCGCGGGGACATCTCTCGGTAGCTCATTCCCGCAAGAACAAGTGGCAGCAGAACGTTGTCGCGGACGGTAAAGTTGTCCAGCAGATTGAAGTCCTGGAAGACAAACCCCAGATTGTTCCGTCTGAAAGCGGCGGCGTCCTTTTCCTTTATTTTGGAAAAATCCGTTCCGTCCAGAACCACGTTTCCTCCCGTGGGCTTGTCGAGAGCCGCTAAAATGTTCAGCAGCGTGGTCTTGCCCGAACCGCTCTCTCCCATAATGGCGATGTATTCCCCCTTTTCGGCGGTAAAGGTGACGTTTTTCAGCGCCTCCACCTTGTTTGACCCAAGCCGCTGGGTGTATACCTTTTTTACGTTTTTTACTTCAAGTACAGGCATAGCTGTTCTCCTTTCGTTTATGTTTCTGTACTTAGTATAACCGAAAGGGAAAATGTCCGCCATAGCTTCGGCTTACATTTTCCCTTTCAAATCTTACATTTTTGTAATATCGGGCAGAACGTCATTGATTTTCAAGCATATCCAGAGCGCGGCGGATAAAATCGGCTTTTGATATGCCTTCGTCTTTGCAGTAGTCGTCCACGCGCTGTTTTTCTTCGGGTTTAAGGTCGGCTACAAAACGGGCGTAATGTTCTTTTTGATATTGGGTATTGTATTTGCTTTTATTAAACTTTGGCGGTCTTTCCATATATTTTTCATCCAAAGAATTGTCCTCCTTAAATTAATACTTTATCATATTATTAGAAATTATTTATTAATTGACATCTCACGTACTTGGGTATATAATTATAATTAGAAAACATTTTGTAGGGGACAGGAGACCCGTTCCCTACGGAAATAACCTGTAGACCAAACGAAAGGACTGTTTATTATGAGCGAACTTATAAAAGAATTCTACGACTCGGAAATGTGCGAGGCAAGCCGCAGCTTCAAACTTTCCGAAGAGGGCAAGGAGGCGCTGAAAATACGCGATGATATATATGAACAGCTTGAAAAAAATCTCAGCAAAGAGAACCTTGACCTGCTTGAAAGATATTTAGACTTAAACGGCGTTGTCAACAATGAAGAAATTTTCCACGCCTACATCGGCGGTATGAAAGACCTGATACGCTTCGCCTCCGGCATTTTTATGTAGCATTTATATACATATAGTAATAAATCCGCTAAAGTTTACAGATATAGCCTTGCAAATGTCCTTTCAGCGGACACTCGCCGCACTTGGGACTGCGGGCGGTGCAAAACTCCCTGCCGAAAATAACCAGCCTGTGGCAGAAATCGCTGCCCTCCTTGGGAGGGATTATTTTCAGCAAGTCCTGTTCAACCTTTTGGGGCTCCTTTTCCTTTGTGAGACCCAGCCGTCCGCAGATGCGTATGCAGTGGGTGTCGGTGACTATGGCGGGCAGACCGTGAACGTCCCCCATGATAAGGTTAGCGGTCTTTCGCCCTATCCCGGGGAGGGTGGTAAGCTCCTCAATGGTTCGGGGCATTTCGCCTCCGAAATCGTACAGAAGTCTGCGGCACATTCCCACAATGCTTTTCGCTTTTGTCTTGTAGAGGCCGCAGGGCTTGATTATCTCGGCGACGTCGTTCTCGTCCGCCTCGGCAAAGGCTTCAAGGGTGGGGTACTTCTCAAAAAGCGGCTTCGTGACAATGTTGACCCGCGCATCGGTGCACTGGGCGGAAAGCCGTCCCGCTATCATAAGCTCGTAGGGCTTTTCATAGGTAAGCGAACACCGCGCATCGGGATATATGGCTGCCAGTCCCTCAATAGCGAGGGCGGCTCTTTCTTTTTTGGTCATGGCAGATTTTCCTTTCCGTATATTTGTCAGTCTGTCGTTCCCACCTGAAAATCGTCCTCATAGACTATCCTTCCGGGAGTATCGGTATACACGACGTCGTAAGGGATACCGTACTTCTCAAGCAGTTCAAGGAGCGGCTCGATATGTTCAAGCATAGCGTCCGCCTTTTCGGTTTTGAACCATGTCACCGCGCCGTCGGGATTTTCGTTGTCCTTTCCGTAGAACGGCGGCACCGGAAGATTTTCGAGGAACCACTTGTGGGTACGGTCGTAGATGTCCGCGTCCTCCTTGGAGTAAACGCCGTCCCGCACCCTGCGCCAGTTCAGTATAAAAACGCCAACGGGCTTCTGCGTTCTGTAGGCGATCTCCCGCCCCTGTATACGCATATATTTAAACGTCTTCATTCGGAGATTCCCCCTCTTCCTCAATAACGCGCCCCTTTACCTCGAACCAGAACGTGCTTCCCACGCCTATCTCGGAGCGCACCCCAAACTTGAAATTGTGCCGTTTCAGGATCTGCTTCACAATTGAAAGCCCAAGACCGGTGCCTATCACCTCCCGCTTGTTTTTCTCGGCACGGTAGTACCTGTCGAATATCAGCGGCAGCAGATCGGGCTCTATGCCTTTTCCCGTGTCGGTTATCTCAATCCGCGCGGTATTAGCGTCCTTTATAAGCAGGTTTATATAGACGTTCTTGTTTTCCCCCGTGTAGTTTACGGCGTTGTTTATCAGGTTATAGAGCACCTGCTCTATCTTGATAACGTCCGCTTCGGTCTCGAAATCGGTCTCGGCGTTTACGTAGAAGCTATAGCCCTGCTGCTCAGACAGCAGAGTGTACCGTCCCATGATTTCATGAATTTTTTTAGTAATGGAAAATTTGCTCAGGTTAAGCCCCTCGGAGCCGCTCTCCAGCTTTGAAAGGTCGAGGATATCGTTTACCAGCGCGGCAAGGCGGTCGCTTTCCTCAATTATGATGTTCACGTGCTCGGAACGCTTTGCGGGATTGTCGCCCGAAAGGTCGCGTATCATCTCCGCGTAGGCTTTCACCATTGTCAGAGGCGTTCTCAGGTCGTGGGAAATATTTGCGATAAGATCGCGGCGGAGACCGTCCACCTTGGATATTTCTGCGGCGGCGTAGTTAAGGGTCTCGGCGAGAGTTTCCGTCTCACTGTAGCCCCTTCCGTCGAACTCGGCGGAGTAATCTCCGTGCCCCAGCTTTTTCGCGGATTTAGTAATACGAACGATAGGGGTCTCGATAAGCCTCGCAAGAAAGTAGGATATGCCAAGTCCCAGAACAAGAAGCATAATACTTATCTGAAATATCTGGCTGTTGATGATAGTCTTTGTGGAATCCAGAGGCTCCAGGGAGGTGTTCAGGAAAATGTAGCCGCTGGGGTCTGACTGGTCTCCGAGAACCATAACAAACAGCATTGTGTCGGTATTGAACCGCGGGTTCTTGACCTCGGCGTAGTATATCCCCGAGGAGCTTGCCACAGCCTTTGCCCTGTACTTATAAAGCCCCGCCGAGTAAATGCCGTGCACAAGGCAGTTGTTCGCCATCATATCGTAGGAATAAACACGGTTCCCGTAAGCGTCCTGAATGAGTATGCACATATCGTTGTCATAGGCGAGAAGATCAAGATTGTCGGTGGTGAATTCGTCCTGGCTCCACCCCGTAAGGATATAGCTTGCGGTTTCAAAAATATTCTTTGTTTTCGTGCGCTTGTAGGTGGATTCGAGAGATATCCCGAAGCTGAACCATAACAGCGCGATTATGCTTACGATAAAAATGGCGAAATATATCCATACCGTGTTGCGTATGGTTTTGAAATTCTTTTTCACATAATTTCCTTTCCTTTTATGAAAGCGTGTTCACGTCCGTAACAGTCAGGCGCGGGGAACCTCTCCCCCGTCAAACTTGTAGCCCATTCCGCGGAGGGTGACAATGAATTTGCGGTACTCCCCCAAAGAGCTTCGGAGCATTTTGATATGCGTGTCAACGGTGCGGTCGTCGCCGTAAAAGTCGTATCCCCAGACCTCTTCAAGAAGCTTTTCACGGGAAAGGGCGATCCCCTTGTTCCGTACCAAATAGAACAGCAGGTCGTATTCCTTGGGTGTAAGCTGTGCAGGTACTCCGTCAATAGTCACCTCTCTGCCGACAACGTTTATCTCCAGTCCCTCGAACCGGAGCTTTTCTATCTTGTTTTCCTCGGCCGCCCCGCCTCGTTTCAGAACCGCCTTTATCCTTGCCAGCAGCTCCTTAGGCGAGAATGGCTTTACAACATAATCGTCCACGCCTATCTCGAAGCCGAACAGCTTGTCGTACTCCTCACCCCGCGCCGAAAGCATTATCACGGGTATCTGTTTTGTCTTTCGTATTTCCTTTACCGCCGAATAGCCGTCCAGCCTCGGCATCATGATATCCATAACTATAATGTCGAAATCCTCTTTTCGGCAGATCTCCACCGCTTCCATGCCGTTTTCAGCTTCGGCGGTCTCGTACCCCTCAAATTCGGCATACTCCTTTACAACGTTGCGTATCATTTTTTCATCGTCCACAATAAGAATTTTAGGCATACTTACCGCACTTCCTTTTCTGATTTTTAAAGCCGCGGGAAAAGATACCCGCGTTCCGGAGCGGCGGGAACAAAATATAATAAAAAAGCAATATTCTCTCGCCGGCATATAACTGTCTACCGTATATTTTAACATTTAATTGTGACGGTTTTGTGAAACTTTATCCTCTTTTCGGTGTTTATTTTTTATAAATATTGACAAAAATAAATTTGTTTTGTATAATATATTTGTAAGGAATTCTAAACGTTAATACCGCGTTTCGACCCCTCCGACTCATAATCGCTGTGAGAACTGCCGGAGCCGACTCGTACGTTTTAAATCATACATAGCACTATATGTCATCGGGAGGAGTGATCGGAATGCGCAAATATTCAAAAATAATCGTTATTATCGCATCATATGCGGCGTTTGCACTTACAGCTTTAAACATAGCGCTCAGAATACCCGCCTATACGAACGTCATCATGGGCTGCTTTGCCGCGGCGGCGGCAGTATCGGTTGCAATACTTGCGTTCTTCATCATTAATTTTGAAAGGGAAAGAGCCCGCAAAGAGCGCGAAAACATCTCAAGGATCATGCAGAGCATAAACGCCATGGCTATCCTTTGGGACGCGGATTTCAGATACGTGGAAGTAAACAGCTGTCTGACAAACGCCATAGGCTATACGTCGCAGGATCTGTCGGATATCAAGACGCTTAAAAAAGTCCTTCCTTCCGACGCTTTCGCTCCCAGCCTCCAGGCAGTGGTGAACAACCGCGACGAGGAATTCTACGTTACCGCAAAGGGCGGCGCAAAGGTCTGCACAATATGGAACACTTCGATAGTAAGCGTTTCTTCCGACCGCAAGCGCACCCGTTATCTTATGCTTTCAATAGGTCTCGATCTTTCCGAATCAATCAGAATGAAAGAAGACCTTATCAAATATTCCAAGGAGCTTGCCGAATCCGAGACCCGCTACAGCCTTTCAATGGAGCTTTCCGAAATAGGACTTCTCCTGAAAGCTTCGGGAAGCAGCAGCTACTATGTTTCCCAGCAGCTCAGGAATATGCTCGGCATAAACAGCGAATACATTTCCGACGGAGTCCTAAGAGCGAGGTTCCACCCCTCCGACGTAATGACCTTTGACGCTCTCGGGGGCGCTATGGTAAACTGCGCGGCTCAGGACGCTCAGGACGAAGAGTCCGCAAGAACCGTTCACTGCACCGAATTCAGACTTCTCTCCGCTGATAATACCTATCACTGGTACCAGTTCCGCTACAAAATCAATCCCGCCGAAACAAAGCTCCTTGCCGACATAGGCGGCGCGATACTGGATATTACCCAGAACAAGGAAAAAGACAGCCTTATCGAGAAAATGGCGTATATCGACGACGTCACTCAGATCTATAACAGAAACAAGTTCATGCAGATAGGCCAGGAGACCTTCGAGTGCTCCCGCGATTCCGGTATCACTTACTGGGTGATCGTTCTGGATATCGACAATTTCCACATTATCAACGACACCTGCGGCTATACGAACGGAAACAAGCTTCTTAACGAGTTCGGAAAGGTAGTTCAGGACTCACTTACATCGGGCGGCTTCGGCGCAAGAATAGGCGGCGATAACTTTGCCCTGCTTATCCGCGATATCGGCGACGAGAGTCTTCCCGTAAATATTATACGCACTATCCAGGATAAATTCAAGACCATGTGCGCCGATAATTTTTCCTCACAGGGAATGACCTGTTCGGCAGGCTACTGCAAGATGTCCGACGGCGGCGAGGACTTCGCAAAGGTTCTCGACCACGCGGAATTCTCACTCAGTATGTCCGACGGAACCAAGAACGATATTATCCGCTACGACAACGCTGTACATGACAAAATCATCAAAAGCGCGGCTATTGAAAACGAGCTTGTCAAGGCAATCGAGAACCACGAACTGGTACTTTACTATCAGCCGAAAATACACTTGGGCAACGGTACGCTTATCGGCATGGAAGCGCTTATCCGCTGGGTAAGACCTGACGGCACGGTAGTTCCTCCATCGGAGTTTATCCCCGTGGCTGAAAGCTCGCTGCTCATCACTAAGATAAGCGATTTCGTACTGTACGAAGCCTGCCGCCAGAACAAGGCATGGCAGGATATGGGACTTCCCCCTATCACGGTATCCATCAACCTTACCGCCGTTGACTTCTACCAAACCGACGTTAAGGAATCCATTATCAAGGCGCTGGACGCGACCGGTCTCGACCCCCAGTGGCTGGACGTGGAACTTACCGAGTCCCTTGCGCTGAAGGATATCGACCACGCTATCCAGCAGATGCAGGAGATCAGAGACCTGGGAGTAAAGCTTTCCATGGACGATTTCGGTACGGGCTATTCGTCGCTAAGCTATATTCAGGTGCTGCCTATCACGCTTCTGAAGCTGGATCGCTCCTTTATAATGTATCTTGAGGAAGACGAGATATCCCGCGAGATAGTCTCCGCGGTAATCAGGATAGCAAAGTCCAAAAAGATAGAAACTATCGCCGAGGGTATCGAGACCATAGGTCAAGCGGATATCCTGAAAGAAGCGGGCTGCGACCACGCTCAGGGATATTTCTACGGCAAGCCTATGCCCAAGGATAAGTTTGAGGAATTTATGCAGATGAAAGCCAGGGAGTCTGCGTCTGTAAATGCATAACGCTTAAATATCCCCCGCCTGAAAAGACGGGGGAAAATGCGGTTTTAACGGACCTCAGGTCCTTATAAAAAACGTTCCGAGAGACGTTTACAATACGAGGGAGGAGTTTTATTATGGCAAAAAAAAGAATTGGTATCCTTACAAGCGGAGGGGACTGCCCCGGTCTGAACGCTACTATCAGAGGCGTGGCTAAAGCCTGCTTCGAGCGTATGGGCGAGGACAATGTGGAGATAGTGGGTATCCAGAACGGATACTACGGTCTGATAAACAATATCGCAAAGGAAATGAAGCCCTCGGATTTTTCGGGTATTCTCACTCAGGGCGGCACTATTCTTGGTACAAAGCGTCAGCCGTTCAAGATGATGTCCGTTATCGGCGAGGACAACGTGGACAAGGTAAAGGCCATGAAAGACACCTACAAAAAGCAGAAACTCGACTGTCTGCTGACTTTAGGCGGAAACGGTACTCACAAGACCGCAAACCTGCTCTCCGACGAGGGTCTGAACGTTATCGGTCTGCCCAAGACTATTGACAACGACATTTATGGCACCGAGGTGACTTTCGGTTTCCACACAGCCGTTGATATCGCTACCGACGTTATTGACCGCCTCCATACCACCGCCGCGTCCCATAGCCGTATCCTTATGGTTGAGATAATGGGAAACAAAGCCGGCTGGCTCACGCTTTACGCGGGCATCGCGGGAGGCGCGGATATAATCATAATTCCTGAAATTCCCTACGATCCGAAAAAGGTCATAGACGCTCTCAATAAGAGAAGTGCGGCGGGAAAAGCTTTCTCTATCGTAGCTGTCGCGGAGGGCGCGTTTGATACGGAAGAAGCAAAAATGAAGAAGAAAGAACGTGCAAAGGCACGTCAGGAGGCAGGAATAGCTACCGCAACCAACCGCCTTGCCGCCCAGATACAGCAGGGCACGGGAATAGACACAAGGGTCTGCGTTCCTGGACATATGCTCCGAGGAGGAAGTCCCTCGGCGTATGACAGAGTACTCGCCACTAAGTTCGGCGTAAGAGCCGCAAAGCTTATTGAGCAGGAAAAATACGGCTACTCGGTAGCAATGGTAAAGGGTCTTATTACAGAAAATCCCCTGTCCGAGGTCGCGGGCAAGACAAAATTCGTTACCGAAGAACACCAGCTTGTGGTTACCGCAAGACATCTGGGTATATCATTTGGAGACTAAAATCACACAGCAGGACGGGACAGGGCTTCACAGCATTGTCCCGTCCTTAAAATTTATTGCTATATATAATTACAATAGCATAAAAAACAAATCCAAAATCCAAAAGCGTCAGCAGACTCGCGCCTTATGTGATAATGTTCTTGAACGGAGATTATCTTTCTGTGAGCCAAAGTTGCAATTTTATTAAATTTTCTGCTGTCCGTCAGACTCCGTTTTCCAATCTTTGATTCTGTACTTACGCGCTAACAGAGGCTTTGCCGACTGCACAGCAAATATGTGATTGTGCTGTAATTACAACGTTAATGCTGCTGCATCTCAACGTTTTCAATTAATCCTGATAACCAATTAAAAAATCAAGACAAAATTCGAATATATGATTTTGCGCAGATTTTTTATTTACATTTTTAATCGTTTATTAGAATAAGCTGCAATCCGTTTAACTATATAAATTCAAAGGAAGCTGTAAATATGAAGATCGACCGTCTTATAGGAATACTTTCAATTCTTTTGCAAAGGGACAAGGTAACAGCCGCCGAGCTTGCGGAAAAATTCGAGGTGTCCCGCCGCACTGTCGTCCGCGATATTGAGGATATCTCAAAGGCCGGTATCCCAATTACGGCGTCGCAGGGGCGAAACGGCGGGATTTCAATAATGGAGGGCTTCAGGCTTGACCGCACCCTGCTTTCCTCCGAGGACATGAAAGCGATACTGACAGGCTTGCAGGGGCTTGACAGTGTAAGCGAAAGCAGCCGTTACCGCCGCCTTATGGAAAAGCTCGACGCGGAAAACGCCGCAAACACGGAAAATGCGGGAAACAGCATTATTGTCGATCTGTCCTCGTGGGATAAAAGCATGGTGTCCTCGAAGCTTGAAATGATAAAGTCCGCTATCGGAAACCAAGAAAAAATTTCATTTATGTACTATTCGCCCGAACGCACCGAGGAGCGGACTATCGAACCGTACCGTCTCGTTTTCCAGTGGGCAAGCTGGTATGCATGGGGGTACTGTGAAAAGCGGAAGGACTACCGGATGTTCAAACTGACGAGAATGACTGAGCTGCACGCCTCGGGCGAAAAGTTTTTACCTCGTGAGATACCCGTCTACAGCTGCGACAAGCTAAGACACACAAAGGGTGAAATTGCAGTCAAGGTAAGATTTGACAGCTCCGTTATGTGGAGGCTTGTAGACGAATTCGGCGCGGAGTATCTTTCCTCTGCCGCAAACGGAAGCATAGATAAGGACGGGAGCATTACCCTCGATTTCACATGGTCGGACGTCCCGTCGTTTTTCTCGTATATAGCGGGCTTTCGCGAAGCTGCGGAAATTATCGCTCCCGAAGAATACCGAAAGGAATATGCGGAATTGCTTGAAAATATGCTGAAAAAACACCGGTGAAATAATTAACCTGTGATTAGGATAAAATAAAAGGGAGCGTACCGCCAATATTAAACCCGGCGGTACGCTCTCTCTTTTACAGTATTTGATTTAATTTTGTATCAGCTAAGAGCGGCAATGGACTGCTCTATCTTAGCAATTTTCTCCTGCGCCTTTGCAAGCTTAGCCTTTTCCGCCTCAACCTGCGCCGCGGGAGCTTTCGCAACAAAGCCCTGATTGTTCAGCTTATTGGACGAGAAATCAATGTCCTTTTGAACAGCCGCCTTTTCTTTGGTAAGACGCGCAAGCTCCTTTTCCTTGTCAACAAGCTCGTCCATGGGAATGAAAATTCTCGCGCTGTCGGTAACGACCGTAACCGCGTCGGGCATATCAATTTTGTCAGCGATCTCAACAGAGGAAGCAGACGCCAGTCTCTCAAAGAAAAGCTTGCCCTGCTCGAAAATTGACCCGTCCGCGGTCTCGATGTGGAGAGCCGCTTTCTTGGAGGGCGGTACGTTCATTTCCGCGCGGCGGTTCCTTATGCCGCGGATAGCCGCGATTATCTTCTCGAACTGCTTTTCCTCCTCGTCAAAGGTCAGCTTTTCGTCATACTGGGGGAATTCCGACAGAATACAGGGTACGCCGCTGTCGGAAACGGCAGACCAAATTTCCTCCGTAACGAACGGCATAAAGGGGTGCAGAAGCTTCAGCATACCCTGCATTACCCAGACAAGGACAGCCTGCGCCGTCTCTGCGGTCTCGCCGCCTGCCGCAATTCTTGGCTTCGTCAGCTCGATATACCAGTCGCAGTAAACGTCCCAAATAAAGTCGTACAACTTAGCTACAGCCACGCCAAGCTCAAAGGCTTCAAGGTTTTCGTTGACCTCTTTTGCAAGAGTGTTGAATTTTCCTATTATCCACTTGTCCTCGATATTCAGATTGGAGGGCAGACCGTTCAGCTTAAAATCATCGGGCAGATTCATCATGATAAAGCGTGAAGCGTTCCAAAGCTTGTTGGCAAAGTTGCGGGAGGCTTTAACTTTTTCCTCCATATAACGCATATCGTTTCCGGGGGAATTGCCCGTCGCAAGCATAAAGCGGAGAGCGTCCGCGCCGTATTTTTCAATTTCCTCCAGCGGGTCTATGCCGTTGCCGAGTGATTTGGACATCTTCCGTCCCTGTGAATCCCGTACCAAGCCGTGTATCAGAACCGTGTCAAAAGGCGGCTTGCCGGTGTTTTCGATACCGCTGAACATCATTCTTATTACCCAGAAAAAGATGATGTCGTAGCCCGTAACAA
>CAJUAN010000006.1 GCA_910584715.1 uncultured Oscillospiraceae bacterium
TACATTTTGCAGTAATCTTGCGGCAAGCGGACTTGACAGCAGCGTGATAAAAATAATAATGGGTCACGAACATCTTTCGACAACTCAAAAGTACACCCATCTTTCGGACGCTTTCATCGAAGAAAGTCTTGAAAGATATTGGGATAAAAGTACGGTGATTGGAGGTGTTGGAGTATGAATTTCAATTATCCGCAGGAGGACAACTGGTGGTTGGAAGACAAAGACCCGCAGTCTCAGCATTATGGCAGAAAATTTCATTTTCACTTTGAAGATTTATGCAGTGACGTAATTAAGGATATAGTTAAATCGTATGTATGGGAAAATTATGTTACTGGAAGTAGGACGTTAAATTACCTTTGTACATGGATAGGTAGTTTTAAATGGTTTAACAGATATGCTATTCAAGCAAAATTATTTAATTTTAAAGAATTAACAAATTTTAATATCTGTATGTTTGTTTCTTTTCTTAATACAACCACATCTATAAAAACAGGAAACAAGTTGGCATATCAAACTCGCAAAAAAAAGTTGGATAGTCTCAAAAGCATAATTCACTGGTGTCAAATTCATAAGCCAGATGTCATACCAAATGACGAAATATTTACAGGTAATGAGTTTACGGGAGTAAATCGAAAACTTAAAATTGATTTCATTCCAGACGAAGTTTTGAAACAAATAAATAACGCACTTAAAACCGAAGGAAATCCGTATCTCAAATATGGAATAATAATTCTTGAATCCACAGGTATGAGAATAGGTGATTTGCTTAATCTGCAAATTGATTGCATAAAACCTCATCTTATAAGCGGTTATACAATGACATGGTTTGACCATAAAAATCGCAAATGGCATAAGCCTATGCCTGTAAGAACAGAATGTATCGAAGCAGTTAGATTGCTTACGGAAGCAACAAATGAACTTCGTAAAGAGGGTGATGATAGTATGAGTGTTTTATTGTTTATTCATAAAGTTTATAAAGGTTCTCAGAGCGAACAGATAATGACACTTAATAATCACACCTTCAAATATTGGCTTAATGATTTTATTAAAAGAAATAATATCATTGATTCAAACGGAAAATTGTATCATCTAACATCACATCAATTTAGACGCACATTAGGGACAGATATGCTTTCCAAAGGCATAAATCTTAATGTAATACAAGAGGTTTTGGGACACACAAGTATAGCAAACACTAAACGTTTTTACGCAACGGTTAAAGACAAGGAACGTGCCGAGGTATTCAAAACAATTGGTGTTATTGGCAACATAAATCAACTTGATATTTCTCATTTTGAAAATGAAACAGAAAGAATTTGGTTTAATGAACACAAGGAAGATAAAGCCGCTTTGTGTGACGGCTACTGTACAAAGCCCATATACGATGGGAAAATATGCGACAGACTCTTAAAACGTCAAAAATGTTACAGTTGTAGTCGGTATATTACCACCCCCGAATACCTTGAAGCACATAAAAAACATCTTACTGAACTTGAGAGACAACTTGCTGAGGGTGGGATTTACGGCGAACATTACAAAGAGCATTTTATTTCCACAATTGAAATACTGAAAATTATCATAGAGAGATTGGAGGCGTTGAAAAATGGCGACTGATCATGCTCTTGCGAAAAGTCTTGTACTAATCGGTACAGATACAAATTATGAAAATATTATGATCGGGAACTCTAAATTTACCGATGATGTTTGGGATTTAAGACCGTTTATACAAAGCAGAACAGTCCGCGATAGTCACAAATATTTGGATTTTAAGTATATTTCAAGTAATGAAATAAAATATACTATTAAGCAATATATGTATTATAAATTAGCTAAAATAAAACCTAAAACTGCGCGAGATTATCTTAATGGTTGTTTACCAAGTTTTATTGAATATTGTAATAATAATGGAATTGAGAGTTTAAAAGTTATAACATCTAAAAACCTTTTAGAATATAATTTTTGGCTTAAATCAGTAAAAAAAATAACTAACACATCTGGATGTAAAAAATTTCACATAGTTGAAGAAATTATAAAAATTGGTAATATAAAAGGTTGGGCTGTTCCTCAAATAAATATTTTAAATAATATTTCCTCAACTAAATTATGGAATATAAGCATTTATAATTCCAAACAAAATAAATATAAACCCATCCCCGAAGATGTTTTCAACCAAATTCTTTATCATGCCATTCATGATGAAAAAGATATACTTACAAAAGCAGGTATTATTATTCAAAGTCAGACTGGATTGCGGATAAATGAAATTTTATCAATATGCGAAGGATGTGTTAAAACCACATCTGACGGTTATGACTACATGGAAGTTGAACTTAGTAAAACCGAAAAGGGTGAACCGATTATTCATAAGGTTTTTATCAATGAACTATCAAAAGATGTTATCAAAGAATTGACTTTGGCTACTGCTAAACTCCGCAAGGAAAGTGGATTGAAAGAATTGTTTTTGATTAAATACTATAAAATACGTGTGCTAAAGTCAGATAGATGGTCATGTCAAAGGCTTTCAAATTTTATTAAACGTTGGGACATTCGAGACAACAAGGGTAATCTTTATCCGCTGAAATCTCACCAATTCAGAGCGACTTTTGTCAGAGAATTGGTTAAACGAAAAGTCCCAATTGCTATGATTATGGAGCAGTATTCACACGTTTCTATTGAAATGACATCTCATTATCTTTCACTTCAAGCAGAAGAGGTCTGCGACATTTACTCAGATATGATTTTAAATCCAAATTCCAAAATTGCTGGTCTCAGAGCGAAGGAAATTAAAGATAAACTCAACACTATTTTTAATGGTAAGACCGAAGAAGAGATTGATGCCATTATTGACGACCTTGCTTCAACAATGAGTTTTAATCCTTTGCCTACAGGTGTATGTCTTTATGATTTTCGACGCGGTAACTGTACAGATGGCGACGGCTGTTTTTTCTATAACTGCCCCAATTACATTACTGAAGTGCAGTTTCTTCCGATACTTAAATCAGAACTTAACCTGTTAAAAAAAGAGATGGCTCGGTTAAAGGCGTTAGATAGAGAAAGAGAATGGCAACGTCAATATATCAAATACAAGCATTTAAAACCACTTGTGGAAAGTCTGGAGGTGCAGAAAGATGAAACGTAAAGTCCCTGAATCGCAGCTTGCGGGTCTTAAAGCCCACGCGGAGAAAAGTCGCGCGGAGAATACCGCTAAAGCCAACGAAGCCATAGACAGGCTTTACAGGCGCAAGAAGGACATTAACTTCAAGTCCGTGGAGATTGAAAGCGGTGTCAGTCGTTCAACGCTGTACGCCATTCCTGCCGTCCGAGAGCGCATTTTGAAGCTTAGAACAGGCTGTCGCTCTGCTCCTAATAAGGATTTCACGGTTATTAAAAAGGACGCTAAAGCCGAGTATGAAGCACTTATTGCTAAGTACCGTGCCGAGAACGCACAGCTTAAAAAGGATAAGGAGAACCTTATCGCGCAACTTGTGGAAATCGAGGAACTCCGCGAGGAGGTCAAACGATTACGAGAACGTCTTATTCAGGTTAATAAGACGTGATATTACACAGTTTTAATTATGTTCTTTTGTGCATAATATAGATTTTTAAGAAGGAGAAACGTTCCGCACACACAAAAGTGTATTATGCGTTGAGAATGTCGTATTTATCGCTTTTTAACGTTTAATACAGTGTGAGAACTGAAAATAAAAAATGTACCTTTGCCGCTCTATAAAGATTACGGAGCTTACGCCCGAAATTATGCACGAACTTATTGAGCGAATTGTGGCTCACGCTCCCGACAAGTCAAGCGGACACAGGGTACAGCAGATTGATATTTACTACAGGTTCAATATTTCAGTTTCTATGGCTATTGCAGACGGTAGAGAGTATGACAAAAAGAGAAAGGCTGCGTAGGGTTTCTACGCAGCCTTTCAAATTTAATAAAATACTTCTTTATCGCACTCAGCCTTTAGTGCAAGCCATTATTATTTAAATTGTATATAAAGTATATAACGCATAATAACGAAAAAGCATATTAACTAAAAACGATTACACTGCTAAATTTATAGCTGCACATAAAATATCCTGGTAAAATTTGTGTTACAAAATAACCTTTTATTTGCATTGCCCATAGGAATTTTTTTAAAATTAAGAACATAAACTATAATAAATATTTAAATGGTGATGTTTATGTTTTTTTGTATAAGGCTGAAAAGATTTTTGGTGTGCCTCGCAGGGATAATTATTTTAATTTTAGGAGGAACAGTTCTTACTGCAAAAGGCTTTGAACAGGCGGCTGCTGCTTCAGACACTGCTTCGGACGTCTCCAGAACTGCCGTAACCAAAGAAAATGATATTTTTGTCCCGGCAGTTATGTATCACAGCTTGCTGAAAGATCCTGACAGGGCAGGTGATTATGTCGTCAGTCCTGCCGTGTTTGAGGCGGATATGCGTTATCTTGCCGAAAAAGGTTATGAGACTGTTTTTGCAAGCGACATTATTGATTTTGTGGAAAAAGGGGTTCCGCTGCCTGAAAAGCCTGTGCTTGTTACTTTCGATGACGGTTACCTGAATGTTATGACATATGCATATCCGTACATGAAAGAAAACGGTCTGAAAGGCGTGATGAATGTTGTCGGTACGTACACCGATCTTTCTACAGAACAGGACGAGCATAATCCCGCGTATTCCAGCCTGACCTGGCAGGAGATAGCGGAGCTTTCACAAAGCGGAGTTTTCGAGATCGGGAATCACACCTACAATATGCATTCCATGACGTCCAGAAAGGGATGTAAAAAAATGTACGGCGAAAGCTACGAGGAATACCGGAAGTCAATGTTTGACGATATTGCAATGCTTCAGGGACTGCTCAGCGATAAATCAGGTGTGACTCCTGTTACATTTGCATATCCTTTCGGTTTTATTTCAGAGGACAGCGTCGGAATATTACAGGATATGGGATTCAAGGCGCTGCTTACCTGCAATGAAAAACCAAATTATATTTCACGCGGAGACACGGAATGTCTGCTTAGCATCAACCGTTATAACCGTCCTGCGGGAATCTCTACCGAGGAATTTATGGAAAAGCTCCTTAAACATTAAGTAAATACTAAAAAACTGCGCAGGAACGCTTCCTGCGCAGTTTTCGATTATTCGTGAAGAACAAGGTCGTCTCCGAAGTCCTCCGGAATAAATTCCTGAATCCCGTCGTCCGAAGCGGCTTCTGCGTTATCTGCGCTTTCTGCGGCAAGAGCGGAAGCCTCCTCTTCGGAAAGTTCCTCCTCAGGCTCGGGTTCCGGAACATAATCAATACTGTGTTCATAGACTGATGTATAAAATCTGTCGATATGACCGAAAGTCGCTTCAGTATATTGGTCGCGGAACTCGATCATCTCGTCAAGTATCGGACCAAACTGTTCTGGTGAACGCGGTACTCCGGCAGTAGGATCGTAGTTGGCTTTTGTGTTTGCATTTTTCCAGGCGCGGTTTATCATTGCCAGAACATACTTATCCTTTTTGGCTTCAAGGTTTTTCTTGAATTCAGTAGGAACCGGCTTTTTAAAAGAATAGTATTTTTCCAAAGCCATTAATTCTTTCAGGGAGTCATGAATAGAATCCAAACAGCCGAAAAAAGTTCTCGGACTTTTGGTTGTGGAAATGCTTGCCATTGCATTGTTAATACTTTTCATTCTTTTGGAAATATAGACCTTTGTCATTTCGTCGAGAAACTCATTTGACACCATGAGCTTCTTTTCATTTGTGCCGAAAATAATATTTTGCAGTTCGACCTGTTTTGATTTATTGGCGCCGCCTGAAAAAAGAGCCATTTAAACACATATCCTTTCATATTGATTTATGATTAACGGTTCGTCCGTAAACAGCTTTTACAGCGGGCAGAACCGCTATTATCAGGGGTATAAAAAACACAAGTTCAGCGGCAATTTTGCCGTATCGCGTATAAAGCTGCTGCGATGTGCGGGACATAAAGCCGTAGTACATCAGTATCGGAGTATTCAAAAACAGCGAGATTATAAACGAGTCTGCAAGGCGCGCGGCAATTGAAAACACTATCAGCTTAAATCCATCTTTTTTGTACAGCAGCGTACCGTAGATAAATCCTGTCAGTACCGATGTCATGGAAAGCAGCGGCAGGGGAGCCTGACCGCTGAGAATGCAGCCGATAAGGTCTCCCGCCAGTGCGGAAAGCATTGCAGGTACAGGACCGAACAGCATTCCAACCGCTGAAAGTGCAATAAATGCAAAATTGACTTTAATGAACTCGGTCGGTCTGAACGAGAACATATCAAGCACGATAAACGCCGCAGTAAGAATCCCAGCTACGGCAAGGCAGCGGATATTTTTCAGTTCCGCTGCAGAATTTTTGAAATCGGAAAAAAAGCTTTTCATTATAGTAACCTCCTTAAAATTATGCTAACTGCATAATCGGGAGTAGCGCGCCCTTTGCGGGAAACGGCAATGAAAAGCTCCTGTTATGCATTCAGCGGGATGCGGCAAACGCACCGCAAGAATCTGACGATTCTTTTCGTCAAGGCGGCAACTCCCCGTCCGCCAAGCACTGTACGCGCGTATGCCTACTCTGTATGCTTGCTTACTTACTAAGTAAGTTTGAATACGCTGCTGTTTGCAGGCGTATATCTGCCGAACTTATCAGAATGAAATTTCGTCGGCAATTCTGTAAAGATTTTCGTCAAAAGGCTTCTTCATTGCAAGAGCTTCCTTGATGTCGAAATCCACGATCTTACCGCTCTGCATAGCCACAACGCGGTTTCCGATACCCTTGTCGAGAAGGTCTACCGCGTAATAGCCCATTTCGCTTGCGACTACTCTGTCACGGAGCGTAGGACTTCCGCCTCTCTGAACGTGACCTAGGATCGTGGTTCTTGAGTCGATACCTGTTTTATCGTGTATTTCCTTGGAAATTTCTTCAATATTTCCGACTCCCTCGGAAACAACCACGATAAAGTGCTGTCTTTTATTTTCCTTGGACTTCTTTATCTTGTTGACAATGTCGTCCATAGAAAACTTTACTTCGGGGGTAATAATAGCCATAGCGCCTACGGCAGTACCCACGTTAAGCGCGATCCAGCCTGCGTTTCTGCCCATTACCTCAACAACGGAGCAGCGGTCATGTGACATAGCTGTGTCGCGTATCTTATCGACCATTTCCATAGCGGTATTCATAGCCGTGTCGTAACCGATAGTATACTCTGTGCAGGAAATATCGTTGTCGATAGTTCCGGGAAGACCTATGCAGGGAACTCCCGCCTTTGAAAGGTCAGCCGCGCCTCTGAACGAACCGTCTCCGCCGATTACAACTATACCGACAAGATTGAGCTCGTCGCACTTCTGCTTTGCTTTAAGTACGTAATCCCATTCCTTAAATTCAAGACACCTTGCGGTATAGAGTATCGTACCGCCGCGCTGAATAACATTGGAAACGTCTCTTGCACCAAGATTTACGGTTTCTCCGTGGAGCAGACCGTTGTAACCTCTTTGGATTCCTACTACCTCGTAGCCCTTACCAAGAGCCGCGCGTGTTACCGCTCTGACAGCCGCGTTCATACCGGGGGCGTCTCCGCCGCTTGTTAAAACGCCTATTCTCTTCATACCTTTTTCCTCCAAAATTTATTGCATAATAATATACAATTCTCCATACATTTCTAATTATACTATTTGCTGAAAGTTTTGTCAAGTGTTGTTTCTAACAAATAATGTTCTATTTTAAGGCAATATTTTCCTTTCCGGCTGCTTCGGAGATCCTGTCGGCAAAAGCGGGGGATATTTTTACTCCAGCAGAGCCTTTCGGAGCAAGCTTTTTTTTAAGATCAGCCAGATAAAAGATCACTTTTGTCTCTCCGGGATTTTCTTTGCATATATTCATAATTTCCGAAAGCGCGGGGCTGTCCGAACGGCACCTTATATAGAGACTTGCCTTTTCAAGCGTAAGGACGCATTGCGCTGCTTCGGCAATTTGATGAACAATAAGCTTTGGTTCGCCGTCCTTGTAGGAGATTTTTGCAGTTATGTGTACCGCTTTGCCCTTTGTAATAATATCTCTGTTTGAAGCCAGTATATCCGCAAAAATAATTCCCTCCGTTTCGCCGGTCATGTCCTCAAGAGTGACAAAAGCCATTTTTGCACCGTTTTTCTGGGTGTAAAGCTTAACACCCTGCAAGGTGCAGAACAAAGAAATTTCACTGCCGTCCTTTGGCGGGTCAAGCTCGTCGTAAAGACGGGCGATATCGGTCATGCCGGAAAGCTTTGAATAAGGACTGTAATCTTCAAGCGGGTGTCCTGAAAGGTATGCTCCCATGATTTCTTTTTCCATTTCAAGCTTTACAGCAAGGGGATATTCGGGAAGCCGCTCAAATGAGAGCGAATCTCCGACGCCGTTATCTTCTGTATCGAAAAAGTTTATTTGTCCCTCCATGTTTTTCAGAGAATACCCTTGAACCGAGCTGAAAATTTTATCGTAGTTCTCCAGCATTTCTCTGCGGCTGTAGCCAAAGCAGTCCAGTGCGCCGCATTTTATCAGGCTTTCTATAGCGCGTTGGTTAAGGTCTCTGCCGCCTATACGCTTGCAGAAGTCGTTCAGTGACTTGAACGCGCCGCCTTTTTCACGTTCGTTTAAAAGGTCGCGGATAGAGTTGTACCCCAAATTCTTAACTGCAAGCAGCGCAAAACGTATTCCGTTTTCCACCGGGGAAAAGCCAAAGTCGCTTTCGTTAACGTCGGGACTTAAAATCTTCACGCCATTTTTAGCGCATTCCGAAGCGTACTCCAGAATTTTTCCTGTGCTGTCAAGGAAAGCCGACATAAGCGCAGCCATGTAGTCCTTGAAATAGTAATGCCTCAAATATGCCGTCTGGTAGGAGACATGAGCGTAAGCCGCCGCGTGGGATTTGTTGAACGCATAGGAGGCAAAGCTTTCCATTTCATCAAATATCTCGTTTGCAACTTTTTCGGATACGCCGTTTTTAGCTGCTCCTTCAACGAATATATCGCGTTCTTTCAGCATTTCAGCGGTCTTTTTCTTTGCCATTGCGCGGCGGACGAGATCCGCTCTGCCGTAGGAATAGCCTGCCATTTTGCGGCATATCTCCATTACCTGCTCCTGATAGACTATGCAGCCGTAGGTAACGTCCAGA
Source organism: uncultured Oscillospiraceae bacterium (assembly GCA_910584715.1). Taxonomy (GTDB): domain Bacteria; phylum Bacillota; class Clostridia; order Oscillospirales; family Ruminococcaceae; genus RGIG8773. The sequence goes on from CAJUAN010000006.1 coordinate 9,168, forward strand.
ATATCCTTTAGAATCGGGTGCCTAAATGTTACCTTTTGGGGATTGTGGCGGCATTCGATATACCGCGGTATGCTGTCCATAGGTCCGGGACGGTACAAAGACAGAACGGCTATGATATCCTCAATGGATTCGGGTTTCAGCCGCATCAGAACCTGCCGTATGCCGGCGCTTTCAAACTGGAAAACTCCCGTAGTCTGTCCCTGTGACAGCATTTCGTACACTTCGGGGTCGTCTATGTGTATCTTGTTTATATCGAAGTCGGGCTTTGTCCTGCGGATAAAATCCGAAGCGTCGCGGATAACGGTCAGGTTTCTCAGACCTAAAAAATCCATTTTCAAAAGTCCCAGACGTTCCAACGCTGTCATGGTGTACTGGGTCACGGTAACGTCTCCGTTCTTTTGTACGGGAACGTAATTGCTGACCGGAGCTGGACATATAACCACACCCGCAGCGTGCGTGGAGGCATGACGGGGCATTCCCTCTATTTTTCTCGCCGTATCTATAAGCTTACGTACAGTGCTGTCACTTTTGTAAAGAGCCGTCAGATCATCGCTGTCTTTAAGTGCCCTGTCAAGGGTGACGTGTAGTCCGTAGGGTATAAGCTTTGACACTTTGTCTGCCGCCTGATAGGGGATACCCATTACACGTGCCACATCGCGCACTGCGCCCTTTGCAGCCATTGTACCAAAGGTTATTATTTGAGCGACTCTGTCCGTTCCGTATTTTTTTACAACGTAGTCGATTACACGCTGTCTGCCCTCGTAGCAAAAATCTATGTCGAAGTCGGGCATAGACACTCTTTCAGGATTGAGGAACCGTTCAAACAGCAGACCGTACTTCATAGGGTCTACAGAAGTTATGCCGATACAGTAGGCTGCAATGCTTCCGGCTCCCGAACCTCTGCCGGGACCAACCGGAATACCTTGCTCGCGGGCGTAGCGGATAAAGTCCCATACAATGAGAAAGTAGTCCACATAACCCATTTTGACTATTACGCCAATTTCATAGTCAAGTCTTTCGGAGTATTCTGCAGGAGGATTTTCGCCGTAACGTTTTTTCAGTCCCATTCGGCACAGCTCAGTAAAGTATGAAGTGTTGTCCGAGACTCCCTCGGCAGTGAATTCGGGAAGCAGCAGCTTTCCGAATTCAAACGTTACATTGCACCGTTCCGCTATTATGGCAGTGTTATCCACTGCATGGGGGACGTTTGCAAAAAGCCGCCGCATCTCTTCCTCGGATTTCATATAAAACTCGTCTGTTGGAAAAAGCATGGGGTTAGGTTCGCCCAACGGTATATTGGTCTGTATTGCGATAAGCACCCGCTGTATTTCAGCGTCCTCTTTTAAAATGTAATGAGCGTCGTTTGTTGCCGCAAGAGGAATACCCGTTTCTGCGGAAAGTCTGTACAAGAGCGGAAGTATGCGTATTTCCTCGGAAATATCGTGGTTCTGAACTTCTATATAGTAATTGCCTTCTCCGAAAATTTCCAGATATCTTAAAGCCACAGCTTTGGCGTTGTCGTATTCGCCGTTGGAAAGTCTGCGTGGTATTTCCCCAGCAAGACAGCCTGACAGCGCGATAAGTCCCTCGTGGTATTTTTCCAGAATTTCGATGTCCACGCGCGGCTTGCTGTAAAAGCCCTCGGTGTAGCCCAGTGAAACAAGCTTTATAAGGTTTTGGTATCCCTTGTTGTTTTTGCAAAGGAGCACAAGATGATACGGCTTATTGTCCTGACCGTGAATTTTGTCGAATCTTGTCCGCGGCGCGACATAGACCTCGCAGCCTATTATAGGTTTCATGCCTTGCGAGATTGCTTCATTATAAAAATCCACGGCTGCGTACATACAGCCGTGGTCGGTAACAGCAACAGCGGTCTGTCCCATTTCTTTTGCACGGGAGACAAGCTGCTTAATGCGGCAAGCCCCGTCAAGCAGGCTGTATTCGCTGTGCAGATGAAGATGAACAAAAGACATATGGTTATCCTTTCGGCGGTTAAAAGGTTTATAACTCTTTTTCTTCCGCGGGTCGATAATTTATCAGATATCCTATAAGGTTATGGCTGAACGGAGCCTTGCTCCATACTGAAAGCACATAGCAGTTATCGGAGCCATCCTCTTTGATAAAACTTATGTCGTTTTTATATTTGCTGTAGTCCGGACTATATTCGGTTGTGGCGGAGCTTTTAGTCACTTCGCTGACAGCTTCGTCAAAAGTGATTATTTCATATTGGCAGTCGCTGAATTCCTTAGCAATGTTTTCCTCAATATCCATTTTATTTTTTGAACTGAACACTATCACTGTTTGCGATATAAGACAGTTGCTATATTCGTCCAATTCAACAAAAGATTTGTTAAAACTTCTGCTGCCGTTGTTTGAGGAAATATGCGATAAGGCTCTGGAAGTCTGAAAACCTGTCACCACAATATTTACAACAACTCCCAAAATTTCAAACGCAATGAAGATACAAAAAACTGTTACTAAAAGTTTAACTGCCATTTTAGCTTTGTTCATTTTGATTCCTCCTGCTGTTGTGTTTCTCGCGAAGACTGTCCGCGATCTCGGAAAGCTTTTTCAGGCGGTGATTCGCCCCCGACCGTCCCACAGGCTTGTCCAGCATTTCGCCAAGCTCTTTAAGTGAAACGTCGGGATTTTCCAGACGTATCTCCGCCGCGTTTTTCAGTTCGGGAGAAAGGCTGTCCAGCCCCTCTGTCGACATGATGTACTCAATGTCCGTTATTTGACGCTCCGAAGCTTTCAAAGTCCGCTCGATATTGGCGGAATCGCAGTTAGCAATGCGATTCGCTTTGTTCCGTACGTCTTTATAGATTTTCACGTTCATAAGATCGATACTGCTCATGGTGGCGCCAATAAGGGTGAGCAGGTCTTCTATGGACTCGCTGTCTTTCAAGTAAATGACATACGCGTTTTTTCTTTCGGTGTACTTTGCGTTTATTCCGACTGAAGTAAGCAGCTTTAACAAATCCTGCGTAAGATCATAATATGGTACCGCAAATTCAAGATGATATTCCTTTATAGGCTCGGTGATACTTCCGCAGGACAAAAACGCTCCGGCAATAAAAGCGAAAACGCTGTTGTTGTCTATTATATCCGTTTGGATACGGTGGATAAGCGTCCTGCTTGAAATCCTGTAACGGTAGATAATTTCCTCGCGGTAGTGCTCCGAGGGAATACTCAGGGAGTACAGCGAAACCCCGTTTTTCTTTTCTGTAACGTTCACATCGGCAATATTCCTGCCGCCGATAACGTCGTCGGCAAGACTTCGGAAAAGCCTGCATACAAGGTCGTTTTCCGTCTGAAAAACGATAGAATCGGGCGCAAAGCTTTTGCAGAACAGCAGCATACCGTACAGACAGCAGTATTTTCTGTCCTTGTCGGTTATGACCGAGCACAGCTCTTTTTTGACCGAATAAGAAAAAGACATATTATCACTCCGTATGAATCGTAATTTTTCAGCCGGATAAACAGCTTCCGAACCCTTTTTGCAGAAACAAAATGCGCTTTTCGATATTTTCGGCGGCTATTTTGGAGTTTAACGCAGAATCATATCCATGAATCGTTTTTGGGGTTTCGTTTACTTCAACATTTGCTCCTGCTTTCCGCAGCTTTTCTCCGTATAAAATGCCCTCGTCATGCAGGCAGTCGTATTCCGCGGTTTCAATGTATGTATAGGGGATCGCTTCGGGCAGTTTGCTGTGCATTGGGGAAACGGCGTATATGTCGTCTCCCTTCAGATCCCTGCAATAATATGACCACATCAGCCTGTTATTTTTCGAGTTCCACAGCGGAGTATCGGAAAACCTTTTCATTGAGTCTGTCCGCATACTTACATCTGTCACGGGATAAACAAGCATCTGAAGACACGGGGGCTTTAAGGTTTCCCGCTCGTAATTATTGCAGATAAGCGCGGCAAGAGCCGCGCCCGCGCTGTCTCCCGCAACTCCTATCCTTTCGTCGGAATTTCCGGCGATAAATCTGTACAGCGACAGAACGTCGTTATACGCGGCAGGGTACGGGTATTTGGGCAGCAGATGATAATCGGGAAAATAAACCCTGCATTTTGCTTTCACCGCGTACAGACACGCAAGTACCTTGTGATAGGAGGAGGCCTTGTAGCTGAACGCCCCTCCGTGCAGATAGATTAAACATGGAAGAGATTTCCCCTCCGTATCCGACGGTTCAAATATTTCCGTTTTGAATTTAAGCCTCTTATGTCCCTCAATAGTAATATTTTTAGCGGCAACTTCCTTGGGTACGCTTGTAAATTTAAGAGATACGGTTTGATAGATATTGGCGAACCCTATGATAGTTTTACTATAGGGCACATTTATTGCTATCGGCTTTAATTCTGCGTCGATATATTTTTTATAGTTCATTTTTACCTGTCCTTGTCAATATCTCGGTGACTTATCCTGCACTTTAAACCCTTGTCTTTCAGGTATTTATAGACAGACTCCGCAAAGGTAACGCTGCGGTGTTTTCCACCTGTGCAGCCAAAGGATACCACAAGCTGGCTCTTGCCCTCGTGTATATAAAGCGGTATGAGAAAATCCAACAGATCCTCAAGCTTTTTTATCAGGGTACCCGATTGTTCAAAGCTCATAACATAATCGCTTACACAGCTTTCAAGACCGGTATGTTTTTTCAGTTCCGGAATATAGAACGGATTGGGGAGACACCTTACGTCGAAGATCAGATCGGCTTCGCGGGACACGCCGTACTTATAGCCAAAAGACATTACTTTTATGACCATGCTGTCGTTGGGATTGTCCAGAAAAAGGGAATAGACCGTTTCCTTTAGCTGATTCATGGACAGGTCGGAGGTGTCTATGTAATAATCCGCCTTTTCGCGCACCGACGAAAGAACTTCACGCTCGGTATTTATCGCCTTTTGCAGACTCCCGTGGCTCTGTTCGTCAAGAGGGTGCTTGCGGCGTGTTTCCTTGTACCGCTTTATCAGCACCTCGTCGCTTGCGTCCAGAAAAAGGATCGATGTTTCAAGCCCATTGTTCTGTAAATATGACAGACCCTCGTCAAGCTCCAAAAAAAGTTCTCCGCCGCGTATATCGGTAACGATCGCAACTTTTTTCATCTGACCGTTGGCAATGCATATTTCCGCAAATTTGGGGATAAGCTGTGGAGGAATGTTATCTATGCAGTAGTAGCCTATGTCCTCCAGAACGTTTACTGCGCCCGATTTTCCCGAACCAGAAAGTCCGGTTACTATCAGAAATTTCATGTTGAATTCCTCCTTTGGGTTGTATATGTTTTCTGTATCTTCTTTTATTTTTTATCTGTGATTATAAGAGGTTCGCATTCAAGAATGCAGCCGGTTTTTTCCTTTACTGTATCCTTTACTATCTGTATCAATTCCATGAGCTGTGAAAAGTCAGCGTTTCCCTTGTTAATGATGAAGCCGCTGTGCTTTGTGCTGACCTCCGCGTCCCCCACGTGAACACCTTTCAGTCCGCACTGCTCTATCAGCAGGGAAGCGTAGCTCCCCTCGGGACGTTTAAACGTACTTCCTGCGCTTGGGTATTCAAGCGGCTGTTTGGAACGGCGTTTTTCCATAAGTTCGTCCATTTTAGCCTTGATATCCGTTTTGTTCCCGTTTTCCAAAGCGATCTCCGCCGAGAGGATCACCTCGCCGCTTTCAGTAAAACGGCTGTGACGATAGGAAAAATTACATTCTTTTCCGTTGTAGACCCTTACCGTGCCTGTTTTTCTGTCCATAGCACGGACAGTTTGTATTATCTGATTCATCTCGCCTCCATAGGCTCCTGCATTCATGAAAACTGCGCCTCCGAGAGTACCGGGTATGCCGTATGCAAACTCCATGCCCGAAAGTCCTTGTTCCAATGCAAAATTGCATATTGACGTAAGAGCAGATCCCGCCCCGCAGGTGAGGACGTTCATATCTGCGGAAATTTTGGCGTGACCCTTGCCCGACTGAAAAACAATGCCGTCTATGCCGTCCGAATCCACAATAAGGTTCGAGCCCTTGCCGAAAACATAGTAGGGTACGCCGAGCTTTTCCGCAAGAGGTATAAGACGGCGATAGCTTTCCTCGCCCTGCAAGCCGATAAGAGCATCGCACCGTCCCCCTATTTTAAAGGTAGTGTGATTTTTAAGCTCCTCGTTTATCTTTACGATACAGCCAAGCGACCTTGCTGCTTCGCATATTTCCTTTGTACCGCTCATTTTCACACCCCCTTTTCTGATTGATTTTATATCTTTATAGTTTATGCTTTGCCCGTAAAAATATTGCCTTTTTGCAGCAGCAAGCTTTGTTTATGTGTCAATATTAGTGTAATATACTTCAATATGCAGCTCAAAGAGTTAAAACAAGTTTTCGCATATCGTCCAATTTTTGCGCTTTTCGAAATGCCCGCTCCAAAAATTCGCGGATGGAAATATCCTCGTAATCCCAGTTCATGGGTTCTAACGAAGTCGCGCCTTTATATCCGACAAGAGTTATTTTTTTAATGACCGTTTCCCAACTGACCTTTCCGTCAAAGGGCAGCCGGTGCTGATTGTTTTTCCCGCCGTTATCGTGTAAATGCAGCGCAGCCAAACGGTCTCCGTATTTTTCAAGCAGATCGCACTGCGGAGCATAATTGGCATGATGACAGCTGTCATAGCAAAATCCGGCGTTCGGGGATTTAAATGTTTTCAGCACAAGCTCCAAATTACGAATGTTTCTCAGATTTTCAAACGCAATTTTTACATCGCAGTTTTCAGCTTGCTGTACTATTGTTTCAATCCTTTTCAATCCCAGATCGCTGACAGGATAATTGTCATCGGGTAAGTGTATTACTACGGTCGGTATTCCATATTCATTGCAATCCTGTACGCACTGCAAATAGCTTTGATAAACGCTTTCTCCGTTTCGGTCGTCCATTGAAAGATTATTCTGTTCATGGACGGGAGCATGGATATTCTCCACTGTAAACCCCGCATTTCTTGCAAGCTTAACGTCTTCACGGTAACCTGAGCCTCTGCCAAATTTGTCGCTCCACCACAGCATCACGCAGTCAAATCCCGCGTCTTTTATCAGCTTGTATCTTTCACTGAAAGGCACATCATAGCCAAAGCAATCGTATATTCCTATCATTTATGCCTCCGTAGATTTTATGACAGTTAATTAAAAATATTGCCCTTTTTGGCGTAAATAAACTCGAAAAACCTGTCCGTATCTGCATTTATTACAAGCCTCTCGGGAAAATCCAGCTCATCTAAAAGCGCAAGTGATTTTTCAAATTTTCCTACTGACCCGCAGAAATGCGCGTCTGAATTTACAGCAACGGGTACTTCGTGTCTTTTGCACAAACGGATAATTTCACAATAGTTGGCAGAGGTGTTTTTCCACGTAATGGAGCTTTCGTTTATCTCAACAAGCTTGCCGTATTCCTTGAATTTTTTCAGGCATTTTTCATAGTCAAACTCATAACCCACGGTAGCGCAGTGACCGATAACATCTACAAGAGGGTTTTCCGCAACGCCCAGGTAGAGACGCGTTATCTCTTCCGGAGAAGCTTTTTTCAGGTGATTTCTGTGTATGGACGCAATTATCCAGTCTAACGCGGCACATTCCTCGTCGGGAAAATCTATCGTTCCGTCATAGTCGATTATGCTTGATTCAGCGCCGAACAGAAGCTTTACACCGAACAGCTCCCGCGGCAGAGCCTTGTGCAGATTGTGAAAGTGCCACACATGGGGACCGTCCGTTGAGGCGGGTGTGTGGTCGGTTACAGCCAGCGCGGAAAGTCCCGCGTCTGCGGCGTACCGTGCGTTTTCAAGCACTGTGGAATAAGCGTGCGTAGACGCGACGGTGTGAGTATGCAAATCTGCGATAATTTTCATTTTAAGGTTTTCCTTTGCTGAATTTAGTTTGCAGGATCAATAAATATCCCACTTCTTAATAGTCTCCTTGCGGTCCATGTCAAGACCGAGGTTGTCAAGCAGCTCCTGAGCCGCGTTGTAGCCCATTTTTTTCTGGCGGTTGTTCATAGCCGCCACCTCGAGAATGACCGCGAGGTTACGACCCGGCTTGACGGGAATGGTGCTGCACGGTACCTTAACGCCCAGAATAGAGGTGTACTCGTTGTCCACGCCCATGCGGTCGTATACCTTTTCGCTGTCCCAAGGCTCAAGCTCCACGATCATGTCAATTTTTTCCGTGACCTTGATTGCGCCCATGCCGAACAGGCGGCGGGCGTTGACTATGCCTATTCCGCGGATTTCCAAAAAGTGTCTGATGTTTTCGGGGGACGATCCCACAAGACTAATGTTGGATACCCGCCTGATCTCCACTGCGTCGTCGGCGACAAGTCTGTGTCCGCGCTTTATCAGCTCGACGGCAGTCTCGCTTTTACCCACGCCGCTTTCGCCGAGAATAAGCATACCCTCGCCGTAGACCTCAATAAGCACGCCGTGGCGTGTTATGCGGGGCGCAAGGTGCAGGTTCAGGAACGCTATCAGCGCAGCCATAAAGCTGGAGGTGCTGTCCTTGCTGCGGAGCAGGGGAACCTCGTACTTTTGGGCAAGATCGACCATTTCGGGGAAATACGGAAGCTCGCGGGTGATTATGAGGGCGGGTATGTGCTGTGCGAAAAGCATATCAAGACGTTCGCGGCGCACGTCCTCCTCAATGGTAGCCATATAGGCAAACTCCATTTTTCCTACTATCTGGATACGTTCGTTGTTAAAATATTCGTAAAATCCCATAAGCTGGAGTCCCGGGCGGTTCAGGTCTGTTTCGTTCACCATGAGCTTGGACGAATCCTCCGGAAGGTATATCGTTTCAAGATGAAATTCCTCGATAATCGTCTTCAGATCCACATTATATTTTTTTTCAGCCATTCCAATCATTCCTTTTCGATAAACAATTACTTTTATTATACATCTTTTTGGAAAAATTTCAAGTGCTGTCAGACTTTATTTACAAATGCCGCAAAAATATTCTGCCGAAAAATATAAAAAACGATTGCTTTTTTGTGCATTTTGATGTATAATATTTAGGACAAACATTTCAAGCTTGTGGAAACGCTTTGAATCACAGAAATAAAACTGCCGCCGCTGTCATGGCTTTGTCCGTCTGTATGTTGACAGACTGAGTACAGGATAGTACCGCTGGCGGAGCGGCGCCGAAGATACTGACGGAAAACGATACCGACGTGCGGAGTCTGAAGCCTATGATAACGACGCTCTTGCGGATTTACAACAGATAGGCTGGGTAGACGGAAAACTTGAAATAGTGTCGGGTTACGGCGCGGATTCCGAGTGAAATTTATACGAAATTGCAAAAAGCGCTTGCTTTTTTGTGCAAATTGTTGTATACTACAATAATAGACTGTTTCTGAAAGGAAGTATTTAGTATGGCGGCAGTGGGATTTATCGGCGCGGGAAACATGGGCTATGCGATCATAAAGGGTATTCGCGGTACGGGGAGGGGCAGGGAGCTTCAGCTGTTTGCTTACGACGTTTCCGAGGAAGCTTTGGGGCGGCTTGCCGAGTTCGGCGTTACTACCTGTGCGGACGAGACGGAGCTTGTCGGAAAATGTGATTATATTTTTCTGGCTGTAAAGCCACAGCAGCTTGACACCGTCATGGACAGGATCGGAGGAGCGGTCACAGCCGATAAGGTAATAGTTTCCATATGCGCGGGGATAACCGCGGAGTACTTGTGCTCAAAAACCCTGCCGGAGGCAAAGGTTGTGCCGGTAATGCCCAACACCCCGCTTCTGCTGGGCGAGGGGGCTACCGCTCTTTCAAGGAACAAAAATGTCTCCGACTCAGAATTTGAGTTTGTGAAAAATGTTTTTGCTTCCTGCGGAAAGGTTGCCATGGTTCCGGAAGATAAAATGAAAGAAGTAATCGCCGTGAACGGCAGCAGTCCCGCGTTTATATACCTGTTCGCAAAGGCATTTATAGACTACGCCGATTCCGTCGGCATAGACGGCGCGGCTGCAAAGGAGCTTTTTGCCCAGTCTCTTGTGGGTTCTGCGAAAATGCTCACGGATTCGGGGTATACTGTGGACGTGCTGATAAAAATGGTGTCCAGCCCGGGAGGGACTACGCTTGCAGGTCTTGACGAGCTTTATAAGGGCAAGCTTTCCGAAACGGTCACGAAAGCCTGCGAAAGCTGTACAAGACGTGCTTACGAGCTGTCAAAATAGCCTGTTCTTAAAAGGGACTTGTCCGCATAGACTGTACCAATATCAAAAGTAAAGGACGGTCATTATGACGGACAACAATATCGGTCGTAAAAAGAGAACTGACGGCAGGCTCTCGCTTCTTGCCGCGCTTTATTTCGCGGGGGTTTTCCTCGGCGTTATCCTGTACGGAACGCTGAGCGGGGAACAACTCGACGCGCTTAACGGCATCACGGGAAGCTTCGTTATGGGCAGACTAAGCCATACCTTCTGGGAAACTCTTGTCAATTCCTTTTCGGGGGCTTTTCTGCTTTTGACTGCGTGCTTCTGGCTCGGCTTCAGCGCGGCGGCTCAACCCATAGAGCTTTTGGTACCCGTTTTTCGGGGACTCGGCGCGGGGGTCTCGCTGTCGGGAATGTACGGAAGCTTCGGTCTTGCTGGCGTGGGAATGTCCGCGGTGCTAATTATTCCGGGAGCGGTGCTGTCAGCCTTTGCGCTGATAATTGCCGCAAGGGAGTCCCTTGAGCTTTCGGGAAAAGTTTTTTCGTCGGTTTTTGGAAGAGCCTCTTCGGGTGAAGCGATCGACTTTCGTTTGTACATCACAAAGTTTGTGATACTGGTCATAATTCTCATGGCGTCGTCTCTTGCTGACAGCCTTGCGACATTTATTTTTGCGGGCTTTTGGACAAGACTGCTGTGAGAAACGAACTTATAAAAACGGGGAAGTTACTGTAAAGGAGCTGCAAATCTTTGGCATTATTTGGTTTTGGCTATGATTATGAAAAAGCGGGACGGGGCGTTTCCAAAAACGCGCCTAAAAAGAAAGCTTTTTTCGAGTTCTGGGAAATGTATTTCAGATACGCATGGAGGCTCATAAAGCTCAATATGCTTACGTTTATTTTTTGTCTTCCCATTGTTACCATAGGCCCTGCGCTGGCGGGAATGACAAGAGTGCTGCGGAAGTATTCGCTGGATAAGAACGCGTTTATTTTTCACGATTTCTGGAAAGGATTTTCCGAAAACTGGAAACAGTCTTTGCCCGTCGGTTTGTTGGATACGTTGTTTGCGGTGTCCGCCGTGACCGCTATGTATGTGTACCCCAGAATGGCTCAGGCGGCAGAATCGGGCGGATTCATCTATACAATATTCTGCGTTATATCCGTAAGCTTTGCGCTGACGCTGTTCATGATGAACTTTTATATTTTCCCGATGATAGTTTCTACGGAGCTGTCCTTTAAAAATATTATAAAGAACAGTTTTTTCCTGACTTGCATTGCTTTGAAAAAGAACTTTTTCACGCTTATTTCCGTAGCGGCGACGGCGGCTGTGCTGTTTGTGATGTGCATTACGAACGTGCTTTCTTTTTTGTTCATACCGTTTTGGGCAATAACGTTTATTGGCTTCATTATAATGTTCAATTCCTATCCGCAGATACAGAAATATGTTATAAATCCATACTATGAGGAGCGGGGAATGGATAATCCGGAGTACGACTATTTGAAGCCGCTTACCGCCGATGAAAGCGTTTTTACCGACCGCGGAGGCGAGGAGATCCCTATTGACGGAAAGGGAAAAAAGAAAAAAGGAAAAATTATTTCATAAAAACTCTTTACAAAATGGTTTTTATGTGGTATAATAATTTTTGTCTTGTTCAGATAAATGACGGACAAAGTGCCGTTTGCTTGGTCTGCGGAGTAAGCCCGTTTCGGGACTCCATTTACGGAGACAGCGCCTGCCGCTTACTATGCTTACGGGAAATCTAAAAAGAGGTGTTTTATCATGATGAGAAAAGAAGAAAAAACAGCCGTTATTGAGGCTAACAGAACCAGTGAAAACGATACCGGTTCTCCCGAAGTACAGATCGCTATCCTCACAAAGAGGATCAACGACCTTACCGAACACTTGAAGGTGCACAAAAAAGATCACCACTCCAGAAGAGGTCTTCTGAAAATGGTTGGTCACAGACGTAATCTTCTCAACTACCTTGCAAAGAAGGATATCAACAGATACCGTGCAATAGTTGAAAAGCTTGGTCTGCGTAAGTAAGAAAATGCCGAAGGCAGGAGGTAAAGGTGAAAGCCTTTACTCTGCCTTTTTGCGCGTTTAAAACAAGGAAATCTCAGACGGCAGGCTTAGCATTAAATCGTGTACGCAGTGTAGCTGCATAGACTGCATACAGGATTTATTGCTAAAGCTGCGGTCTGTTAAAAATTAACAGGAGGAAAAATATGTTTGATAATCACAGAATTTTTAAGACCACTTATGCCGGAAGAGAATTGACAGTCGAAACCGGAAAGACATGCGAGCTTTCCAACGGTTCGTGCTGGGTCAGGTGCGGCGAGACCGTTGTTATGGCTAACGTTACGGCAAGCGTTAAGCCCAGAGAGGGAATAGACTTTTTTCCGCTCTCAGTTGACTATGAGGAGAGGCTTTACTCCGTGGGACGTATCCCCGGTTCATTTATGAAGAGAGAGGGCAAGCCCAGCGAAAAGGCTATCCTTACTTCAAGAGTTGTTGACAGACCTATCCGTCCTCTTTTTCCCAAGGATATGAGAAACGATGTTTCCGTTGTGATGACGGTGCTTTCCGTTGATCCAGACAATTCCCCTGAAATATGCGGTATGATCGCGACTTCCGTTGCTATTTCCATTTCCGATATTCCTTGGAACGGTCCTATCGGTGGTATCAGTGTAGGACTTGTTGACGGTGATATAGTGCTCAATCCTACTCTTGAACAGCGCGAAAAGTCCGATTTGAACCTTACCGTTGCGGGTACAATGGAAAAGATTGTCATGATCGAAGCGGGTGCAAACGAAGTCGACGACGACACAATGCTCAAGGCTATTATGACAGGTCACGAGGAGATCAAGAAAATAGTTGCATTTATTTCCGATATTCAAAAAGAGATCGGCAAGAAAAAGTTCGAGTTTGAATCAATGGAGGTAGACCACGATCTGTTTGACGCTATTGAGACTCTCGTGGGTGAAAAGGTAAAGGTCGCTCTCGACACTAACGATAAGAATATCCGCGAGGAGCGTCTTAATCCTATCAAGGACGAGGTACATGAGAAGTTTGACGGGGAATATCCCGAAAAGATAGCTATGATCGACGAGTGTATCTATAAGCTCCAGAAGAAAATCGTAAGGAATTGGCTCTACGAGGGCAAGCGCGTTGACGGCAGAGGCATAGACGAGATACGTCCTCTTGCCGCTGAGGTAGGCGTTCTTCCAAGAGTTCACGGTTCGGGACTTTTCACAAGAGGTCAGACTCAGGTTCTTACCGTTGCTACCCTTGGTCCTGTAAGCGATTCCCAGAGAATCGACGGTCTGGACGAGGAGGACAGCAAGAGATATATGCACCACTATAATTTCCCCTCGTATTCAGTAGGCGAAACAAAGCCCAGCAGGGGACCCGGACGCCGCGAGATAGGTCACGGAGCCCTTGCGGAAAGAGCGCTTGAGCCTGTTATCCCTCCCGTTGAGGAGTTCCCTTACGCTCTCAGACTTGTTTCCGAGGTGCTTTCATCTAACGGCTCCACTTCTCAGGGTTCTATCTGCGGTTCGACTCTTGCTCTTATGGACGCGGGCGTGCCTATCAAGGCTCCAGTTGCGGGAATTTCCTGCGGTCTTATTACAAGAGACGACGGCAGCTTTATGACAATGGTGGACATTCAGGGTCTTGAGGACTTCTTCGGTGACATGGACTTCAAGGTAGGCGGTACCCACAAGGGTATCACTGCTATTCAGGTGGACATCAAGGTGGACGGTCTTACTCCCGAAATCATCAAGGAAGCTTTTGCTAAGACACACAAGGCGAGAGACTATATACTTGACGAGATCATGCTGAAAGCTATTCCCGCTCCGAGAGCGGAGGTTGGCAAGTATGCTCCCAAAATGCTTCAGACGAAAGTTCCGGTTGACAAGATACGCGAAGTTATCGGTCAGGGGGGCAAGGTTATTCAGAAGATTTCTGCTGACTGCAACGTTAAGATTGATATTAACGATGACGGAAACGTATTTATTTCTGGAATTGACCTTGATAACGCTAAAAAGGCTCTCCAGATCGTTGAGACCATTGCAAACGACCCGGAGATCGGTGCGATCTATAAGGGCAAAGTCGTTCGCATAATGAACTTTGGTGCGTTTGTTGAGATAGCTCCCGGCAAGGATGGTCTTGTTCACATCTCCAAGCTGGATAAGCAGCGTGTTGAAAAGGTTGAGGACGTTGTTTCCATCGGCGATGAGATCGTTGTAAAGGTAATGGAGATAGACAGCCAGGGCAGGATAAATCTTTCCAGAAAGGACGCTCTTGCGGACATTGAGGCAAAGAAAAACAGCTGATTGAATTTTAAGGCGGGGCTTGTCCCCGCCGTTTTGTATTTAAAAATATGCTCTATGGAAAATGATTTGCTAAAAACATATATTTGAGCCATATCTTTTTTGCAAAAAATTTATTGCAGTTTATTTAAAAGTATGTTATAATATTTTGTGTGTAAGATTGTTTAAAGTCGGTTATAGGTATAATTGTTCCGCCGTATCTGTATATGCGCCGCTTTGCGGTATCTATGTTTCAGCAAAGGTGATGTTCGTGAATTACTGCGAAGCGATGAGTTATATTGAAAGTTTTTCAAAACTGGGAAAGCCTGTAAGCAGTCTTGCCAGATTTGAAAAAATTATGTCCGCTCTTGGAAATCCTCAAAAGGAAATGAATTTTGTCCATGTTGCGGGTACGAACGGAAAAGGTTCGACTGTCCGCATGATAGCGGAAACGCTTACGAGATCCGGATATAGGACGGGGGAGTTTACTTCTCCGTATATCAGGGTCTACAATGACAGGATACGTATTGACGGTGTGAATATTTCCGATGCAGAGCTTGCGGAGATTATAACTCAGATCCGTCCTATAATAGACGACTTAAGCACCGATTGTTCCCAGTTCGAGATTACGACAGCGATTGCTTTTATTTACTTTAAGGCAAAAAAATGCAGCATTGTTGTTATGGAAACCGGTCTTGGGGGGCTGCTTGACTGTACGAATATTATTGAAAAGCCATGCGTTTCGGTTATAACCTCCATTTCACTCGATCATACGGCAATACTTGGAGATACCGTCGAAAAAATAGCAAGACATAAAGCGGGTATCATTAAGCAGGGCTGTCCTGTGGTGACAGCACCGTCTCAGAGTAAGGAAGCCTACGCTGTTGTGTACAGGACAGCCGCTCAGTTCGGTTCAAAGCTTGTTACTCCTAACTTAAGCAGACTTATTATCCGGAATTGTAATCATACAGGAAACAGTTTTACCTACAGAAGACTGAATTACAAAACTTCTATGGTTGGCAGACATCAGATAGACAATGCGCTTACGGCGGTTGAAACGCTGCGAATACTGAAAAAACGCGGCTTCGGAAGAATATTTTATCCGCATATCTATAGCGGCATAAAGTATGCCGAGGTTCCGAGCAGATGTCAGATAATACGAGGGGATAAGCCTTTCGTTATGATAGACGGGGCGCATAATCCTGACGGAATGAAGGCTTTGGCTGACTTTATACGTACAGTTCCCAAAGCTCCGAAAATAATGGTCTGCGGCATGATGTCAAACAAAGACTGGCAGACGTCTATAGGGTATATCAGCCGCTATATTGATAGGGCGGTCTGTCTTGACGGCTTTGCGCAGAACACGGTATTTGCTCCGAGACTGGCTGAAATGTTTTCGGAGGGCGAGGTGTCAAATCTGCGTGATGCAGTATCCAGAGCAGTCACCCTGGCTGGAACCGACGGAATGGTGGTTATTGCGGGGTCGCTTTATCTTGCCGCCGCGCTTCAGACTCATGGTGAACTTGAAAATATTGATGATGAAATAGAATAAAAATATGAAAGGATTGATGAAATGGCAGTTTATTTAGTTGATTTTGAAAATGTTTCCTCGGCTGGAATTTCAGGCATACAAAAGCTTACCAAAGAGGACAAGGTGTATATTTTTTATACTGTAAACGCGTCCAACATGTCTTTTGCGGCACACCTTAATCTGCTTTCCAGCCCTGCTGAGGTGGTGTACTACAACGTTGCGAGCGGAGGCAAAAACGCGCTTGATTTCCAGCTTGCAAGCTTTCTTGGCTATCTCATATGTCAGGGAAAGGACAAAAAGTTTTGCATTATAAGCAACGACCGAGGCTTTGAGTACGTTAAGACCTTCTGGGAGCGGAACGGCGCCGCGGCTGATATTTCTATATACGGTGCGCCATCTATAAACCGTTCGTTGCTTGCGGCAGAGAAGCCGTTTGCCGCACGTATACAGCAGAATACGGCTGCTCCGTCTGTTCAGCCGCCGACGGAAGAGTTTGCGGTTATCGGGGAAGAGGCTGTTTCTTCTGAAAAGGTTGAAATGGCTAAAGCTGCTGAAACTGCTGCGGACGCTATAGAAGCCGAGCGTGCTGCAGAAAAGCCTGCTCCAAAAAAACGCGGCAGACCGAGAAATACTTTAAAACAGGAAAAGAAAGAGGAAGCAAAGGGAAGAAAACCGGAAAAGACTGCAAAAACAGAGTCTGCTTCGGAATCTAAGAAAAATGAGGCTGGGACTCAGTCAATTAAACAGCAAAAGAAAGAGCCCGCAAAAAGCAAGAGCGAGACTAAGCCCGTATCGGGAGCAGGGGAGATACCTCCGAGTCTGAAAGGTGCGCTGTCAAAGGCGGGAATTATTGATGACGCGGAGATAAGGAACGTTCTCGGACTTCTGAAAAGCGCCGAGGGAAAACAGCAGTTCTACCGCGGTATACTTAAATTTTTCGGTATGGAGCGCGGCGTTGAAGTCTATAAGGCTGTACGCCCCGAATATACTAATTTGACAAAGCTTGTTAAGCAGTAAATGGATATATTAGTTATTATACACAGTTTTTTCGGGAAATTTTCGTCACGAAAGTTTCCCGAAAATTTTTGTACTCCCTTGATATTAAACGTTTAACATGATATAATAATTCTAATAGTACGGTTTGCGGCGGAACCTTTTCAGCCGCAAAAACCGTCATAAGCAGAAAGGATGGTCTTTTCAGATGAAATTCGGATTCTATGACGACGCAAACAAGGAGTATGTCATCACTTCCCCGAAAACCCCTTATCCATGGATAAACTATCTTGGCACACAGGATTTCTTTGGACTTATTTCAAATACCGCAGGAGGCTATAACTTCTATAAGGACGCACGTCTTGCGCGTATCACACGTTACCGCTACAACAACGTTCCTGCCGACGCAGGCGGACGTTATTTCTACATAAACGACGGCGGTATCGTATGGAATCCCGGCTGGGCTCCCGTAAAGACCGACCTTGACGACTACAAATGCCGCCACGGTATGGGTTATACCGTTATCAGCGGTAAGAAAAACGGACTGTCGGCAGAGGTAACATTCTTTGTTCCTCAGAATTTTACCGGCGAGGTACAGAAGCTTACGCTCAAAAATGAAAGCGGTTCTGCCAAGACGTTCAAGTTGTTCTCATTTATCGAATGGTGTCTTTGGGACGCTCAGGACGATTCCACAAACTTCCAGAGAAACTTTAATACAGGCGAGGTGGAGCTTGAGAAAAACGGCTCGGTAATTTACCATAAAACGGAATATAAAGAGAGAAGAAACCATTTTGCGTTCTACGCGGTGAACGATACTGTGGACGGCTACGACACCGACCGCGAGACCTTTATGGGCGACATCTATCACGATTTCCACAATCCTCAGACAGTTATGGACGGTAAGCCTGCAAATTCTGTTGCAGACGGCTGGTCTCCCGTTGCTTCTCACTACAAAGAAATTACCCTCGCGGCTGGCGAGGAGAAAACTCTTGTGTTCATTCTCGGCTACGTTGAAAACCCTTACCCCGAAAAGTTCAACGCTGACGGCAACATGAACAAATCCAAGGCTTATAATATGATGTCCAAGTTCGATACAGCTGAGAAAGCCGATACCGCTCTTGCAGAGCTGAAAAAGACATGGGACGAACTGCTTGCTAAGTACACGCTTAACAGCCCCGACGAGAAACTTAACAGACAGGTCAACATCTGGAATCAGTATCAGTGTATGGTTACGTTCAATATGTCCCGTTCTGCTTCATACTTTGAGAGCGGTATAGGCAGGGGCATGGGCTTCCGTGACTCTAATCAGGATTTGTTGGGCTTTGTACACCAAATTCCAGAAAGAGCGAGAGAGAGAATTCTCGATATCGCGGCTACACAGCTTGAAGACGGCGGCAACTACCACCAGTACCAGCCTCTTACCAAAAAGGGCAACGACGCTGCGGGTACGAATTTCAATGACGACCCGCTTTGGATGATTCTTTCTACCGCCGCTTATATCAAGGAAACAGGCGATTACGATATTCTCAAGGAACAGGTGGACTACAAGAACGACCCCGCTTTGGCTCAGCCCCTGCTTGACCACTTAAAGAGAAGCTTTTACCATGTTGTGAACAACGTGGGTCCTCACGGTCTGCCCCTTATCGGACGCGCCGACTGGAACGACTGTCTGAACCTGAATTGCTTCTCCCGCGTACCCGGCGAGAGCTTCCAGAATACCGCAAGCAATATTGCTAAGGAGGTTAATCCCGAAACGGGAGCGCCCCTTAACGAGGAGACCGCGGAGTCCGTAATGATTGCGGGTATGTTTACCTACATTGGACCCGAGTACGTTGAGCTTTGTCGCAGAATGGGTGACAACGCCGAGGTGGACAAAGCGCAGGCTGAAATAGACAAGATGAAAGAAGCTATCGTTAAGTACGGCTGGGACGGCGAATGGTTCCTCCGCGCATACGACGCTTACGGCAAAAAAGTCGGCTCCAACGAGAATAAAGAGGGCAAAATTTTCATTGAACCCCAAGGCTTCTGCGTAATGTCCGACGTGGGCGGAAAAGAGTTCACCGAAAAGACTATGGCGAGCATTGACAAATACCTCGGTACAGAGCACGGTTTGGTACTTAATAATCCTGCTTTTACGAGCTATATCGTTGAGTACGGCGAGATATCCACATATCCTGGCGGATACAAGGAGAATGCGGGTATCTTCTGCCACAACAACGCATGGATAATGTGTGCGGCTGCACACGCGGGCATGGGTGATACGGCGTTTGATTACTACACGAGAATTGCTCCCGCTTATCAGGAGGACGAAAAGCTCCACCGCACCGAGCCGTACGTATACGCCCAGATGATCGCGGGCAAGGACGCTAAGCGTTTCGGCGAGGCAAAGAACAGCTGGCTGACCGGTACTGCCGCATGGAACTTTGTGGCAATTTCCCAGTACATTTTGGGAATTATTCCCGACTATGACGGACTTAAGATTGACCCGTCCATACCCAAGGCTTGGGACGGCTACTCGGTATCCCGCTACTTCCGCGGAGCTACTTTTAACATCAAGATAGAAAATCCCGACCATGTATCAAAGGGTATCAAGTCCGTAACCGTTGACGGCAAGGCTATTGACGGAAACGTTATCAGAGATATTACAAGCGGTACTCATGAAGTGGTTGCTGTAATGGGTTAAAACTTCTATTGGCTTAATCCAATGATTTTTGCTTAAAAACGGGGCGTTTCTTTGGAAATGCTCCGTTTGCGGCAAAGACGTGATAATTCGGATTTCATGGGAGGAAAATTTATGATTGAAAAACTATTGACGGAAATCGAGCAGCTTGTGGGTTCTGATGACTTCGAGTACGAAATGGAAAAAAGGGTAGATATGCTCAAGGAAGCGGGAGCGGGGCTCGATACCGCGGAAAAGCTTCTTGGAATAATGGAACGCCACCCGCTTGATGATTTTGGTATGCCCGGTGCAATGGTGCATTTCATTGAGTCTTTTGATCCCGAATATGAGAGTTTCCTTGTTGAATCCGTAAAACGCAGACCCTCGCTGCATACGCTTTGGATGCTGAACCGCTGTATAAACGGTAAAAACAGTAAAAAAGACGAATACATAAATTTGATGTCCGAGACGGCAAACAGAGCCGACGTTGAAAAAGCAATACAGGATTCTGCTCAGGATTTTGTAAATTATCAGTTAAGGTCAGGTGTATAATTGTTCGACCGTTTAAGGAGGCGTGTTTATATGTACGGACCAGACTCCAATGCCGTCCGCCCGAATGAAGCTGTACCAAGTATATGCTATATTAAAAACATTATTAGGAATCAAAATATAATTGTTGGGGACTATACATATTATGACGACAGTGAAACAGGCGGCAAGGACTTTGAAAGTCATGTTACACACCACTACGATTTTGTGGGCGATAAACTGATAATCGGAAAGTTCTGCGCTATTGCAAAGGGCATTGAGTTTATCATGAACGGCGCGAACCACAGAATGTGTTCGGTCACAACATATCCGTTCAACATTTTCGGAAACGGCTGGGAGAAATGTATTCCGTCCATGGACGAGCTTCCGCTGAAAGGCGATACCGTTGTGGGGAACGATGTATGGATAGGGCAGAATGTTACGGTTATGCCGGGCGTTCATATAGGCGACGGAGCGATAATCGGCGCAAACTCCGTGGTTGCCCGTGATATACCGCCATATACGGTCGCTGTAGGAAACCCTTGCAGGGTTGTCCGCAAAAGATTTGATGAAAAGCAGATCGAAGTCCTTCTTGAACTGCAATGGTGGAACTGGGACGCGGAGAAAATATTCCGCAATCTTGAAACGCTTTGCAGCTCATTGGAGGGCAATATCGAAATGTTTTTAAGTAAAATTATTTAAGAAAGGAGAATTTGTGTGAATATCAAATTTAATTATGAGGCCGTGGTGGTTGCAGTCTGATCGGTTTGAATAAAATCGTTTAAGAAAGGAGAATTTGTGTGAATATCAAATTTAATTATAAGGCCGTGGTGATTGCAGTCTGACCGGGAGGTTAGTACTGCGAAAAAACAGTAACCTCCCAAAAGGTATTTACTTTTTAGGAGGAATATTCTTGAACAGAGAAAACAAAAGAAGATCATTTGAAAAGGGTTACTTTAGAAACCACGCCTGTAAGGACGTTTTTACCTGCAAGGTCTGCGGACGGCAGGTCGTACCCGAGGGCGCGGGCAGCGAGCATAGAAATCATTGTCCCAACTGTTTGGCAAGTCTGCATCTGGACAACGAGCCGGGGGACAGAGAATCCGACTGCGGCGGCATAATGGAGCCTGTGGCGGTCTGGATAAAAAAGAACGGCGAATGGTCAGTGATACATCGTTGCAAGCGCTGCGGTAAATTTTCCGCGAACCGTACTGCTGCCGATGATAACCCTATGAAGCTTATGTCTATCGCAATGAAGCCGCTGGCTAATCCGCCTTTCCCTGTGGAGTTTCTTGAAGAGCTTACGGAGCAAATGGGCGGAGATGGTTCCATACAATAATGACAACGGGATTGCCGCTTATTGAGCGGTAATCCCGATTTTATATTTTTTCACAAAAAGGCGTTTCTTTCATAAAATAAAGTGAAAGGAGCGTTTTTTATGCTTGAAACAAAACTTTTGCTGCTTTTTGGAATATGTCTTGCAGCTGTGCTGATAAACGGCTTGGTAATAGTAAAATTTTATAAGGCAGGAAGCAGGGAAGCCGTTCCGGTTGTGGTAGTGCCGCTTACAAAGAATATGGAGACTCCGGAATTTATTGTAAGGAACTGCGTTTATAGGATCGCGGAAAGGTGTCCGGAAACGATAGTTGCGGTGGTGAACTTCGGTGCTGACAGCGAGACTCTGAACATTTTTGAAAAACTTATGGAGCATTCGTGCAGGTATGAAATCATTGACGCGGAGAATTGTTCGGAAAGCATTTGTAAGATTTTGGGAGACACTGTATAGCATCGTAAGCAGTAATGATTATTCTTTTATTATTAATACAAAAGTCCTGTTTATTCTTACCCTTTACTGGTGTATTAAAACAGGACTTTGTATTTTGTCAGAAATATTTATTTTCTCAGATTTCCGTTTGCTGGATTATCCAGTAATTTTCCGTTCGCGGCAAAGCGGGAGCCGTGGCAGGCGCAGTCCCAGGAGTGTTCTGCGGGATTCCATTTCAGTGCGCATCCAAGATGGGGGCACCGTTTTTTGCTCGGTGTAAGCAGATTTTTTGTTGCTTCAAAACCGTTAACAAAAAGCTGAGGTTTAATAATGCTTCTTGAAGGATTGAAAGCCTCCTCAAAGTCATTGTGTACGCCGCAAACCATATCGCATAAAAGCGTAGCAGATAACATAGCCCCGGTCATTCCCCATTTGTTGAAACCGCTTGCGGTATATAGACTCTGTGTGTTTTTTGAATACTGACCGACGTATGGAATATTGTCAAGGCTCATACAGTCCTGTGCAGCCCAGTAATATTTTTCTTTAGCATTGGGATAGTATTTTTGGGCAAAGCTTCGCAGTTCATTCCAATTTCCGCCATGTTTGCCAGTACGGTGTCCTCCGCCGCCCAAAAGCAGCAAATTTTCATAATTTCTGAATGAATGTCCCGTTTGGCATTCGTCAACGTACATTCCGTCAACGTTTTGTGCATTTTCAAGAGCAATGACGTAGGAACGGTGCTGATACAGCTTCAAAAAATAGCTACCATGTTTGTTTATAAACGGAAAATGGGTTGCAGCAATTACCTTGTCGGCATAAATTTTACCGCAGTTTGTAACAGCTATGGAACCTATCATTTCCTGCACAAATGTGTGTTCGTAAATTATCATATCTTTGGCAATTGAAAATAGGAATTTTAACGGGTGGAACTGTGCCTGATCTTCAAAGCACACAGATCCTTCTGTTTTTATCGGAAGCGGAAGAGCTTCAGAAAATACTGCGTTATACCCGATTTTTGAAAGAGCGTTTATTTCATCTTCAAGCTTTTTACGGTTGTCTGTGGAGTATACATAATTGCTTTTTATTTCGTATCCGCAGTCAATATTTTTGCAAAGCTCCGCATATTTTTCAAAAGCCGCCCGATTTGCTTGCAAATACATTTGAGCTTTTTCCAGACCAAAGCTTCTGAGAATTTTATTATAGATTAGTCCGTGCTGAAAAGTAATTTTTGCGGTGGTGTTTCCGGTTGTACCGCTGCAAATTCTGTCTTTTTCAACAAGAATATATTGAACTCCTTTTTCATGCAGGAAATAGGCTGTTAGAATTCCCGCAATACCCCCGCCGATAATAAGCACGTCAGTTTTTGTGTCTCCTTTCAGCGCCGGAAAATTCGGACGGCTGACATTTTCATTCCACAGTGATCTCAAAATTACAGTCCTTTCACTTTAAGAGCTTATCAAAAAAATGATATTATATTTTCAACGTATTGCTTCATTTCGGTTTTTGAGGAAACATTGTGCGTACCATTTATTATTTTTTGTTTTTCATTCTGCGGAAGAGAAGCAAATTTTTCCATCGCAGCAGGGTTCATGGCAAGCGCCATTCCAAAACCTATGGGCATTTCAGTATTTTCCATACCATACCTCCTTAAATATTATATTTATATATTTCCGCAGTTTTATTGTATTATGCTTTTTTTACTGATTGCTGTGATTTTATTTTTGTAATTTTGATTTTCGCATATTTTACAGTATAATAAATAGTTTTAAAAACTTTGTAAGATTATGACAAAACATACCAGTAGAATTTGTTGTACGAACTGATATTCATTTTTATATATTTATTGTCAAATGGCAAATATAGAAAATTGCAATTGAAGATTTTACTAATAACAAATCAGTAACCAAAATCAGAATATACAGCTTGTATTGGAAACAATCAAGGCTGCCAAAAGAAAGGAAAAGGTCACAGGAGGAGTTGCAGCTCCACAGTGACCAAGGCTTTCAATACACTTCAAACCCGTATTTTAAGCTAACTCAATCATACAACATTATTCCGTCAATGTCAAGACATGGCACTCCGTATGATAACGCTTTGGTTAAAAATTTCTTTTCAATTCTCAAAACAGAATGTATTTATCGGGTAAAGCTAAAGACTTATGAGGAAGCTCGCCTCCTCATAGCTGCATACATCCATTTCTACAACAATGAGCGTGTCCAACTAAAAACAAAACTGACTCCGTTTGAAAAGCGGAATCAGTTTTGGACTTAATCTACCCTTTCAGGGGGCTTTTGTTCTGTCTGCACAAATTGGAGCTGTTCAAAAAACAAAGTCGGATGATTTTGCATAAGAATTTTACCCGCCAAACTTACCGTTTTTTATTTGACGGATTGCAAAGTTATTTTTATTCAGCCTCCCTAAGCCGCTCAACAAGGGTTTTCTTTTCAAGTATATTCGTGATCACAGCGGATATAAGCACAGGCACGACCAACACCATTGCAACGTACCCCAGCATATACCACCCGGGGAAATGCCAGTGCAGATAGGTCGCCATAAACTCCCTCATTATCTGTATCATAGCATACCCCGCCGCCGTACCGAAAACAACGGTTATCAAAATATTTTTTGCCGCAAGGATAAGCCCCTCGCCGATTATCATTTTTTTAAGCTGACCGCTACTCATTCCTATGGAACAGAGCATTGCAAATTCCTGCTTTCGGGACATGGCATTGGACACAAGCGTATTTATCAGATTTATAAGCGCAAAGCCGATTATAAACGCCGAAAGTCCCCATACCAGTCCCATAAGAAGATAATAGTTAGACCTGCCGTCGGTTACAGCGTCCGAAAAGCAGTCAAGCATTAAATGTGAATCGCTGTCTGCATATTTTTGCAGGAAATCCTTTACCGCCGTGTCGGTCTTGTAATCCTCCACCTTAACGATAATTCCATCGCTCGGGTCGTATTTCTCCGGCACCATGGTTTTAAAAAGATCTTCGGGAATATAAAGCCAGCCGTTTCCGACAGCAAGATAATAGGCTTCCTCTGTGTTTAGTTTAATAAGCTCTCCTCGACTGAAGCTGCCCGCAACGGTAAAATCGTCCTCGCGGTACTCATAGCCGTCGTACCATTTAAGCCTGACCTTGTCGCCGATCTTAAAATTCCAGCCGTATATTTCCTTTACCAGATCGTTGCCGAATATGGCAATTTCTTTGTTGCGTACCATTCTTTCGTAATCGAAAGCCTCACCCTCTTCTCTGGCTTTGTTCATAGCGTCTATGCAGCGGCTTTCAAAGGGTATTACCTCGTCGTTTGTCTGATAGTTGTTGTATTCGTACTGCACCTTAAAACGATTGTAGCGGGTAACTTTTTTCACGCCCTCAAAAGCGGATATCTCCGCTTCCATTTCCTTTGTGAGAGGATTATTTATCTGAATGTCAGCCGCGCCGTGC
Source organism: uncultured Oscillospiraceae bacterium (assembly GCA_910584715.1). GTDB lineage: Bacteria > Bacillota > Clostridia > Oscillospirales > Ruminococcaceae > RGIG8773. Next base: position 34,584 of record CAJUAN010000006.1, read on the forward strand.
TCCGAAAGCTTCACCGCGTTGTCCGATATTTGGAGTACATAGTCGCCGAAACGGTACGCGCCCTCGCGAGAATATTCCTCAATATTATAGGACGCTATCAGGGTCGTTCCCATAACGAAAAGCACCCCGCCTATGCCTAATGAAACCGCCGTCATTGCGGACTTTTTTCTGTTGCTTTCCGCGCTTATTTTGGCAAGACCGAAGGGCGTTAGCTTTTTTTTCCCGCCTTTTGAAAACGTTCCTCCGTTGTTGTCATTCATTTTAGCGGCTTCAATTGGAGAAGCCGCCGCCGCGATTTTTGCGGGCTTTTTCACGGAAAACATTACCGTCAAAGATGCTGCAATAATTGTCAGGACTGCCGTTATCAAGGCGTTTGGAAAATAAAATCCCTTTGGTACAACAAAATACGCAAAAGCCGTTCCTACTAAAATTCCGATAAGAGAACCGGCAATACTGAAAAAAATACCCTCGTACCGGACGGTTTTTCTTATCTGCTTTGAGGTCATGCCAATGGTGCGCAGCTGCCCGAACTGCCTTATCCTGCCCGTTACAGAAATGTAGAAAATGCTGTAGATAACGAACACGCTTACAAATAAAACCGCCGCGCTTACCCCGACAACTGCAAGTAGCTCGCTTGCCTTAATATTTGAAATTTTAATCACGAAGCTGTTGTTTTCGCGTATTTGGTAGCGGGGTATGCCGTACTCCTCGCCAATGCCGCGTATTGTGTTTAAAAATGTTTGGTCGTCCATATCCGACGCGCCGATTATCCTTGCAGAGACGGTATAGGACACGTCCTTGAGCTGCGAACCGTTTTCGGCGTATTCCTCCGAAAGCATTATAAAAAACTGACTTTCAGCTTCAAGCTCGGTCAAGCCGGTAACGGTGTAGGTCTCCTCGGTTCCGTCAAGCCATGTCACGGAAAATTCCGCGCCGATAACGGGCTCAATACCCAGCCTTTTCAAATATTTCTTTGAGACCGCCGCCTCGTTCGTTTTTTCGGGGTAACGTCCCTCCGTGATATTCATACGCATAGACTCTATAATTTTTCCCTCGTCTGAAAAATAGACCGGGCGTATCTCGTAATTTTCCTCCTCCATTGAACCGCCCTGCTTGTATCGTACAATGTCCTCGATATTCTCGTCATTTTTGAGAAATTCCACTTGCTCGTTACTCAAATCGTCGTATATAACATGAGGCTGTACCGCAAATTCACGCTCCTCTTTTTTGTCCATAGCAAGGGTGAAGCCCGCCAGTCCCGAAATAAGCGCGGCGGAAAGCGCGACGGTGATTATGATAAAAATATTCCGCATTTTTCCCGATTTAAGACTTCGCATTGTCAGCTTTCGGAGAACTGCGCCGTTGTTGTTTTTCAGCATTTTTAAACGCTCCTCTCCGTAATCTTTCCATCCTCGATGCGGACTATCCTGTCCGCAAGCTGCGCTATGTCAAGGTTGTGGGTTATCATCACAATGGTCTGCCCGTAGCTTTCCGAGGTCTGTTTCAAAAGCCCGAGGACTTCCTGACCCGTTTTGCTGTCAAGGTTTCCCGTGGGTTCGTCCGCAAGTATTATAGCGGGCTTGAACGCGATAGCTCTCGCAATGGCGGCGCGCTGCTGCTGTCCCCCCGAAAGGTTGTTGGGGAAACGGTCAAGCTTGTCCTCCAAATGGAGCATTTTCACAATGCCGTCAATAAATTTTTTGTCGGGCTTGCCGCCGTCCAGCTCTATCGGCAGGACAATGTTTTCATACACGTTCAGCATTGGCACAAGGTTGTAATTCTGAAATACAAAGCCAATTTGCCTGCGGCGGAAAACCGTAAGCTCGTCGGGGGACATTCCCGAAATTTCCCTGCCGTCTATTTTAACGCTGCCCGAGGTAGGGTTGTCAAGCCCGCCCATCATGTTCAGAAGCGTTGACTTTCCGCTGCCCGACGTTCCCACAACAGCTACAAATTCGCCCCGCTCAACGGAAAGATCAACGCCGTCTAAAGCCTTGACAAGACTGTCGCCGCTGCCGTAATATTTTTTAAGATTTTCGGTTTTAAGTACGTTCATTTCAGGTTCTCCTTTGATATGTTTTTATATAAGTATAAACCCCAATTGTCTCAAAAACCTCTCAAATGTGTGAAAATTTGCGAAAAAAATTAAGGACTGTCCGAAAACAGTCCCCAATTATTCCAAAGGTATATTGACAATAAATTCCGCGCCGTTAGGCGGCTCCGACCTTAGCGAAATAAAACCTCCCTGCTCCGAAATGATATTTCTTGAAAGGAACAGCCCTATACCCAGTCCCTTGGTATTTTTCACAGTCTCGGAGCGGTAAAATCTTCCAAAAATTTTCGCCTGCTCCCTTTCGGGAATACTTGCGCCGCTGTCCTTTATTTTTATCTGCGCGTAAAATTCGTTGATGTCCGCAAATACAGTTACAGACCCGTTTTTCGGCGTATATTTCACCGCGTTGTCAAGGATATTGAACACTGCTTCCGACGTCCATTTTTTGTCGCAGTACGCAAAAATTCCGTCGGGACAATTTACCTGCACGTCAATATTTTTATTTTCCGCTGCGGGAGAAATTTGCGCAAGCCCCTCCGCGATAATTTCCGTCACGGAAATTTTTTCTTTTTCAAAGGAAATTATCCCTGTTTCAAGTCGTGACATTTTTACCAGAGCTTGCGTAAGGAACTCCAGCTTTTCCGCTTGGGCGTCGGATAATTCCAAAAATTCACGGCGTTTTTCCTCGTCAATATCCTGCCTTGCAAGTATCTGCATATACATTTTCAGATTTGCCGCGGGACTTTTTACCTGATGAGAAATATCCGAAACAAGGGACTGCATTTTCTCCTTGTCACGTTTGGACTGCTCCGTTTTTCCGTTCAGTATCTCGTACAGACGCTTCAGCTTGACATTTATTTTGCCGTCCAGAGTGTCCTCCGTAATTGTAAAATCGGGAGGATTCTCGGCGGCAATATCATCTAAAATTTGGCACAATTCCTTTGAAAACGCGGAAATTTTTCTGCGGTAATAAATGTTCACGCAGACAATTATAACTGCCGATATTAAAATCAATACGGAAATAATTATTATCCAAATCATTGCCGTTCACCGTTCCAAACGTAGCCTATACCGTAGACTGTTTTGATATACTTGTGTGTGTTGTCTTCGATTTTTCCGCGGATACGGTTTATATTTACGGTGAGGGTATGTTCGTCAACAAAATTTTCCTTGTTGTCCCAAAGCTTTTCAAGCAGCATTTGACGGGTAAGGACAGCCCCCCTGCTGCCTGTAAAAATTTTCAGAAGCCTGTACTCGGTGGGAGTAAACGCTATATTTTTTCCGCGAACGGAGGCTGTAAATTTTGTAAAATCAATATTGAGAAAATCATCGGAATAAACGTATCCCGATGTCTCAATTCGCTTTAAAACTGCGGTTATTCTTTTGTGCAGAACGGGCAGCGAAAACGGCTTTGTAACATAATCGTCCGCGCCGCTGCTGAAACCGTTCAGCTCGTCCGTTTCAAGGTCTCGGCAGGTCAAAAAAATTACGGGGATATTCTTTTTATTTTTTATTTCGCGGCACAATTTGTACCCCTCGATATCGGGAAGATTAACGTCCAGCAAAGCAATGTCCGCGATGTCCAAACGTTCAAGAGCAACCCTGCCATTTTCTGCGGAAACAACGCTGTAGCCTTCCGCAGTAAGGTCAAATTCAAGACCGATTCGCAGAGCGTTGTCATCTTCGATTATAAGTATTGTATACATAATTTTTTCTTCCTCTACCATTAAAATGTTCGCCGTACTATCTTTATGTAAGACAACATAAATCATTTATTACTAAAAACATGTGTATAGAACATCCATTAATGATATTTAGATACTGACTAATTTGTATGTTATGTATTAAGCTACAAACTATTTATGCACCTGGATATCTTCCATCTTCAATATTAAAAATAAAGTTATCTTCACATTCTTCATACAACTCAATTCCTATACATGTCATAATTAGTGCCTCTATATCAAACCATGTACATGCATTATAACAAGTAGTTCGTTTATTGTCTAAACGAACTAAAATTATACTCTTACAAGATGATTCAGCAGTTTTAAATATTTCGTCTGGAATATTATTTCTGTCAGATATAAAAATAATATTATTGAATTTACTTCCAATATCTAAACAGCAATTTTTTGAACGCAAGAATCTTGTTAATAACTTTTGTAAATAATAGCTATGTTTGTCACCTGTTAAAAATGTATAGATACTACACTCTCCTTTCAATAAATCAATCCCTTTTTCATCTAATTCACTTATTTTTAAAAACGGACTACAGTTATAAAGTTTTTCATCATGACTGTAAACCAGTTCACTGAAATCTGATAATTCGGTCTTTCAATATCATTTTGAAATAATATTGAAATAATAAAAGTAAAAATTTTGCTATATCAAATTCCCTATTAGAGTATTGAGGATATAAGTTATATACCTCTTGAATTGCTAAATTTACAAAATCAGCATCTATAATAATCACAGTAGCTGCTTCATTTTTTTCCAGTATATCCCTGCTTAATACTTTTTATCTCGTTAGATTTTTCCGTAATTTTTTCAATAATTATACCGCATTCTTTGTCACTGTAATCAATAGCAAAATTAATAAAATTGCATATATAATTGTAGTTCTCTTAAAGGTAAATCTATTTCATAACTTTTATCAATCAACTGTTCTAATGTTTTCCCATTGTATACTATACAAGTTCTCAAGCCTATTTGTCTTCCGTTATTATCCAATGTACTTGGTACTTGTTAACTCTTTAGATCTATCGCACAACTTTAAATATGAGGGTTTGCTATCAACGGAAAATGGTATTATTTTTTAGCTTTTTTCATTTGTTCATATTCAAATGGATTTGCAAGATATGCAATCAAACTCATTGATTGCATAAATTATTTGTTGGATATTGCGTGTATAGTATATCTGAAAATACATTCTTAAGGCATGCATAAATAATACTACCAACTTCATGATGTTTTGAATAAAATGGTTTAAAAAAACTATCTATTTCCTAAATCTCTTCGCAAACATTAGCTTATGAATTGCACGGAGGTAGAGCGCAATATTTATAAGCATATTGAATGTTTCTTTTAATAGTATAGCATATTTTGAATTATTTGTCAAAAATTATATTTTGGTGTTGCCGTCCTGTCGTGGAAATTTGGACGATATATGCTTTGTCTGTCAGTTAGTCTAAGATAACTACAAGCCTTATTATAATATTAACTCATAATTCAATTTCAAAAATATCATTCAGCGGGATTTCCTCCCCGCTTTTGAAAACCATATTATGGTTATACTCGTCAATGCGTCTAAATCTCCCCGAAATGGTAATATACTCCCCTCCTGACTTTTTCTCGTCGGGGATAAAGTGTTCTATAGTTATTTCGGGACGTTCCTCGGCGTGCTCTTTGAGGAAAGCAATTTTATGATTAAGGTCGTTTATCCTGTCCGCAGTAAGCCCCTGCTTTTCATCGGTCAGACGAGCGGTTTCTCTGACCGTATCATCATAGCCTGTCAATGCCGCAAAGGGAGAAAACTGCACCGCGCGGTCGTGCATTAGATCATAGTCAATAAAGAAGACAAGAAAATATAAAAAAAGTTACAAATTTTCAAAATCATCTGGTGATAAACCACCGTTATTGGAATGAGGACGAGTGGAATTGTAGAAGCCGAAGATATATTTGAAAAGACTGATTTTCAGTTCATCAAGAGATGAGTATGAACGACGATTCGTTTCCTCTTTTTTCAAATATTTGAAAAAGCACTCCATAACAGAGTTGTCGTAGGGGTGACCTTTAGCGGAAAAGGATTGGATCATATTCAAATCATCAGGTGGGCACTCCCAAAAATTTTGTTTTTACACAAAATTTTTGGGAGTGCCTTGAAATCGTTTAAAGAACCCGCTTGCACCGCCTTCACAGCCTTCTGAATAATCACACCGAAGCAGAATTAAAACTGATAGAAGATATGGGAAAGCGAAATATCCATACAGGACTTGTTGTATTTGGGTAAAACTTTGTCGGAAATGCTAAACTTGTTCAATCACATCACTATGGCAGCTTTATCAGAATAAGACTTAGTCTTTTTAGTACCCGCCACAGCGATGCTATCGAACATAGCCTTTTGGTCTAAGCTTTACTACTTTACTAAAAGCGCCGCTAATCCGTTATATATGTTACGCTTTCTCATAAATGAATTTTATCAGGTTTCTATTTGCAAGTTTACAGAATGTTAATATTAGTTGTAAGTATTTGGTTGTCAAGAGGACACTAAAAATGTACTCATGTGCCCGCAAAAAGGTTCTTACCTTTCTTTTAGAACAAATTTGCTTGTAAGATCCTGAAGTGCGGCAGCTTGACCGTTGAGTTCCTCGGAGGAAGCTGCGGACTGCTCGGCGGTAGCTGAGTTGGTCTGAACAACAGACGAAATTTGTTCGACGCCCGTGTTTACTTGTTCTATCATCGCTGCTTGTTCGGTGGAAGCTGTCCAAATGTCGTTGATCAGTTTGATTGTCTGGTTTGTAACGTCGACGGACGCGTCAAGCGCCTTTGCTGTTTCTTCAGCGATATGCGAACCGCTCTCAACCGCTTCAATGGTTTGCTCAATGAGCTTGGTTGTACCGGTGGCAGCTTCTGCCGACTTGGACGCAAGATTTCTGACTTCGTCAGCAACAACGGCAAATCCCTTGCCCGCAGCGCCCGCTCTTGCAGCCTCAACGGCAGCGTTAAGCGCAAGAATGTTAGTTTGGAACGCAATATCCTCAATTGTCTTGATAATGTTCGATATCTCGTTCGATTTATCGGAAATATTGTTCATCGCAACAACCATTTCTTTCATATGTTTGTTGGAAAGAGACATTCTTTCGCCTGTTTGATTTGCCTTTCGGTTAGCTTCTTCTGCGTTTTTGGCGTTAGTATCGACTTTATCTTTAAGCGCCCCGATAATGCTTGCAAGTTCTTGGATAGAAGAAGCCTGTTCGGTGGTTCCCGACGCAAGAGACGTAGCTCCGTTGGAAATCTGTTCAGCGCCGTGATTAACATTTGCGGCAGAAATATCAATCTGCTGCATAGTATCCGACAGTCCGTACGCAAGGTTGTCCAGCGCTTCGGTTATGCTAACGAAGTCGCCGCTGAACTCAATTTGCTGGTGAATGTTAAAGTCACCGTCCGCAAGTTGTTTGCAAAGACGCGAAATTTCGTTCGTATAACCGTTCAGTGAGTCTATTGTTTTGTTGATCGAGTCTGCAAGCTGACCCGTTTCATCATCGGACGTGTGTTCAACGTTGACGTTAAGACTGCCCGATGCCACAGCGTTCATAACGCCGACGGTTTTCTTGATCGGGTTTGCAATTCCGTTTGCGGTGGCAATGCAGATAATGATCGCAGCCGCGATAACAGCAAAACCTACAACAATCGTAATAACGACAGCGAATGTGGTCTCGCTCATCCACTCATTGACCTCGGTCGTAACGCCGATTACCCAACCGTCAGTGCCGCCAACCACAGCGTATGCAAGGTACCTGTCAACACCGCCGCCGCTGACCTGACCGCATACAGCGCTGCCTGTGTCGGTTATTGAAAGAGCCCGGCTTTCAAGCTCGCTGCGGCAGTCAAACTCAGCGTTGTCTTTGTGAGTATGATTGACGTTGTTCATTCCCTCGTCGACGTATTTCTGATCCATGCAGGCGATATATGTACCGGTTTCGTCCATAATGTAGGTTCTGCCCGACTGACCTACGCGTATCTCATCAACAATATCGTGAAGTATGGAACTCTCGATACCAAAATAAACAACGCCGATAAGTTCGCCGTTATTTACTCCGCCTTCCTTAATGGGAGCGCAAAAGTATATGATCGGTCTGTCGCCTACAAGCTGTGGGCCGAACACGAATTCTTCGTTTTTCATGCCTTTTAAGTAGCAATGGTCTTCTCTGTAATCGATCACGTCGTCAACGGTTTCGTATCCCCAGCCGTCCTTGTCAATATAGCCGCGTTCGGAGAAGCCGTAGGTGTCAGCTCTTTCTTGAAGAAGCTCCAGCTTTTCTTCTACGGTACGATCCTCGCCCATGCGCGGATCCATACCTACTTCCTTTACTATCGCAACGTAACGGGACAATCGGTTTTCCAGGCGTACACTTGTCTGGAGTGCAAGCTCCGAGAGCGTGGTCTCCAGAGTTGCTTGAGTGCTGTGGAAGTTCAGATAGCTGCCCAAAATGCCGATTGCAGCAATGCCGATTACAACTACCGGTAAAATTCGCCAAAGCAACTTGCCTTTAACAGTCTTTAAGATTTTCATATTGTGCCCTCTTTCCTTTGAATTTTAGTTATACCATTTTTGTACGGTATCGCCGGATTTGTTATAAGTCTGCGCTCACACCTCGTCAAACGGAACGTGACTTTCTAAAAGCTTTCCAAAATGTTCACTGACATATTCCATGTTCTTCGTTACCGACTGTGCTTTGGGAAGCGGTCATGCTCAACAATTGACTGCTCCGTTACAATCATACCATCAATAATTTTGTGAACGATGTGAACAAAAAGAGAAATTTTGGTTATGCTTTTTTAACGATTATAGCATAGTTACCACTAAAATGCCAATAAAAATCACTTAAACGACGGATTTTTCACTTAAACAACGGATAAATAGAAAATATTTACAAACCGTAAGCTGTTACTTAATTATAGCAAAAAAATAAACAATTGGGTGCATTTGACGAAAACAGCAGATTTGGCAGCGAAAATAACATATAAAAGACACAATTCCCGCATGAGAAAGTGATATAGCCTTTGCAATTTATTGTATTTGTATTTATATCGGTATTTTGAAAAAATACTTTATCGCTTTCAGCTTTTCTGCTGCTTTTTTATTATACTTTTATTGTAATCATACAATATTAATATGTATATAATAATTTGACGCTTGACAAAATATGTCTTATATGGTAAAATAATCAGGTTAAATTATGTGTACCGAAAGGAAGCTTATATATGGAATGGACAGGCTTGAACGACCTGAGAGAAAAATATCTTTCTTTTTTTGAAAGCAAAAATCATACAAGAATGGCAAGCGCTTCGCTTATTCCTCACGGGGACAACAGCCTTTTGCTTATCAACAGCGGCATGGCTCCGCTTAAAAAGTTCTTTCTTGGGCAGGAAACCCCTCCGAATGTGAGAGTTACTACCTGTCAGAAATGCATCCGTACTCCCGACATTGAGCGTGTCGGCAAGACTGCCCGCCACGGCACTTATTTTGAAATGCTGGGCAATTTCTCTTTCGGGGACTATTTTAAAAAGGAAGCTATTGCTTGGGCGTGGGAATTTTTGACAGGCGTATTGGCTATCCCTGCGGACAGGCTTTGGATCACCATTTTTGAAAGTGACGACGAGGCTGAGCAGATTTGGATAAACGATATAGGCATACCCAAGGAACGTATAAAGCGTCTCGGCAAAGCGGACAACTTCTGGGAACACGGCAGCGGTCCCTGCGGTCCTTGTTCCGAAATACACTTTGACAGGGGAGAAAGCTACGGTCCTTTTGAAAGCTTTGAACAGGCAAGCGACTGCGACCGCATTATTGAGATATGGAACCTTGTTTTTTCTCAGTTTGACAGCGACGGAAACGGCAATTATGCCGAAATGGCTCACAAAAATATAGACACCGGTATGGGCCTTGAAAGACTTGCTTGCGCTATGCAGGGTGTGGACAACCTTTTCGAGGTTGACACTGTACAGAATATAATGAAGCACATCAGCAAAATTGCTGGCGTGGAGTACAAGGCGGACGAGAAAAAGGATGTTTCCCTCCGCGTTATTACCGACCATATCCGTTCCACAACGTTTATGGTTGGGGACGGCGTTACCCCCTCGAACAACGGAAGAGGATATGTTCTGCGCCGCCTTTTGAGACGCGCCGCGCGTCACGGCAGACTTCTGGGAATAACAAAGCCTTTCCTCTATGAAGTCGTTGATACTGTTATCGCTGAAAATGCCTGCGCTTATCCGGAGCTTGAGGAGCGCAAGGCTTACATTAAAAAGCTTATAAAGAGCGAAGAGGAAACCTTTGCCAAGACTATTGACAAGGGTATGGAGATCCTTACCGAAAAAATTGACGCGGTCATAGCGTCCGGAAAGACCGTTCTTGACGGCGCGGACGCTTTTCTGCTCAGCGACACATACGGCTTCCCTATAGACCTTACCGTTGAAATTGCCGAGGAAAAGGGTCTTACCGTGGACGAGACGGGATACACCGAATGTCTCAATGAACAGAAGAAAAAAGCCCGTGACGACCACAATGCGAAATCGGGTTCGTCCTGGGAGGACGGCACGCTTGTTGTCGAGTGTAAAGCTACAGACTTCACAGGCTACTCGTCCATGGAAGAGCAGGCTGAGGTGCTTGCGATATTTGTTGACGGTGAAAGCGTTGAGACCGCAAACGACGGCGACGAGGCGGTCATCGTCCTTGACAAAACTCCTTTTTACGCGGAAAGCGGAGGACAGGTAGGCGATACCGGCGTTATAAGCGGTGCAATGACGGCGTTTGAAGTGTCCGATACAAAGAAGATACACAGCGGACATTTTCTCCATATGGGCGTTGCGCAGGGCGCGGTCTCGGTGGGTGACAAGGTAACGGCTTCCGTCGATAAAAAGCGCAGGTCTTCGATAATGCGCAACCATACCGCGGCGCACCTTTTGCAGGCGGCTCTGCGAAAGGTTCTGGGAGATCACGTTCATCAGGCGGGACAGCTTGTTGACGGCGACAGAGTCCGTTTTGACTTCTCTCATTTCGAGGCTGTAACTCCCGACGAGCTTAAAGAGATCGAGGGTATCATCAATACCGATATTCTCAGCGCGATCCCAGTAACAATGACGGAAATGCCTATTGATGAAGCAAGAAAGCTGGGAGCAATGGCTCTGTTCGGCGAAAAATACGGCGATATCGTCCGCGTTGTAAACGTTGAGGGTACTTCAATAGAGTTCTGCGGCGGTACGCACGTTGACAATACCTCAAAGCTGGGACTGTTCAAGATCATTTCCGAGAATTCCGTTGCCGCCGGCGTAAGACGTATTGAAGCAGTAACGGGCACGGGAGTTCTTGCTTTGATAGACGACTATAAAAATACGCTTACCGAAGCCGCTCATGCTATCAAAGCCCCCAACGCTTCCGAGCTTACGGCGCGCTGCACGGCTGCTGTGGGAGAGCTTAAAGCTCTTGAAAAGGAAGTTTCCGAGCTGAAAGGAAAGCTTGCTTCCACACAGCTTGATTCCCTGTTTGAGACAGCGGTATCTGTCGGTTCTGTGCGTGTTATTGCCGCCGAGATTGCAGGTGCAAAGGCTGACATTCTCAGAACACTTGGCGACAGCATAAAGGATAAAGCTCCCGACGCGGTAGCGGTTATTGCGGGAGACGGTTCTATCGTTTGCGTATGCGGTAAGGAAGCCGCGGCGGCAGGCGCTCACGCGGGAAATATAGTACGCAAGGTATCAGCCCTTACAGGCGGAAAGGGCGGCGGACGTCCCGACAGCGCAATGGCGGGTATCGGCGACGCTTCAAAGATAAAGGAAGCTATTGTTGCAGTCGGAGATATCGTTTCCGAATTTGTTAAGTAATAAGAAAGGAAAATTGCAATGGAAGATTGTCTTTTCTGTAAAATAATCGCGGGGGAGATCTCAAGTACAAAAGTATACGAGGACGATTACGTATACGCTTTTAAGGATATTAACCCCCTTGCTCCGGTGCACGTTCTTGTTGTTCCTAAAACACATATTTCAGGAGCAAACAAGATAACTTCGGAAAATTCCGCAGTTGTGTCCAAAATATTTGAGGCGGCGGCAAAAATCGCAAAAGAACAGGGGATTGCTGACGACGGCTTCCGAATTGTCACGAATTGCGGTGAGAACGGCTGTCAGAGCGTTAAGCATCTTCACTTCCACATTCTGGGCGGCAGAAAGCTTGACGTTACAATGGGATAGTTTCGGCTGACTGAAAGGACTGACCTTTGATGAAGCGAAAAATGGCTTATATCGGTACGTTTTATCTGATAGGTCTTTTTTTCGCGTCCTTTCTCAGCCGCGGGTTTAATTTGGCGGCTGCCGCGGTACTTGTGTTATCCGCGGTTTCCGCCATTGCTGTTTATAAGGGAAAATATGTAAAAACCGCTGTCTGTTTTTTCAGCGCAGCAGCAGGAATGTTTCTTTACAGCGCATATGATGCGTTAGTGTATGAAAATATTATTAAGTACAACGGCTGCGATGTTGAGGTCGTGGGAAAAATACTGGATTGTAACGAGTACAGCGGAGATAAAACTCTTTATACCGTAAAAGGTATTATAAACGGAGATGTGTCTGCTAAGGTCTCGTTTTTCGCGGACAGCTCCAATGCTGAGATAGGGGACGTAGTAAGAGTTATCGGAAAAGCCTCGGAATTAAAAGACAGCTATAAATTTCCAACGAAGTCCTACTATAAGGCGAAGGGTATCTATCTGCGGATAGACAAGGTGTCACACTTCAACTTTACCCATACGGAATTCTCATTCAGGCGGCTGATCGACAACTATCGTATGCATATTTTGAACGTTATAGACGACCAGATGGACGGAGACTGCGCGGCGGTGATGTCGGCAATGCTTTTCGGAGATAAATCCGCTATCGACAGCAGCGAAAAAACTCTTATGTACCGCGCGGGGATAGGTCATATCATGGCTGTATCCGGCGTTCACCTGTCGGTAGTATGCTCGTTTTTCTGGCTTGTGATATCTCGTCTGCCGATCGGCAGATATTTTCGGTTCGGACTGCTTATGGTACCTGTTGTATGTTTTGTCATGCTTGCGGGAATGTCAAATTCTGTTATTAGGGCGGCGATAATGATCGCTCTTGTTTACGGGGCGGGACTTTTCAGGAGACGCGCCGATACCTTTAACTCGCTTGGAATCGCGGTTATTCTGCTGACTGCCGCGTCTCCCTTTTCGGTTAGGGACGCTTCGTTCCTCTTGTCTGCCGCGGGAGTTTTCGGCATAGGAGTTGCCGCGCCGGTTGTTACTGCGGAATTTGAGAAGAAGCGTAAGCTTGGCGGTATTGCAAAGTCGTTTATTGCTTCAGTATGCGTTATGGTTATAGTTTTTCCGGTTACTATGCTGTTTTTTGACGAAGTATCTGTTGTGTCTCCGTTCTCTAACCTGATACTTCTTCCGATATGCACAATAGTGCTTGTTGGAGGGGTAGTAGTAATGCTGACCGGAGGAACGGCGTTTGCCGCAGTTCCCGTGTTAAAGGTCTGCGGGATTTGCTGCCGTGCGGTAATAATTATTTCTGAATATATAGGGCGGCTTCGTTTTTCCTATATTCCGCTCGGTATAGAGACCGTACGCATAGTCATTATCATTGCCGCAGTGTCGGCAGCGCTGTTTATTTTGGTATTTGAAAAAAGAAAAAGCGGTATTTTTCTTTCTGTATCTTCGCTTGCGTTGGCAATGGTTTTTTCCGGTATGTACAAATACATACCGGACGGTAAAACCACTGTAGCGATCCTCAAAGAGGGGAGCGCGGTTACTGCCGTTATACATGACAAACGTTCGGCATGCATTATCGATCTTAAAAAAGGCGGAAATGCCGCAGGCTCTGCGGTGAAGTATCTTAACAGAAACGGTATATATCGATTAAACGCTGTCATTCTGAATACGGATATAAATATATCCTTGCCTGTTTATGCAAGCGGTCTTGAGCTTTTCGATACGGATATCGTTCTTGTTCCCGAAAATGATATGCATTTAGCGGACGGTTCTTCGTTTGAATTTGAGATCGAAAGCTATTCCAATGACAGCGGCTGTGTCGATGTCTGCGGCTGCAGTATTGCTTTTATGAATGACGGAACGGTGATTGTAAGCATATCGGGCGCAGATATAATAATGTATGATTCAAAATCCTATATCAGTCCGGACGTTTTGTACAGCGCGGCCGTAAGGTACAGCGGAAAAAGCGTTGAGAGCGACGCAAATGCTGACATTATCGCGGCTATGGACGACGGATCGGAGGCCGTTGCAAAAAACGGTACAAAAATATATATCGGTGAAAATGTTAAATTTACCGTAAATGCGGACGGAACTGTTGATTCCGAGGAAATAGAATGAAAGGAGCTGCGGCATGGCTGTTGTAACAGAAAGCGATCTTAAGCATGCGATAAAGAACAAAAGCTTTGCGAGAGTGTATTATTTTTACGGCAGGGACATTGCCGCAGTGGAAAAGTACACCAAAGCAATAATTTCAAAAGCTGTAAAAAAAGAGGACGAGACTTACAATCTGCACTCATTTGATGGAAAAAACTTTGACATTGACGAATTTTCCGACGCTTGCGAGGCTCTACCTGTTTTTGCGGAATACGTCTGCTGCACGGTCTGCGATTTGAACGCGGAGGGACTGTCCGCGGATATTTTGAAACGTATTACAGATATAACATCCGATCTTCCCGAAACTACAGTTCTGATATTTTACTATACCTCGGTAGATGTTACGGACGGAAAGAAGTTTCCAACCGCAAAAAACAAGAAGCTTATGGACGCAGCGGGAAAAGCCGGAGGAGTATGCAACTTTGCTTTAAAAACTCCTGCCGTTCTCACTAAAGAGATAATGGCGAGGGTCTCCAAGGAGGGCTGCGGTATTTCCCGCGACGCGGCGGCATTTCTGGCAGAGCAGTGCTCCTGCAATACGCTGATGATCGAAAACGAGATAGAAAAGCTTACCGCTTATGCATTTGGAAACGAGATAACCGTCGATATGGTAAAGGCGCTGTCCCCAAGACAGATAGAGACCACGACTTTCGATCTTGCCCGCGCTATAACCCGCATGGATGCTAAAACTGCAATGCGTTTGTTCAGCGACCTTGCTCAGGAAAAAACGGAGCCGATAATCATTCTTTACTCCATAACCGGAAATATGCTTGACCTGTACCGGGCAAGAGCGGCGATGTCCTGCCGAAAGACCGCTGCCGACGTAAAGGAGGATTTCGGTTACCCGAAAAACATGGGCTTCCGCGTGGACAATGCCTTTCGGGACGTTCAGAAGCTGTCTATGCCGCATCTGAGAATGTGCGTGAGGGTACTCGCGGAAACCGATATCGCCATGAAATCCATGAAAACCGACCCGATGGTACTGCTTGAAGAGGCAATAGTCAGAATGCTGAAATTTAGGAACTAAGGAAAGGCGTGAACAGATAAAATGCTTCGCGTAAAACAAGCTGTGATAGTCGAGGGAAAGTACGATAAAATAAAGCTTTCTTCGGTGATAGACGGGGTGATAATCCCCACAAACGGCTTCAATGTGTTCAAAAACAGAGAAACTCTTGAATTGATAAGATATTTTGCAAAAACTTCGGGAATAATAATTCTTACCGATTCGGACGCGGCGGGCTTTAAAATACGTTCTTTTCTCAAAGGCGCGGTCGGAAACGGAGAAATTATTAACGTCTACGTTCCCGATATTTTTGGAAAGGAAAAGCGCAAGACCATTCCCTCAAAGGAGGGAAAGCTCGGTGTTGAGGGCATGGAAAAGGAAATTATTCTCGAAGCCTTCCGAAAAGCGGGAATTGCCACTGAGGAGAAAGCGGAACAGTCCGATAATGACGCGATAACCAAACTTGACCTTTATGAATGCGGTCTGAGCGGCGGGAAAAATTCTTCGGCTATGAGGAAAAAGCTTCTTGCAAAGCTGAAACTTCCCGAGCTTCTGACAACTTCGGGAATGGTTTCTGTACTTAATACAATGATGAGCAGGCAGGATTTTTTTGAGCTTGCCGAAAAACTAAACAGCGGGGAGGAGCTGTCCTAAAAATGGTATTTTCAAGTCTTACATTTTTATATTATTTTCTGCCTGTGGTACTGATAGTGTATATTTTTCTGCCCAACAGGATAACCGTTCCGCTGGGTGGGGACAGGCATTTGGTTATTCCTGCCAGAAATCTTCTGATACTTTTATCCGGATTTTTCTTTTACGCCTGGGGAGAACCCTTTTATGTGATCTTAATGCTGTTCTCCACGCTGATAGACTACACTGCGGGACGGTTTATGGCAAAATATGACGACAGCCCGGCAAAGCGCAGACTTTGCCTTATTGTGTCAGTGTGCATGAACGTGGGTCTGCTGGCGGTGTTCAAGTACAGCGATTTCATTATAGACACCGTAAACGGCATTTTCCGTTCGGATATAACCAATCCAGTAATAATTGTAAACCGCGCAATAAACGACGTGTATAACTTCGGACTCAGCGAGAGTCGTGTGGCTTTGCCTATCGGGATATCGTTTTATACCTTTCAGTCCATGTCCTATACGATAGACCTGTACCTGCGGAACATCAAGGTGCAGAAAAGCTTTATAGGCTTTACCTCGTATGTAACCCTTTTTCCCCAGATAGTCGCGGGACCTATCGTCCGCTATGAGGACGTTGCCGCCGAGCTTGACGAGCGGACTGTAAATATCAACAAGATAAGCGAGGGTATTTGCATTTTTGTCAAGGGACTTGCCAAAAAGGTACTTCTTGCAAACAACATCGGTATTATATGGACTCAGATAAAAGCCATGGACTACGGTGAAATAAGCGCGGCGACCGCTTGGATAGGCATACTGGCATTTACGTTCCAGATATATTTTGACTTTTCGGGGTACTCCGACATGGCGGTGGGACTGGGCAAAATGCTCGGTTTCAATTTCCCGAAAAACTTCGATCACCCATATCTGTCCCGGAGCGTAGGCGAGTTCTGGCGCAGATGGCATATTACGCTGGGAACCTGGTTCAGGGAGTATGTCTACATTCCTTTGGGCGGCAACAGAAAGGGTCAGGGTAAAACTATCCGCAATCTTCTTATTGTGTGGGGACTTACGGGTCTGTGGCACGGCGCAAGCTGGAACTTTATCCTGTGGGGACTCTATTTCGGCGTGCTTATAGTTATTGAGCGTCTCGGCTGGGGAAACGTGCTGAAAAAGCTTCCCTCAGCTGTCAGCGGACTTTACACATTTCTGATAGTTGTGTTCGGCTGGGTGCTTTTTGATACGAACACCCTTTCCGACGCGGGGCGGTTCTTTAAAGCAATGTTTGGCGGAAACGGTCTCGGAGACAGCACGGCAGCGTACTATATGGCTTCAAATATTGTTATTTTCCTGCTGTGCATATTTGCTTCCACCGACCTGTTCGGAAAACTTACAGCTGCTTTTAAAAAGAAAAAAGGCAAGCTTTATTCCGGCGTAACTCCGGCAGTAACGGCAGCCGTGCTGCTTTTGTGTACCTCTTACCTTGTGGACGCTACCTATAATCCGTTCCTGTACTTCAGATTTTAATGTACGGACAGAAAGGATAAATCGATGAAAAAGCCTAAGCTTAATATTTCAAGTTTAATAAACTGCGCGGTATTTTTTGCATTATTGATAACGCTTCCCGTGGTAACCGCTTTGCTGCCGAAGAAGGAGCGTTCTGAAATGGAGAACAAGCCTTTGCAGAAAATGCCGAGTATATCTGCGAAAACCGTGTTCAGCAGAAAATATATGAACGATCTGGAGACCTATGTTTCAGACCATTTTGTCGGACGGACAAGCTGGATAAAGTCCAAGACCGTGCTTGAAACGTCTCTGGGAAAGCGTGAGCGCAACGGTATCTATATTTTAAAGAACCGTCTTGTGGAACACATAGCCGAGCCGGATTACGACTCCATTGATAAAAACGTTAATGCGGTAAATAAATTTGCGTCGGAAAACGACGTTCCCGTGTTTTTTATGATAGTACCCACGTCTGCGGAAATTTACGCCGACGAGCTGCCCCCAAATGCTCCCAACCCAAACCAGAGGGACGTTATAAACTATGTTTACCGAAGCTTCGGAAAGGGTATCACCACTCTTGATGTGTATCCTGTTATGGAGTCAAACAAGTATCAGTATATCTACTACCGCACCGACCACCACTGGACTACCCGGGGCGCTTACCTTGCCTACGCCGCGGCAGGAAAGAAAATGGGCTATACGCCGCTGCCTGAGGACAAATACGATATAGAACACGCGTCGGACGAATTTCAGGGAACGTTTTATTCCAAGGCATTGTATGACAAGGTGGAAAAGGATACCCTTGATATCTGGCACCCGACTGCCGGAGAAAATGTTCGTGAGGTAGCCGTCACAACCATGTACGGAGAAGAGCCGCAGCTGTACAACAGTATGTATTTCCGCGATTACCTTGGCGTAAAGGATAAATACGCTGCATTTCTCGGAACAAATGCGCCGATTGTTACAATTAAGTCGGATAATGAGGGCGGAAAGCTGCTGGTCATAAAGGATTCCTACGCGCACTGTTACGCTCCGTTCCTTACCGAGCACTACTCGGAGATCTCGCTTATCGACCTGAGATATATTCAGATGTCATATAAGCAGCTTTTGGATCCCGCGGATTACGATCAGGTGCTTTTCCTTTACAATGCTTCGTCATTTATGTCGGACACCGACCTGCGAAAGCTTGCCTACGATTAACCGATTTTACAAAACCGCATAAACTGAATTAACGGGCAATAACGGTTTATGCGGCTGAAGTGGTATGCGCGGTATCCAATCGTAAGCAGACGCATACCCGTAGGGGAGCTTCGGCGTAAAAGCGTACCTTGATGTGTCCGTATATTATAGATTTTGGTCAAATGTCAATTTTTTGGCATTTGACCTTGATTTTTTTCGGAAAATATAATATAATATAATGAGGTGTGGTTTTTATACAGGGAAATTGTCGAAATTTATGCAAGAACTTTATAAAATACAGTCGTATCTGCACATTTTGCGCATAATTTTGCAAGTCTCGGTAGCTTCGGTCACACACGCTCATTTTGGAGGATAATCCTGTGGAAAAAATTGTATCGGCTTCTATTTTAAGCGCCGATTTTCTTAATCTGGGAAGCGAAATAAAAAGAGCTGAGGACGCGGGCTGCCGCTATATCCATTTTGATGTTATGGACGGCGTTTTCGTTCCAAATATAAGCTACGGTCTGCCGGTCCTGAAAGCTGTCGCAGGCGCGGCAAGATCAGTTCTTGACGTTCACCTGATGATAACAGATCCCTTAAAATACGTTGAAAGATTTGCCGAAAAAGGCGCGGATATCATAACAGTTCATCTTGAATCCGAATCGGATACTGCCGGAACAATTGAGAGAATACATTCCCTCGGGAAAAAGGCGGGACTTGCAATAAAGCCGAAAACCCCTGTATCTGCGGCGGAAAAGTATATTGACATGATAGATATGCTTCTGGTAATGACGGTAGAGCCGGGCTTCGGGGGTCAGGGATTTATGCCCGATATGCCCGCTAAGATAGAGGAAGCCCGAAAGCTTATTGGCGGCAGGGCAGTTCCCATAGAGGTTGACGGAGGGATAAACGGAAGTACTGCGGAGCTTGTGAAAAATGCGGGTGCGGATATACTTGTGGCAGGATCGTATCTGTTTAAGGCTCAGGATATGCCTGCTGCCGTAAAAAGCCTGCTGTACTGAATTTACATAAAATTATGAACGAGGAGCTTCTTGACTTTATGGAGCTGAAAAGAAAACTTGAATTTAACATAATGACTGATATGCTTATCGTGCTGCTTATCGCTGCGGTAGTATCGGTGTACTATTACGGTTTCAGAGCGGCGACAGTGATAGCGGTAACGGTGTTTGTAAGCGTGGCAGCCGATTTTGTGTGCCTCAGGCTCCGGAAAAAAGAGCATGACAGAAAAGATCTGTCCGCGCTGCTGACGGGTCTTACGCTGGGACTGATGATGTCGGCGTCCGTACCGTACCTTGAAGCGGCTGCTGCGGCTATCTTTGCTGCTGTGGCTGCAAAGCACGCATTCGGAGGTCACGGCTGCGAAATATTCAATCCTGCTGCGGTTGGGTTTCTGTTTGCGTCACTTTGTTTTCCCGAGAATATGCTTACATATCCGAGGATATTTACCGATATACCGATGTCGCCGGTAGTACCGTCGGATATTCTGAGCCAGTCTATGACAAAAACCTTTATTCTTACCGGAACGTCGTCGGTTTCGCTGATAGATATTCTCGTAGGAAGATTTATAGGTCCAATGGGGACAGGCTTTATTGTTTTGCTTGTTGTGATTGCGGTATTTCTGATGGTGCGCCGTTCAATTTCGGCTATAGCTTTTTTTACGGAGCTTGCGGTCATGGGGCTGTATGCATTTATACGCTATAATTTCAACCCGATGTCTGTTCTGTACTTTTTTGCGGGAGGGATGACGCTTTTCGGCATGATATTTCTTTCCTGCGATTACAGCGTCATACCGAAAACGGCAAGCTCCCGTTTTTTGTACGGACTGACGGTAAGCGTTTGCATGATAATGTTCTGTCAGTATTCGGGTACGGAAAACGCAATAGTTTATGCGTCTATAGTTTCGTCTCCGATAGGGATAGAGCTTGACAGGCGCGCGCTTTCCTTTGCGGATATGCTCAAAAAGCGCAGGCGCGGAAAACGCAGGAGAAAAAATAAAAACAATCTTTTGGGAAGTATCAGCGAAACTTTGGAAATGCTTGATAATGACGATAAACGGGAGAGTTGATTGTGAGTAACGGTAACGACAATAATAACAGCTTCAAAAAAATCATACAAAACGGGCTGCTTAACAAAAATCCGATCCTTGTAAGCGGAATGGTGATTGCGCCTGTTATTGTGCTGGCAAATAATTTCAATGACGCGGTAATGCTGGTCGCAGCGTTTTCACTGATAACTTTTTTTACTCTGGTGATATCGTCATTTGTGCCGAAGAGTATTGTTTATACGATAAGAATAATCCTCTATACGCTTATAGGCGCGGTAGTTTATGTTCCGTCGGTTATTCTGCTGGAATACATCATGCCGGATGGAGTTGAAGCCATAGGAATATTTTTTCCGCTGTTTATCACGAACAGTTTTATAGTTACACGGTCGGAGTCGATATTTTTTCTGGAAACAAAAGGGAAAATGCTTCTTGACATAATATTCTGTATAATTGGTTACGACGCTGCCGTACTGATTTTTGCGGCGGTGCGGGAGATACTTGCTTCGGGTACGATAGGCGGAAAAATTACCGGTATGCCTGCGTCCTTTCGTGTATTTGAGCACCCTTTCGGAGGATTTATCCTGCTGGGACTTTTTGCGGCGCTGTTCAGAAGTATTCTCCTGCTGATAAAGCGGGTCCAGAAGTAGGGGGCGGTTTGATTGGATATGATGAAAAATATAATACTTACCGCGTTTACGGCAGTGTTTGCTGAAAATATAATCTTTTCCGGAGCGCTCGGTACAAGCACGCTTATAATTGTTTCAAGAAGCCGCAAAAATCTGTTCGGATTCGGTCTGAGCGTAACCTATATAACCGCGCTGATGAGCATACTGACATATTTTATCAATAAAGCGCTGAGTTTCGACGAAAAAAGCTATATTTATACGCCGCTTGTGTATATAATAATTCTCGGTGCTGTGTATATCCTGACACTGCTGTGTATGTGGAGATTCGCTCCGGCAATGTTCGGCAGAATGAAAAAATATATACACATTTCCGCGTTCAACTGCGCTGTGCTTGGCTCGCTGTTCCTTATATCGGAACGCTGCGAGACTCTTGGCGAATACTTTATACACGGTCTTGGCATGGGTCTGGGATTTGTACTGGCAGTGTACCTTACGGCAATAGTTTACGACCGACTTTATTCCGAGAAAGCGCCGTATTCGTTCAGGGGGTATCCGCTGCTTCTGGTCTATATAGGGATACTGAGCATGGCTTTTTGGGGACTTTCGGGCTATACATTAAAATTTTAAAAGGTTGAAGGGATGATAGGCAATGGAACGCCGCGGCAGAAAAATTTACCGTACTCGCGCAGGCAACCGGAAAAGAAGAACTCAGAAATTTTTTAAAGCTTTATTTATGATAATAATTCTGGCGCTGCTGGTTTTTGTCGGGTACAGCGTCGCAAAGCCTGTCTATAAATATTTTTCGGAAAGAAGCGGCAAGGACTCCGCGGAGGAGACGGTGCCATGGACTCCTCCCGTTATGCCGGACGATACGGATGGTACAGGAAACGAAACTGTGGATGTTCCCGAGGAATCTGCAGATGCCCCTGAGGATAACGGTGAAAACCGTAAGCTTGATTTTTCTGCATACCAGCTTCCGGAAACAGCTCTTATTTCAGATTCTGACCTGAGAAACGCTCTTGAAAGCGCCAAGGGAAGCGGTTATACTGCTGTGGTCGTTACCATGAAAGCAGAGGGCGGAAAGATATACTATAAAACAAGCTCACAAATGGCTTTGAGTGCTGACGGCGCTGTTGCGGGAGGTATGTATGCCGGACAGATATCGTCTATGATAAAAAACGCGGGATTTACGCCTATCGCAAAAATCAATCTTCTTGAGGATCATAACTGGTACGGAGAGTATAAAACAGGCGCGTACCGTTTTGAGGGAAGCACCTCCACATGGCTCGACGACTCGGCTGCAAACGGAGGAAAGCCTTGGCTGTCTCCGTTTGACACCGATACACAGAGCTATGCGGCATATCTTGCAAACGAGGTTTCAAGCGCAGGCTTTGACTATGTCATTTTTGACGGTATTGTTTTCCCGCCTTTCCGCAACTCAGACCTTAACTATGTGGGAGCGATAGTTAAAGATCCGTCAAAGTATAAAACTCTTATAAGCATTGCAGATATTTCCGCAAAGACGGCTGAAGCTAACGGTTCATCCGTAATGGTAACGGCTTCTGCGGGAGAGATCATCGGCGGAAAGTCCGATCTGTTCAAGCCTGCGGAGCTTACGGTCAAAACAGTTTCCGTTGAGTATTTCCCGAACGGACTGGAGAATACAGCTCTGATAAACGGAGAGGAGATCGCGCTTTCGGAGCTTACGGCATACGACAGGGCAAAGACGGTATTTACCGAAATAAAGCGTCTTGCGGGTGATGAGATAACGATTGTTCCCGCTTTGAAGCAGTCTGATTTTTCACAGGCTGATTTTAGTGAAACCATATCCGCGTTTATGGATCTGGGCTTTACTTCCTATATTATTCTTGGCTGATGTGCTTGAAAAGCATGGTAACATTTGTGTGTCGGAACGTTTACAATTTTCCTTAAAATATTACAATTTACTTTTTTGACTTAACAGCTTGAGAAAAATGTGATATACTTGCAGAGAAGTACAGCCTGAGGAGGAAGAGCATGGCTTATAAAGAAAATAATCCCGATGAAACAAGGGTTCGCAGGAAAAAGAAGAAGCGCAAGGTCAATCCAATTAAAAGGACGCTTGCGGTAATAGGCACTACTGTACTTTCGCTTGTGCTGATAGTTATAATAACAGGTTCGATAATTGCTGCGGCGCTTACTGTTTACGTGCTTCAGTTCGTCGATCAGGATCAAGTCGATATTTCACTGTCCGACCTTGATCTTGACTATACGACGTTTATTTACGCTTACGATAAAAATGACTCCCTTGTAGAGCTTGCAAGCATAAGCAGAAACGCCGACAGAATTCCCGTTACTATTGACAAAATTCCCCAGCATGTTCAGGACGCTTTCGTCTATACCGAGGACGAGCGTTTCTACGAGCACGCGGGAGTTGACTGGAAGCGTACCTTTACCGCTTTCCTTAATGAGATACTGCACTTTCTGGGAGGCAGACAGGGCGGTTCGACTATTACTCAGCAGCTTGTCAAAAACGTTACCGGCGATGACGACGCAAACTGGGACAGAAAAATGCGTGAGATATTCCGTGCGGCGCAGCTTGAAAAGTACTGCACCAAAACGGATATACTTGAAGCGTATCTAAACTATATCGGCTTCGGCGGCAGCACTGCGGGAATACAGGCGGCTTCACTCAAATATTTCGGCAAGGACGTTTCGGAGCTTACCATTGCCGAGGGAGCCTGCCTTGCTGCTATACCCAAAAACCCTGTACACTATAACCCCTTTGCAAAGGGCAAGGAGGACGAAGAAACAGGCGAATTCAAATCAGGTCTTGAATGGAACCTTGAACGTCAGCAGACCGTTTTGTGGCTTATGTATAAAAACGCCTGCATTTCTCAGCGGGAATACGAGGCAGCCTGCGAGGAAAAGATAGTCTTCCGCGATCCCAATGCCAAGGACGAATCCGAAGAGAATGGCAACGGCATTCAGGACTGGTTTGTGGATATGGTCATATACGACGTAATAACCGATTTTCAGGAGCTTTACGGCATTGAGCAGGACGAAGCAAGCGACAGACTCTATAACGGTGGATATAAGGTATATACTACTGTGGACTTGGATATGCAGAAGGCCGTAGAAGCCAAGTATAAGGATTATACCACATTTTCGGATACCGTCCTTGCAGACCCCCCTGAGTCGGCGTTTATCTGTATGGACTATACGGGCAATATCAAGGCTGTTGTCGGCGCGATCGGAGAGAAAGCGGGTTCCAACATCTGGAACAATGCTACAAGATCAAAGCGTTCTCCCGGTTCCTGTATAAAACCAATAACCTCTTACGGCTACGGTCTTGAGTACGACTTTTTCACATGGTCAACAGTATTTACCAATAAACCTTTGGATACTGAAATTATCGACGAAGAAACAGGTCTGCCGCGTAAATGGCCCTATAACTATAATTCCAAAAGCTGGGATTACGGAGGATATTTTACGTTCCAGGCATTGCAGCGTTCACTGAATACCGTTCCCGCTCAGCTTATCGAACAGGAAACTCCGCAGGAGGTGTTTGAGTTCCTGCAAAACCGTTTCCAGATCACTACTCTTACTGCGGCGGACGCGGATATCGCTCCGCTTTCGGTAGGTGCGCTTACCGAGGGACTTACCCTTAAAGAGCTTGTTGCGGCGTATCAGGCGTTCGGAAACGGCGGCAAATATTATAGACCAACGTCCTACACGCAGGTCGTTGACGGAAACGGAAAGGTCGTTTTGCAGCACAAATATATGCCTATCCAGGCAATAAGCAGCGATACCGCCTATATAATGAATAAGCTTATGCAGACGGTAATCGAAGGGCCCAACGGAACGGGACGCGCCGCTAAGCTTGTAAATACTCCGCTTGTAGGAAAGACCGGTACGTCCCAGGATTGGCACGACTTGTCGTTTGTGGGCTGTACTCCCGATTACGTCAGCGGCATATGGTACGGTTACTTGACACCGAAGCAGATTCCCACAGGAACCTATTATAGCTCGCCGCAGGTGTGGAAAAATGTTTTCGGTGAAATTGCCGAAGCGGAGGAGGGGAAATCTTTCCCTGTAAACAACGAGGTTCAGGAGTTATACTACTGCGCCGAAACAGGAAAGCTTGCAGGCGCGAAGTGTCCTACGGGTTCAATCGGATACTATAAGAAGACTTTTGTTCCCGAAATGTGTACCGCAGATCACAGCGCCAAAAAGAAAGACGAGGGGCAGTCCTGATGAATTTGATAAGAATGGTCTGTCCGTGCCACTTCGGACTTGAAAGCACGCTTAAATTTGAGGTAACAAAAATCGGAGGACAGGATATTTCCGCATCGGACGGCAGAGTTGCTTTTTCGGGCGATTTCGGTACGCTTATTAAAGCCAATCTTTGGCTCAGTACCGCGGAGCGTGTTCTGGTACAGCTTGCGGAATTTGACGCTTACAGTTTCGAGGAGCTTTTTCAAGGTACGAAAAGCGCGCCTTTTGAGGACTTTATCGGTGCGGAGGACAGGTTCCCTGTAAAGGGTTACTCGCTGAATTCCGATTTGCACAGCGTTCCCGATTGTCAGTCCATAATCAAAAAAGCCGCCGTGGAACGGCTGAAAAGCAAGTACGGCATAAGCTATTTTGAGGAAACAGGTGCGCTGTACCAGATCAGGTTCAGCATACTTAAAAATCATGTTTCGATTTTTCTGGACAGTACAGGCGAGGGACTTCACAAGCGGGGGTACCGCAGGAATTCTAATGCCGCGCCTATAAAGGAGACCCTTGCGGCGGGAATAGTTGATCTTGCCCATATTCGGGGGGACAGCGTTGTCTGCGACCCGTTCTGCGGAAGCGGCACTATCCTTATTGAAGCCGCCTATAAGGCTTTAAACATTGCTCCCGGGCTAAAGCGGCGTTTTGCTTCCGATAACTGGGATATTATCCCGCAAAATCTTTGGGAGAACGAACGCAAGTCTGCTCTTGAGGCAATACGCAAGGACACGGACTTTTTTGCCTACGGCTATGACATAGACCCGGAATGTGTTGCTCTTACGCAGGAGAACTGCCGAAAAGCAGGTATCCAAAAGCGTGTGGAAATCAAACAGGCGGATATCAGGGATTATGAAAATATTTTCAATACTGTAACTATCTGCAATCCTCCATATGGCGAGCGTCTGCTGGAGATAAAGGAAGCTGAAAAGCTTTACAGCATAATGGGACAGCGTTTCAGCGCCGACAGGGAGCGACCTTGCTTTATTATCTCTCCGCATGAGGAGTTTGAAAAACTGTTTGGGAAAACCGCCGATAAGCGCAGGAAGCTTTATAACGGAATGCTGAAATGTCAGCTCTATATGTATTTTAAATAGATTTGACAGATTTGCAGATGGTCCCGGAGCTGGAAAACCTCTCCGGGACTTTTTAAATGCGGTTCTTTATATTGACGAATTCCTTTTTTAATGGTATAATAAATACAATATGATTTGGGAGACGGTTCTGCATGGGAAAATTGGTTGTTATAGACGGTCTGGACGGCAGCGGAAAGACTACGCAGTTTGAAATTCTAAGAGAAAAACTTGATGCCGATACTGCTGTAAAGGCAATAAGCTTTCCCGATTATGATCAGCCGTCTTCGGCACTGGTAAAGATGTATCTGAACGGCGAGATTTCCGCTAATGCAGCAGACGTAAACGCTTATGCCGCTTCAAGCTTTTATGCGGCAGACCGCTATGCAAGCTATAAGATGTTCTGGGAAAAAAATTATCTCAGCGGAGAACTGATATTGGCAAGCCGGTATGTTACATCAAATGCCATACATCAAATGGGAAAGCTTCCCGAAAGCGAGTGGGACAGTTACCTTGAATGGCTTGCGGACTATGAGTACATTAAACTGGCGCTTCCCGAACCGAATCTTGTTATTTTTCTGGATATGCCTGTTGAAATTTCTCAAAGGCTTATGACGGGGCGGTATAACGGGGACGAAAAGAGAAAGGATATTCATGAGGCAAACATTGAGTATCTGAAGCTGTGCAGACGTTCCGCGCTGTATGCCGCCGAAAGGCTCGGCTGGAAAGCAGTTCCGTGCAGCGTGGGGGATAAAGTCCTGCCGATAGAAGACATAAGCGTTAGGCTTATGCAGCTGATAAAAGAGGTTTTATGATATATGCTGGATTTTAAGGTTATTGAGCTTTCCGACAGACCCTGGATAACCGATTTATTGAAAAAGTCGGATTTCAGAGGCTGCGAGTACAATTTTTCCAACAATTTTGCATGGCACAGGCTTTACAACACTACTATATGCAAATATAAGGATTTCTATATTTCCCGTTCCATGAAATATGGCATGAGCTTTACTTTTCCCGCCGGAAACGGAGACTACAAGGATCTTTTCCTTGTCCTGAAAAAGGAAGCGGAAGAAACGGGAAGTCCTCTGACGGTAAGTTCGGTTACAGATGAGAACCTAAGTCTCTTTGAGGAGCTTTTTGAGGGACAGTACAGCGTTTCCTGCGATGAATCAGACTGCGATTATATTTATGACGCGGAGAAGCTCAGAACGCTTTCGGGTAAGAAATATCATCAAAAAAGAAATCATCTGGCAAGATTTTATGAGAACGATTGGGAGTATGCTCCTCTTACGGAAAAGGACTTTGACGAGTGCATAGAATTTGCCGTTAACAGCTATAATCTGAATCAGTCCTACGACGACGAGTCCAGCGTTGCGGAGCAGTACGCTATAAATACATTTATGAATTACTTTGACGAACTGGAGCTGAAAGGCGGCGTTATCCGCGTGGACGGCAAGGTTCAGGGCTTTACGATTGGGGACGGGATAAATTCCGACACGTTCGATATCCACATCGAAAAGGCAAACTCGGATATACAGGGCGCGTATACTGCCATAAACAACGAGTTTGCGAAATCCGCGACGGTTGGATACAGCTTTATCAACCGCGAAGAGGACTTGGGTTTGGAGGGACTTCGCAAATCGAAGCGTTCTTATTATCCAGTGATAATGCTCCGTAAAAACAAGGTCACATTCAAATAAACTTTTGGGAGGAATTGGAATGATCTACATTTTTCTTGCAAACGGCTTTGAGGAAACCGAGGCTGTCACACCTATCGACATTCTCCGCAGGTGCGGTAAAGAGGTTGTTACCGTGGGCGTTGGCGGAGGTACTGTAACAAGCTCTCACGGGATAACTGTTGTTGCCGATACCGAGGATAAGCTCATCAATCTTGACGAAAAGCTGGAGGGAATAATTCTTCCCGGAGGTATGCCGGGTACGCTTAATCTGGAAAAGTCGGAAGCTGTTCAGAAGGCGATTGATTACTGTGTAGCTAACAACCTTTACATTGGGGCGATATGCGCTGCTCCGTCAATTCTGGGACACAAAGGAATTCTTAAGGGACGAAAGGTTGTGTGCTTTACAGGCTTTGAGTCACAGCTTGAGGGCGCTGAAGTATCCGACGAGCCTGTTGTTTGCGACGGAAACATTATAACTTCCCGCGGTGCAGGGACGGCAGTGGATTTCGGATTGAAGCTTGCGGAAGTTTTTGCTTCCGACGAACAGAGTAAAAAAGTCGGAGAAGCGATCTTATGGTACAGAAGCTGATCGGTTTTGACATCAGGGAGCATAAGACTGAACTTCGGGACAACTATAAACGTATCCGCCGTGAAATGCCGGTCAACTTGAAAAAGCTTCGAGATGAAAGGATTTTTTCAAAGCTTATCGGGCTGGATGCCTATAAAGCTGCAAAGACTGTGCTTACCTACGTTTCCACGGATATAGAGGTGGATACGATAAGGTTTATAAAATACGCTCTCGGAGACGGAAAAACCGTTGCCGTACCAAGATGCGTACCGAATACGCGTGACATGGCGTTCTATATTATAAATTCATTGCGTGATCTGGAGCGTGGTTCTTTTTCTGTACTTGAACCGATACCGAAAAAATGCAGGAAGCTTACCGATTTCAAAGGAGCCTTTTGTATAGTTCCTGCTTTGGTATACGACAGATACGGATACCGTTTGGGTTACGGAAAGGGTTACTACGACCGGTTTTTATCAGCTCATCCGAATATGTTTCTCGTAGGGATAGGTTATTGTTGCTGTACTGTGACAGAGCTTGTTCACGGGCGGTTTGACGTTGCGGTCGATACTCTTGTTACTGAAAAATATGTTAAAAAATGCGGAAAGGAAAACGATGCGGATGGAACAGAAAGAATTGGAGCGAAGCGAAAAAAGCGTTCTCCTTGACGATATATTAAACAGCGTGCCGGAGGAAACGGCTTCTTCCGGTGTTGAAGAGCCGAATGAAAACAGCGGTGATAATATTCCTGATCAGAACCAAAATGCTTCAGTGGAATCCGATACTGAAGCCGCTGAAGATGAAGAGAAGCTTCCGAACGCTGACGAGTCCTCGGACGGGCGAGATGAAAATACTGCGGAACAGGACTCGGAAGAGTTTGACGGCGAAGAAGACGAAGATTATGACGGTTACGAGGAGGAAGTACCCAAAAAGCGGAAAAAGAAAAAGCGCGGTCATGGTCATATTATTTTCGGACTGCTTTTCAGCGTTGTTATAATTTCCGTATCTATACTTGCCGCGGTGTTTATCTTAAAATGCTCCAAGGAATTTCTTGCTATCGGCAAGTCCGATATTGAGCTTGTGGTTGATATACCGATGAACTCGAGTACGTTTGATATCGCCGAACAGCTTTACAGCGAGGGTATAATTTCCGAACCGAAGCTATTCAGACTTTTCTCCAAATTCAAGGGCGCAGACGGAACTTACATAGCGGGAACTCATACCCTATCACCTAAAATGGACTACAATACGCTTATTGAGGAATTGCAGGCGGAAGCCGAAAATCAGCGTGAGACAGCCGACGTTATCTTTCCCGAGGGAATAACGCTTTTTGAAGCTGCACAAAGGTTGGAAGAAAAGAATGTGTGCAGCGCAGACGAGTTTATAAAAGTATTTAATGCGGGCGGTTTTGGATTTGATTTTGAAGAAAAAGTCAGAATCAGTTCATTGAAATTTTACAAAATGGAGGGGTACTTTTTCCCCGATACTTATCAATTCTATGTTGAGGAGGATCCGCGTGTCGTTGCGAAAAAAATCTACAAAAACTTCGATGCAAGAGTTACTCCCGACCTTTATGGACGAATGAAAGACCTTGACATGGAGCTTGAGGATGTTCTCACGCTTGCTTCTGTCATTCAGGCGGAGGCTCCTGATACAAAAAATATGAAAATGGTTGCTTCGGTATTCTTTAACCGTCTGAACAATCCCGACGAGTATCCGCTGCTCCAGTCAGACCCTACCACAAATTACGTTGAAGAGGTTATTAAACCTAATATTCAGTTTAAATCGGAAGCAATGTTCAAGGCTTACGATACGTACCAAGGTGCCGGGCTTCCTCCTGGACCTATCTGCAATCCCGGACTGGACGCGATAAACGCGGTGCTTTATCCCGCTGAAACTGACTATTTTTATTTTTGTTCAAACCTGGAAACCGGCGAGTTTTTCTACGCTGAAACTTTGGACGAGCATAATCAGAATCTGATCGAAGCAGGTCTTGTCTGAACGGAGGAGCTATGAATTTCAACAATCTTGAAGTACTGTCCCCCGCAGGAAGCTTTGAAAGCCTGCGGGCTGCAGTGGATTACGGTGCGGACGCTGTTTATTTGGGCGGACAAAGCTTCGGTATGCGCGCAGGACCCGAAAATTTTACTTATGATTCTTTAAAGGCGGCAGTCGAACTTGCACACTCAAAAGGCGTTAAAATCTATTTGACCTGCAATACGCTGCCGCGAAACAACGAGATACCTTATTTCAGGCAGCTTATGGAGGAAGCAAACGATTGCGGCGTTGACGCTGTTATTGTCGCCGATTTGGGTTTGCTGTCACTCGTGAAGGAGTACTGTCCCGATATGGAAGTGCATATGTCCACCCAAACTGGAATCGTCAATTATGTTACAGCACGCGAGCTGTACAACATGGGCGTGAAGCGTGCGGTCGTTGCAAGAGAGCTTTCGCTTGAGGAAATTGCCGAGATAAGAGCAAAAACGCCTGCTGACCTGGATATTGAAGCTTTTGTACATGGGGCAATGTGCGTGTCCTTTTCGGGACGCTGTTTGCTGTCCCAGTATTTGGTAAACCGCGACGCCAACCGTGGGGAATGCGCTCAGCCATGCCGCTGGAGCTACAGCCTGATGGAAGAGACCAGAAAAGGGGAGTACTATCCGATTCACGAGGATACTGACGGTACCTACATTCTTAATGCCAAAGACTTGTGCATGATAGATCATCTTGCTGAAATTGCTGAAGCGGGGGTCACAAGTCTTAAAATTGAGGGACGGGCAAAATCTTCCTACTATGTTTCGGTGGTTACAAATGCTTATCGAATGGCGGTTGACAGTTTAAAGCAAGGTTCAGAATGTCCCGAGTGGGTCAGGGAAGAGGTATTCAAAGTCAGTCACAGACCGTACTGCACCGGATTTTTCTTTGGACACCCAAAGGACTGTCAGTATTATCCAAGCAGCGGTTATATTAGGGAGTATGATGTTGCTGCTGTTGTTGGTGAATGTAAAGGCGGGTATCTTTACTGCACTCAGAGAAATAAATTTTCCAATGGAGACGAGGTGGAGATTCTCGCTCCGGGTAAAAAATTTGATACTTTCAAGGTCAGTGAACTTTTAAACGGAGACGGAGAGCCAATCGAAAGTGCAAATCATGCTATGATGAAGCTTATGATACCATGTGAAAAGGAGTATCCTCCCAACTCAATAATAAGGATAAAAAAATAGTGTAAAATTAAAATGCTTTACAGCTGGGGCGCGCATAAAATATCTTGTTTGCCAATATTAATGGTAAAAAGGAGATGTTGATATGCAGGAAAATATGACAAGCTGTGAGACTTTACATGATGAAGAGTCCTCAGAAATGATTGTGGAACAAACCAAACAAGACGAACGAGTATGTACCGAACCACGCGGCAGAAAAACCGCGTCATTTGGGGATACGATTACTTTGCAGGCTATACTGTGTATACTTCTTGCCATTGGCTTTATAGCCGCAAACATTTTGAACGGAGGTCTTGCAGCTGATATTTTTGAGCTGTACGAAAGCAAATTCAATTCCGACAGTACCACAGTCGATGTTTTTGCTTCAATTGTTGATTTTCTCGGTACGGCTCCGATAGACAATGTTTGAGCTTCGGTTTAAAAGCTTTACCGCAGCGTTTGATTTCAGTTTTTTCGCTTCGGTTTCGCTGCTTATGCTGATCGGCAATAACCGTTATGCGCTTTTTGGACTTGCCTCCTGTCTTTGGCATGAGATGGGACATTTTATTGTTATGCGTATTTGCGGTATTCCCGTAAAGAGACTGGTATTTTACGGCGCAGGCATAAAGCTTATACCTGACAAGCAGCTTGACTTTACAGGATTCCGAGTACAGCTTTCTGTTCTTCTTGCGGGAAGCGCAGCTAATTTTCTTGCAGCGGCGCTGCTGTCTTTTTCGGAAAACTATGCTGTCAGAATATTTGCAGCAGTAAATTCTGTAATAGGCGCGTTTAATTTGCTGCCGCTTGGGTACTTGGACGGAGGGAAAATACTTACGCTGTTTATCCGCAGTTTTTGCGGATTTTCATTGTCCTGCCGTTTGGAACGGTATCTTAAATGGCTTAATGTCATCTTGATAATTGTTATTCTTATAGTGTTTGCAGTGCTTGGAAAAGGAAATTTTACGCTGTATCTTACTTTATGCTGTCTGCTTGTATCGGCGGCTGCATGTTGATGACGCAGTGAAGGGATTGTTAAAATATGTTAAAAGATCGTATAGAAGCTTTGCTTCTGAAAGTCAGGTCACCGTCGCGTTATATAGGCGGAGAACTTAACAGCGTGGTAAAGGATAAAAGTAAGGTGGATGTGCGGTTTGCATTTTGTTTTCCAGATTCATATGATGTGGGAATGTCACACCTTGGAATGAAAATTTTATATTCGCTGAAAAATAAGCGGGAGAACTTCTGGTGCGAACGCGTATTTGCGCCTTGGGTGGATTTTGAGCAGCTTATGCGGGAAAACGATATTCCGTTGTACGCTTTGGAAAGTCTCGACCCTGTAAAGGAGTTTGACTTTATAGGCTTTACAATCCAGTACGAGCTGTGTTATACAAATATTTTGAATATGCTCGACCTTGCGGGACTTCCTGTAAAGGCAAAAGACCGTACAGATGATATGCCGATAGTTGTCGCGGGAGGACCCTGCGTATGCAATCCCGAGCCGTTGGCGGACTTTATGGACCTGTTTATAATAGGCGAGGGCGAGGAAGTCAACCTTGAGCTTATGGATCTTTATGCCGAAATGAAGAAGCGCGGCTGTTCCAAAAAAGAGTTCCTTGAGGCGGCTTCCGGAATCGAGGGTATCTATGTGCCGTCCTTTTACGACGTTTACTATAATGATGACGGTACTGTCAAGGACGTGGTTTCCAATAATCCAAATGCGCCGCTTACCGTGAGAAAGCGTATTATCAAAGACCTTGACAAAGTTTTTTATCCGGAATCCTTTGTTGTGCCGTACTGCGAGATAGTCCATGACAGAGCGGTTGTAGAGGTGCTGAGGGGCTGCATAAGGGGCTGCCGTTTTTGTCAGGCGGGCTTCATATACCGTCCTTTCAGGGAGAAAAGTTCGGATACTATAGTAAAACAAACCAAGTGCCTGTGCGAATCCACGGGCTATGAGGAGGTATCCCTGTCTTCTCTCAGTACCAGCGACCTGTCAGATATAAACGATACTCTTACTCAGGTGGCGGAGTACACCGAAAAAGAGAATGTTAATCTGTCGCTTCCCTCAATGCGTATAGATAAGTTCAGCGGAGAGCTTATGGAACAAATACAAAAGGTACGGAAAAGCGGTCTGACCTTTGCGCCGGAAGCCGGTACCCAGCGTCTTCGGGACGTTATCAACAAAAACATAACCGAGGACGAGATAATGCGGGCGTGCAGGCTTGCCTTTTTCGAGGGCGGCTACACGGCGGTAAAGCTTTACTTCATGCTGGGGCTGCCTACCGAGACAGACGACGACATATGCGGAATTGCCGAGCTTGCGGAGAAGATCGTTGATCTGTACTACAGCAATCCCGACCGTCCCCGGGGAAAGCACATCAAGATATCAATAAGCTGCGCCACGTTTGTGCCTAAACCGTTTACGCCCTTTGAGTTTGAGCCTCAGGCGTCCGAGGAGGAAATAAAACATAAGCAGAAAGTCTTGCTGGACTCGGTTCGTTCCCGCAAGCGTATAAATGTAAGCTGGCACAAATATCAGGTCAGCATACTTGAAGCTGTGCTTGCAAAAGGAGACAGGCGGCTATGCGACACAATATACGAGGCGTGGAAACTCGGCTGCAAGTTCGACAGCTGGGACGAGCTTTATCGGTACGATCTGTGGCAAAAAGCTTTTGAGCAAACAGGCGTTGACGTTGATTTTTACGCGCATAGGGCGCGTCCATACGATGAAGTAATGCCCTGGCAGCATTTGGATTACCTTGTTTCGAGAGAGTTTTTGGTAAAAGAAAACCAAAGGGCGCGTGAGGGAAAAACTACCCCCAACTGCCGTGAAAAATGTTCCGCCTGCGGAGTATCAAAGTGTATCGGAGGTGCGTGCTTTGGAAAAGATAAATCTTAGAGCGAGGTTTGAAAAAAGCGGACGAGCTGTTTTTATCTCTCATCTGGACTTGATGAGAACTATGCAGCGGGCCTTGAAACGTTCAAAAATTCCTGTTTGGTACACCGAGGGCTTCAATCCGCATATTTACCTTAATTTTCCTTTGGCTCTTTCTCTCGGAGTAACCGGCAGATCGGAGTTTATGGACTTTGCCGTCACCGAGCGGACAGCTTTTGAAACGCTTCGGGACAGGCTTAACAGAGAAATGCCCGAGGGACTGAGAATCCTGGATATATTTGAGCCTCTGAACGAAAACAAGGACGTAGGCTTCGCGGACTACAGGATAGATTTTCATAGCGGCGCTGACCCGAAGGAAACTCTGTCTATGCTTGAAAAAATGCTTTCGGAGGAGAAGATCGAGGTTGACAAGCGTTCCAAAAGCAAGGGCACGGTCAAAACCGATATAAAGCCTCACATTGACGTAATGTCTGCGGAGCCGTTGGGAGAAGCTTTGCGGGTGCTTATAAGGCTTCCCGCAGGCTTGAAAATGAATATAAACGCCGGTGTTTTTACAGACGCATTTGCAGACTACAGCAAAATTAAATTTACAAAAATTTGTGCAGAATGCACAAAAATATTGTGTACTGACGGTCAAGATTTTAAGTAAGTGACGTTTTAGCTTTTTTTGTAAGAAAATACTTGCAATTCGTGAAAAAATGTGATAATATTATATAGCATTTAAAAATCCGCCCGAGCTATAGCCGGACGAGATTAATGCCCTGCCGTAACAGGCTTAAGCCGCGGCAGACATTAAAAGGACAGTCCGCTGCCTTATGCCGCCTCGGAGCGGCTGCTTGCGAAAGGTAAGAATGTCTTGAAATTTAGGAGGAAATATCATGGACGCACTGAAGCTTATCAGCGGCAGCAGCCTTAAAGAGAACGCTCCCGTTGTAAACGTGGGCGACACCGTTAAGGTTCACGTTAAGATCAAGGAAGGCGAGAAGTACAGAATTCAGGTTTTTGAGGGTACTGTTATCGCCAAGAAGCACGGAGGAATCAACGAGACATTTACAGTAAGGCGCGTTGCGCACGGCTGCGGTATTGAAAGAGTGTTCCCCGTTCATTCGCCGGTTGTCGATAAGGTTGAGCTTGTAAGAAGCGGTAAGGTTCGCCGCAGCAAGCTTTATTATCTCCGCGACAGAGTCGGCAAGGCTGCTAAGGTTAAAGAACAGATTCGCTGACTGCGGTTGTAAAAAGGGACTGTGCGTCCCTTTTTTGCTATATTTTAATATAAAGGTTTAGCGGGAGGATCATTGTTATGGCAGGATACGAGCTTAATTACGAAGCCCTTGACGATGCTGACAAGAAAAAAGAAGTCACCGCCGCCGAGGAGTTTATCGACTGGGTTGAAACTATTATAGGCGCTTTTTTTGCGGTAATTATTATATTTACGTTTCTGCTTCGTGTGGCAAATGTTGACGGAGCGTCTATGCAGCCTACTCTTACCGAGGGTGACAGGCTTATTGTTTCACACCTGTTTTACGAGCCTGAGGCTGGGGATATTGTAATAGTCAACAGCGAAAAGCTTGGCAAGGCTATTGTTAAACGTGTGATTGCTGTAGAGGGGCAAACTGTTGAGGTTGATCCGGATGCCGGAGTTGTTAAGGTTGACGGCACAGTTCTTGACGAACCTTATATTCTTGAACTTACGAAAGAGGACGAGGGCTATCACAATTATCCCGTGAAGGTTCCTGAAGACTGCGTTTTCGTTATGGGCGACAACAGAATGAATTCTACCGACAGCAGAAGCGAATGGGTAGGCTTTGTAAACGAGGAGGACATTCTGGGTAAGGTAATTTTCAGAATATTCCCGTTCAACGCTATCGGCGATCCCGACCGCTCCGGAGGCGCAAATGACTGAAATACCGTCCATACAGTGGTTCCCCGGTCATATGACCAAAACAAAGCGTATGATAAAGGCTTCGCTGCCTTTGGTAGACGCTGTGGTTGAGATACTTGACGCACGTATACCCGAATCAAGCAGGAATCCCGATCTGCAAACTCTTATTGAGGGTAAGCCGAGAATAGTGGTGCTGAACAAATGCGACACTGCCGACGAAGCCGCTACTCAGAAATGGCTGGAGCATTACCGTGCGCAGGGCTTGACTGTCATTGCCGCGGATTGCCGGAGCGGCAAGGGTCTGAACAAGTTTGCTCCCGCGGTGAAGTCTGCGTTGTCTTCACTTATTGAAAAAAATAAAGCCAGAGGCATGGAGGGGCGCGTGCTGCACCTTATGGTGGTAGGCATACCCAACGTTGGAAAATCTTCCTTTATAAACCGTCTTGCGGGACAGAAAAAGGCTAAGGTTGAAGATCGCCCCGGAGTTACCAGAACCAAGCAGTGGGTGAAGCTTTCCGAGGATATGGAGCTTCTGGATATGCCGGGAGTGCTGTGGCCTAAGTTCGAGGATATGTCCGTAGGGGAGAAGCTTGCTTTTACAGGCGCGGTAAAGGACGACGTTGTGGACGTGGAAACTCTTGCCTGCCGTTTGTTGTACGTTCTCAACGGTATGTACGGAGACGAGCTTGCGGCAAGATACAAAATACAGACCGAGGAAAACGAGGACGGCTATGAGCTTCTCAAAAAGGTTGGAAAAGCCCGCGGAATGCTTGTTTCGGGCGGAGAGATAAACACCGAACGGGCGGCGATAACGGTTCTTGACGAATTTAGGGGAGGAAAGCTGGGGAGGATAACCCTTGAGCTTCCCTGACAAGGTTGTGAAAGTATGACTCTTTTTGAATATGACAGCGCGATCAGAAATGACGCTCCCGTGCTTTGCGGAGTGGACGAGGCAGGACGCGGTCCCTTGGCTGGGGACGTTTATGCCGCTGCTGTTATTTTTGACGAGGGCGTTCCTATCGATGGTCTTAACGACAGCAAAAAACTTTCCGAAAAAAAGCGGGAGGCTTTGTTTGACGAAATAATTGAAAAAGCTAAGGCTTACTGTATTGCGTCGGCGACAGTAGAGGAGATTGAGAGAATAAATATCCTGCAAGCCTCTATGCTTGCAATGAAAAGAGCCGTGGAGGGACTCGGGATAGTTCCGGATATGGCGATAATTGACGGAAACCGGTTGCCTGACTTGACGTGTTCTGCTCAAACTGTTGTAAAGGGAGATGGCTTGTCAGCTAGTATTGCGGCGGCTTCGATCCTGGCAAAGGTCAGCCGTGACAGATATATGAAAAAGCTTGCGGAGGAGTATCCTCAGTACCAATTTGAAAAGCACAAGGGTTACGGGACAAAGCTGCATAACGAAATGATACTGAAGTACGGTCCGTCGCCGGTTCACAGAATGTCGTTCTTAAAGAAGCTGCTTAAAAATGGATAGACAGGAACTTGGTCGATTCGGCGAAAACGCCGTGGCGTACTATCTCGAAAAAAAGGGCTACAGGATACTGAAACGCAACTACCGCGTCAAAGGCGGTGAGCTTGATATTATTGCCGAAAAGGACGGTGTGGTTGCTTTTGTAGAGGTCAAGACCCGTACTCCGGAACCGCTTGTGAACGGTCTTGAAGCCGTTACTGCAGCTAAGAGAAAAATGATAATAAGGACTTCCGAGGAGTATTCCCGACGTTTCCCACATGACTTTCAGCCGCGTTTCGACGTGGTGTGGGTGACGGTTTCCGACAGAAAAGTCGTCGGGTTTAGGTATGTTGAAAACGCTTTTGACGCGAGCAGATAAATGTAAATTTTTGTAAAGGAATGTTGGCTATGTACTACAAAAGCACAAGAGACAGCGGCGTGAAGAAAACCTCCGCCGAGGCTATAGTGCAGGGAATTTCCGCTGACGGAGGACTTTTTGTTCCCTCGGAGATACCCCAAATAACCATGGACGAGATTGTTAAGCTGGGGGATATGAGTTACTCAGACAGGGCGGCTTATATTTTTGCAAAATATCTCACCGATTTTACTGAGGCGGAGATACTATACTGCACCGATAACGCCTATAACGACAAGAAATTTGCTACGGAAAATATTTCCGAAATTTCGCATCTTTTTGACGGAACCTACATTCTTGAGCTTTGGCACGGTCCCACCTGTGCTTTTAAAGATATGGCTTTGCAGATATTGCCGTATTTGCTTACCACTTCCGCAAAAAAGGTAAATATTGATAAGAAAATTGTAATTTTGGTTGCAACTTCGGGAGATACTGGAAAGGCCGCTCTCGAGGGTTTTGCGGACGTTCCCGGTACGCAGATAATGGTGTTTTATCCCGAGGACGGCGTAAGTCCCATGCAGAAGCGCCAGATGACCACGCAGGATGGAGAAAACGTTGCGGTCTGCGGAATCAAGGGCAACTTTGACGACTGTCAGAACGGCGTTAAGGCTATCTTTACCGATGAGTCTGTAAAGGCAAAGCTTGAAGCTAACAAGATGATGTTTTCCAGCGCAAATTCCATTAACTGGGGACGTCTTGCTCCGCAGATCATATACTACATTT
The DNA here is from genome assembly GCA_910584715.1 of uncultured Oscillospiraceae bacterium. Taxonomy (GTDB): domain Bacteria; phylum Bacillota; class Clostridia; order Oscillospirales; family Ruminococcaceae; genus RGIG8773. The sequence goes on from CAJUAN010000006.1 coordinate 73,952, forward strand.
CCGCTTACGCGACTCTTGTAAAGGACGAGGAGCTAAAAGCGGGGGACAAAATAAATATAGTCGTTCCCACGGGAAATTTTGGAAATATCCTTGCGGCGTACTATGCAAAGCATATGGGCTTGCCGGTGAACAAGCTGATATGCGCTTCCAATTCCAACAAGGTGCTTACGGACTTCATTACCACAGGCGTGTACGACAGGAACCGCGAGTTCATCACGACTATTTCGCCTTCTATGGATATTCTTATTTCCAGTAACCTTGAAAGACTTCTTTATCTTATGTGCGGGGAAAACGACGTTCTTATCCGCGAGTGGTTCGGTTCTCTTGCCAAAGAGGGCAGATATGAGGTTACGGACGAAATAAAGGCTAAGCTTGCGGACGAATTTGCAGCGGGCTTCTGCGACGACAAGGCTACAAAGGATACCATTAAGAAAATATATGATAAGTATTCTTATACCCTTGACACTCACACAGCGGTTGCGGTAAAGGTTTACGAAGACTACCGTGCGGAGACGGGAGATACAACAAAAACGGTTATCGCTTCTACAGCGAGTCCCTACAAGTTCAGCGCAAGCGTGCTTGAAGCGATAGACGGCAATGCTTCCGAGATTAGCGAATTTGAAATGATCGACAGGCTTGCGGAACTTTCGGGATACGAGATACCACAGTCGCTGGCTGCTTTGAAAACAAAGGAGCGCCGTTTTAAGGACGTTATTGCACGGGAAGAGCAGCAGGATTATGTTCTGAAGCAGCTTTCCGTCTGACTAAGGGTGAAGCAATGTCTTTATTTGCAATAGCCGATCTGCATTTGTCGCTGTCGGTGGATAAGCCTATGGATATCTTCGGCGGCTGGGACGGTCATGTTGAAAAGCTTGCCGAAAACTGGAATAAAACTGTTTCGGAGGACGATCTGGTCGTTATACCCGGGGATATCTCATGGGGTATGAATTTGGACGAGGCAAAAGCGGATTTTAGTTTTATCAATGCTTTAAACGGTCAAAAGATTATTTCCAAGGGAAACCATGACTATTGGTGGTCAACGTTGTCAAAGCTTAATAAGTTTGTTGAGGAAAGCGGCTTTGACACCATAAAGTTTCTGCACAATAATCATTATTCCTACGGAAAGTACGGGATTTGCGGCACACGCGGCTGGATAAATGAAACGGAAGTTCCCGCAGACGCCAAGGTACTGGCAAGGGAAGCTCAGAGACTGGAGGTCTCGATTAAGTCTGCTACAAAAGAAAACCTTGAACCGATAGTGTTTCTGCATTATCCACCCGTTTACGGCAACGAGAGCAATTATGACATACTTGACGTTATGTTCAGATATGGCGTAAAGGAATGCTATTACGGGCATCTTCACGGCAGATCACACAAAAATGCGGTCTGCGGAGAGCGTGACGGTATAAATTTTCATTTAGTATCTTGTGATTTTGTGCATTTTTGCCCTGAATTAGTGGTATAAATTGTATAAAATGGCGAAATATTTCTTTATCTATGGTAAATCTATTTTAAATATGTTATAATGATAAACGTGTTTTAAGGCTCCGGCGGTTCTGCCGTTTTATGGAAGCGTGTCTTGCGGCGGAGCCAATTTAATATTGGAGGACGTTACAAATGGGTTTGGTTTCAACAAATAAAATTGATGCTACAAAATATGAGCTTGTTATCGGCGTTGACGCCGAGGGCTTTGAAAAGGCAGTTCAGAGCGCATATCTGAAAGCCAGAGGAAGAATCAATATCAATGGCTTCAGAAAGGGTAAGGCTCCCAGAAAAATGATAGAGCAGCTTTACGGGGAAAATGTTTTTTATGAGGACGCCGTAAACGATTTGGTAAGGACAGATATAACAAAGGTACTTGACGAAGAGGATTACGATCTTATTGCTGCTCCGGAGATCGCTGTTGAATCGGTAAATAAAGATGACGGTGTAAAATTTAAAGTTACCGTTACAGTAAAGCCCGAGGTTGAAATTTCCGATTATAAGGGTATAGAAGTTGAAAAAACTGTCAATGCTGTTACAGACGAGGATATTGATAAGCAGCTCCAGGCTCTCAGGGAGAGAAACGGACGTCTTGTTACCGTTGAGGACAGACCCGCCGAAAACGGAGATATTGCAGTTATCGACTTTGAAGGCTTTAAGGACGGCGTTCCTTTCGAAGGCGGCAAAGACGAAAATTACGAGCTCGCTCTCGGTTCCGGAACCTTTATTCCCGGATTTGAGGAGCAGATTGTCGGCAAGAATACGGGCGATGAGTTTACTATAAATGTGACATTCCCCGAAAACTATCAGATGGAAGATATTGCGGGACAGCTCTGCGAATTTAAGATCAAGCTTAATGAGATCAAGACCAAGGAACTTCCTGATCTGGATGACGAGTTTGTTAAGGACGCTACCGAGTTTGAAACTATCGACGAGCTTAAAAATGACATGAGGACAAAGCTTGAAGAGCGTTCTGCAAAAAATGCGGACATGGAAGCCGAGAACAAGATTTTTGAATCTCTTATCGAAAAGATGACTGTTGATATCCCGCAGATTATGTTTGATAATAAGATTGATGAAATGGTCAGAGATTTTGAAATGCGTCTTTCGCAGCAGGGCTTGAATCTGGAAATGTATTTGACATATACCAATATGGATATGGTTGCTTTCAGAAAAACTTTTGAGGATCAGGCTCAGAAGCAGGTCAAGGTAAGACTTGCGCTTGAAAAGATCGCTGCACTTGAAAATGTTGAAATTTCCGATGAAAAGGCTGAGGAGGAAATTTCCAGAATGGCTGAGCAGTACAATCTTACCGTTGAAAAGGTTAAGTCCGTAGTAAGCGTTAAGGCTGTCAAGGAAGATCTTAAGGTTGCTGAAGCAAGCAAGATTGTTCTTGATTCAGCAAAGATCAATGGCTGAGTTTTTATCTGTCAGTAGGCGCAGAATGTTTTTATAACAATAAAATGTTGTGCAGCTGCGTAACCAATAGCTGAAGCGCAAACCATCTTTCCGCAGAAGGATGGTTTGCTTGCGTAGATACTTCTGCGGAGAATTGAGGTTTTTATGAGCTTAGTACCTTACGTTGTCAGACAGACAGGACGGGGAGAGCGTTCCCAGGACATTTTTTCAATGCTTCTGGAGGACAGGATCGTTATGCTTTCCGAAGAGGTAAACGATACTTCGGCAAGTTTGGTGGTTTCTCAGCTTTTGTATTTGGAAAGTCAGGATCCTGAAAAGGATATCTGCCTCTATATCAACAGCCCCGGAGGATCTGTCACTGCCGGTATGGCTATTTATGACACAATGCAGTATATCAAATGCGATGTATCTACGATATGCATAGGTCTTGCCGCATCTATGGGAGCCTTTCTTCTTTCTTCGGGAGCAAAAGGCAAGAGACTTGCGCTTCCAAATGCTGAAATAATGATCCATCAGCCACTGATTTCGGGAGGATTGTCGGGTCAGTGCACCGATATAAAAATACGTTCCGACCATTTGGTCAGAACAAGGGAAAACCTGAACCGTATTATTGCTCAGAACACAGGCAAGCCTATCGAAACTATCCGCGAGGATACTGAGCGCGATAACTTTATGAGCGCAGCAGAGGCTGCCGAGTACGGTTTGGTGGACAAGGTTATTTTTACAAGATAAGTTTGGAGTTTAATGTATGGCCGGAAATGATAGAAGTATGAAAAGATGCAGCTTTTGCGGCAATCCCGAAAGCAAGGTTTTGAATATGTTTTCGGCAGGCGCGTGCAATATTTGTGATAATTGCGTGACTTATTGCTACGAAATGCTTGTCGCAAACGATTTGGTTCCCGGCTATGCCGAAAACCGAAATGTCAAACCCCAGCCGCTGAAGCCGGTTAAACTGATGAAGCCAGCGGAAATAAAAAAATATCTTGACGAATATGTTATAGGTCAGGACGAGGCGAAGATCGCACTTTCCGTTGCGGTTTACAATCACTATAAGCGCATAAACAGTCAAATGGATACCGACGATGTTGAGCTCCAGAAGAGCAACGTCATTCTTGTTGGTCCTACGGGCGTAGGAAAAACTATCCTTGCTCAGACGCTTGCAAAAATTTTGCAGGTTCCTTTCGCTATTGCGGACGCTACAACGCTTACTGAGGCGGGATATGTGGGCGACGATGTTGAGAACGTCCTTGTAAGGCTGCTTCAAGCCGCAGATTTCAACGTTGAGGCTGCTCAGCGGGGAATCATCTACATTGATGAGATAGACAAGATCGCAAGAAAATCCGAGAACACTTCCATTACGCGCGATGTCAGCGGCGAGGGTGTTCAGCAGGCGCTTCTCAAGATAGTTGAGGGAACGGTTTCAAATGTTCCTCCGCAGGGCGGAAGAAAACACCCTAATCAGGAGTTTATTCATGTTGATACTAAAAATATCCTGTTTATATGCGGCGGAGCCTTTGACGGACTTGACAGGATTATTCAAAAGCGCACGGAATCCTCATCTCTGGGATTTGGAGCGGACATTAAAACAAGGGCGGAAAAGTCAAGCGGTATCTATAAGGAAGTTATTCACCAAGATTTCGTCAAATACGGAATGATCCCCGAGCTTGTGGGACGTATGCCGGTGATAACCGTTCTTGACGAGCTTGACGAGCATATGCTGACGAGGATACTAACTGAGCCGAAAAACTCGCTTGTGAAGCAGTATAAAAAATTGTTTGAACTTGACGGTATTGAGCTTAATTTTGAACCAGAGGCCTTGAAAGCGATCGCTAAAAAAGCGATCGACCAGAAAACGGGTGCGCGCGGCTTACGTTCGATTGTTGAGAAAATTTTACAGCAGTCGATGTTCGACCTGCCCTCCGATAATGAGGTTTGCGGGCTTACCGTTACAGAGGACTGCGTTACAGAAGCTGTTAAACCATTGGCTAAAATTGGAAAAAAGAAAATTTTAAAGAAGTAAAACAAAGAATGCGCTTTTTGATTTCATTTAAATTTATGTTTGGAGGGCGGGCAGCCGTGTCTTGCTGACGTATCCGAATATGGATTCTGTATCAGAAAGCGCATTTTCAGTTAATTTATTGTATGTAATTATTCATATTTTTTTTGCGGAGACGATAAATACTAAATTTGTTATCTTAAATTGTTACTTGAAAAATCCGAAGATATAATATATAATAGATAATGTACTATTCTAATTTGCATAAAAACGCAGCTTAAAAATCAGCGCAATACATAAAGGCAGGAGCTTGTTTGGTTTTTATGCATATCGGAAGCGATAATTTATGTCGATTTTTCGACGCAGGAGGTTATTATGAGGACAAAGCTTGAGAAAACTGCTGTGCCGGCTCTGGCAATGAGAGGCGTGGTCGTTTTCCCCAATATAGTTATGCATTTTGACGTATCACGGGAGAAGTCGGAGTCAGCGCTCAAGGCGGCTTTGAAAAATGACAAAATGATTTTTCTTACTACCCAAAAAGACGATGCAGTGGAAGAACCGTCGGTTAAAGACCTGTATCAGGTAGGCGTTGTTGCCGAGATAAGGCAGACTCTTAAAGGTGCGGACGGAATCACTCGCGTTCTTGTAGAAGGAAAATACAGGGCTAAGCTGATCGATATTATTCAGAGCGAGCCATATCTTGTTGCAGAGGTCAAGCCGTTTCCTGAGATAACCAGGCTGCGTACTGATGAAATAGAGATCGAGGCTGTTATTCGTGCGATAAAGCAGTCGTTCTATCAGTACTCCATGCTCATGCCGAGAATGCCAAAGGAGCTTGTTTCAGCTATAATGGACGAAAAAGACCCGTTCAAGGTTTTTGAAACGCTGGTATTCAACATTCCTTTAGCGGTTGAAGATAAAGAAATGCTCCTTGAGGAAAGCCACATAATCTCGCGTTTGGGTATGCTTTTGGCTATGATATCCCGAGAGGTTGAGGTACTTGACATAGAACGCCACATACAGGCGAGGGTACGCGATCAGATAGACAACAGCCAGCGGGAGTATTACCTGCGTGAGCAGATGAAAGCTATAGCGAGTCAGCTTGGCGAGGACGAGGAATATCAGGATGAGATAGACGAGTACACCGAATCAATAATGCAGCTTGATCTTTCGGAGGAAACAAGGACTAAGCTTATGAAAGAGGCGGAAAGGCTGAACAGAATGTCCCAGTCGTCTCAGGAGGCGTTTGTTATACGCAACTATCTGGACAATGTTCTGGAGCTGCCGTGGAACAAGTCCACAAAGGACAAAAACGATATAAACAAGGTCAAAGCCGCTCTCGATAAGGATCACTACGGTCTCGAAAAGGTCAAGGAAAGAATTTTAGAGAACATTGCGGTCAGAGAGCTTAAACCCGATATCAAGGGACAGATAATCTGTCTTGTTGGCCCCCCCGGTGTGGGCAAGACTTCTATTGGGAAGTCTATTGCTTCCGCTCTCGGAAAGAAGTACCAGAGAGTTTCTCTCGGCGGCGTTCGGGATGAATCCGATATCCGCGGTCACAGAAAGACATACATAGGAGCAATGCCTGGCAGGATAATCAATGCCATGAAGCTTGCGGGAAGCAATAATCCGCTGATACTCCTTGACGAGATCGACAAGCTCACTCACGATATGAGGGGAGACCCCTCCTCCGCGCTTTTGGAAGTTCTTGACAGCGAGCAGAACAACGCTTTCCGAGATCACTATATTGAAGTTCCTTTTGACCTTAGCAACGTGCTTTTTGTCACGACAGCTAATACTACTCAAACTATCGACCCTCCGCTGCTCGATCGTATGGACGTTATCGAGATTACAAGCTATACCCGTGAGGAAAAATTCCATATTGCAAAGGAGCATCTTGTTCCCAAGCAGCTTAAAGCGAACGGTCTGAAAGCGATAATGCTGAAATTTTCCGACGACGCGCTTTACACTATTATAGATAACTACACCAAGGAAGCCGGCGTAAGAACTCTCGAACGCCGCATTGCCGAGCTTTGCAGGAAATCCGCGAAGCTGATTGTAAGCGGGGAAAAGAAGTCCGTCCGTATCGGCGAAAGAAATATCGAACAGTTCCTCGGAGCGAAAAAATATCTTGACGACGAGTATTCCAAGAGCAACGAGATCGGCTTGGTAAACGGTCTTGCGTGGACGTCCGTGGGCGGCGTTGTTATGCCGCTGGAGGTTTCCGTATTTGACGGTAAGGGAACTATCGAGACTACAGGCTCCTTGGGAGACGTTATGAAAGAGAGCGCAAAGATAGCGGTCAGCTATGTCAGGGGAATTTCCGACAAGTACGGTATTTCGCCCGACTTCTACAAGGAAAAGGATATCCATATCCACGCGCCCGAGGGGGCTACTCCCAAGGACGGGCCGTCGGCGGGCGTAACCATGACTACGGCTTTGGTGTCCGCGCTGGCTAATATTCCTGTACGTCACGACGTAGCAATGACAGGGGAGATCACGCTTCACGGCAAGGTACTGCCTATCGGCGGTTTGCGCGAGAAAACAATGGCAGCCTACAAGGCAGGTATGAAAACGGTTATCATTCCCGCGGCAAATAAGGGCGATCTTGAAGAAGTAGACAAGGTTGTAAAGGAAAATATTGATTTTGTGTACGCTGAAAGGATATCCGACGTTCTGGAGATAGCTCTCGAAAAAACAGAGCCGAGATATATCAAGCCAAAGCGTTCGGAGAACAGCGAAAGCCGCGACGGCAGGGAGAACCGCAGCGTGGCAAGCTCCTGAATTAACGCGATTGGGACAAGTGAAAGGAACGCACTGTATGAATTTTAACAAAGCTGAGTTTTACGCTTCGTACGGCAGATTCGACCAGATACCCGAGTGCGAGAGACCCGAGGTTGCTTTTTCGGGACGCTCGAACGTGGGGAAGTCCTCTCTTATAAATAAGATTTTCAACAGAAAAAATCTTGCGCGGGTGTCTTCTGTTCCCGGCAAGACAGCCACTATAAATTTTTATTCTGTGGACGACATTTATCTGGCGGATCTGCCTGGGTACGGCTATGCAAAGATTTCAAAAAGCGACAAGCAGCGTTGGTCGGGGCTTATAGAGGGCTACCTGACCTCCGACAGGGATATAGCCCTTGTCATGCAGCTTGTGGATATGCGTCACCCGCCCTCCGCGGACGATCTGCATATGATAAATTTTCTTATAGATCGGGAGCAGCCATTCGTGATTATTTTTACAAAGGCGGACAAGCTTTCCAAACGTCAGCGGGAGGAACGCATGGCGGGTTTTGCGAAAGAGATACCGTACTTTGACGTTATCGAGACTATAGAATTTTCCGCTGTCACCGGCGAGGGCGCGGAGGATATCCGCGCGGTCATTGAAGAGGCTGTTTTATTGGAAAATGAATAAGTACAATTTTGGATATGCACAATTCCCGCGATAAACGGTGGAAAATTGCTTTAAATAGATTGACTTTGCAGGAGAATATAAAAATCCTGCAAAAAATTTCTGCATTTATATTGACAAATTCTGAAAGATTGTGTATTATAAGAATAGGTAATAATGCTGCGCGATAAATCGGAATTTAAAGGAGCAGACTATGAAAATAATAGCGTTCGGAGCCGTAACGGCAGGTGGAAAGACAACAGTTGTAAATGCAATTAAAGATAGGCTGCCAAGAACAGTGTCACTTCACTTTGATGATTACTCGTTTGATGGAGAAGTCGAAGACTTTTCAAAATGGGTATCGGAGGGCGCGGATGTTAATGTATGGGACTTATCTCCGTTAAAAGCGGATATTGAAAGAATTATCCGCAGCGGCGAATATGAATACCTGTTGCTGGACTATCCATTTGCATACCAACATCAAATGATCAAGGGCTATTTGAATTGCTGCATATTTATTGATACGCCGTTAGATATAGCAATGGCCCGAAGAGTTCTCAGAGATATGAAAGGGGCTGCGGCAGATGAAATTCGTAATGAAATGAATATATATTTGAAATGTGCAAGAACAGCTTATGTTCAAATGCAGAAAGATCATTTGTCAGCTTCCGATTATGTGATCGACGGTGCAAAGGAACTTGAGGACATTATCAGTGAAGCTATGGAGATTGTTTTAAGATGTTAAGTTCCTGTTTATCGAGCGGAATACAATGCGTAACCAAGCATTACAATGATAGGTAAAAATACTGCGTGATAAATCGTAATTTATTGAGTAGATCATTTATATTAACACTGGAGGTTATTGATATGCAAAAATGGTGTACCGAGGATTGGCAGTTTGAATTGACTGCTATAGAGGGAAAAGCAGGACACTGCCGGCTTGGATTGGAAAAGGGAGATAAATTTGTCTTTTCATATGAATGTCCTGCCGGAATGTGTCCCAAAACAATGATAAAGGTATATACATGGTGCGAAGTTATTCGGTGCGGCGGTGATTTTACATACAGAGGTGAAAAAGAAAAGTATGAAATGAATATACCGTGCGCCGACGGGTGTATAAAGTTTCATCTTAAAGCAACTCCCATTAACCGAGATGAAAACGGAAAACCTCTGCCGAACGGTCCAAGACCAAAAGATGAGTAACTTCCTATTATAAGTATGATCTTTGTACAAAATTAGGAGGTTTATTGTATGTTTGAAGAAATATCATTCCCTGAACATGAATATGAGTCAATTCAAAATTATTTAAATAAATTAGGGTATTGTTATACCACGAGGGTATATAAAGAAGTAGGGAAATATAAAGTCGGGGAATTATATATCGCTCCATGGGGTGATGTATTGAAAATAGACGAAGTTAAAACATACCGGAAAGTATCAGACCGCCCTTTTTATGACGAAATGAGTGATGACGAAAAGACAGAGATCCGTAAATATTCAGAAGATATAGGATTGCCGTATGAATTTATAAAATTTTCTAAAAGTACGGTATGATTATATTTCAACAACGGCAATTCCTGTTTATCGGGCGTAATACAACGCATAATCTTATTGTATGGTATATTATAAGGATAAGTAAAATACTGCGCGATAACTCGGAATTTGATGAATAGTTTAAAACAATTATAAAGGATATATGAAAATGGTGCATATAAGGAAAGCAAAAGAAACAGACCGTAATAACGTAGCTTTATGTATTGCAGAAGGATTTGAAAAGGATTTTTCAATATTATGCAAAGATAATCAAAAAGTAGCAAAGGCTATCGCAACTGGATTGAATATGGAAAGATTTTATGTGGCAGATATAGAGGGGAATATTGCGGGAGTGCTGGCAATTTCTGATTGCACCGGCAGGGCTGCAAAAGCGGAAAAAGTATCTTTGAAGAAACATTTTGGGTTCTTTAAAGGAATTATTGGTACCTTGGTTTTGAAAGAAGAATTTGAAAAGCAGCTTGAGTATCCTATTACAACCGGATACATAGAATTTGTAGCAGTACGAAAGCAATACCGTAAACAAGGTATTGCTGCAACTATGCTTAAAGAGAGTATGCTGCTTACAAATTATCAGGATTTTGTGCTTGATGTTACTGATGTAAATAATAATGCTATTAAATGTTATACGAATATCGGGTTTGAGGAATTTAAGCGTATTCCGGAAAAACACGGTAAACAAAAAGGTTTTAATGAGAGGATTTTTATGCGGTATTGTCGCAAATGAAAGCAATTAACAAATTCCTGTTTATCCGGCGGAATATAACACGTGCCCCAAAGCTTAATTTATTGTATTGTATATTATAGTAATAGGCATAAATACTGCTCGATAAATTGAAATTTAGACACAGCAGGTATATATGAAAAGGGATAATGCATATGAAGAAAACAATTTTAAGATCAGTTATCAATGTCGTTTTTTTCTTCTTAATCAATTTTGGATTATGGGAAGTGTTAGTGGCAACAGGGATAAATAGATCATGGGCGTCGTTTACAGTCTATGCCGTTTTGATTGCAGTCGTTATTGCTATTTGGAACAAAGAGCTTTTAAGCAAATGGGATCAATTTAAAAAAGAAATAAAGAGTTGGCGGATTTTTTTTATTGAACTGCTTATTTGGCTCGCTGCATCTTCAGTATTAGCATATATGTTTCAATACATTGTTAATGGGAGTTTTAAGACACAAAATACAGAAACGGTTGGAACAATGGCGGATACAATACCTCCAATTTTAACTTGTATCATGATGTCAATATTTACTCCATTCATAGAAGAACTAACTTTTAGGGAATCATTAATTGGGTGGGTCAATAAAAGCAATAAAGCTGTGATAACTATTATGGCTATAATATCCATAATTGTATTTGATTGTATTCACTTATACGAATTGAGGGAATTTTTCTATTATCTTCCACTCTCAATTGGTTTGACAACCTTTTATATAAAGAACAATAGAAATATTTATTCAAGCATCATTATGCATGCATTGGCAAACTTACCGGGTGCAGTTATGATGATAATAGGGATAATGTAAATTTTTGTTTATCGGGCAGAGTACAACACTTAACCAAAGTTTGAAAGGAGCATAAAAAATGTTTGTATCAAAAAATTTATCGGTGAATGAAAAGGGACATCTTACTATAGGCGGACTTGACACGGCAGACCTTGCTCAAAAATACGGCACGCCGCTTTATGTTATGGACGAGGATTTGCTGCGCGAAAACTGCCGCAGCTTCAAGCAGTCTATAGACCGCTGCTACGGCGGAAAAGGTCTTGTATGCTACGCCAGCAAGGTTTTCTGCTGCAAAGAGATGTACAGGATAATGATGAGCGAGGACATGGGGCTGGACGTGGTTTCAGCGGGAGAGCTCTACACTGCGGCAAGCGTGGGCTTCCCAATGGAAAAGGTATGCTTTCACGGAAACAACAAAACCGACGAGGAGCTTTCAATGGCTCTTGAACAAAATGTCGGCAGGATAGTGGTTGACAATATTTTCGAGTTGGAGCGTCTTAACAGGCTTGCCTGCGAGCGCGGTGCAAAGGCGAATATTATGTTCAGGATAAAACCCGGCATTGACGCTCATACCCATGATTTTGTCAGAACCGGACAGATAGACAGCAAATTCGGTTTTGCGCTTGAGACAGGAGAAGCGTTTGAGGCGGTCAAAAAAGCGATCTCCCTGGAGCATATAGAGCTTTTGGGACTGCACTGTCATATCGGAAGTCAGATCTTTGATATAGACCCATTTGTGCTTGCAGCCGAGGTAATGATGAACTTTATAGCTCGGATAAGGGACGAACTCGGTTACGAGATAAAAGAGCTTGATTTAGGCGGAGGCTTCGGTATCAAGTACACCGATGCGGACTCTCCCGTACCTTACGACAGCTACATGGAAAAGGTATCCGAAAAGGTAAAGGCTGTCTGCGCCGAAAAAAATCTTAATCTGCCGTTTATTCTTATAGAGCCGGGACGGTCTATTGCGGGGCCTGCGGGCATAACTCTGTACACTGTGGGCGGTATCAAGCATATACCTAATATACGCACCTATATTTCAGTTGACGGAGGAATGGGTGACAACCCCAGATATGCTCTCTATAAGTCCAAGTATGATTTTGTAAACGCGTTGAGGGCTTCGGAACCGAAGAGTGAGACCGTCACGGTGGCTGGTAAGTGCTGCGAAAGCGGAGACCTGCTCGGAGAGGGCGCCCCTATTCAGCAAACCGAAGAGGGGGATATAATTGCGGTTCTCGCAACTGGAGCTTATAATTACTCTATGTCCTCAAACTATAATCGTATACCTAAGCCGCCCGTTGTTATGGTAAAGGACGGTACTTCAAGAGTTATCGTAAAGAGAGAGACTCTTGAAGATATTGTCAGAAACGACATATAAGGGTACTTTAAATATGATAGACATTAATAAATGGATAAATAACTTTTTAGAAGCTTTAGAGCAAGCTTTTGGAACGCGCATATGGTTTGTAGGACTTCAAGGCAGCTACGGACGGGGAGAGGCGACGGAAACAAGCGATATAGACCTTGTTGTGGTACTGGACGAGGTATTGCCGGAAGATATCCGGGTTTACGGCAAAATGCTTGACGGACTTCCTAACCGCGAGCTTGTCTGCGGTTTTTTCAGCGGCAGAAGCGAGCTTAACAATTGGGAACCGTCCGACCTGTTTCAGTTTTTCTACGATACGACCTCTATCGTTGGAAGCCTTGACGAGCTTTTGCAGTATATTGACGGTTCCGCTGTTGACCGTGCGGTAATGATAGGAGCCTGTAATATTTATCACGGCTGCGTTCATAATATGCTGTACGAAAAAAGCGAGGATATCCTCCGCGGCTTGTACAAGTCGGCGTCGTTCGTCGTACAGGCGGTTTATTTCAGACAGACGGGAAAATACGTTAAGCTCCAAAAAGAACTGCTTGATCTGGCAGACGTGGACGAGCAGACTGTTATCGGGACGTTCCTGCATTTAAAAAGCGGAGGTAAGGCGGATTTTGACAATATGTCCGAGACTCTGTTCCTTTGGGCAAAAAAGCTGATAGGTCAATAAAAAATGTTTTTGAAGAAAAATTGAAAAAACTCTTTACTTTTTCACTATAATATGTTAAAATAATTTTAGGCAAGCTTCCTTGCTGTTACATTATCCTGATTTGAGATTAAAATCAGTATTACAACAAGAAAGGAACAATTCAGTATGAATAATAAGCTTAAGGATGAACATATGGACGCGCTTTTCAAGGCTATTCTTACCCTTGAAAACACAGACGAGTGTTACAAATTTTTTGAGGATCTCTGTACGGTTCTGGAGCTTAAGGCTATGTCCCAGAGAATGCAGGTTGCCACAATGCTGGTTCAGAAAAGGGTTTACAGCGATATTGTTGCCGAGACGGGCGCAAGCACCGCTACTATCAGCCGAGTAAACAGAACGCTCAACTACGGCAGCGACGGCTATGCTCTCGTATTTGACCGTCTCAAGGAAGAATCCGGAAAATGAGCGGATACCGCAGTTTTGCTTATTTTTACGACGCGCTTACCGAAAATATTTCATATCGCGAAAGAGCAGAATATTTTGACTCGCTGATAAAAAAACACGGCGGCAGGAAAAATATTCTGCTTGATCTTGCATGCGGTACGGGCAGCCTGTCAGAGGCTTTCAGTGAAATGGGGTATGACGTTATCGGCGTGGACAGCTCCGAGGATATGCTGAATGCCGCTCTTGACAAGAAATTTGAAAGCGGTCATAATATCCAGTACCTTTGTCAGGATATGACAAATTTGGATATGTTCGGTACTATAGACGTTACGGTATGCGCTTTAGACGGCATAAATCATCTTTCAAGCCTTGCGGATATTGAAAAGACCTTTGAACGGGTCTCGCTGTTCTGTGAACCTGAGGGACTTTTTCTTTTTGATATAAACACTCCCCATAAGCATAAAAATATTCTGGGAGATAATACTTTTGTTTACGACCTTGACGATGTTTACTGCGTTTGGCAGAATTTTTACAGCAAAAATGACAATCGTGTGGATATGTCGCTGGACTTTTTTGAGCGTGATGAAAATGGTCTCTACAGACGTTATGAGGACGGTTTTTCCGAGATAGCTTTCGATGAGAGCATTATTGACGGGCTTCTTGAAAAGTGCGGCTTTGAGATAGCGGGAAAATACGATTACGACTCCTTTGACCCGCCGAGAGCGGACAGTGAAAAGTTGGTTTATGCGGCAAGAAAGGTACGCTGATATATTCCGAAAATATTGGATTACTAAAAGGATAAAAATATGGCAAAAATAGTCAGAACAATTTCAAAGGATGCGTCTGTGGTCGCTTCGGCAATAGACGCTATTGATATAGTTTCCGAGATAGAGAGGATACACAGGACGTCGGCGGTCGTTACAGCAGCTTTGGGCAGGCTGTCTATAGCTGCGTCTTTGATAGGAAACGGTCTGAAGGGCGAAAACGATTCGGTGACGGTACGTATGAACGGCGGCGGAGCAACAGGTATTCTCATAGCGGTCGCCGACAGCAGAGGAAACGTTAAATCTTACGTTGGGAACCCAATAGTTGAGCTTCCTTTGAACAAGTACGGAAAGCTGGACGTTTCGGGCGCGGTCGGAAAGGATGGTACTCTTTCAGTGGTCAAGGATCTGGGTCTGAAAGAGCCTTATGTGGGACAGGTTCCAATTGTGTCGGGTGAGATCGCCGAGGATATCGCAAGCTATTTCGCGGTAAGTGAACAGATTCCCACAGTGTGCGGACTTGGCGTACTTGTAAATCCGGATCTTACGGTAAAGGCAGCGGGAGGCTATCTGATACAGCTTTTGCCCTTTGCGGACGAGAGCTGCATAGATATTCTGGAAGCTAACGTAAACAAGCTTCCTCCGGTAACGTCAATGCTTGATTCGGGAATGTCCGCGGAGGATATTGCTAAAAGCGTTCTGGGCGGACTTGAACCCGAGGTCATGGATTCCTTTGAAGTGAATTATAAATGTGATTGCAGCAAAGAGCGTGTGGAGCGGGCATTGGTAAGCCTCGGCAGGGAAGAGCTTGTCAAAATGGCTGAGGAACAGGATTCTACCGAGGTTTGCTGTCATTTCTGCGACAAAAAGTACGTTTTTTCAAAAGACGAGATCATAGCTCTCAGTAAGAGATAAAAAAGAATAAAACAAAAACGGCGGACATTAGTTCGCCGTTTTTTCAGTTTCAGTATCCTGCCGTACCTTCAATTGAATCGTCCTTGTCTATCCAGCTCTCAACGTTGATAGTAGTGTATGTATCCTTGGTATTTCTGATTATGACAGTGGAAATACCCGCATTTATTATCATTCTTTTGCACATGGAACACGGTTCAACATCTCCGTAAAGCTCTCCGGTCTTTGCGTCGTGGCAGGCGAGATAGAGCGTTGCTCCCAGCATATCGTTTCTGTCGGCGGCAATAATGGCGTTTGCTTCCGCGTGGACGCTTCTGCAAAGCTCGTACCGCTGTCCCTTCGGTACGTTCAGTTTTTCGCGGGTACAGTACCCCATATCGACGCAGTTTGCTCTGCCGCGGGGAGCTCCCACATATCCCGTTGAAACGATACGGTCGTTGCTTACGATTATCGCTCCGAAATTTCGGCGTATGCAGGTTCCTCTTTCCAGAACAGTCTCCGCTATATCGAGATAGTAGTTTATTTTATCACGTCTTTTATAGCATTCCATAACAGTCATTCCTTTCGTAATTTAAAACGCGGGTAAGAGCAGCTTCTTTTCCCGCTTTTGTTTTCCGCTATATTAGTTATAGCAGATTTTGAGGAAATATGCAAGTGCTTTTATAAATTTTATAAGCTTTTATCTGATATTTTTTGACGGTAATATTTCGTCCGTTTGTATACAGTATGTACAATTATTGTAAGCTGTTTTGTGAAGAACATATAATATTTAATGTTTATCATTAAATATGTATTGACAAACGTAAATTTGGATGTTATACTGTAACCACAGTAAGCTTACATGATTTGTATTCGGAGGGGATATTATGAAACAGTTGACCAAAAGGAGAATCGGTTTTATGGAGGGCTTCAGCAACGCGCTTTCAGGTTCGGAAGCAAATGCGGTTCCGGATACTATGCCTGATAGCTTTCTTATGAGTACGCTGTATTTGATATTTGCGGCGGCGTTTATAACGATAATGATCATAGCAATAGTGTCATGCCTCCGGTTGCTGATGAGCATACGCAGAGACGAAAGTCCCTTCACCGAAAGGAATGGTGGAAAGATACGCACCATAGGCATTGCATTTATGCTTTTAGAGCCTGTTCAGATAACATTAATGCTTGTCCAGAGCGGGGAGTTTTCCGTCGGCAGCGGTATAATGTTTTCCGCGGGAATAGTTATGTACTGCATTTCGCTGGTGTTCCGCTACGGCTGCGAGCTCCAGCAGGAAACGGACGAAACTTTATAATTCGGGAGGATTCACTATGAAAAAAATCTTGGAACTGCTTAAGAAAATTGTTGGAATTTCCGACGAACAGCCGATTGTACAGGATATGTCCGACGAACTGAAAAAGGTTAGGTCGAATATGTTGGCAATGCAGATATTCTCAGTAATTTTTATGTTTGTAATGCTGATCTTTACAGTCGTATTTTTTGTGGATTGCGTTACCGATCTGTATGAATATACGGTGAAGCCTTCGCTCGGACTGGCAAAAGCGCTCTGCATTGTTATTCCAAATTTTATCTTGTGTTTGTCATTATTTGTTATTTCCTTGCTGTGCAAAAACATTTTTATGAACGTTAACAAAAACGGTACGCCATTCATACCGCAGGTTCCGAAAGAAATGAAAAAAATAGCCGCCGTAATCGCTGCTATGCTTATTCTTTCGGCAGCGGCGGAGTTTTTGTTCCCAATAGTTTTTCCCGTACTCGGTACGGAGTCCGAGCTTGTTACAAACCCCGCCGGCTGGGCATTTTTAAGTCTGCTCCTTATGTTAAGCAGCATTTTCGACTACGGCTGCAGACTTCAGCAGGAATCCGATGAAATGCTTTAAGGAGGAACTTTATGAGTATAATCCTGCGGCTTGACCGCGTTATGGCGGACAGAAAAATGTCCCTGAACGAGCTTGCCGAAAAGGTGGGCATAAGCAATGTCAATCTCTCCAACCTGAAAACCGGTAAGGTAAAGGCTATACGGTTTTCCACTCTTGAAGCTATATGCGATGTTCTTGACTGTCAGCCGGGGGATATTTTGGAGTACAGCAGAGACGACAGCGGCAAAAAGGACTTGCCATAATTTTATAAATGTGTTATAATATTAGGGTGGAAATTTACAGTTTCCGCCCTATCACTGTTTAAACCGAAAGGGAGATTTTTTTGAACATTAACGAGACCCTTGCCAAAGAGTTCAAGCTCAGGCAGGAGCAGATCGACAACACCGTTTCGCTTATCGACGACGGCAAGACAATACCTTTTATCGCGCGTTACCGCAAGGAGCTGACAGGCTCGCTTGACGACCAGCTTTTGCGCGAGATTTTTGACAGGCTTACTTATCTGCGCAATCTTGAAAAGCGCAAGGAGGAAGTCGCCGCTTCCATTACCGAGCAGGGCAAGATGACCGACGAGATCGCCGCGGCTATCGAAAAAGCAGCTGCTCTTGTTGAGGTTGAGGACATTTACCGTCCCTTTAAGCCCAAGCGCAAGACCCGCGGTTCCGTGGCAAGAGAGCGCGGACTGGAACCTCTTGCGGAATTTATTATGGCGCAGAATATTGCCGCTGACCCTAATGCCGAGGCGGAAAATTACATAGACCCCGAAAAGGACGTATCTGACGGAACGGCGGCTTTGCAGGGAGCTATGGATATTATCGCCGAGGATATTTCCGATGACGCGGAGCTTCGCAAAACTCTTCGCGCAATGATAACCAAAGAGGGTATGGTGTCCTCGAAAGCGGCGGACCCGGAGGAGGAAACCGTTTATTCAAACTATTACGATTTTTCCGAGCCTGTGTTCAGGATAGCCGGGCACCGCGTTCTCGCCATAGACAGGGGAGAGCGGGAGGACAAGCTGAAAGTGAGCGTAGCCGTTCCGGACGGAAGAGGGGAAAAAATCGTTGCGGACAAATATGTGAAGAATGATTCTCCCTGCGGCGAGCTTGTTAAGGCAGCCGCTGTTGACGGTTACGGACGGCTTATATTTCCCTCGGTTGAGAGGGAGATCCGCGCGGACTTAACGTCTAAAGCCTGCGAGGCGGCTATCAAGGTATTCGCGTCAAATCTGCGTCAGCTTCTTATGCAGCCGCCTATCAAGGGGCGAACCGCTCTCGGTCTTGACCCCGGATACCGTACAGGCTGTAAGCTTGCCGTCGTCGATGATACGGGAAAAGTTCTCGACACGGGTGTTGCCTATATTACAACAGGTGAGCAGCGCAAAATTGAGCAGGGTAAGGTATTGGTAAAAAATCTTATTCAGAAATACGGCGTTTCAATTATAGCTATCGGAAACGGAACGGCTTCCCGCGAATCGGAGGCGTTCGTTGCCGACCTTATCAAGGAGCTTCCCGAAAAGGTATCTTATATGGTAGTGTCCGAGGCGGGAGCGTCGGTTTACTCTGCTTCAAAGCTGGCGGCTGATGAATTTCCGGAATACGATGTTTCCCTTAGGAGCGCGGTTTCTATTGCACGCCGTATGCAGGATCCTCTCGCGGAGCTTGTCAAAATAGACCCCAAGGCTATCGGAGTCGGTCAGTATCAGCACGATATGCCTAAAGCGCGTATGGACGAGGCTCTTACCGGAGTTGTCGAGGACTGCGTAAACACTGTCGGAGTTGACCTGAATACCGCTTCCCATTCGCTGCTGTCCTATATTTCGGGTATCAGTTCGGCAGTTGCGAAAAATATCGTTGCGTACCGTGAGGAAAACGGTTCCTTTACCGACAGAAAGCAGCTCCTTAAAGTGTCAAAGCTTGGCCCGAAAGCCTTTGAGCAGTGCGCGGGATTTCTTAGGGTACACGGTGGAAAGAATCCCCTGGACAACACGGCGGTACACCCGGAAAGCTATGAGGCCGCCCAAAAGATCATCGACCGCTGCGGATTCTCAATAGCAGATTTGAAAAACGGAGGTCTTACTGAGATACCGGAAGCAGCGCGTAAAATCGGAATACCGAATATTGCAGACGGAGCGGGTATAGGCGTTCCCACTGTTACGGACATTCTTAAAGAGCTTGCTAAGCCCGGACGCGATCCTAGGGACGAGCTTCCCCCTCCGCTGCTGAGAAGCGGCGACGTTATGGAGCTGAAAGACCTGAAGCCCGGTATGGAGCTTATGGGTACCGTCCGTAATATTGTGGATTTCGGCTGCTTTGTGGATATAGGCGTTCACGAGGACGGTTTAGTGCATATTTCCAGAATATGCGACCGCTATATCAAGCACCCGCTTGAGGCTGTCAAGGTTGGAGAGGTTGTCAAGGTTTGGGTTCTTGATGTTGATCTAAAGCGCAAGCGGATATCCCTCACTATGCGTCACGATCAAAAAAATTCTACCGGTACGTCAAAATAATGATATGACACATGAACGTTTTTGTACAGTATGACAGCGGTGAATTTCAGCAAGTTTTTGAGGGTAGCCGCATATGTGTAATATGACAAAAATAAAATCAGACTAAAAGGAATATTGCGGCATTATCCACAAATATTAACAAAATATTATAGTATGCCTTGGATTTGCTTATGCAGGTATCTGCGGGTATAATAAAAGCATAAATTCCAAGGGGGTACTTAAAATGAACAACACAGTATCGCAGCAGCGAAGCAGAATTTACAGAATGGTTGCCGTTGGACTTATGGCGGCTTTGGTCTACGCGGGAAACTATATGTCTATCCCGCTTGCAAACGAAACAAGGATACACATAGGCAACTCAATGTGTTTACTTGCGGGACTTCTTTTCGGCGGCGTGAACGGAGGATTATCCTCGGGAATCGGAGGCGCTTTGTACGACCTGTTTAACCCGCTCTATACGCTTTCCGCGCCGTATACCTTTTTCTCCAAGTTTTCTATGGGCTGGGCAGCGGGAAAGCTGAACCGATCGGGAATAAAAAGCGAGCCGGCAAGAGCAGTTATTGCCGCAATAGTCGGACAGCTCGTTTACA
Organism: uncultured Oscillospiraceae bacterium; assembly: GCA_910584715.1. Taxonomy (GTDB): domain Bacteria; phylum Bacillota; class Clostridia; order Oscillospirales; family Ruminococcaceae; genus RGIG8773. The sequence continues at coordinate 94,421 of CAJUAN010000006.1, forward strand.
TCGTGCTTTACCTCGGCAAGGCGTTTGTAACGCAGCTCATTCTCGGAAATCCATTTCAGACGGCGTCTGCCGTCATGCTGGAAAAGGCTGCGGCGTCTTTTATAAACGGAGCTATTGCCGTTGTCGTTTCGGTACCGCTTTATCTTGCACTGAAAAAAGCTCTGCACGCTTCGGGATTCGGACGTATGATAGAGGCAAGACCCGAAAACAGGGGATACTTCAATCCGCTTACCACAGCGCTTACGGTCTTTGCGCTTATTGTTACGGCAGGCTTTGCCGTACGTCTTTCTGCTGACGGCAAGATAAAGGACGCGCAGGCTAAAAGAGAGGCCGCATACCAGGAACAGATCGACGAGCTTACCGAAAAACTTGATTATCTTTATGAAGCTATGGGCGTTGAACCGCCTGTAAACGCCGAGGAGGACGCTTTGCCGGATAAATGATACTGTCCGGCTAAGTGATTAATTTCCTCCGAGGCAAAATAAAAAGGAGGAATATCATGAAAGCAAAAAAGATCATTGCTATTGCGGCGGCTTCCGCATTTGCAGCCGCAATGCTCTCTGGCTGTACTACAGATTCCGGAGAGGGAACTTCTGTCGGAGACAATACATCGGCTGAAGCTACAGAAAATATTTCCGGAGCGGCTGATACCGGTACCGGCGAAACCGCTGCGGCAGCCGACAAACCTCAGTTTGAACCTCTCAAAGTAATTTATGACGAGATCAAAACAGAGTTCAATAACGATCTGGATCTGTCCGACTATCCGCTGACGGCAAGCAGCGTTCCCGCTGATTACGAGGCTGTTTTTGAAGCGGAGGCCGGGGAATTTACCGGTAAAACGACAGCTTTTGACAATCCCGAAGCTTCGGGAGGCGCAGGCGCCAACGGAGTCAACAGCGAGGGTGACAGCCTGACTTTTGTTGCTGATATTGAATATGACGGCTTTTATGACTTGAATTTCGTTTCAAAAACAAGCGACGGCAGACGTGAGAATTATTTGTTTATAGACGACGAACAGGTTGGTACTATCATGTGCCTGAATTATTCGGGCTTTGGAGACAGCATGATGAAAAATGTATACCTGACGAAAGGTTCTCACAGGATAACCGTTAAGCCTTACTGGGGATATGTTGATTACGACTGTCTTAAAATTACTCCTAATACATCTGTAAATGTAGATACCTATACGGTTACCGCGCCTTTGTCAAATCCCAACGCGGATGAGAATACCCGCCGTCTCTATAAATTCTTGTGCGATATTTATGGTAAATACAGTCTTACGGGACAGTATGCCGACGATGGAAGAACATCTACTGAATACAGCCGCATTGCTAAGGAAACTGGCTCACATTTTGCGGTTCTCGGTATGGATATGTCCGGCTACAGCTCCGGTTCCGTGGCTTACGGAAGTGACTCTAACACTGTGGAATTTGCTTATGACTGGTACAATAACGGCGGTGGTATCGTTACTCTGTGCTGGCACTGGCATTCTCCTGTGGATTATCAGGTCAACGATGACAAGAACCCGTGGTACTCCTCGTTCTATAAAGAGGGTTCAAAGCTTGACCTTGACAAGATAATGAACGGTGAGGACGAAAAAGGCTACGAGCTTCTTATGCAGGATATTGACACTATCGCGTATCAGCTTGAACGTCTGCGCGACGCGGGAGTTCCCGTTTTGTGGAGACCTCTTCATGAGGCTTCCGGAGGCTGGTTCTGGTGGGGCGACTGTCAGGCGGAAAGCTACATCAAGCTGTGGAACGTTATGTATGACAAAATGACAAACGAGCATAATCTCACAAATCTTATCTGGGTATGGAACGCTCAGGACGTTGACTGGTATCCGGGGGACGAGACCGTGGATATTGTTGCTACGGATATTTATGCGGGAAAACAAATAGACTCCTGTTACAGCGGAAGCTTTGCTTATCTGGCGGAGATACCGTCAGTTCCGAAGCTGGTAGCTTTATCCGAAAACGGCTGCGTAATGGATCCTGATAAGGTCTTTACGGGTAACAGCCGCTGGCTCTACTGGGGCACATGGAGCGATCCGTTTACTCTCAGCAAGGGTGTTCTCAATGACGAATACACCACAATGGAGACTCTCAATAAAGCGTACAACAGCGACCGTACTCTTACATTAGAGGAGCTTCCCGACTTGAAAAATTACCCGCTTGATTAACTTGCATAAAAAACAAAACGGAAACTGTTTTAAAGCGGTTTCCGTTTTGTTTTTTATTATTTATACATATAATCATGTCATTATCTATATTGTCATAATAAAAGAAATAATATAATGTAATCTTCAAAATTATTTTATATTATATCCACTTAAAGTTCTCTTTCCCCGCGCCAAGTTCAAAATGATATTTTATTATTCCTAAATCCGTATTCGCAAATATTCCTCCGCCGTTATAGGTTATTTTTACGTCTGAACCGCTTCCCTTGATGAAAAACGCCTGCTTGTTAAGGGCGGTCGGAGCAAGCAGAGCCGTTTTGACTCCGTTTGAAAACCATTGGGGTATTATTGTACCGTCATAGCTGCTGACGGCTTCGGGATTTTTGGATTTATGCGGAACTCCCTGAGATTCTCCGAAACCGACTGCTATTACTCCTATGAGCTTTTCGGCTTCGCTTTCCGGGACGTGTTTTCTTACTCCGTTTCTGCTGAAAGTTCCTCCTATCCACCATGAATTAAGTCCAAGAGTTTGAGCGAACAACATGATATCTGATCCGCAATAGCCAAGATTCTCATCGGTATCAGGGGCGTTTTTTCCTGTAAGTGCAATGTAATTGCGAACTCTTTTTGACATAACAAGTCGTATCGCGGCGCCTAAAGCGTCTGTATTTTCGGTTATCAGCTTCATGGACAGCCCGTATTTTTCATTGCATTCGCCGATTCTTTCGGTAAGCTTTTCGATCATATCGGCGGGCAGTTTTTTATATGTATATCTTCGTACCGTGTGACGGCATTCAGCGGCTTCTTTTAATGTCATAAGTATTGTCCTTTCACATTATCTTCCGGAAATAGGAGTATAATCCCTGTGCTCCTGGACGGCTTTATAGGCGGGACGGATAATTTTCCCGGCGACAAGCAGCTCCTCAATTCGGTGAGCGGACCAGCCTGAAATTCTTGCAATTGCAAAAATAGGCGTGTAGAGTTCCGGCGGAAGCCGAAGCATACTGTAGGCAAACCCGCTGTAGAAGTCGATGTTCGCAGATACGCCTTTATATATCTTGCGTTCCTTTGCAATAACCTCCGGTGCAAGACGTTCTATTTTGCTGTACAGCGAATATTCTTTCTCCATGTGCTTTTCCTCGGACAGGCTTTTCACAGCTTTTTTCAGTATTGCCGCTCTGGGGTCGGATACGGAGTATACAGCGTGACCCATACCGTAGATAAGTCCCGACCTGTCGAAAGCCTCTTTGTGGAGGAGTTTTTTAAGGTAATCACGGATAGCGTCCTCGTCCTCCCAGTCGGAAAGCTTGTTTTTCATGTCCTCAAACATCATTGTTACCTTAATATTGGCGCCGCCGTGTTTAGGTCCTTTAAGGGAAGCCAATGCTGCTGCTATTGCCGAATAGGTATCGGTACCGGAGGAAGTAACGACATGGGTCGTAAAGGTGGAGTTGTTTCCTCCGCCGTGTTCGGCATGAAGAACAAGAGCAAGGTCGAGTATGTGCGCTTCAAGAGCCGTAAACGAGCTGTCGCTGCGGAGCATGTGAAGAATGTTTTCCGCGGTGGAGTACTCGGGGTTTGGCTGATGAATGAAAAAGCTGTCGTTGTCGTGGTAGTACGCCTTTGCCTGATAGCTGTAAACTGCTATCAGCGGGAAAAGCGCAATAAGCTCCAGCGACTGCCTCAGGACGTTTGGTATAGAGATATCGTTTGGCATATCATCGTAAGAATAAAGCGTGAGCACACCTCTTGCAAGACCGTTCATAATGTCGTTGCTTGGCGATTTCATAATTATATCGCGCACAAACGTTGTCGGCAGCTGTCTGTAGTCCGAGAGGAGCCTGCTGAAATCGTCAAGCTGTTTTTTTGAGGGAAGCTCTCCGAAAAGCAGAAGATAGGTGATTTCTTCAAATCCAAAGCGCTTGTCGCGGGTAAATCCCGTTACAAGGTCGTTGATATTGTAGCCGCGGTAATAAAGCTCTCCGTCGCAGGGAACCGATTTACCGTCAACGGTTTTTGAAGAGATGATCTCGGATATCTCGGTGAGTCCCGCAAGAACACCTTTACCGTTTATATCTCTGAGACCGCGCTTTACATCGTATTTGGTGTAAAGTTCCTGGTCTATACAGCCATTTTTAGAGCACAAAGCTGACATAGCAAGAATATCCGGAGTGACCTGGGAAAAATTGTAACCTGAAATCATTTGATACGTCCTTTCATAAAAACATCATATAAATACTTTACATTGTTAATTATATCATAAAATTTACAGGAATGCAAGCATATCCGTGATTTCTCACATAACTTTCACATATTAAAGATCGTGTGATTCCGACAAAATCCGCTTTCGGAAGCAATTCGCATCTGAAAAAGGCTGTATTTGTGTCCTGAATAAAAATTTTTTAGAAAAAAACTATTGTAATTCGAAGGATTTTGTAATATAATAAATTTGTATAGTTTTATTTGGAAGGGGAGAACGGCTTCCGCAATGAATATTTTGGTGATCGGCTGCGGAAACGTCGGTGCGGCTTTGTGCAGCGCACTGTCCGCTCAGGGACACGACGTTTCGGTAATAAGCAGCGATAAGGAACAGTTTTCAAATCTTTCGGCAGATTTTAACGGTTACACCACTCTTGGCGTTCCCATTGATAAGGAAGTGCTGAAAAAAGCGGGAATAGAGAACTGCGACGCTCTCGCGGCGGTAACCTCCGACGATAATACAAATTTAATGGTTATTCAGCTTGCAAAACAATTTTTCAGTGTTCCTAAGGTTTTCGCAAGAGTTAACGATCCAAAGAAAAACGAGGTCTTTTCCGGATTCGGACTTGAAACCATATGTCCTACCAATACAACTGTGACCTCTTTCTGCGCGGCTATAAACAGTTCCGCTTCCGCCGGAACTTCTGTCGGTGGACATTCTATCATTATGGAGATAATGGAGATACCAAAAGATTTTATAGGAAAACGTATAAGCGAAATAGAATTTGAGGATAATGAAACTCTTGTTGCCATAGAGCACGGCGACGGCTCTTTGAGCAGAATGCTGCTTAAAAATGTCGAATTGCAAAAGGAGGACAAGCTTATCCTTGCAAAATTCGCGGACTAAAGTACGGGAGAGGAATTTATTTGAAGGTTACAATTATAGGCGGCGGCAAGGTAGGGTACTATCTTGTACGCACCCTGATCGAGCACGATCACGAGCCGACCGTTATTGAACGGGACAAGTCTGTATGCGAGCATATTGCAAACGAAATGGATATACCCATTATATGCGGAGACGCTACGAAGCTGGAAATACTCGAAGCCGCGGAAATACAGGAATCGGGTGCGCTTGTAAGCGTTACCGGTTCGGACGAAACGAACCTTATCGTTTGTCAGCTTGCCAAAAAGAAATTCGGCGTTGAGAAGACAGTTGCAAAATCCAATAACCCCAAAAATGTGGCTGTAATGCAGGCTCTGGGAATAGACAACGTTATCAACAGCACAGACAGTATCGCATCGCTGATAGAGCGTGAGGTAGACACTTCGCGGATAAAGCAGGTTCTTTCGCTTGGCAGGGGAGAGATAACTTTGTTTGAAGTACAGCTCCCTCCTGACTATATATATGACGGAAAAATGCTTATGGAGATAAAGCTGCCCGTACTGTTCAACATCGTCTCCATAACCCGCGGCGGCTGCATGATAATCCCTCGCGGTCAGTCGATGCTGAAAAGCGGGGACAAGCTTCTGGTCATATCTGAATCGAATGTGGTCAAGGAACTTAAATCAGTGCTTAAAATAAAAGATTGAACCGATATATTTTTCAGTAAAGGGTGGTAACAGAAATGGCAAAACAGTCGGAAAAAAATATGGCTGACGGCGCTGAAGCCGTCGTTTCCAATACTTCCAGAAAACGCGGACGTCCCCCTAAGACGGATAAGGATACCGCAAATGCGGCAGTTGCCCAGGAAAATCAGGCAAATCAGTTAAAGCAATCAAAGCAGTCGAAATCCGACGAGCCCACAACGGCTTCCTCACGCAAATTCAGACCTCAGGAGGAGAACGAGCTTTTTGCGCTGGATATCGGAACGCGTACCGTTGTAGGAATAATCGGTCATATGGACGACAATATTTTCTGCGTGGATTACGCCGAGTCGCTTCCTCATAAAAGGCGGGCTATGATTGACGGTCAGATCGAGGACATTCCCGTGGTATCATCGGTAGTGAAGCAGGTAAGGGAAAAGCTTGAGGCACAGTCCGGCATAAAGCTTTCAAGGGTCGCCATCGCTGCGGCGGGACGCGCTCTAAAAACCCACAGAACGGAGATGTCCTTTGACATAAAGGACAAGGACAGCATTTCGGAGGACGACGTTAAATCCTTCGAGCTGGAAACCACATTAAAAGCTCAGGACGAGCTTGATACGGAGATCGCCGACGCTAAGATGTCCTTTTACTGCGTGGGTCACACGGTAGTGCAGTATCTGCTTGACGACTATAAGATCGGCTCTCTGGTGGGACATAAGGGCAAAAAGGTCTCAATAGAGCTTATCGCAGCGTTTCTGCCAAGTCCCGTTGTGGAAAGTCTTTACGCGGTAACGGATATGAACGGTCTTGAGGTCTCAAGCCTTACGCTGGAGCCTATTGCCGCCATGAACATAGTTATCCCTCCGGAAATACGTCTTATTAACGTTGCTCTTGTTGATATCGGAGCGGGTACTTCCGATATCGCTATCGCCCGCAACGGAAGCATTGTGGCATATGCAATGTCCACAACGGCAGGGGACGAGATAACCGAGGAAATAATCAGAAAATACCTTGTTGATTTTTCTACTGCGGAGGAAATGAAGCTCAGCAGCTATATGGAAAAAATTGACTACACGGATATTCTCGGCTATAAGCATACCATTGACAGAGAAGAGTTTTTCTCCAGTCTGTTTACGGTGGTGGATTCCCTTGCGGACGATATCGTCAAGAACATCATCAGCGCAAACGGACAGGCTCCCGCGGCGGTATTCCTTGTAGGCGGAGGAAGCCTTATTCCGGATTTGTCCAAATATATTGCGGATAAGCTTGAAATACCCGAAAACCGCGTTGCTGTCGGCAAAAACGAGGTAATGAAAAACGTATCTTTCGGAAACAGCAAAATAAGCGGTCCCGAATACGTTACTCCTATAGGAATCGGCGTTACGGCAACCTATAACAGCGGCTATGATTTTTCAGTTGTGACACTTAACGATAAGAAAATGCGGGTTTTCGACACAAGGGCGGTTCGCGTTATAGACCTGCTTACATCGGCAGGATACAGGTCAACTCAGATAATCGGACGTTCGGGAAGAAACCTGAACTTTACCGTCAACGGCGAAAAGCAGATACTGAAGGGCGGACGCGCTACTATCGCGGAAATAACGCTGAACGGCGAAACTGTTTCTTTGGAAACCATTGTAAATCAGGGAGACAAACTTATATTTAAGCCTGCCGAAAACGGAGAAAATGCGGAGGTGAAAATTTCCGATGTGGCGGGAGACGTTTCTCCCCATAAGGTTTTTGTGGACGGCACGGAATATCCTTTTGGAGTTATTGCTCATGTGAACGACAAGCGAGTTTCAGGAGACTACAGCATTCAGAATCTTGACGAGGTTACCGTTTCGGAGGTGGAAACGCTTGGAGATCTTATGCAGACTCTTCCGTTTGATACGTCAACGCTTAATTTCTATAAGTCCGGCAGACTGCTTACGGTGGACTACTATCTGAATGACGGCGACGATTTGATCACCTCCGATAAGGTTCTCGATAATGAATCCAGAGCTGGACGTCTTGCAAAGGCTATTGCTGAAAGCTTGTCCTCCGATACGTCGGTTTCCGAAGCAATACATGTAGATAATGCCACAGTATCCGAACCGATGATTCACTCTGAGCAAACAGATGAAATTATTCCGCAGCAGATTAATTCTGAAATAAGTGCTTCTGAGGAGACTGTTACATCCGAACAGGATATTGTTGCTGCCGCTGATAAGTCTCCCGCGGAAGAATCTGCTGAGACTCCTGCTCAGGAAGAGTTTAAGGTTGTACTTAACGGAAAAACCATTAACCTTGAACCGCGTCCAGCAACGATGCCTCACGAATTTATTGAGCTTATGGCGATCGCGGATATCGACCTAGACAATCCTCCTGCTGATGGAAATATGATACTTACGCTTAACGGCAATGAAGTAAGTTTTATGGACGTTATTCATGACGGAGATGTTGCCGTCATTAAATGGGCAAGTCAATAATTTTAAAGGACGGTTATCAAGCCGTCCTTTTTATTGCTGAGGCACCTTCAAATTTTCATCTTTTTATCACAAAAAAAGACGGCAAAAATATACACAAACGGCAAAAAATATGCTATAATTATAATAATTACTAAAATTTGAGAGGAATGTTCCGATGAGCTACGTTGAATTTAAGGACGTCTATAAGCGATATAGAATGGGAGAGGTAACGATCGCGGCTTCGGACGGGATAAACTTTGAGATAGAAAAAGGCGAATTTGCTGTTATCGTAGGCGCTTCCGGCGCGGGAAAAACAACTGTGCTGAATATGCTGGGCGGTATGGATACTTGTGATGAGGGACAGATATTCGTGGACGGCAGAGATGTTGCAAAGTTTTCCAAAAAAGAGGTGACTGCATACCGCAGGAGAGATATCGGCTTTGTGTTTCAGTTCTATAATCTTGTGCAGAACCTTACGGCAAAGGAAAACGTGGAGCTTGCCACGGAGATATGTACAGACGCAATAGATGCGGAAGAAGTACTTAAGCAGGTAGGTTTGGGAGAAAGAATCAATAATTTTCCTGCTCAGCTTTCAGGCGGAGAGCAGCAGCGTGTTTCTATTGCGAGAGCGCTTGCGAAATCCCCAAAGCTGCTTTTATGCGACGAACCTACTGGTGCGCTGGACTACAATACCGGTAAAACTATCCTGAAGCTTTTGCAGGATACCTGCCGCGAAAAAGGCATGACAGTAGTTGTCATCACCCATAATCAGGCTATAACGCCAATGGCGGACAGAGTTATAAAGATAAAGAACAGCAAGGTATCAAAGGTCACGCTCAATCCCGAACCTGTGTCAGTAGACACTATTGAATGGTAGAGGTGAGCTTATGAATAAAAAGCTTGTTCTGAATACTCTCAGAAGCGTAAAAAACACTAAGAGCCGATTTATAGCTATAATGGCAATAATTGCCATAGGAAGCGGTTTTTTTGCGGGAGTAAAATCCGCAAGTCCCTCGATGAAAATGAGCGCGGCAGACTATTTGGAGAAACAAAACCTTGCAGATTTTCACCTTATGTCGGAGCTCGGTTTTGACGATGAAGATGTTTCCGCAATCAACGGCGCCGTTGAGGCGGACGGGCTGTATGCAGGGTTTTCCTCCGACCTGATGATGTCGGGGGTAGGGGATAACGACAGCATTGTCAAGGTCTATTCTTATGACCCGAAAAGTACGATAAATATTCCTTATATTACTGAGGGACGGCTTCCCGAGGCGGCGGGAGAGGTCTTTGCTGACGAAAGATTTTTTTCGGCAAGTTCTCCGGAAATAGGAGACGTTATTTCCCTGAGAACCGGCGATGACCGCGAAATGGGGGATATTCTCGGCAGAACAGAGTATACCGTGGTAGGAAAGGGAATTTCTCCTATATACGTCGCTTTTGAGCGGGGCAGCGCTGCTATCGGAAACGGCACTATAAACGGTTGGCTGCTTGTTCCGGAGGAGAATTTTTCATATGATATCTATACTGATGTGTATATAAGTCTTTCGGAAACCGCCGGTATGGATCCGTACAGCAATGAGTACGAAAATATCATCTCACGTGATACGGATACGATGGAGGACTTTGCCGATGTTCAGATAGAACATCGTAAAGGCGTTATAAGCGATGAAGCCTATGTGGAAATAAACGACGCCAAGGCTAAAATTGAGGACGGCGAAAAAGAGATCGCCGACAACGAAAAAAAGATTGCTGACGCGGAACGTGACATTGTGGACGGCGAAACAAAGATTGCTGACAACGAAAAAAAGATTGCTGATGCGGAGGAGAAAATTAAGAACGGTCAGGAAGAGCTTACAAACGGCGAGATTAAGTACCAAGACGGTGAACGCGCTTTGAATTCCATAAACGCCGCTGTTGAATGGCTGAATGAGATCATTTCCGATTACGAAACAAATGCCGCAGCCGATGAAGCGGAAATTTCTGAAAAAATCAATTCATATCCGCAGAATGATTTTTTTGCAGTTGATGATACGTTAACTCAGCTTCTGACCGGATATATGTCCATACCTGCGGCATATGACGACGGAACCAAAGCTGCCTGCCGGCAGGGATTGGAGCAGTACGGAGCAGGTCTTTCCACTCAGGCACGAGATACCGAAGCTATGCTTGCGGAGTCGAGGATACGGCTTGACAATGCCTCCGCGGATCTTGAAAACGCAAGAACCGGGGTTGCCAACGGTCGTAATGAGATCTCCAAGGCAAGGACAGATATTGCTGACGGTAAAAAGAAGATAGAGGACGGAAAAAAAGAGATTGCCGACGGAAAGAAAAAAATTGAAGAAGCTCGGCAGGAAATAGCAGACGCGGAGCAGGAGCTCCACGATGAGATAGACGACGCGAAATGGTATGTTTTCGACCGTGACTTTAATCCGTCCTATTCAAGCTATGCCGAGGACTGCGACAGAGTGGACGCGATAGCCGATGTTTTTCCCGTGTTCTTTATTCTTGTAGCCGCGCTCGTGTGCTGTACTACCATGACAAGAATGGTTGAGGAGCAGAGAACCCAGACAGGTACTCTCAAAGCGCTGGGCTACAGTAGGTACTCCATTATTTCCCAGTACATTCTGTACGCCCTTGCGGCAAGTATTCCCGGAGCGTTTATCGGTCTGCTTGTCGGCTTCAATTCACTTCCACCAATAATTTTCAAATGCTATCAGACAATGTACAGCCAGCCCTACCTTATAAATCCGTTCAGGTGGGACTATGCGGCAGGCTGTACAGTGGCTGCTTGCCTTTGCACCGGACTGTCGGCTCTTTATGCGAGCAGACTGGAGCTTGTGTCATGTCCTGCGCAGTTAATGCGTCCAAAACCGCCTAAAAACGGCAAAAGGATACTTCTTGAACGGGTTGTATTCATCTGGAAAAGACTGAAATTCACAACAAAAGTAACGTTCAGGAATCTTTTCCGCTACAAGGCGAGACTTCTTATGACGGTCATCGGAATAGCGGGCTGTACCGCTTTGCTGTTGGCAGGGTACGGCTTGCAGTATTCCATAACGTCTATTGTGGACAAGCAGTACGGAGATATTTTTAAATATGACGCTATTGTTGCGGTGGATAAGGATGCGGACGATGACGATTATGCAGAGATATTGGACGAATGCTTTTCCGATGGCATAGCTTCGGACCAAATGATCGCGCTTCAGGAAACTGTGGATATAAAAAGCAGCAGTGAAGAGTTGGAAACGTATCTTTTTGTACCAGATGATCCAAGTGAACTTGAAAGCTTCATTGATCTGCACGAGCGTAAAAGCAGGGAAAGGATTTCCTTGGGGGACGGTGTGGTTTTGGGTGAAAAGCTTGCCAGACTGCTTGGAGTAACAGCAGGAGACAGCATTTACTTTAACGACGGTTTCCCGGTAACTGTTGAGGCGGTGTGTGAGAACTATACCTTTAATTACGCCTATATGACTGCTGAAACCTATGAAAAGTCGGGTTTTGACGAAGTTTTCAAAAGCAATATGATACTGTTGAACATAGACGGTTCCACGAATGAAAAGGAAGATATGCTTTCATCGCGGCTTGTGAAAAACGATTCGGTACTGGCAGTGTCGTTCTCTTCGGGCGGCGGTGGAAAGTTCCGCGATCTTGTGTCAAGTCTTTCGCTTATCATTGTGGTAATAATAGTATCCGCAGGAGCCCTTGCTTTTGTGGTACTGTTCAATCTGTCCAACATAAACATAAACGAACGCGTTCACGAGCTTGCTACCATAAAGGTTCTCGGGTTTTACGACGGCGAGGTTGCGGCGTATGTGTACCGTGAAAATATCCTGTTGACGCTTATGGGAACTGTAGCTGGGCTTGGCTTGGGCGTTGCTCTGGAAAAGTTTGTCATAAAAACTGCGGAGGTTGATTCGGTGATGTTTTCCGCCGAGATACCCTGGTACTGCTTTTTACAGGCGGCTCTGTTAACGTTTGTCTTTGCACTTGCGGTAAATATAACCCTTTACTTCAGGCTTAAAAAGATAGATATGGCAACGTCGCTTAAAGCGATCGAATAAAAAGTACGGCGGCAAATTCGGTTTGCCGTCGTTGTTTTGTGCTGGGATCACTGTTTGTTTAGTTCTTCAAGAAAGCTTTTATATGTTTCACTGTTCATAGAAGCTGGTGCAGTGTTGAAAATTACAGAAGAATTCATTAAAATTAATGTACACATATATTGTTCCGTTTCTCTTTCCGCAATGCCTAAATATCGTTTTATGCTTGAATCGTTATTTTTTTGTGGGGAGAGATATATTTTTAATATATTATCAAAATTTTGCGAAAATGGAATATTCATAACAGCAACGGGAAATTTATATTCGGGATAATTTGTAAACATCCATGAGGTAATAACGGCATATTCCGGTTTTTCGTCCTTTTTCCTATATGCGCCAAGCATACCGATTTCTCTGTCCTTATACATTAAAAGATAGTTGTCCAATAAATATTCCGGATTTGCAGAATTTTCCTTGCCTATGTCAAAATCAAAAAGAGTGATGTCTTCGCCTAAATCGCCGACACGGATAAGCGCGGGATATTTTTCATTTCCGATAATTACACAGTCATTGTCAAATATTATGCTCCAGTCAATTTCGCGCGGTTCTCCCGTAAGCTCGGGAATTTCGGGTATCCCGTCAAAATCATCATAAGGCACGTATTCGGCAAGAGGCATATTTTGTATAGTGTCGTCGGTGTCCAGTTTCATACACGTTATTCCGTTTAGATCGTTATAAAATATGATCATAGTGCCGTTTTTGGTGACATAAGCTGTGCTGCTCAGCGATGATGAAAACGTCAGGTCGGCAGACGGTTCTCCGAAGCATTCAACGAGCTTTTCAGTGTCATTGGAATATTTGATATCGCCAAAGCTCCATTTGCACATAGAGGACATTGCTGCCGTTATTCCGATGATTATTCCATACTTTTCTTCGGAATCTTCCCTCATCATAACCGCGATTTGAGCGCACATTTCATCGTCCATGCAGAGTTCTCCCGAGTAAATGCGGAAATCCTCTGTAATCTTTTCGCTCTTGCTGTCATAGTCTATCTTTACCGAAAATCCTTTCGGCAAAGCCATGATCATCATAGGCAGAGCAAAGCGGCTGTTGTTTATACGGATATTTCGAAATGCTTCGTCAAGCTTCGCGGCGTTTTCGTCGGACATGATCTTTGCATCGGCACTGCTTGTAACATACTCGCTTAAAATGTTGTCGATTATACCCTCGCCGAGCATATCTTTCGGTATGTACATTTTTGTGTCGTCGGAGATATCAGAAGATGTGACAGAATTATCCTCAGCAGCTTTTGCGGACGTGTTTTCTGCTGTAACAGCAGATGTTTCCGATGAGACGGTTGTTTCATCTCCGATATCGGCGTTGCTGCCCGAACACCCGGTAAGTATAGCCGCTGCGCAAAGTATGGGAACTATTCTCATTTTTTTGTTCATTATAGAATCCTCCTATTTTATGTTAGAGCTTGCTTATATATTTGGATTTTCTTAGAAATATTAAATCATGTTTTTTATGATTTGTCAACCATTTTAATGCATAACTTTGATTTTAATTATGATTTTCGCGTATAGGCATATATTGCTTGACAAATTTGAAATGATAGTGTAATATAAGTTGTATATGGTATAATTTTGCCTTTAAATCTGATTGCAAAGGAATGTGCTTGTATGAGAAAAACAAAAATTGTATGTACAATAGGACCTGCTACCGATGATGATAAAATACTCCGCGAGATGATGCTTGCGGGTATGAACGTTGCCAGATTTAATTTTTCCCACGGGGACTATGATATCCATAAAAAACGCTTTGAACAGGTCACTCGTCTGCGTAAGGAATTGGGTATTCCTGTTGCGACAATGCTGGATACAAAAGGTCCTGAGATACGTCTCGGAAAGTTTGTTGACAATAAGCCTGTCGAGATATACGACGGAGATTCCTTTACTCTTACAACCGAAGACATGCCGTGTACAGCGGAAAAAGCTTCAATTACGTTCAAGGGACTTCCAGCGGACGTTTCGGTGGGCACAAGAATACTCATAAACGACGGTGTTATAGAGCTTAAAGCTGAGAAGATTACCGCTACCGATATTGTCTGCAAAGTAATTTCCGGAGGAACGCTTTCCAACAATAAGGGAGTCAACGTTCCCGGCGTGGAGCTTTCAATGCCGTATCTTTCCGAAAGAGACATGAGCGACCTTGAATTTGGCTCTAAGCTTGGATTTGATTTTATCGCCGCTTCATTTGTGCGTTCTTCGGCGGATATAAATTACTTAAAAAAATTTACAAAAAGCCTTGGTTGGAGTACTCCAAGGATCATTGCAAAAATTGAAAATATGGACGGCGTGAACAATATTGACGAAATAATTGACGCTTCCGACGGAATTATGGTTGCACGCGGAGATATGGGAGTCGAGATACCCTTTGAGCAAATACCCGCTATCCAAAAAGCGATTATCGAAAAGGGTTATCTTGCCGGAAAACAGGTTATTACCGCGACCCAGATGTTGGAGTCCATGATAACCAATCCACGCCCGACCCGTGCGGAGATAACTGATGTGGCAAACGCTATATACGACGGAACCTCTGCAATAATGCTTTCGGGAGAAACTGCTGCCGGTAAGCACCCCGTAGAAGCTGTGAGCACTATGGCTCTTATTGCCGAAACAACAGAAAAGGATATAAATTATATCAGCAGACTTTCAAAACGTCCGATATCAATGGTCAAAAACCGAACTAACGCTATATCTCACGCCGCAGTAACTACTGCTCACGACATTGGCGCAAAGGCTGTAATAACCGTTACGAAGTCAGGTTCCACGGCAAGAAATCTTTCTAAGTTCCGTCCGTCTTGTATGATTATCGGTTGTACTCCAAGCGAGACTGTTCTCAGACAGATGAGCATGAGCTGGGGAGTCTATCCTGTTCTTATGGATGAAAAGGAAAGTACTGACGAATTGTTTGACTGTGCTGTAAAAGCTGCGGAAGCGGCAGGCTATATTTCAAAAGGAGACGTGGTCGTACTGACTGCGGGAATACCGCTTGGTGTGGCGGGTACTACTAATATGCTCAAGGTAGACGAAGTTGAATAGAAAAATGCTCCCTGCATCGGCGGGGAGCATTTTTATTGATTTGAGTGTTTGAATTATTCGTCGTCAAAATTTCCTGGAATATGGAGCTGCTTGACAGGGATACGTTTCAATGGGGAGTATATGTATTTGGGGCACGATGAATCTCCGTTTACAAGACCTCTTTTTTCACAGAGAACTTTTCCGCCGTCCTTAGCGCGAGTCCCGAAATTGCAGTATTGACACTGTGGAGGGATATCTGCGCCGAAATATTTCTTTTTTGCCATAAGTAACATTCCTTTCTCAGAAAAAATTATTTACATCTTTATCACTATTATATCATACTTTTTTCTTTTTTTCTATAGAAATATTTGATAATAATAAAATTGTCATAATTAACAAAAACAGCGTAGGAATTGGTGAACTTTGACGAACTTCCGTCACATTATGCACTATGGTCTGAATAAGTGGCGGATCGAAGATTTCTACATAAAGTTTACACAAAAAATATGAAATAAATGTTGCTAAAATTCTAAAATAATAAAAACGTTTTGCAGACAAATTTCCTTTCAAGAAACCGTTGATCTGCATTAAAACGCAAATCCCTCCGAATGAAAGCAGAGAAGCGGCTAACGGCATTAGACTGCGGTCTCCGCGGGACAGAGAAGAGATATTGCTTATCTCAATGACAGATCTTACTGCGGCGTTTGCGTCGCTGTACTTCATTCCCGTCAGGTCTGACAGTTTTTGGGAAATAAATACCAGCGCTCCCAATTTATCAAGGATACAGATAATTGTGGAAAAAAATACAATTATGGCGCATATGGAAAGCATTCCCTTTGCTCCGCCGTAAACCGAGCTTATAAGCTTTTCTGGTGACATATCAATCTTTACGGAGGTTTTGCTTTTGGGCGGAACGGGACGTCTGAATCCGCTTACCGCAGCGATAACAAGATTTGAACTGATTATTGCAGCGAAAATTATCAGTCCGACCTTAACGCTTGAAAAAAGCTTTATTCCGGCTATACCGCAGATAAACGCGGGACCTGCAAGATAACAGTAAGAAAGCATTTGTTCCGCAGTTCCCTTGTCTATCTTTCCGTTCTCGTATAGCTCCGACAGAAGTTTTGCTCCAACGGGGTATCCTCCGATGCTGCCGATAAGGAATACCGAAAAATATTCGGAAGGTATGCGGAATATGTGCCTTGAAATGAGTCCAAACGGCTTGCTGAGGACTGTATAAAGATTCGAGGAAACTACGAAACCGGAAGCTATCATAAAAGCGTACAGCGACGGTATCATCACCTCAAAGCATATCCTTAGCGACTTCAGGACGGCTTCTCCCACGTCTTTGACGAAGACCACCAGTAAAACCATGTAGAGCACGGCCAGTACGCCTGCAATAAAATTTCCGAATTTCAATCTCATATTATCGCTCCGAGTTATATGTAAATTTTTCATTTGTTTATGGGTTTTTGTCCCGATAAAGTATATGAAAAAAAAAGCGGCAATATAATTTATTCAAGAGATTTTTTGAAAGGCGATGGAAAATGAACAGCAAACTGAAAAGCAGATACGGTAGGATCGTCTCAAAATTTGTCAGGGACAAGGCGTACCTTAACACATACATGGCTCTTACAGACAATACTCACATGGAAATAGAAAACTGTAAAAAGATATTGGAGTATAACGACGTTCGGGTGAAGATACGAACTGCTACGCTTATCGTCAGCATCTGGGGGAGCGGTTTAAGCATATCGGATTACAATACTGACGGCATAGTTGTGAACGGCAGCTTCTCTTCGGTGGAATTCGAGCCGTGCGGTCAAACCGGGCAGACTGAACAGATTAAACAAAGTAAACCGTACGGAAAGTCGTAATGTAAAAGGAGGTATGCCAGATGTTTGACAACATACGCGGGATAATAACTTTTGAAGCGGTGGCTCCGGAGCCCGAAGCCTTTGTAAATATGCTGCGGGAAAGTCCCGTATCGGTATCTGATATTAGGCTGGAGAGCGGAAAAATATACGGAGAAGTTTACAGAGCTGATTTCGACGAGGTAAAAAGGACTGCCGAAAGACTTGGAGCGCAGATTTGCGTACATTCCAAAAAGGGCGGAGTATTTACTGTAAGAAAATACCGCCGAAGAACCGGTATGCTTATAGGACTTGTTCTGGCTTTTGCTATGGTCGTGTACCTGTCCAATGTGGTCATGATCGTGGAGGTGTACGGCAACGAAACGCTTACCGATAAACAGGTAATCTCGCTGCTCAGGGATCAGGGGATACGAATAGGCGCGTTTATACCTTCGGTGGATCTGAGGGAGGCTGAGAGACGGATAGTGTCATCGTCAGACGATATCGCGTGGGTAGGTTTGCGATCCAAAGGGTGCAAAATACAGGCGGAAATAAGCGAGATAGGAGAGTTCCCCAATATCGTTCCCACATCTGTACCCTGTAATATTGTGTCGTCCCGCGACGCGCAGATAGTTGAAATAAAAAACGTGCATATGGGAATGCTTGTCAGAATGCTACACGACGGAGTAAAAAAGGGTGATTTACTTATAAGCGGCACCGTTGACGACGGCAAGGGAGGAGTATATTTTGCTCATTCAATGGGAGAAGTGATAGGCAGATATACGGAAAAGGCTGTTTTCAGGCAGGCCTTTGAGGACGAGCGCTTCGACTACGGCGAAAAGACAGTGAGAAAAAAGCTTTGTTTTTTCGGACTGGAGATACCTCTCTATATCGGAAAAAACAATTTCGGCAATTATGAGTACGACGAGGAAACGCGGTATGCCGAGCTGTGGGGGATAAAGTTCCCCGTGGGGATAATGACTGCCGAATATAAGACTTATGATATTGTGCCCGTAAGTTACAGTCCGGAGCAGGCGAAAGCTATTCTGGAGGACAAGATAAGTCTCTATGAGCACAATTTCTTTGACGGCGAGGACATAACCGTTATTGACAAGGAGGTCTTTTTTTCAGAGGACAGCGGAGAAGCAAAAGCCGTGGTAATATACACTCTCGAAAGCGATATAGGCGTTACAAGAGAAATCATGGCAAAGCAGCCGTCGTAATACAAAAATTCGTGAAAACTTAAAAAGTCGTACAAAATGATGATTACCCCTTTTATTTTGGGAAAATATGTGTTATAATATGATTATATATTCAGAATATTACTTGCAGAGGTGTACAAATGGCAGAAGTTATAATAAATCTGGAAAATATTGAGCACGCGATAGAGCTTTTCGGAAATTACGATGAAAATATCAACCTGCTTCAACGGCAGTACAATGTGGCAGTACTTAACAGGGGAAACGATATAAGAATAAGCGGCGACGAGCCGGACGTCTCAAAGGCGAAAATCGCGGTGGAGGCTCTTATCAGACTGGTGAAAAGCGGTGAAAAAATTACGGAGCAGAATATAAGATATATCAATTCCATGGTGGACGAGGGGATAGCCCAGCAGGTGACCCAGCTTGCGGACGGCGGGATATGCGTTACCACAAGCGGAAAGGTTGTTAAGGCGAAAACTCTCGGTCAAAAAAAATATGTTGACGCTATCGCCAAAAATACGGTGGTAATGGGTGTGGGCCCGGCAGGTACGGGAAAGACCTATCTTGCAGTGGCTATGGCGGTAAAGGCGTTCAGAGCACATGAGGTAACGAAGATAATACTTACCCGTCCCGCTGTGGAGGCGGGAGAGAAGCTGGGTTTTTTGCCCGGCGACCTGCAGAACAAGGTTGACCCATACCTTCGTCCTCTGTACGATGCGCTTTTTGATATGTTCGGCGCGGAGACCTTCGCGAAGCATATGGAGCGGGGAACCATAGAGGTTGCTCCCCTTGCTTATATGAGGGGACGTACTCTGGACGATTCGTTCATTATCCTTGACGAGGCGCAGAATACTACCCGCGAGCAGATAAAGATGTTTCTGACACGTCTGGGATTTAACAGCAAAATGGTCATAACCGGCGACATTACCCAGATAGATTTGCCGGACAGCAGAAAGTCGGGGCTTATCGACGCGATGCATATACTGAAAAATATTGATGATATAAGTATAACAAGGTTTACCGAAAAGGACGTTGTGCGCCATAAGCTTGTACAGGACATAATCAAGGCGTATGAAAAAGCGTACAGCGACAGGAAGGGTTGAGAAAAGTGCCGAAGCTTAAGGTAATGATAAGAAACAATCAGAAGCTTGTGAAGCTTCCGTCGGGAATGAGACTGCTTGTCCGCAAATGCTGTCAGGCGGTGCTTGTTACGGAAGAATTCGACAGGGACGCTGAGGTAAGCGTTTCGTTTGTGGATAACGCGGAGATACGCAGGCTGAATAAAATATACCGCGGAATGGACAAGTCCACAGACGTGCTGTCCTTTCCTCTGGGCGAAAACGGTGTGTACGATATAAACAACGAAACGGGAGCGTGTCTGCTGGGCGACGTGGTGATCTCAATGGAGACCGCGGAAAAACAGGCGAGGCTCTATAATCATTCCAACGAAAGAGAGGTCGGTTTCCTTACGGTTCATTCAATGCTTCATCTGTTGGGATACGACCACGAGACTTCGGCTCTGGACGCGGCGAAAATGCGGGAAAAGGAAGAAATGGTGCTTGAGCGTCTGGGTCTTGCCAGAGACAAGGAATACTCCGAAAGCGTATGAAAAAATTTTTCAGGGCGTTTACTTATGCTTGGCAGGGAATAGTCCATACGGCAAAGACGCAACGGAATTTCCGCTTTCACATAGCGGCGGCGACGTATGTTACGGCGTTCTCGTTCTTTTACGAGCTGACGAGAGGGGAATACGTCCTGCTTGCGCTGACCTTTTCCTCGGTGATTTCGGCGGAGCTTATAAATACGGCTGTTGAAGCGGCGGTGGACTTGTGCAGTCCCCAACAGCACAGGCTTGCCAAAATAGCAAAGGACGCGGCGGCGGGTGCTGTCCTTGCTGCGGCTTTCTTTGCGGTAATCGTGGGTGTTCTGCTTTTCGGCGACATTGCCGTTATAAAAGAAATTTTTCGGTACTACGGTTCTCATATTCCCGCTTTGGTGGGACTGGTTTGTTCGTTTGGGTTGGCGTGGGCGTTTGTGTTTAAAGCTGACAGCTGACAGTTATGCAGGTCTGCCGACGTTTGCACGGCAGTCTTGTTAAATGCTGAAATTTGACTTGCCTATTGATATATGTGAAAGGAACACCATTATGAATAATGAAGCCAGGCTGGAAGCCTTTGAGAAAATGCTGTCCGCAGTACAAAACGGCTATGAGACCGCAAATGAAAAAATGATAAAGTTGAAAGCCGAGGGCAAGGAAAAAACTGTTACTTTCCGTCAGCTTATGGACGATAAAATGCTGTACAAAAGTATGCTTTCAATGTATAAGCTGTACGGCTTGGCGGACGATAACGAGGTTTAACGGGAAAGGATATAAAATGAATACGAAAACGGAATTTATAACGATAGCAGGTTGTGCAAACGCAGGGAAATCCTCGCTTCTGAACGCTCTTGTGGGTGAAAAGATAGCCGCGGTAAGCGGAAAGCCCCAGACTACCCGCACAAGGATAACGGGTGTGGTAACAAGAGACGAAACTCAGTTTGTGTTTATGGACACCCCCGGTATCCATAAGGCTGAAACAAAGCTCGGAGAGCATATGAACAGAACTGCTATAGAGTCCGCTGCGGACGTTGACCTTATACTTATGGTTGCCGATGTCACAAAAAGGATCAGCCGCGGGGATCATGAGATAATCGGCAGATTTAAGAAAAATGACAACGTTATCCTTATCCTTAACAAGATCGATCTGGTAAAGGACAAGGAGCAGGTTGCCGTTAAGATAGCAGAGTATATTTCGCTGTATGATGGATTTAAGGCGGTAATTCCCATAAGCGTACTGGAAAACGACGGAATTGACATAGTTTGGCAGGAGACGGAAAAATTTGCTGCAGAGGGACCTCATTATTTTCCAGACGACAAGCTTACCGACCAGCCGGAACGCGCTCTCGCGGCGGAAATTATCCGCGAAAAGGTCCTTAACCTTATGTATGACGAAATTCCCCATGGAATAGCCGTTACAATAGAGGAAATGGACGAGCGGGTAAGCAGGAGCGGAGAGGATATACTTGATATTTCGGCTGCGCTGTACTGCGAAAGAGAATCCCACAAGGGTATGCTTATCGGTAAAAACGGTACAATGCTTAAGAAAATCGGACAGCTTTCCCGTGAAGACCTTGAAAAATTTTTTGAAATAAAGGTAAATCTCAAATGCTGGGTCAAGGTCAAGGAGGACTGGAGAAATAAGGAAGGTCTTCTGAAAAACTTCGGGTTATCAAATAATTCCACTAATATGTGAGACGTTAGTGCAGATAATTATAGCAAATACTTTTTACGCGAAGGAAGCGAGAATTTGCTATGATAGACAGCTATAATGATAATAAATGGGATAAATTTGAACTCAGCGGAAGAATTTCCGACTACCTCGATTATGTTGGGGTACCTACTAAATTTTTTTCAAATATAACTTTGTCGGAAGCTCCGGATACCATCGGAGGCACTGCCGACGGCGTTTCGGCGGGAGACAAGTCTTAACGCTGACTGATTCGGGGACGTATTTTTCCGTCTGAAATTTAAAGACGGGGGCGATCCTCTTGCTGAAAGGGGGTCGCTCTTATGCTTATAACGGTAACTGGTCTGGTAATAGCCGAACGGAACGTTGGCGAAAACGACCGCTTTATCGACATTCTTACTGCGGAATACGGTGCAGTGGAGATCTGCGTTAAAGGAGCACGCAAAATCAACGGCAAAAGCAATGCCTGCACGCAGCTTTTTTCCTACGCAAAATTCTGCTTCAGCAAGCGCGGGGACAGATACTATTTAAATAGCTGCGAACCTATAAAAAGCTTTTACGGTCTCAGGCTGGATATGAAAAAGCTTGCTCTGGCAGGATATTTTGTGGAAATTTCAAAATACTGCGTGACCACGGGGCAGTCGGCAAAGGACGTTATGAGCCTATTGCTGAACACGCTCCATATGCTTTCGGAGGGTATGAGGAGCGAAGAGTTCCTGAAAAGCGTTTTTGAAATGCGGTTCATGTCGGAGATAGGTATGCTGCCCCAGCTTATCGGCTGCCGCGACTGTTACAGCTACGAGGCGGAAGAGATGTTTTTCATGATAGACCGCTCCTGCCTTTTGTGCGGCGAGCATTTCTACGGCAGAGGCTTTGAGGAAAGCGGTTACCATGTCAGGCTTACAAAAACCGTTCTTCACACGCTGAGATTTATCTGTCTTACCGATATGAACAGGCTTTTTAACTTTAAGATAGGAGAGGAGTCCAAGCGGCTGCTTAGCGAGGTCACGGAAAAATATATTCTTACTCACCTTTCACGCAGCTTTAAAACCTTGGATTTTTACAAACAGATGTGTGCGGACGAAGCGAACGCGGCAGGTGCGGCAGGCGCAGCAGACGCACAATGACCTTTTGGAGGAAATATGAACAAATACTATACAACCTTGGAATTACATAAAATACTTGAAATGCTTGCGGAACATGCTTCCAACGAGGAAACAAAGCGAATGGCACTCGCTCTTGAACCCGATACGGACGCTGATTCGGTAAGGCGGGAGATAAGGAAAACCTCCGACGCTTTCGATTTGTCGGCAAAGTACGGTACTCCCGCGTTCTGCAATTTCAAGGACGTGCGCGGTTCTCTTAGGCGCGCGGAATCGGGAGCGAGCCTTACGCTCAGGGAGCTTCTCAATATAGCTCAAATGCTGTATCAGGTGAGAATGCTGTCGGACTGGCACGTTTCCTGCAACGGCGAGGAATCTTCTATAGGATACCTTTTCGTATCCCTTTCGCCTAACAAGTATCTGGAGGAAAAGATAAAAAACGCTGTTGTTTCGGACGAGGAAATTTCCGACATGGCAAGCCCCGCGCTGGCAGACATACGCCGGAAGATTGCCCGTGCCGGCGTTAAGATAAGAGCCGACCTGGATAAACTTGTAAAAAGCTCCGAGGTGCAGAAATCTTTGCAGGAAAGCATTGTCACCATGCGTGACGGACGGTACGTTCTTCCCGTCAAGGCGGAGCATAAGGGCAGTATTCAGGGCCTTGTCCACGCCACGTCATCAAGCGGAGCCACATATTTTATAGAGCCTATCTCGGTGGTGGAAGCCAACAACGAGATACGTGTGCTCCAGGGACAGGAGCAGGACGAGATAGAACGCATTATCGCCGAGCTGAGCGCGGACTGCGCGAATTTCGCAGAGGCGATCGCCGCAGACTATTTGACCTGCGCAGAGCTTAACCTGTATTTTGCCAAATCAAATCTTGCGACCAAAATGAGGGCGAGCGTTCCGGAAATTTCCGACGACGGGCGCATAGACCTAAAAAAAGCGCGTCACCCTCTTATTGACAGGGACAAGGTGGTTCCTGTAAACATAACTATCGGTTACGACTACAGCGCCTTGATAGTGACGGGTCCCAACACGGGCGGTAAGACCGTTCTTCTGAAAACTACCGGACTTCTCACCGCAATGGCTATGTGCGGACTTCTCATTCCTGCGGGAGACGGCAGCAGGGTATCGGTCTTTAAGAATATTCTTGTGGATATCGGCGACCGTCAGAGCATTGAAAACAACCTTTCTACTTTTTCCTCCCATATCAGCAGTATTGTGGAGATTTTGAACGAGGCTGATTCCGAGTCGCTGGTGCTTTTCGACGAGCTTGGTTCCGGCACAGACCCGGTAGAGGGCGCGGCTCTGGCTGTCGCTATTATCGAGGAACTTGTGGACAGAGGAAGCAGACTCCTTGCCACGACTCACTATCAGGAGCTGAAACTTTTCGCAATAGAGCGTGAGGGCATAGAAAATGCCTCCTGTGAGTTTGATATGGCGGAAATGCGTCCTACTTACAGGCTGATAATAGGCTCTCCCGGAAAGTCCAACGCATTTTCGATTTCATCTAAGCTGGGTATTCCGGATAAGATAATATACGAGGCAAACAAGCTTGTTTCCACGGAAAACCAGCGTTTTGAGGAGGTCATAGCAAAGCTTGAGGCGGACAGGATAGAACTGGAAAACAAAGAGAGGGAGATATCCCGCCTTAAAGCGGAGCAGGAGCAGAAGCTTGCGGAGCTTGAAAAAGAGCTTGACGACCTTAACAAGCGCAAGGAGGATGAGATAGCAAAAGCTCGGGTACAGGCGATGCGGATAGTCGAAAGCTGCCGTATGCAGGCTGACTCGCTTATCGACGAGCTTAACGAAATCAAAAAACAGAAGGACAAGTCGGATTTCTCTCAGCTTGCGGTAAACGCGCGGTCGAAAAACAAGTCTGCGATAAATAAAATGTTTGATACCGCCAATCCCGTTATCGCTTCGGAGCAGAAGGAATACGTCCCGCCGAGACCCTTTAAGCGCGGCGACAACGTTGTCATTGTTGGCATAAACAAAAAGGGCATTCTTGCGGGAGACCCCGATTCGTCCGGAATGGTCTTTGTTCAGTCGGGAGTTATGAAAACCAAGATAAGCGTCAAAAAGCTCCGTCTTGTGGAGCCGGAAAAGGTTACGTACCAGAACAAAAAAATATCCACAAAGGGAGTGCGCGGCAAAATGGAGCGTTCCTCCTCTATGGAGCTTGATATACGCGGATATGCTGTTGACGACGGCGTTCACGAGCTTGATATGTTTATAGACAATGCGGTTTTGTCCGGCGCGGGACTTATAACGGTCATTCACGGAAAGGGCACGGGCGTGCTTCGTCAGGGTATCCATAAACGGCTGAAATCCCACCCGTCGGTAAAAAGCTTCCGTCTTGGACTTTTCGGTGAGGGAGAGGACGGAGTAACCATTGTGGAGCTTAAATAAGGCGGTATAGTATGAGAAGCTTTTTGCTGAAAAAGTCATCGTTTGTATTTATTGCAGCGTTATTTTTACTGGTAATAACCGCAAGTACCCTGATGAATAACGAGATATTTATAAAGACCGATCCTGCTGACAGAGCTATAAGCGACACACAGCGCAACGAAAATTTTTCCTCGGTTATTGATCTTAACAGGAAAATGCTCGGCAATATTCCCGAGTATGGCGATAAGTACTGCTCAGGCTATATATCAACTCAAAAGGATTACGGACTTCATAAGCGTATACTTTCGGAGCTTCAAACCCTTTCGGACGAAATTTGCACCGGCGCGGAGACAGATTATGATAAGATACTCAAGCTTGAATACTGGGTAGCCGACAATATATACTATAACCATTTGGCTGCCGAAACTGCTGTAACGCAGGAAGTCATAAGTCTGGAAACGGTTTTGGAAACCCAAACAACGACCTGCGCCGGATATTCCAATTTGTTTTCCGCGCTTTGCAATATGCAGGATATATACTGCGTAAATCTTAGAGGAGGAACATATTCAAGAGAGGATACTCCCGAGCGTCTTATGGAAGCTCCGATGAACCATGAGTGGAACGCTGTTCTGCTTGACGGACAGTGGATATTTATTGACACAACGTGGCTGTCAAATAATTCCTATACAGCGGAGGATGGTTATGTTCACAGCGATACCATGGACGAACAGTATTTTCATATGACGCTTGAATATATGTCCTACGAGCACAGGATAGATATTGCGGACTACAGGGACTTCAAGTCCTCGGTAAATATTTTTAAAATAGGGGAGGATAACTGAAATGGAATTTTCCGCGGCAATTTTCGATTTGGACGGAACTCTTATCGACTCCAATTCCGTATGGGAAAAAATTGACAGGATACTTCTGCAAAAGCGCGGAATAAACTGTACGGACGAATTTGTACATAGACTTACGGCAATGACCTATGAGGACGCCGCCGACGAAATGCACAAGCTGGGCGTTAAGGAGTCCACGGAGGAGCTTATCAAAGAGTTCAACAGCCTTGCAATCAGCGAGTACCGTTACAACATTTTTCTTAAAGAGGGCGCGCGGGATTATCTGGACTACCTGAAGCAGCGGGGCGTAAAGCTTGCGGTGGCGACGGCTTCTCCCAGCACCCTGTACGAACCGGTTCTACGTAATAATCATGTCTACAGCTTTTTCGACGTGTTCTGTACAACGGAACAAGTCGGAAAGAGCAAGGATTTTCCCGATATCTATCTTCACGCAGCTTCGGAACTCGGAGTTCCTCCCTCCGAATGCGTGGTCTTTGAGGACGTACTCAAAGGAATAATAAGCGCTAAAAACGCAGGAATGAAAGCTGTCGGCGTTTACGACAAGTATTCGGAGGAAGACATTGTAACCATTAGAACGGCGGCTGACAAGTTCATTTTTAATTTTTTTGAAATGATGTAATTATTTTTTACAAAAACAGTTGAAAAATCGGAATAAATATTGTATAATTAGTATTATAGGAGGGATTCTGTATGGATTCTTATATTGTCAGACAGGCGCTTGTGAATGAAAAACAGGAAAGTTTCGGATATGAAATCCTCTATACGGATAACAGTTTCCGTGCTGAACATACCGACGACGCTTCAGCCGCAAACGCAATAGAAAATTTTCTTTCGTCAATGGACAGCGAAAGATTTCTCGACGGAAAAACCGCTTTTCTCACCTTTACTCCTAACCTGTTGGAAAAAGGCATACCTAAAATGTTCAAAACCAATAAGCTTGTTATTCAGATAGAGGACTCGCTTATTACAAATCCGCTTTCGCAGAACCTTATTACAAAATACAAGCAAGGCGGATATAAAATCGCAGTCGTGGACTTTGAGTTCGCTCCGAGATTTTTCGGTATCCTTGATATCGTTGATTACATCAAGGTCAATTTTTCCGGCGATCCATCGTCCGTGGAAAATATTGTTAAGATAGGAAAATCCTTTGGCAAAAAAGTCATTGCCTACAATGTTGAAACTCAGGAGGCATACGACAGAGCCAAAGAACTGGGTTGTACATACTATCAGGGTACCTTTGTTTCCGAAAAAATGCCTACGACCGTTAAAAAGGTCAATTATTTGCAAAGCAACTTCTTTCTGCTTATGGTCGCGGTTACCAAGGACGAACCGGATATTGACGAGATCGAGAGTATCATTTCAAGGGATGTTTCCCTCACGTTTTCGCTGCTCAGGCTTGTAAACTCGGCGTACTTCGCTCTCAGGAACAAGGCGCGCTCCGTTAAGCAGGCTTTGGTAATACTTGGCCTTGGACAGCTGAAGCAGTGGATATACCTGCTCAGCTTCAAGCAGGACGACGGCTCCATGCCCGACGAGCTTATAAAGATTTCTTTCCTGCGGGCTACATTTGCAAGCGAGCTTCTTGAATATGCACAGGATATGAACATTTCACGTTCAGAGGCATATCTGCTGGGAATGTTCTCCACTCTTGGAAAGCTTATGCGCGTTCCTTTGGAGGACGCTCTTGAACAGCTCCCCATAAGCGATGAAATTAAGCTTGCCCTGCTGAAAAAAGAGGGCAGGACAGGATTCCTGTATAAACTGATTCTGTCATATGAAAAGGCTGACTGGAAAACAATGTCGTCATGCGCCGCAGAACTTGGCATACCTCAGTCGGTGATCGCGCAGAAGTACTTTGAGTGCGTAGAAAGCGTAAATAATATCTGGAACGGTCTTACACAGGTTGATAACAGCGCGTCGGAAGAATAATTTCCCGAAAAAACAAAAAAATGCTTGACATGAGGACTTGTTTGTGATATAATAGTAGAGCCGCATGTTCAGGGCTCTTTAAGTTATCGGTCGGCAGTCGCAGGCTGCTGTTTGGTGCGCCCTGTTTCAGCGAGTTTTATTGAAAAGGCAGGTGCCGCAAAATGTACGCAGTTATCGAAACCGGAGGAAAGCAGTATCAGGTAAAAGAGGGCGATGAGATCTTTATTGAGAAGCTCGACGTTAACGCTGACGATACCGTTACTTTCGACAAGATCATTGCTGTCGGAAAGGACAGCGGTCTTGAGGTAGGCGCTCCCTACGTAAGCGGAGCAACAGTTGAAGCTAAGGTAATCAAAAACGGTAAGGCTAAGAAGATCACCGTTTTCACCTACAAGCCCAAGAAGGGTTCTTCCCACAGAAAGCAGGGTCACAGACAGCCTTATACGAAGGTTCGTATCGACGCTGTAAAGGCGTAAGCAATCTGAACTATTTAAGTTAAGCAATTCAGTTACCGGAGGTGTATTTAAATGGCACATAAAAAGGGTATGGGCTCTACCAAAAACGGCAGAGATTCCGAATCGAAACGTCTCGGCGTTAAGAGAGCTGACGGTCAGCACGTTCTTGCGGGCAATATTCTTGTCCGTCAGAGAGGTACTCACATTCACCCGGGTGAGGGCGTAGGCAGAGGCTCTGACGATACGCTTTTCGCTACAGTAAGCGGAAAGGTTAAGTTTGAGCGCGTTGGACGCGACCGTAAAAAGGTAAGCGTATACGCTGAATGATTACGGAAAGTATTTAACTTCCGCGGAGAAAGTGATTTTTCCACGGAAGTTTTTGTTTAAAATCTCCCGAAGAGATGCATTCTCTCGGGAGATTTTGATGTTATAACGGAAAGATAAGATACAGTACAAAATCAACGGCAATAGCGGCGAGAACGCATACAATAAGCGGGGCTTTTTTCCATGCAAGAAATCCCGCCGCGAATCCTCCGGTAATGCCTATCCACGGCCTGTTTGAGTCAACGGTGAATACTCCCGGAAAAATAAGCGCGGACATTGCGGTATACGGTATCAGTTTCAGAAATTTTTCAATTTGGGATCCAAACTTCATTTTGTCGATTAGAACGGCGGGGATAGCCCTCGGAATGTATGTAACCGCTGCCATTCCGACTATAAGAAAAATAATTTCAGCATTCATTTGCGGAATCCTCCTTTTTGTCGGAGTCAACAAAAAATACGCCTATTGCCGCGCATATCAGCGTGGAGACGATCAGGGACCAGCTTGACGCCATAAATTGGTTTAGGACAGTATTTACCGCCGCCGTAAAGACAACAAGCAGCCCAAGACGGGAGCTGCGTTTCAGATCGGGAATTATCAGCGCTATGAACATTGCGTAAAGAGCTATTCCGAGACTTGCAGTCAGCAGCGGCGGAAGGAAATCGGAAGTAAAAGCTCCAATTGCCGAGCCTGCCACCCATGAAAGGTACGTAACGGAAATGAGTCCCATGAAGTATGGCATTGTGCAGTTTTCCTGCTTTGCTGTGGTAAACACAGCAAAGGATTCGTCGGTTACTCCGAAAGCCGCAAGCAGCTTTGCGGAGGTCTTTTCGGAGCGCATTTTATTCATAATGCAGGTGCTCATAATAAGGTGCCGCAGATTAAGTATAAATGTGGTCAGTATCATTGCGGCAATGCCCGCTCCATGGGCGTACATTCCTACAGCCATCATCTGGCTTGCTCCCGCAAAAACAGCTATTGACATAAAAACTGTCTCCGGAGCGGAAAACCCCGCGTGTCTTGCCATTATCGCGTAGGCTATCCCGATCGGTATAAATCCGAAAATTATCGGTACTCCCGACTTGGCTCCCGCTTTGTACTGTGTTTTGGTGTTATTATTGTCCGACATTTTACGCTGTTCCTTTCCATGCGGTATTCATTGTTCGGTAATATTTTATTATAGCATTTTATGTACCGAAAATCAATACTTACGGTTCGGATTGGGCTTATACAAAAAAATATGTGAAAAATTGTGAAAAATGTCAATTGCTGCAAGCTGTTGGGTGTGCTATTATAGTAATCGGGGAGTGGCACCCATAACAAAAAACGGCAGGACACTTAGTAAAACCAAATATGAAAGTAACAAGGGGGAGGACACCCATGGCAAAAAACGTTATTGTTACAGACGAATTTGATAACCGAATCGGTCTGACGTACCCCAAAAGGGCGCGGGGACTGATAAAACACGGTCGGGCGGAGTACGTCTCGGACGACCGTATAAGGTTGCTCAAAGGCGCTCATGCTCCGTCCGCGAATAACGATACGGAGGATATAAAAATGAGTAATATTATTAATTTCAACGCCCAAGAGTTCAAATTCGACGAAAGCTGTCAGTCAATGGACGACACACCCGTAAATGCAGGCAGCAGAATGTTCATTTCCGACTTTAAGGGAGATAACGTTCAGGTCTTTGAGATCGGCGACTGGGGCTGGACTTGGTCGCAGATAAAGTGCGACAAACAACTTGAACCCAACACCGACTATGTGTTCCGCTTTGCGGTGCAGGGCGGCGCGAACAATACGGGGGACGGACAGTCCCACTTTATGGTGATCCACGACAAGGATTGGGACAATAAGTTGGAGTACCCGCTTGAAAGAAGTCGTTTCAAGCCCTCGCTGAGCAAGAAATCAGAGGACGGTTTCTTGAGGGTCTACGAGATTCCATTTAATAGTGGAAGCGGCAACGTGCGGTTTGTGTTTACTGCTCTCCATTTTGTGGAAACAATTATGCCCGCCTACGAGCTTGAAGCCTACGCAGGACTTGAAGATCAGACCTACGATCAGCTTTGGCAGGAAATTCAGGAACGCGGAAATGGGAATAATTTTCACGGAAATTGGAACCGCGGTGCCCTTGATCTTAGCGGAGCTGTAATAAACAGCAGCCGTTTGATCAAAAAATTTATGAAAATGGCTGAAAGAGGAATTGCCGTTGATTTGAGCGGTGCGGTGCTTGGCGGAGATGACGCGGATCATGATGACGAATTCTTTTGGGACAGCAAAGCTGCCGAGGTCGATGCTAAAGCGGAGGAGTACGACAGAAAAGCCGCCGAAGCCGACGCAAAATGGGAGCGTTCGTACGGGACATACGAGGAAGTAAGGGAGACGTTGAAGCGGGCTTATGCCGATACGGAATTGCTTTATAAGTCTGCTCCCGAGGGAAGTCCCGAAAAGAATGCGCTTAAAGCGAGTTTGGACGGTATGAAAGCAAGTCTGGACGGCTTGGCTGACACATTTGAATAATTTTTACTCAAGGCGATGAATAATTTTTAGCGAAAGTAAGTCCCTCGGCTTTGTCGGGGGACTTTTTTCAATTCTGCAAAAATTTTGTTAAAATACTTGCAAAAGTAAAAAAAGTGTGGTATAATATTAAATACTTAGCGGATTTATCCGATATATAGGTGTGCGGGCCCTGTGCAACAAAGCACCGTGAACCATGTCAGGCGGGGAACCGAGCAGCATTAAGCGGAACGTTTCGTGTGCCGCAGCAAGCCTGCACACCTATGTACCGGATATATTTTATTTTTCAGGGTGGTGCGCTATCGCAATGCGTGAAAATTATAACAGACGCCTCCCAAGCCTATGGGACAGATTTTCCGCTTTTATTGTAAGAGTTATTCCGTGGGTGGCGGCTCACGTTTTTCTGGGACTTTGCATAGGAAGTCTTTATGCAATTGAACGGTACGGTGCGGAAAATGCCGAAGCGTACTATTTTCCTCCGCTCGTCGGTGCGGCTGTGGCTGCCGTACTCGGATTCTGGGCATATTATTCTTTCGGCAGAAACAAGTCCGAATATGAATCAAACAGACTCGGCAATTTCGACAGAGCGCTTGTTTTCGGGTATTTTTCGGGCGTGGAAGCAAAGCTTCTCCGCGAGGCTGTAATAGATATGCATTTGGCGGATCTTAACGGCGCGCTGGAAAAGTTCAAGTCGCTGGAGGAAAAAGAGCTTCCCGACGATAAACGGTCGGTGCTGTGCTTCTATATGGGACGCTGCTATCAGCTTATGGGATATCCCTCAAACGGCGTTAAGTACTTTCAGGAGGCTCTTGACAAAGGTCTGAAATTAAGCGATACATACCTTTTGACAGCAAGATGTCTTACTCAGAACGGCAGGTTTGACGAGGCTTTGGAGTGTTACAACGCTTTGCTCGAAAAGGATTGCTATTTTGATTTCATATACACGGATATGGGAATTGCCTGTCTCAAAAAGGGAGATGGAGAAAAGGCTTTGGAGTACTTCAACAAGTCCATTGACGAAGGAAAAAATTATTCCTTTGCTCTGGGGGGCTGCTCTTTGGCTTATTTGCAGACGAAAGATCTGGACAAAAGCAGGGAATACTACAAAAAAGCCCTGACAAACAACATGGACGATGTAAATGGATTCAAGATATTTTACTGCAATATTGCCGAAGCGGTGGGACTTCTTGACGAGATAGACCCGCAGATGAAGCAGCGTTCCGAGAGCGTGTTCGATCGGGATTTTGAGCAGGACGACGAGATTATCAGGTGATCAAGTAAGGAGCGATCAGTTATGTATAAGGCGCTGTACAGAAAATACCGTCCGGCTACCTTTGACGACGTTGTTTCCCAGCCTCATATCACAACTACGCTGCGAAACCAGATAGTTTCGGGCAAGACTGCTCACGCTTATCTTTTTACGGGTTCCCGCGGTACCGGCAAGACTACTTGCGCAAGAATACTTGCAAAGGCTCTGAACTGTCTGCACCCCGTGGACGGAAATCCTTGCCTTGAATGCGAGATATGCCGCGACGCGGACGATAACGCTCTTTCCGATATTATAGAGATAGACGCCGCTTCAAACAACGGCGTGGACGACGTCCGCGACCTGAGGGACGGCGCGGTCTACACTGCCGAGAGGTGCAAATACAGAGTCTACATCATAGACGAGGTCCATATGCTCACCAAGGAAGCGTTCAACGCGCTCCTGAAAATAATGGAGGAACCGCCTCCACACGTTAAGTTTATTCTTGCAACGACCGAGATACACAAGGTTCTGCCGACTATTCTGTCACGCTGCCAAAGGTATGATTTCCGCAGGATACTCCCTAAGGACATTACCGAGCGGCTCCTGTACGTGGCAGAGCGGGAGAAAATTTCCTTGGATCCGGAGGCTGCCGAACTTATTGCAAAAACCGCCGATGGGGGAATGAGGGACGCGCTTTCTTTGCTTGACCAGTGCATTGCCTTTTCCGATAACGTTACCCTCGATATTGTGTCGGGAGCTGCCGGTATTGCGGGAAGGGAGCCGGTCTTTGAAATACTCGAAGCCGCCGCGGATAACGACGCGGCAAAGGCTATCGGCGTTGCGGACAAGCTTTACGGTATGTCAAAGGATATGCAGAAGCTCTGCGACGAGCTTATAGCCCAGTTCAGAAATATTATGGTGGCAAAGGCTGTACCCGAAAATCTTGACCTGCTTGTCTGTATGCCGAGCGAGCTTGAAAAAATAAAGGCTTTAGCCGAACGGCTTTCCATGGAGGATATCATGGGCAAGCTGGAAATACTCCAGTCCTGTAACGAGCGTATCGCAAGGGTAAGCTCCAAGCGGGTGGAAATGGAAATGTGCCTGATAAAGCTTTGTACGGCGCAGAACAAGGCTTCCGTAGGAGAAGCGGCAAACGCAGAGCTGTTGGCGAAGATAGATATGCTTGAACAGCGTATCGCTTCGCAGCCTGTTCAAGCGCAATCTGCGCAATTTGCGCAGTCGGCTCCCGTTCGGGCTCAGAAGCCGCAGTATGCTCCTAAGCAGCAGTCTGAAACAAGCGACCTGTCTAAAATGAAGCCTGAGGACTTCGTAACCGAGGACAGGTGGCAGGAAATACTTGAAAAGTTCGCTGAAATATGTCCGTCGGTAAGCGGCGCGCTTAATGGCTCATACGCTGTAAAGGGCGGAGGCTATATGCTGATCTATACCGAAAACAGCTTCTTTTTGCAGCTGCTGCGGAACAAGGAAAATGCTGCGAAGCTTCAAGAAGCCATAAAGCTTGTCACGGGCGGAATGTTCTCTATCAGAGCTAAATGCACCGCTTCTGCTGAAAACGGCGGGGACAAGCTTCAAAGCGTACTTCAAAAGGCGAGGGACAATAATATTCCCGTTGACAGCAGCGAGTGACGCGGATAACGCAAGATCGCCCGAAAGGGTTTGATGTTTGATAAATGTAAAATAGCTCACCGTCGGGGCAGTAAAGTAAAATCCACAGCGGCGGAGAAAGGTCAAAACAATGAAAGCAAGATTACCTCAGGGAATGGGCGGCGGCGCCCAGAATATGAACAGCATGATTAAGCAGGCACAGAAAATGCAGACCAAGATCACCGAGCTACAGGAGGACATCGAGAACAGGGAGTTTTCAACTACCGTAGGAGGTGGAGCCGTTGAGGTAACGATGTCCGGCAAAAAAGAGATCAAAAAGCTCGTTATCAAGCCGGAGGTCGTTGACCCAGAGGACGTGGAGATGCTTCAGGACTTGATAATCAGTGCGTTCAACGACACCGTAAAGCAGATAGAGGAGACCACCGAGACCGAAATGGGCGCTATCACCGGCGGAGTTTCCTTCCCCGGTTTGTTCTGATTTCCTCATAGCGGAGGTGTTCTATGGCTAATAATACCGCGCTTCCTCTTGTGCTTCTTGCGGAGCAGTTTGCAAAGCTGCCCGGAATAGGCATGAAAAGCGCACAGCGGCTTGCGTACTACGTTATGGGCATGACTGACGAGGATGTCAGGGCTTTTGCTGACGCTCTTATCCGTGCTCACGAAACGGTCAGATGCTGCTCTGAATGTCAGAATCTGACTGAGGGAGAGTTGTGTCCAATATGTTCGGATGATTTGAGGGATAAAGGTACGATCTGCGTCGTGGAGACTCCCAAGGATATCGCGGCGTTTGAGCGTACCAACGAATACAAGGGCGTATATCATGTCCTGCATGGGCTTATTTCTCCGCTGGACGGAATTACGCCCGACAAAATACGCCTTAAGGAGCTTTTAGCCCGCATACAAAAGGGCGGGGTAGAGGAGGTCATAATGGCTACGAATCCCACGGTCGAGGGCGAGGCTACGGCTATGTACATCTCCAAGCTGCTCAAACCCCTGGGAGTGCGTGTCACACGACTGGCTTTCGGGCTTCCTATCGGCGGTACGCTGGAATACGCCGACGAGGTTACTCTTTTTAAAGCCCTTGAAAACAGGAACGAGATTTAGGAGATACCGAAATGAAAGCAAAAAATCTTGCATCACTGCTTTTAGCAGTGTTGTGCATTGTGTTTGCGGGTTGTACGGATAACACTGTTTACAGCTCCCGCGTACGGCTTCCATATGGGCGATACCGACGGTGGTGCGCTGGAAGCGGTATGGTCGAACGGGTTACTGGATAACCAAAGACGGCAAGGTGTACAGCTTTGACTTTGATTTCGGCGCGTTTTCCGATAAGTATGACTGGTCGGACGAAAGCGTTTCATCTGCGGTCGCCGCGCTCCCGTGTGCGCATATTATTTGCCGTGATGGCGATAAGTGGTATGCTTACAGGCTTTTTTCATCGTATTACGACGAGCCGGCTCCCGATTATATTTCGGCGGAGTTTGTCGTACAAACAGCGGCAATGAGGAATAGTTGTACGGTATGCATTTTGGGGTAGATGTGTGTCTCGGCTGCGAGTGGTACAATGTGCCGACGGTCACCGGAGAATGGGGCTTTACTGACATTGGGCTGATTTTAATGCCTGAACAGTCATGAGAGAAAGTATACGATTTGTCGATGTACGGCAAATTACCTCCTGGTCAGTACCATGTTTTCGCTAATGGCTGTATTGTTGAATTTATTGTTTTGTGAATCTATACAATTAAGTGTATTGCTATTTGTTATAAACGACGAATTTATCTAAAAATATTGACAAACAATGCAAAATGTGATAATATATATAAGTCGCTTGAATAGCTTTGCTGATTCCGAACATTGGGATATAGCCAAGCGGTAAGGCAGCGGACTTTGACTCCGTCATTTCGGTGGTTCGAATCCACCTATCCCAGCCAGTCAAAAGGTTCGCTCTATCGGGCGAACTGTATAGTGGGGTGTCGCCAAGCGGTAAGGCACTTGACTCTGACTCAAGCATTACCGGGGTTCGAATCCCTGCACCCCAGCCACTTAAACCTCCGCAAATCCAATCTACAAAAGGATTTGCGGAGGTTGTTTTTTAATCCCGCAGACTGTCAAATTCTTGCAAACATCAGCTTACGACAAACTTACGGCAATATTTAAAATTTCCCGACCCCGTTCCGGTATGCCGAAACGGGGTCAAGTACTCTTTGACGGCTGCGACATGCACGCCAAATACAAAGGCACCGACGTCCGTCGATGTCCTTGTATTTTTATATGCTTTTTTCAATTTTTTTATTACTTATTATGTGCTAATCATTATTTATGAAGGTCAATGAAGTATCTCATAATAGACGATCCCTTTTCAATGTACAAGCCTGTTTCGGCTGCTGTTTTTTCAGTAAATGCAGGTTTTCCGTCAACCTTTACACTTTTAGTGTATATCATAAACGGCACTGCATCATTTGTATGTGTTTTCAAGGCAAGAGGAGTGGGGTGGTCGGGCAGTATCATTATTTTGAAGTCGTCATACCTATTAAGTTCGGGAAGCATTGTACCAAGAATTTCTTTGTCAATAATTTCAATTGCCTTTACCTTGTTTTCTATTTCATGTCTGTGACCGCATTCGTCTGGAGCTTCAACGTGTATATAAACAAAATCCTGACCATTTTCAAGCTCTTTGAGAGCGGCTTCTGCCTTTCCTCTGAAGTTTGTATCGATGTATCCCGTTGCTCCGCTAACGTTGACAACGTTCATGCCAGCAAATTTGCCGATGCCTTTAAGTAAGTCTACCGCGGATATCATAGACCCTTTCAGACCATAACATTTAAAGAAATTATCAAGGTTTGCTCTTACACCTTCGCCCCAAAGCCAGATACAGTTTGCAGGACGCAGACCGCGTTCGATCCTTGCTTTGTTAACAGGGTGGTCTTTAAGCAGATCATAGCTTTTTTTCATCATATCAAAAAGCTTTTCTGCGTTAGGATGATCAGGAACATAGTCCGTAACCTTTCGTCCTGTAATATCATGAGGAGGCGTGAGAGTGCCCACGTCAAGAGTACCATTGTTCCAGATAAGGCAGTGACGATAACTTACCCCGCTGTAAAGCTTGAATTCATCATTGTCAAAGTGTGAAGCAAGAAATTTTACGAGTTTTTCGGCTTCTTCAGTAGAAATGTCATCAGCACAATAATCAACAAGGGTTCTGTCTTCAAATTTCGGATCGTCTGATACCGTTACAAGGTTGCACCTGAAAGAAACGTCACTGGGAAGCATATCTATTCCAATAGAACCTGCTTCAAGCGGGGAACGTCCTGTATAACATACGGCAGGATCATAACCCAAAACGGAGAGATTAGCAACATCTGAACCGGGTTTCATTCCGTCGGCAACAGTCTTGACAAGTCCTATTACAGAATTTTTAGCAAGTATATCCATATTTGGAGTAAATGATTTACTCATTGGTGTTTCTCCGCCAAGTTCCTTGAGTGGATAATCAGCCATGCCATCACAAAGCAAAACAACGTATTTCATAATAAACTCTTCTTTCTTCATAAATTATTGGTATAGAAAAATCCCACGCTCCAAAGAGCATGGGATTTTAAATATATGGTCGGAGTGACGGGACTTGAACCCACGGCCTCTACCACCCCAAGGTAGCGCGCTACCAATCTGCGCCACACCCCGAACAACATAAATTATTATATCACAATATAATTCTATTGTCAATAGTTTTTTTGCAATTTATAATTTGTTTAAATTATTTTTGCTTTTTATCAAAAAAAGTTAGGGATTCTTACTTTTTGTATATTCCGTCCAGACAGCCACACTTGCATGGTCAAATAGCTGTGATGTTGTACAATAAAACTTGACACAATTCAAAGAAAGAAATAAAATGAAAAGAAAAGGAAGGTGTCAGAAATGGGACAAGCAAGAACGTATACGGAAGAATTTGGATCATAGTCAATAAAGAAGACAAGAAAATGTGAAAAAAGTTACAAATTTTCAAAATCATCTGGTGATAAACCACCGTTATTGGAATGAGGACGAATGGAATTGTAGAAGCCGAAGATATATTTGAAAAGACTGATTTTCAGTTCATCAAGAGATGAGTATGAACGACGATTCGTTTCCTCTTTTTTCAAATATTTGAAAAAGCACTCCATAACGGCGTTGTCGTAGGGGTGACCCTTAGCGGAAAAGGATTGGATAATATTCAAATTATCCAGGTGTTTTCTGAACTCTTTGGACGTGTATTGAGAACCTCTGTCGGTGTGAAAAATTATTCCGTTTGATTTGCCTCGGTTTGCGACCGCAAGATTAACGGTATCCACTGCAATGGCACTCCCCCAAATTTTGTGTAAAAACAAGACCAATCAACCAAAACACGGCTTGCAAGGCAAACATAATTGAAAGCTGATTTGAAACCACATCCCAATTCCGACACGTTACGCTCCAATGCGACACGATATTTTTCGACGCAAGATACAAAATTTTTCGCAAACTGTAATCATTGGTAAACGACGGTTTATTTTTGGTAATTTTCCGAAACTGTCGGTTAAGTCCCTCGATAATATTCGTCGTATATATTATCTTCCGCACCTCGGCGGGATATGCAAAAAACGTCGATAAAATGTCCCAGTTTTCTTCCCAGCTTTTAACGCAGCTTGGATAACTTTTCTGCCAGTTTTCTTTGAAATCAATCAGCGCGTTTAACGCCTCATCTTCGTTAATCGCCTGATAAACTTTCTTCAAATCGGACATCAAGGACTTGATGTCTTTATAGCTGACATACCTTGTTGAAGAACGTATCTGATAATAATACATCTTTGAATTTGGGACTTCGGGAACGCTGCGTTGATTGCCTCGCGGAAGCCTGCCAGACCGTCCACACAAAACACGTAAACATCCCTTACACCGCGGTTTTTAAGGTCGTTCATTACCGATAACCAAAATTTTTCGCTCTCATTTTCGCCGATCCATACGCCCATCCATTTGAATACCAAGAACGACATACGCCGCTTTTGTAATATATTGATGATTTTCCTTGACCTTGTAATGGATAGCGTCCATAAAAACAAAGGGATGGATGTATATTAAAAAAGAAGACAAGCAAAAATACAGCGGGGAATAAACAGACAATAGTAAATTTGTATCATTCAGGCAAAACCTATGCTCAGATACATAAGGAATACTGAGTTTCGTCATCAGCCTTGAGCAATTGGGTAAGGAAATATTCCGAGGTCAAAATCGACGACAGCACGGTCCTTACCGCCAATCAGGTCAGGGAACTGCAAAAGCGCTGCGCTCAGCTTGAGGAGGAAAACTTAATACTAAAAAAGCCATTGCGATATTCACGCCGCACTCGGACAAAGACTGAAAGCCGTCAGGCTGCTGTCAAAAGAGCACCGTGTGTCCGTTTTATGCCGTGTCTTAAACGTCAATAGAAGCACTTATTACAAGTTTATCAACCTCAAAGAATCGAAAAGAGAGCTTGAAAATAAACGCATTCGCAGATGTATTCTTGACTTGTACGCTAAAAGCGACAAACGGCTCGGAGCGGAAAAAATAACTTTGTGTCTTAAGCGTGATTATCGCATAAACATAAGCGTCGGCAGAGTGCGCCGGCTTATGAAAGGTATGAA
>CAJUAN010000007.1 GCA_910584715.1 uncultured Oscillospiraceae bacterium
AAGGAGTTTCGCGCTTTGCGAAGCGCGACAAGGGGCTCTGCCCCCTTGACCCCCGCAAGCTGTGCTCAGCTTGACCAGCTAATCTTTGGCAGGTTTAGCATTGTTTGTGCGTTAAATAAAATTTACAAATGCACTCAATATTAAAACACACTGAAAGGAGAAGATTTTCTTGACAGAAAGCATTGATCCCAAAAACAGCGCGGTAATTGACGGAGACTGCGAAAACGAAAGCTTTATGTATAAGCTCGCGTCCTTTATCGTGGACAAAAGAAACCTGTTTTTCCTGCTGTTTATTTTCGCGCTGATATTCTGCGTTTTTGCCAAGGACTGGGTAAACGTGGAAAACGACATAACCACCTACCTTTCCGAGGAGACCGAAACGCGGCAGGGTCTTACCCTTATGGACGAGGAATTTGTTACGTATGGTACGGCTTCGGTAATGGTCTCAAACGTTACCTATGAGACCGCCGAAAAGCTTGCGGAGAATATCCGCGGCATAGACGGAGTCTCCGGAGTGGAATTCGACGAGACCGAGGAACACTACAAAAACACCTACGCCATGTTCTCTGTGACTTTCGAGGGCGAGGAAGCGGACGAAATAAGCGTGAGCGCCATGAACCGGATACGTGAGGAACTGGCGGACTACGACCTGTACATATCAAGCGCAGTGGGAAACGACAGCTCAGCCCAGCTTGCCGCTGAAATGCAGACTGTTACCCTTATCGCGGCCGTGATCATCGTGGCGGTCGTTCTGTTTACATCAAGAGCATATGCGGAGCTTCCCGTGCTTATTATGACTTTCGGCGCGGCTGCCGTGCTTAATATGGGCACCAATTTTCTTCTGGGTACTATTTCCTTTATTTCCGACTCGGTAACAATAGTTCTCCAGCTTGCCCTTGCCATTGACTACGCCATAATCCTGATACACCGCTACAGCGAGGAGCACGAGCATCTCCCCGCCCGCGAAGCCTGTATAGCCGCTCTGAGCAAAGCCATTCCCGAAATTTCCTCCAGCAGCCTTACCACTATTTCGGGACTTATCGCTCTTGCCTTTATGCAGTTCAGGATAGGCGCCGATCTTGCGGTAGTGCTTATCAAGGCTATTTTTCTGAGCCTGCTGTCGGTATTTACCCTTATGCCTGGGCTTATCATGCTCTTTAACAAGCTTATCGACAAGACAGTGCACAAAAATTTTGTACCGTCTATTTCCGCTGTGGGAAAATTTGCCTATGCCACAAAATATATTATACCGCCGGTTTTTGTTATCCTTATGGCGGCGGGATTTATCTTTTCAAGCAGCTGCCCTTACTGCTACGGCACCTCCGATCTGGAGACCGCAAGGAAAAGCGAGTCCAAGATCGCCGAGGAAAAGATCAGGGACAACTTCGGTTCGTCGAACCTTATGGCTCTGATAGTTCCGTCGGGAAGCTATGAAAACGAGGGAAAGCTTATTGCCGAACTTGAAAAATGTCCCCAGGTGGAATCGGTAATGGGTCTTGCCAACATCGAAGCCATGGACGGCTACGTGCTGACCGACAAGCTTACCCCAAGGCAGTTCTCCGAGCTTGCAGATCTGGACTTCGAGGTTGCAAAGATACTCTACGCCGCCTACGCTGTCAGCGAGGAAAACTACGGCGAGGTTGTGAACGGTCTGGACGCTTACGGAGTACCCCTTATAGATATGTTCATGTTCACCTACGACGAGGTGCAGAAGGGTTACGTTACCCTTGACGACGAGCTTATGGACACCCTCACGGAGCTTAACGACACCCTTACCGACGCGGTACTGCAGCTCAGGAGCGACAATTACAGCCGTATGCTCGTGTACGTAAACCTGCCCGAGGAAGGCGGGGAGACCTTCGATTTTCTGGGTACCATACACGATATCGCGGCAAAGTATTACCCCGAAAATGTTTATGTTGTGGGCAACTCCACCAGCGACTACGACCTGTCCACTTCCTTTGTGAACGATAACCTTATCATCAGCATTCTGTCCGCCCTGTTCGTAATAATCATTCTTTTGTTTACATTCAAGTCGGCGGGACTTCCCGTACTGCTCATTGCGGTAATTCAGGGAAGCATCTGGATAAATTTCTCTTTCCCATATCTGGAATCCACGAACCTGTTCTTCCTCAGCTACCTTATAGTAAACTCAATTCAAATGGGCGCGAACATCGACTACGCTATCGTTATCTCCAGCCGCTACATGGAGCTTAAACAGGAAATGCCCATAAAGAAAGCCATTACCGAGACCCTTAATCAGGCTTTCCCCACGATCATCACTTCGGGTGCTATCCTTGCGGCTGCGGGAATACTCATAGGTCAGCTTTCCTCCGACGGCACTATCTCCTCTATCGGCGTGTGCCTCGGACGGGGTACTATAATATCTATCGTGCTTGTTATGGGAATACTGCCCCAGATACTGCTTTTGGGCGACACTATCATCGAGCGCACCTCCTTTACTATCAAAAAGTCGGAGCGCACCCACCTTTCAAACAACCGCATGGTTGTAAGCGGACTTATCCACGGAAACATCAACGGCAGAGTAGAGGGCTACATCAAGGCTGTTATAGTGGGCGACGTTGACGCGCGTATAGAAAATCCCAAGGGCGAGGCTGTACGGACTCTTGCGGACGAATCACCGGACACAATGGATTTCTTCGAGGAAAAGGAGGCGGAAAAGCTTGAAACGGTTTAGCATTTTAAAGAGAGCGGGAGCGTTCCTTGCCGCGGCAGGCCTCTGCCTTTCGGCGACCGGAGTACCGTTCATACCGTCAGCTTTAGGCGCGTATGCGGAGGAGACCTCCGGCAAAGCCGTCCTCACGGCAAATAACGGCGGGATCATCGAAATAGCCACCGCCGAGGAATTCAGGGCGTTTGCGGAAAGCTGCGTTCTCGACAGCAATTCCGTAGGGAAAAAGTATCTCCTTACCGCCGATATAAATATAAACGGCTATGTTACGGTACCCTCGTTCAGCGGCGTTTTCGACGGCGGGAACCACACGGTAAGCGGTCTCAGGCTGAACGTCGGCGGTTCGGAGCAGGGTCTGTTCCGATATGTTGAAAAGGACGGCGTGGTGAAAAACCTTAACGTTTCGGGAAGCGTTTCCCCAAGCGGCAGCGCGGAAAGATGCGGCGGCGTCGCGGGAGTGAACCGCGGCAGGATAATAAGCTGCGGTTTCAGCGGCGCGGTAAAGGGCAGCTCGGACTGCGGAGGAATAGCCGGTCTGAACGAAAAAAACGGTCTTATCGCAAACTGCAAATCGCACGGAGCGGTGCAGGCGCGGAGCTTTTCGGGCGGCATAACGGGAGAGAATTACGGAACGGTACTCCACTGCACAAACAATATGTCGGTAAACACCAACGCCTACGACGAGCCTGTTGACCTGGAAAACCTCAACATCGACGAGCTGTACTCCCCCGAGCAGGTGACGGACATGACCGACGCGGGAGGCATAGCGGGCTATTCGGGCGGTTCAGTGCAGGGCTGCGTT
This sequence comes from uncultured Oscillospiraceae bacterium, assembly GCA_910584715.1. GTDB lineage: Bacteria > Bacillota > Clostridia > Oscillospirales > Ruminococcaceae > RGIG8773. Next base: position 3,495 of record CAJUAN010000007.1, read on the forward strand.
AATTACGGCAGCGTAGGGTACCCTCACGTTGGCTACAACATAGGCGGCATTATCGGCAGACAGGACGGCTACGTAAGCTGCTGCGAAAACTACGGAACGGTCAACGGCAGAAAGGATACCGCGGGCATTGTGGGTCAGGCGGAGCCTCATTTTTCCCTGCTTTTCTCCGAGAGAACTCTTTCAAAGCTCCGCACACAGCTTGAGGAGCTTAACGCCATTATCGACGGAACGGTAACGGACGCGGAAACGCGCTCCGATATCATGTCCGCTGACAGAGAGGATATCCTTGACAAGCTGAGCGAGATAAGAACAGGAACGGACGGCTTTCTTGACGAGACCGACAGGATAGTTAACGCAAACGTGGATTCGGTAAACGAACTGAGCTCACGAACCTCCGATCTGATAGATATGGCGGCTCCCGCCGCGGACAGTTTTACAAACGCCTCCGATATGATGACGGAAGCTTTGGAAGATCTGGGCGAAGCCGTGCGTCTCCTTGACGAGGCCGGAGACCATGCGGGAGAGGGGCTTGACGTGCTTTTCCCCATACTCGACAGTCTTTCGGAGGTAACGGAAAATATGACTGAGGCGGGAAATTCCGTTGACAGCGGTCTTGAAGCCCTACAGCGGGGACTGGGCGACGAGGAGACCATGAAAGCCGCCCTTAATAATCTTAGCCTTGATTTCCAAAGCCTGAGCGCGGCTCTGAATAATCTTTCGGTATCGGCTTCGTCTGCGGTAAGAGCTCTGGACAGCTACAAAGCCTCGCCCGAATATACGGCGACGGTAAATAATATAACCGAACAGCTTGAGAGGCTCTCCGAAATTTCCGGTAATTTTTCCGAGGGACTCAAGAATTCGGAAAGCTCTTTCAGGGCTATTGCGGATCTAATGGGAGCGGGAGTTTACGAACCCGGTGAATATTCGTATTATATCCAGGATATACTCAATAACTTTTCAAACGGTTCGGCAAGCGATATATTTGAATGCGTTTCGTCGGTCGCCTCGTCGGTTTCCGACCTTATAGGATCGCAGGCGGCAAAAGATCTCCGCGATACTCTCCGCTCTGTTTCCGGAAATATCCCGGGCGAACTTGACAATTTGGGCTCCGCGGGACAGAACATATCGGGCGACGCGGGAACTATTTCGGAAAACACGGATATCACATCGCTGTACGATTTTATACGGTACGTAAGGGAAGCCAACAGCGAGCTTTCCGATTCCGCAGACCCGGTAGGCGGCATGATAGAAGCCGTTAGGGAGTCCTCGGAGTATTTCGACGAGGCGGGAGCTTCGGCGGTCGCTGCGGCAGCTTCAGCCGCGGACGCAGCCCAAAAGGCTTCGGAGGCCTCCGACAATGTTTCGGCGGGCTTCGATCAGATAACCGCTATTCTTGACTACTTTGCGGGAATGGACAAAATAACCTTTACCGGAGCGGACGACAGCTTTATAAGCTCCCGCGACGAGCTTTCGGGACTTACGGGCGACCTGCTCGACATATGCTCCGCGCTTAACGAAAACGCGGACGGAACGGTCTCCGTGCTTGCGGAGGACTTCAGGCAAATAAACGGCAAGGCTTCCGAGGTAAGGGATACCCTGCTTGACCTTGCGGACGAAATGTCCTCCGCTTCGGCTGATATTTCCGACTATACCGAAGATATTTCCTCAAAGGACACCGTAGGACGTTCCGACGGAAAGATCGCCGACTGCGTTAACTACGGACAGATTAACGGAGACGTGAACGCGGGCGGCATAGCCGGCTCCATGGCGATAGAGTACGGCTTCGACCCCGAGGGTGATATCGAGACCGTGGGCGAACGCTCCATTGATTTTATGTACCAGTCCAAAACGGTCGTGCGCGGCTGCGTTAATTACGGAGAAGTGGTCTCCAAGAAAAACTGTGCCGGAGGTATAGCGGGCTATATGAAAACAGGCTGCCTGATAAACTGTGCGGGATTCGGGAACGTAAGCTCCAGCGACGGAAGCTTTGCGGGCGGAGTCGCGGGGCAGTCCGAAGCCGCCATATTCGGGTGCAGCGCAAAGTGCCGCGTTAACGGCGCAGCAAACGTAGGCGGCATTGCGGGCGAGGGAAACGACATAATAAACTGCCGCGGCTTTGCCGTCATCGAAAGCGGAGACGAGCGCACAGGCGCGATAGCGGGAAGCTGTTCGGGAGACTTTGAAAACAACGTCTTTATCGACAGCGGCATAAAAAGCGTGGGCGGCGTAGACGGAATAAGCTACAGTGGAAAGGCATACCCTGTGGACTACAGCTATATGCTGAAGCTTGACAACGTTCCCGACGAGTTCGGAACCCTTACCCTGACCTTTATAGCCGGGGAGGAAACGGTAGGCGAGCTGACCTGCGGATACGGAGAAACCGTACCCGAAAGCAGGCTTCCCGAAATTCCTCCGAAAGACGGCTGCTTTGCGGAGTGGGAGGATATCAGCTTTGAAAACGTTACTTTCGGAGCAGTGGTGCACGCAGTCTACAAGCCCTTTGTGACGTCCCTGTCCTCCACGGAGCTGCGGCAAAACGGACTTCCCGTAATAATCGCCGAGGGAAGCTTCACCGACAGCGACAAGCTCACCGCTCTGTCAAACGCGGGGTCGGGCTATGTTGATTCCGATATGTGGACGGTAACACTTCCCGACGACGGCAGAACGGTACATACTGTCAGATACCTTTCCGCGGCCGATCCTAAAAAGGCGGCGGTAACCGTTACGGAAAACGGTACTTCAAGAACGGTAAAAACGGAGACCGACGGAAGCTATCTTGTTTTTCAGGTCAGCGGGGGAAGCTTTGATCTGTCCGTTACAGAAAAGCCGTTCCCTGTCTATACCGTTATCGCAGCAGGTGCTGCTGCGGCAGTTATTGCAGCGGCGGCCGTTGTGATCGTAAAAAAGAAACGTAAAGAAAAGTCTTGATATTTTTTATGCAAACGGCGATGTCCGGCGGGGGACATCGCCGTTTGCCGCAGAAAGCAATTTATACGGATAAAAAAGTAACAGTCTCTGATGCATATTCGCCGTATGTGTGAATACACATACAATTACAAAAATGCAGGAAACGGCAAATGTCCGTTCCTGCATTTTTAACTGTGTTTTTTCAGATCATATCCGACCGGCAGTCTGTGCTGTTTGTGCTGTTTGTACCGACTGAGCATTTTTGAGAGTTCCCGCCCAAACCAGCATGACGGCTCCCAGTACGGCAAGTATACCACCTATGCGGTAAAGATCCGGCGCTATCACATCTGCTGCACATTTGGCTATGCTCCGCAGAAGCCTGTCCCTTATCGGCACGGGCTGGACGGTGAACAGAAAAACCGCTGCGGACACTGCCGCTCCTCCGGCAATTACCGCTCCGCCTCCCCAGCGGAGCATAGCGGAGTTTTTTCGGTTTATCGCCCTCAGCAGCGGAAGCATTGCCGCCGCCAAAGCGGCAGCTCCTATTATTACCGGCATAGAACTCAGAAGTCTGAGCGCGGTTATCCCTCCGCCGCCCAGATGCTCCTCCAGCGATGCGGGAGAAAGTTTGTCCAGAACAGGCTGAACGCTGTCTATTTCGGAAAACGCAAGATTTATATCGTGCTGGGAAAGCGGCTTTCCCAACGCGTCGTCGATCACGTTCAGGTTCTCGCTGAAAACGCTTTTAAGCTTGTCCGCCGTAAGCTTTTCGGGCATTTTCCCACTGCGTACAAATTCAGCGTATTCCGTAAGCTGCGCGGTCATGAAGCTCTGTATCGTCGAAGCTTCATAAATGGTCTTTATATCCTCGCGGCTCAGACCCGTACCCTGAGACATTACAAATATCGCTTCCTGAACGGTAGCGTCTCCCGAAATACCGTATCCTTCCGTGGGTATGGCAGCTTCCGCCGCGGGAAGATTCATAACGTCAAGGCTTTCGGCAAAGCGCGCTATTTTGCTGCCGCTTGTGGCAAGCCTCACTGCGGAGGATACCGAAAAAAGCAGTATGAACGCGAACATCATAAGAGAAGCCGCAAGGGAACCCGTAAACTTTGCCGCTCCCGAAACGGATATCCTTTTTCTGCCCGCCTCGGATAAGGGAACAGGTATTTCGTTCACATCAGCAGGCGCAGGCTCAGTCGGTTCAAAAGAAACCGGAGAATGTCCCGGTATCTCCCTGACAAAGCCTGAATTTTCAGCGGCTTCGGAGGTCGGGATATTATCGGGTATAAGCGGTTCAAAAGCGATCTGACCGCTTTGCTCCGTTCCCCTCTCTACCGCATAGGGTACAAGATCCGTTCCGCAGCTTATGCAGCAGGTCATTTTTTCGTTGTATTCCTTTCCGCAGTTGGGACAAATCATTTTCATCATCCTTATCTTTTTTGGAATATTATGGTCACTATAGTAATATAATATACCATTTTATTCCAAAAGTCAACGGAAATTATCCGACATTATCTGACATTATCCGACAAGTCTGAATCTCCCCTCCCTCTGTACGTTATACTATAGCGGTAAAAAAGTCGGACAAAAATTTGCATGTATGATTTTTACGCAGATTTTTTAATCGGCGATTAGGATTAAAGCTCGGAATGGACGGCAAAACAAAGGGACGTTTTGAAGCGTCCCCGAAAAGATGAGATTTAATCAAGCTGAATGCTGTCCGCAACGGCGTCGGCAAAATCACCGTCGTTGGAAAAATCGTATTCGGAGTAATCCTCGCTGTCTGCCGGAGTTTCATAGTACGCAAGATTGTCCGTGTTCAGCGCGGAAGTGTCAAGACCGTCCATATCTCCCGGAACAAATGCAGGAGCGCTTTCCTGCGCTTTAGGTTCAGGCTTGGGAGACTCCTTTTCAGCGGCAGGAGCGGATTTTCTTTCGGGTCTCGCAAAAAACTCGTCCGGCTGAACGGGCTGAGGTATATCCGGGATAGGTACTGCCGCGGGTCTGCTGCTTTCGGAAAAGCCGTTTCCCGAAGCCTCCGGGTTACTTGCCGTTTGGTACGGAGAAGATGCCACAGTCGGAGAATATGCCGTTTCGGCAGCAGGGTATGACGGTCTCATTTTTTTATAGACGATCACGCCCGCTACTGTAAACGCCGCGATTATTACCAGTCCGGCTACAAGGCTGATATAAGGGGCGTTAAGATTACGGTAGACTACAAATTCATAGGGAATGACGTGCTTTTCAGCTTCCGCGGCGCTGTCGTAAAAACCTGTGCTTGTGAACCAATCGGTGAGGAGCGGCATAAGATCGTCGTCCATTTTCTTTACCCTTGCAACTATGTACATTTCGGTAAAATCAATACCGGTGTTGCCGTCGAGATATTCCCATGTGTCGTCGCATACCGCGTACAGGAGCTGCCTGTCGCCAAAATTGGAAGCCGATATAGTAACGTAAAGCTCCTTGTCAATATCGGTTTCGTTGATAATCGGCATCAAAAAGTATTCCTCAGAAGTCCTTGAAGACGTCTCTATTCCCATAGTAGTGTTGGTAGTAGTCTCGCTTGCGTAGCAGTCCAAGATGGTTTCAACATATCCTTGAACAAACCCGCCCTTTTTAATGTCAGCCATGCTGTCAAAGTTAAAATCCGGAATGTAGCCGTTGAGCCGGATTATATCTTTAACGCCGCTTACGGTCAGCATGATCCCAATTACGAGCAGGAAGATCAGCACTATCGCTATCCTTATTTTAGTCATTTAAATATACCCCCGAAAAATTATTGGTTAAACGTTTTCGCAAACAAAACCATTTTAACATATTAAAGCATTTTTGTCAAGTTTTTTTATTGTTTGTTAAAAATATTTTATTTGCAAGGCGCAGGGACCCCGATTTTCCGAGGCAGGAATAAAACAAAAAGCCCTTTCGGCACAGCTTCATGTATTGACACATAAATTTTTTTCTGTTATAATAGTAAACGGCGTTTTTTAGCTTTAAATTTGAAAGGGGCTTTTTTTATGGCTGCAAATATTGTTATCGGTACGCAGTGGGGCGACGAGGGCAAGGGTAAAGTCATCGACATTCTTGCTTCCCGCGCGGACGTTGTTGTGCGCTCTCAGGGTGGAAACAACGCGGGACACACCGTTGCAAGCGGCGGCGAGACTTACAAGCTTCACCTTATACCGTCCGGTATTCTCTATAAAGACACGCTCTGCATGATCGGCGCGGGAGTTGTCCTTGACCCGAAGGTAGTCCTTGAGGAAATAGACGGGCTTTCCGCAAGAGGCGTGACCTTTGACAATTTCAAGATAGACCCCCGCGCTCACGTTATAATGCCTTGGCACATCACCTTAGACGGTCTTTCCGAGCAGTTCAGGGGCAATAAGGACATAGGCACAACAAAGCGCGGCATAGGTCCCTGCTACATGGATAAGTACGAAAGAAGCGGCATCAGGGTATACGACCTGGTTCACCCCGAAATTTTTGCTGAAAAGACGCGTTCCGCGGGAAAGCTCAAGAACAGCATAATAACCAATGTTTTCGGCGGGGAAGCCATTGACATTGAGGCTGTGATCAGGGAGTACGCCGAATACGGAAAGCGTCTCGCGCAGTACGTTGACGACGTTTCGGTGCTGACCTACGAAGCGCATAAGGCTGGCAAGGAGATTCTGTTTGAGGGAGCGCAGGCTACCCTGCTGGACATCGACTTCGGCACATATCCCTATGTTACAAGCTCCCACCCAATTTCCGCGGGAGTATGCATAGGCACCGGCGTAGGTCCCACTGTAATAGACAAGGTTTACGGCGTTGCAAAGGCGTACACCACAAGAGTGGGAAAGGGGCCTTTCCCAACGGAGCTTGACGACGAGACAGGCGACTATATCCGCAATAACGGCGGCGAGTTCGGTACCACCACCGGCAGACCGCGCAGAACAGGCTGGTTTGACGCGGTGATAGTACGCCACGCCGTTCGCGTAAACGGTCTTAACTGCCTTGTTGTGAACAAGCTTGACACCCTCGCGGGGCTGGATACGCTGAAAATATGCGTCGCCTATAAGAAGTCCGACGGCACGGTGATAAAGGATTTCCCCGCCACGCTTGAAGAGCTTGAGGGCTGCGAGCCGGTATACGAGGAGCACAAGGGCTTTGGGGACGATATTTCCAAATGCCGCAGCTTTGAGGAGCTTCCCAAAATATGCAGGAGCTACATCAAGCGTCTTGAGGAGCTCTGCGAATGCAGGATCGCTATGATAGGCGTAGGCCCCGACAGGGAACAGCAGATAGAACGGTAAATACCGTCCGGAAAGGGAATGCGCCATAGCCGTGCGCGTTCCCTTTTAACTGTACCATTTTTAATGAAAAGGGCGATCATATAATGTACAAGTACGAAACCCATATGCACACAAGTGAAGCAAGCGCCTGCGCCGATTCAACGGGAGCGGAAATGGCTGATAAGTACAAAGCCGAGGGCTATACCGGAATATTTGTCACCGACCACTTTTTTAACGGGAACTCCTCCGTGCCGCGCGGTCTGCCGTGGGAAAAACGGATAGAGCTTTACTGCAGGGGATATGAGAACGCCAAAAAACGCGGCGATGAAATTGGTCTGGACGTGTTTTTCGGTTTCGAGTACGGCGACGGCGGTTCGGATTATCTTGTATACGGTCTGGACAAGAAGTGGCTCGTCAAAAACAGTCATATCCTCGATATAGGTTTTGCGGATTTTCTGGAATACGCGCGCCGCTGCGGCGGATTTATCGTTCAGGCGCACCCGTTCAGGGATTACGACTATATCCGCTCCACCACCCATGTCCCGCGCTTTACAGACGCTGTGGAGACGGTCAACGCCTCACATATAAGGGCGGGACGTCCCGAGTTCAACGACAGGGCAAAGCTTTACGCGGAATGGTACGGACTTCCCGCGACCGGCGGTTCTGATTCCCACAATACCGCCGGCAAATGGTTCGGGGGAGGGATAATGTCCGAAATAAAATTCACATTGGCAGCGGATTACGCAAGAGCCGTGAGAGAAAGAAAAATAATATGTATAGAATAAAGCTTCAAGGCTTCAAGAATACCGCCGTGCCGGACGCGTTCCGATACGGCGGTATTTTTATCTGCCGCCGCGGTATCAGACCCGAACGGAGTACCATTTTCCTCGGTCAGACATATTATATAAGGGTAACTGAAACCCCATTTATATCTGATCCGCCCGCGGCGCGCAAACCCGAGACCGCGGCGGGAAAGGAAGTTTGCATATGAACAGAACATTTTTAGCCGCAGGGGGAGACCTGCGTTTTGTAACTCTTGCCGAAAAACTTGCCGAGGACAACAGGGTATACGCGGCGGGCTTCGACGGGAACGTCTCCATTTCCGAAAAGGTTCAGGTCGTCGACAGGATATCCGATCTTAGGGAACGGGCGGACTGCCTTATTCTTCCACTGCCCGCTTCTCCCGACGGAGTGACCGTCCGCACGCCCTATTCCGGCAGGAGCATTTCACTTGAAAGCCTTGCTCCCGCAGTAAAAGAAGGCGGAATCGTTTTTGGGGGAATGATAACTCCCGAGGTAAGAAAGATATTTGAGAGCAGAAAAGCCGATGTGATAGACTACGCCGCGCGGGAGGAATTTGCCGTACTTAACGCTGTCGCCACAGCCGAGGGAGCTATACAGGTCGCCATGGAGGAGCTTGCCACTACCCTTTCGGGAAGAAAGATACTTATTCTCGGAGCAGGACGTATAGCAAAGGTTCTTATAGACGCCCTGAGCGGCTTTCATACCACAATAACCGTAGCCGCGCGGAAATGTTCCGACCTTGCATGGGCAAGAGTCTATGGCTGCGGCTCCGTTCCCATAGGGGATATGGACGGTCTGCTGGGAGACTTTGATATAATCTTCAACACCGTTCCCGCTGTTATACTGGACGAAAAACGTCTGAAAAGGACGCGTCCCGGCTGTCTGGTGATAGACCTTGCCTCAAAGCCCGGGGGCGTGGATTTCGAGACCGCGGGAATGCTCGGCGTAAAGACCGTATGGCTGCTGTCGCTGCCCGGAAAGGTAGCTCCTGTAACATCGGGAGAGGTAATTGCCGAAACAATAAAAAACATACTTCTTGAAAAAGAAGCCGAAAGGAGTGAACCGAATGGACGGTAATAAGCTCAAAGGAAAAAAAATAGGCTTTGCTCTGTGCGGTTCGTTCTGTACCTTTTCAAAGGCTTTCGCTCAGCTTGAAAGACTGATAGCCGGGGGAGCGGACGTTACGGCGGTGATGTCCTTCAACGCCGCGTCGCTGGACACCCGCTTCGGAAAAGCCGCAGATCACATCGCCTATCTTGAAAAGATCACCGGGAAAAAGGTCATCAGGACTATCGAGGACGCGGAGCCTATAGGTCCGAAAAAGATGTTCGACGTGCTCGTTATCGCCCCCTGCACGGGAAATACAATGGCGAAGCTTGCGGCGGGTATAATCGACACTCCCGTGACAATGGCGGCTAAATCCCACATCAGGAACGCCTATCCGCTTGTTATCGCGCCCTCTACAAACGACGGCCTTTCGGGTACTGCAAAAAATTTAGGAGCGCTGCTTAATTATAAGAGCGTGTTTTTTGTTCCGTTCGGACAGGACGATCACGAGGCAAAGCCGCGGTCGCTTTCCGCTGACTTTGACAGACTGCCCGAAGCAATAGAGGCGGCCCTTGACAAAGTTCAGCTCCAGCCCATACTTGAATGAAAAGACCGCAGCCGAACAAACGGCTGCGGTCTTTTGAATTTGATATCAGGTCAGACCGGTACGCCGTATAGCTTAAACGGACCGCATTCAGCCTCCCATTTTCCAGAAAAGCCTCAGGGTGTTTTCGGTGGTCTGCTTAGCCACAAGTTCCGGGGAGACTCCCTTGACCTCCGCGATCTTATCAATAATATGGACTATCATTCCGCTGTCGCAGCGCTTTCCGCGGTTCGGTTCGGGAGCCATATAGGGGCAGTCCGTTTCAAGCATGAGCCTGTCAAGCGGGACGACCTCCAAGGCCTCAATGGCTTTGCGCGCATTTTTGAAAGTCAGCACTCCCGTAAAGCTGATGTTCATTCCCAAAGCAAGCACCTGCCTTGCCGTCTCCGCAGAGCCGGAAAAGCAGTGCATTACCCCGTTTATCTTTCCCCGCCCGCGCAGTACGGACATTGTGTCCTCTGCTGCGTCCCGTGAGTGGATAACCACCGGCATGGAAAGCTCCTCGGCTAAATCAAGCTGTTCCGTAAAAATTCGTTTTTGCAGGTCGGGGTCATAGCCGTCGTAATGGTAATCCAGACCGATCTCGCCTATGGCGACGGTTTTAGGCAGCACTGCCCATTTTTTCAGGGTGTGAAGATAATCCTCGGGAGTACCCTCAACGTCCTCCGGGTGAATGCCGACGGCGGCGTACATAAACGGATACTTTTCGGCGTACTCAACCGAAAGCCGCGAGCGCTCAAGATTACAGCCCATGTTTACAATGTTCCGCACGCCGCTTTTGTGCAGACGGTTCAGCAGCTCCTCCCTGTCGGGATCGAACTGCTCCGCGTCGTAGTGAGCGTGGGAATCTATATAGTCAAGCATTTTTATCAGCCTTTCCTTTAGTTTACAAAAGACTCCGCGGAACCCCGCCTTTCAGCAGGATCCCGCGGAGCTTTTATTTTATGTCTGCCGACCTGTTACAGCGTTGTCGGAGCGGGCATATGCTCCGGGGAGCTTTCGTTCTTAACTATCTGAATGTTGTTGTAAACGTCCATGCCCGTACCGGCAGGGATAAGCTTACCGATAATAACGTTCTCCTTAAGACCCTGCAGGTAGTCGCTCTTGCCCTTGATAGCGGCGTCCGTAAGAGCTCTCGTAGTTTCCTGGAACGAAGCCGCCGACAGGAAGCTGTCCGAATTAGAGGACGCCTTTGTAATACCCTGAAGAACAGGGATAGTCGTTGCAAAGCTGAGTCCCTCTTCGCCGCTGTCCATTCTGCGCTTGATATCCGCATTGATCTCGTCGATATCTTTTTTGTCAACAAGGGATCCGGGAAGCAGATAGCTTGAACCGCTGTCGTCCACCTTTACCTTGCGCAGCATCTGACGGACTATTACCTCGATGTGCTTGTCGTTGATGTCAACACCCTGTAAGCGGTAGGTCTTTTGCACTTCGGTAATTATATAGTTCTGAACTGCCTGCTGACCGTTTACCGCCAGAATGTCTCCCGGGTTGATGTAACCGTCGGTGAGCGGAGTACCCGCCTCAACGGTATCCCCCTCCTGCACCTTGATCTTGTAGCCGTAGGGAACGGGATAGTATTCGTCGGCTCCCGTCTCCGGGTCGGTTATAATAACGTTGCGTATCTTCTTGATCTCTTCCATGCGGACGGTTCCTGCGATCCTGGAAATGATAGCCGCGTTCTTGGGACGTCTGCTCTCGAACAGCTCCTCAACACGGGGCAGACCCTGGGTGATATCCTCCGCGGAAGCGATACCGCCCGTGTGGAAGGTTCTCATTGTAAGCTGCGTACCCGGCTCGCCGATAGACTGGGCGGCGATTACGCCAACCGCTTCGCCGACAGCAACAAGGTTGTTGGTTGCAAGGCTCGCGCCGTAACACTTGGCGCATACGCCGTGCTTAGCCTTACAGTTGAGCACGGAACGGATAGTGATCCTTTCAACGCCGCTGTCAACTACCTTCTGAGCGTCCGCTTCGTTCATAAGCTTGTTGTGGCTCATGATAAGGTCGCCTGTCTCGGGATCGCGGAGATCCTCCATAAGGTAGCGTCCCAGCAGTCTTTCCTTGAGCGGTTCGATCATTTCGTTGCCGCTTCTGATAGTATAGACCTCGATACCCTCGTCGGTGCCGCAGTCCTCCTCGCGGATAATTACCTCCTGAGAAACGTCGACAAGACGTCTCGTGAGGTAGCCGGAGTCGGCGGTACGCAGAGCGGTGTCCGCAAGACCTTTACGTGCGCCTCGGGAGGAGATGAAGTACTCCAGAATGTTAAGTCCCTCACGGTAGTTTGCACGAATAGGCATCTCGATAGTGGAGCCCGACGTGTTCGCGATAAGTCCGCGCATACCTGCAAGCTGACGCATCTGGTTGATAGAACCTCTCGCGCCGGAGTCGGACATCATGAAGATAGGATTGTATTTGTCAAGACCGTCTTTAAGAGCGGTGGTAACGTCGTCTGTGGCGGCGTTCCATATTTCGATAAAGCGTTTGGACTTCTCCGCAGCGGAGATGAAACCACGCTTGTAAAGCTTATTGATTTTGTCGACTTTAGCGTCAGCCTCGGCGAGAATATCTTTCTTTGCCTCCGGTATCTCCGCGTCGCATACCGCAACGGTGATAGCCGCCCTTGTGGAGAACTTGAAGCCCAGAGCCTTTACTCTGTCAAGCACCTCGGAGGTAGTCGTTGTACCGTGGATACGGATACATCTTTCAATGATATCGGAAAGCTGACCCTTTTTAACAAGGAAGTCGACTTCCAGATCGAACTGCTTGTCGGAGCTTGTTCTGTCAACATAGCCCAGGTTCTGGGGAATATTCTCGTTGAAAATGATTCTGCCCACCGTACAGTCTATCAGCTTGGAAACAGTTCTGCCGCCGATGTCCTTTGAGACTCTTACCTTGATAGGCGCGTGAATGGATACCGCTCCGCTGCTGTACGCCATAAGAGCCTCGTTCACGTCGCGGAACACCTTTCCTCCGCCCTTTTCAAGATAGTTGCCGTTCTCGTCCTTTTCGTCCTTTTTCATTGTCAGGTAGTAGGAGCCGAGAACCATGTCCTGAGACGGAACAGCCACGGGACGTCCGTCGGAGGGCTTCAAAAGGTTGTTGGCAGCAAGCATAAGGAATCTTGCCTCAGCCTGAGCCTCAGCGGAAAGGGGCAGATGGACAGCCATCTGGTCACCGTCGAAGTCGGCGTTAAATGCCGTACAAACCAGCGGGTGAAGCTTTATGGCGCGACCCTCTACGAGTATAGGCTCGAACGCCTGGATACCCAGTCTGTGAAGCGTAGGTGCGCGGTTCAGGAACACGGGGTGATCCTTGATAACGTTTTCCAAAGCGTCCCAAACGTCGTTTTCGGCTCTGTCCACCTTTTTGCGGGCGGATTTGATATTTGTAGCCTTGCCGGTGTCAACAAGACGCTTCATTACAAAGGGCTTGAACAGCTCCAGAGCCATTTCTTTGGGGAGACCGCACTGGAACATTTTCAGCTCGGGGCCTACAACGATAACGGAACGTCCCGAGTAGTCAACACGCTTGCCCAGCAGGTTCTGACGGAAACGTCCCTGCTTGCCCTTGAGCATATCGGAAAGAGACTTGAGGGCGCGGTTGTTGGGGCCGGTAACAGGTCTGCCGTGTCTGCCGTTGTCGATAAGAGCGTCAACGGCTTCCTGAAGCATTCTCTTTTCGTTTCTTATGATGATGTCGGGAGCTTCAAGCTCCAGCATCTTTTTAAGGCGGTTGTTTCTGTTGATAACGCGCCTGTAGAGGTCGTTAAGGTCGGAGGTGGCGTATCTGCCGCCGTCCAGCATTACCATAGGTCTGATATCGGGAGGGATAACGGGAACAACGTCCAGTATCATCCATTCGGGCTTGTTTCCCGAAAGACGGAAAGACTCTATGATCTCAAGCCTTTTCAGAAGCTTGATCTTTTTCTGTCCCGGAGGAAGCTCCGAAAGCTCGGCTTTGAGCTCGTCGGAAGCCCATACAAGATTGTTGACCCAGTTTTCCTTAACGGCAATTTCACTGAAATCGCCGTTAGCGTTTGCCGCTTCGATGTTCTCAAAGAAACGCTTTTCGATATACTGCGAACCGGTTTCAACCTTGATCTGAGGAAGCTTAGCCTCTTCGTTCTTTCTGTTCAGGTAAAGGACTTCCTCGGTATACTTGGTTCTGGAAATAACGTCGCCGACAGCAAAGCTTTCGTTCTCCGCATTGTCGGTTATAACATAGAGACGCTTTGCCAGAAAATCCCTGATGTCGTCCTCGTCTATGCCCGTCACCTTGGAGAATTCCTCCAAGTGCTTCATTATATAGTTGTCGTAACGGTCGGGATTGTACTCGTCAAGAAGCTCCTTGACAGCCTCCGCGCCCATTTCGGCGACAAAGTCGTCCTCGTACTTCTCACGCATATCGGCGTACTCTTTTTCGGTAAGGAGCTGCTTCTTAACAAGCTCCGTGCTGCCTGAGTCGATAACGATATACTTTGTGAAGTACAGAACCTCTTCAAGACGCTTCTGGGACACTTCGATGACCTGACCTATACGGGAGGGCGTGCCCTTGAAGTACCATATATGGGACACGGGAGCCGCAAGCTCAATATGACCCATGCGCTCGCGGCGAACCTTTGCCCGCGTTACCTCAACGCCGCAGCGGTCGCATATTTTGCCCTTGAAGCGTATCTTCTTGTACTTTCCGCAGTGACATTCCCAGTCCTTGGTAGGTCCGAATATCCTTTCGCAGAAAAGACCGTCGCGCTCGGGCTTCTGTGTTCTGTAGTTTATTGTCTCCGGTCTTTCCACAACGCCGTGAGACCAAGCTCTGATTTGTTCGGGGGACGCAAGACCAATTTTTATAGATTCAAAGGTATTGAATTCCAAATATAAACACTCCTTTATTAGAGGTAAGAGGTTAAAGGTAAGAAGTAAGAGGTTAGCGGCGGCTCGCTAAATAAGGTCGTCGCTGCCGTCATCTTCGCCGCTGTCTTCGCCGAAAGAGAAATCGTCGTCTTCATCGCCCTCGTCCTCGTCTTCGTCGTCAAAGTCGTCGTAGTCTCCGTCCTCAATATCCTCAATGGAGAAGCCGCTGTCAAGGTCGCCGTCGGCAATCAGGCTCTCGTCCATGTCCTCGGCGTCGGAAACAGGCTGCGGTATGATATCGTCGTCGTCCTCAAAGGTCTGCTTGAGGTCAATCTCCTCGCCCAGCTCGTCAAGGACTTTAACGTCCAGACAAAGCGACTGGAGCTCCTTGATAAGAACCTTAAAGGATTCGGGTATTCCCGGCTTGGGAACGTTCTGCCCCTTAACTATAGCCTCGTAAGTCTTGACGCGTCCCACGGTATCGTCGGACTTGACGGTAAGAATTTCCTGCAAGGTATAAGCCGCGCCGTAAGCCTCCAGCGCCCAAACTTCCATCTCACCGAAACGCTGACCGCCGAACTGTGCCTTACCGCCCAGAGGCTGCTGGGTAACCAGCGAGTAAGGTCCTACGGAACGTGCGTGTATCTTGTCGTCAACAAGGTGGTGAAGCTTGAGGTAGTACATATAGCCCACGGTAACGGGATTGTCGAACTTATCGCCGGTACGTCCGTCGTAAAGCGTTGTCTTGCCGTCCTCACGCATGCCCGCCTCGTTGAAGCAGGCGCGGATATCGTCCTCGTGAGCGCCGTCGAATACGGGGGTCATTATCTTCCAGCCCAGCTTTTTAGCAGCCATTCCCAGGTGTACTTCAAGCACCTGACCGATGTTCATACGGGAAGGAACGCCCAGCGGGTTAAGAACGATGTCAAGGGGCGTGCCGTCTGGCAGGAAAGGCATATCCTCGGATTTGAGGATACGGGACACAACGCCCTTATTTCCGTGACGTCCCGCCATTTTATCACCCACGGAGATTTTGCGCTTCTGAGCGATATAGCACCTAACCAGCATATTTACTCCGGGAGAAAGCTCCTCGGAATTTTCTCTTGTAAATATCTTAACGTCAACGATAACTCCCGCCTCGCCGTGAGGTACTTTAAGGGAGTTGTCGCGGACTTCTCTTGCCTTTTCGCCGAAGATAGCCCGAAGCAGTCTTTCCTCGGCGGTAAGCTCGGTCTCGCCCTTTGGCGTTACCTTTCCTACCAGAATATCGCCCGCCCGAACCTCCGCGCCTATGCGGATAATTCCGCGGTCGTCAAGGTCTTTAAGCGCATCCTCGCCCACGTTGGGGATATCTCTCGTTATTTCCTCGGGACCCAGCTTAGTGTCACGAGCCTCGATCTCGTATTCCTCTATATGAATGGAGGTGTAGATGTCCTCACGGACAACTCTTTCGTTAAGGAGAACGGCGTCCTCGTAGTTGTAGCCCTCCCAGGTCATGAAGCCTATAAGGGCGTTTTTGCCTATTGATATCTCGCCGTTGCAGGTAGCGGGGCCGTCCGCAAGAACCTGACCCTCCCTGACCTCCTCGCCCTTGTTTACGATAGGACGCTGATTTACGCAGGTGCCCTGATTGGAACGCTTAAACTTGGTGAGCTTGTACGAATGGGTAGCTCCCGTACCCTCTTTGATAACGACCTCGTCCGCGGAGACCGCTTCAACAACGCCGTTGTGCTTGGACAAAACGCATACGCCGGAGTCAACGGCAGACTTGTACTCCATGCCGGTGCCCACGATAGGAGCCTCGGTTTTAAGGAGAGGAACAGCCTGACGCTGCATGTTCGCGCCCATGAGGGCACGGTTCGCGTCGTCGTTTTCAAGAAACGGTATCATAGCCGTAGCAATGGACACAACCATTTTCGGGGAAACGTCCATGTAGTCTATGCGCTCTCTCTCGCATTCCAGGATCTGGTCGCGGTAGCGGGCGTTTACTATGGGACGGGCAAGCTTTCCGTCCTCGGTAAGGGGCTCGTTTGCCTGAGCGATAGTGAAGTTGTCCTCCACATCGGCAGTCATGTAGACTACCTCGGTAGTAACGACGCCGGTCTCCTTGTCAACCTTTCTGTAGGGGGCTTCGATAAAGCCGTACTCGTTTATGCGGGCAAAGGAAGCCAGATATGAGATAAGACCGATGTTAGGACCTTCAGGGGTCTCGATAGGACACATTCTTCCGTAGTGGGAATAGTGTACGTCACGAACCTCGAATCCCGCGCGGTCTCTTGACAAACCTCCGGGACCCAGCGCGGAAAGACGTCTCTTGTGGGTAAGCTCCGCAAGAGGGTTGGTCTGATCCATGAACTGGGACAGCGGGGAGGAGCCGAAAAATTCCTTGATAGCCGCCGTTATCGGACGGATATTGATAAGAGCCTGAGGGGTGATAACGTCCATATCCTGAGACTGGATATTCATTCTCTCGCGGATAACGCGCTCCATGCGGGAGAAGCCTATCCGGAACTGGTTCTGGAGCAGCTCGCCCACCGAGCGGATACGTCTGTTGCCCAGGTGGTCTATGTCGTCCACCGTACCCACGCCCTCGCAGAGATTAATAAAATAGCTTATAGTAGCATATATATCGTCAAGAATGATGTGCTTGGGAACAAGCTCCTCGGCGCGCGCCTTTACCATTTCCTCCAGCTCCTCCTTATCGGAGGCGCTTTCGAGTATCTCTTTAAGAACGCCGAAGCATACCTTTTCGTTTATGCCGTACTTAACGGGATCGAAGTCCACATAGGGAGCCATGTCTACCATGCGGTTGCCTATTACCTTTACCTCCCGCTCCTCAACGCTGTGAGCGGTCTCGCCGGTGGGAGTGGTATAGGTATCCTTGTGCTCTACCGTGAGCCAAGCCTCGCCTACGCCCGCCTGCTCAATCTCAAGAGCCTTTTCATAGGTGACAAGCTCGCCCTCGTCGGCAAGTATCTCGCCCGTAAGGGGATTTGCAACGGGTCTGGACAGATAGTGCCCCGCTATGCGGGAAGCAATACCAAGCTTTTTGTTATATTTATAGCGTCCGAAGCGTGCAAGGTCGTAACGCTTTGCGTCAAAGAAAAGACCGTTCAAATGGTTCTCCGCGCTCTCCACCGTGGGAGGTTCGCCGGGACGGAGCTTTTTGTAGACCTCAAGGAGGGCTTCCTCGCGGTTCTTGGTAGTATCCTTCTGGAGGATAGTCTGGTTGAGCCTTTCATCGGTACCGAAAAGCTCCTCTATCTCAACGTCCGTTCCGCAGCCCAGGGAACGGATAAAGGTTGTAAGAGGGATCTTCCTGTTCTTGTCTATGCGGACATAAGCGACGTCGTTGGAATCCATTTCATATTCGAGCCACGCGCCCCTGTTGGGAATAACGGTAGCCTTGAAGAGATCCTTGCCTGTCTTATCCTTTTCAAAAGCGTAGTAAACGCCGGGGGAACGGACGAGCTGAGAAACGATAACGCGCTCCGCGCCGTTGATAACGAAGGTTCCGCTGTCGGTCATAAGCGGGAAATCGCCCATGAATACCTCGTTTTCCTTAACGACGCCTGTTTCCTTGTTCCAGAGCGTAGCCTTTACTCTCAGGGGAGCGGCGTAGGTAACGTCTCTCTCCTTGCACTCCGCAACGGAATATTTCGGTGTGTCGTCGATAGAGTAATCCACAAAGTTCAGCACCAGATTGCCGTTGTAATCGGTAATAGCCGCAACGTCGCGGAAAACCTCTTTAAGTCCTTCCTCCAGAAACCACTGGTAGGAATTTTTCTGCACCTCGATAAGATTCGGCATTTCAAGAGCCTCGTTGATCTTTCCGAAGCTCATGCGCGTAGTTTTACCGAGCTGCACCGGCTTGACATTCACCATAGGCGGGTCCCTCCTTGTATTTTCGCGGGAATTTGTTTGATACGGAAAAAATTTTTTCCGGAACTGTTGCAATCTTAGCCGTAATGTGTTATACTAATAAAAAAGTTAGGGGAAATCTGCAAAACGGCATAAGAATAGATTATGATACAGTATATTATTATACACCAAACTTTTTGGCTTGTCAAGCCTTTTTTGGAGATTTTTTGAAAAAACCATATTTGCCTGAAAGCGGATACGGTTTTTTATTTTTCGGAAGTCTGTTTTTGCTTCATCTTACACGACACGGAAAAAGTTTTTTGCTGCTGTAAATTTTTGTTTAACATTGTATTTTAAAGTTTTCTTTGTCTTAATTTATTATTATTGGGTTTTATAAATAGTGCGTGAAGTCGGGGGGCAGACACCAAAAAGGGAGAGGGGGAAGAAAGTCAGGACAAAAGGACGCTGGGACTCCCCCCTCTCCCTTTTAGGTTTCTGCCCCCGAACCCCCTACTTCCTTAATCCCACACCCCTCTCCCAATGCTAACTAAAATTTTTAGACTGTTAAGATAACGCGCATAGCGTAAGCCGGGAAGGGGAATGGGGCGAGGGGAAACAGGAGCGGACAGCTAAAGCTGTTAGGGAAAACCCGAGAGGGAAAAGGGGGAGGGCGGCTCAGCGTCCCTTAAATCTCCGAGAGCGCCTCCCCCTTTCCCCGGTAGGGTTGTCCCTCGCATCCACGCACTATCTATAAAACCCAAGATAATAAATTAAGACAAAGCATCAGAAAAGTTCCCACCAAAAATTACTCTGCTAAACAAAAATTTACAGCAGCAAAATAGTTTGCCGCAAAAGGTTGACAAAATCTGTACTTATGTGGTATAATTAAAATCCATTTTTAAAAAGACCCGAAAAATTCACAAAACAATTCTCGAAAGGACTCTTACTATGTTATTCAGCGAACTGGGGCTCTCGGAGGAGATCCTTAAAGCGGTGGAAAAAATCGGCTACGAGGAAGCCACCGAGATCCAGGCGAAAACTATTCCCCTGCTCATGGAGGGCAGAGACGTTATAGGACGTTCCCACACAGGCACGGGCAAGACAGCCGCATTTGGCATTCCCGCGGTTTCGTCCGTACAAAAAAGCGACGGCAATACCGTAAAAATACTTATCCTGTGCCCCACCCGTGAGCTTGCAATGCAGGCGTGCGATGAGCTGGGCAAATTCTCGGATTTCATGCCCTGGGTCAGGATCTGCGCGGTCTACGGCGGAGCGGACATAGAACGGCAGATCACTCAGCTCAGACGGGGCGCAAACATTGTGGTGGGTACCCCCGGGCGCGTTATGGATCACATAAACCGCCATACCCTGAAGCTCGACGGCATACGCACGGTCATTCTCGACGAAGCGGACGAAATGCTCAACATGGGCTTCCGCGAGGACATTGAAACGATTTTAGGCTTTGTACCCGAGGAACGCCAGACCGTCCTGTTCAGCGCCACCATGCCCGAGCCTATTATGGCTATTACCCAAAAATATCAGCGCGACCCCATTGTGATCGGCGTGGAGCAGAAGTCCCGCACCGTTGACAGCGTGGAGCAGTTCTATTTCGACGTACCCATGGGCAGAAAGACCGACGCTCTGCAAATGCTTCTGCTTGCCTACGAGCCGAAGCTGTCCATGATATTCTGCAATACCAAAAAAATGGTTGACGAGCTTTCCGAGCAGCTTGTGTCCAAAGGTTTCCGCGCCGCGGGACTCCACGGCGACATGAAGCAGGCGAGCCGTACCCAGACCCTCAACGCTTTCAAGAGCGGCAGGCTTAACATACTTATCGCCACCGACGTTGCCGCCCGCGGCATAGACGTGGACGACGTTGACGCGGTGTTCAACTACGATATACCCCAGGACTGCGAATACTATATCCACCGTATAGGCAGAACCGGCAGAGCGGGCAAAAGCGGCGCAGCTTACACAATCGCAAGCGGCAGACGGCAGGTCGGCGACCTTATGGCGATCGCGCGCTATACAAAAGCTCACATTGAGCGCAGGGAGCTTCCCAACCGTGACGACGTTCTTGCCGCAAAGGCTAACGCCGTTACCGAAGCTGTCAAAAATTGCGTAATGTCAGGAAAATACGACCGCTTTGCCGAGCAAATAGCGGCTCTTGAAGCAGAAGGCTTTTCCGCAGAACAGCTTGCGGCGGCTCTGCTGGGAATGAAAATTTCGGCGGAGACAAGAAACGTCCCCGAATTTATAAAGCCCGTTTTCCGCCCCGAAAGAAACGAAAGAGGAGAAAGAGGCGGACGGGGTTTCGGCAGATCCGACAGCGTAAAGGTGGAAATTTCTCTTGGCAGAGCTAACAAGATCGCCCCCAATTTTGTTCTTGGAGCTCTTGTTGACGCTACCGGAATGGCGGGAAAAAATTTCGGCAAGATAGATATTTTTGACCGCTTTACCACGGTTGAAGTCCCCGAGGCTGACAAGGAGCATATTATCGACTCCATGACCGGTACAAAAATAAACGGTCAGAAAATTAAGATAAAGCTTTACGAGGGCAAAGGCGGCAGGGACGGAAGAGACAGCAGAGACCGCAGGGATTACCGCGGAGACAGAAGCGACCGGGTCGGCAAGCGGGACTATAAGCGTTCCCGCGGTTCGTCGGCAGGCACGGCTGGCAGACGCAGCAGCAAAAGGTACCAGTAGCAAATAATAAAACCGGTTCGGAGAGTTTTTCTCTGAACCGTTTTTCTGCGCCATGGAAACTAAATTTGGCAGGATAATAACGTTGGTGCGTTAAACATAAATTTACAGCATTAAAAATTTTTGTCAGTAATCAGCATACCGCACAAATGCCAGCTGATAAATTTATGCAAAGAAGAGAATATTCCCTGCCGTGAAAAATTTTGCCGTTTTAAAGTGTATTCTTTACAGAATATCTCAAACGGAAAGGAACGGTCTTATTATGCTTATTAAGAAAAAATTTTTGGCGGTTTGTATCGCGGCTGCGGCAGCTATGACGGCTCTTTCGTTCAACGCTTATGCGGACGGCTCCGCGGTCTGTATCAGGTCGGCGGATACCCCCGAAAGCGCGGACGAATACGCCCGTGACCGGTTTGAACACGAGTCGAAAGGCAGAGGCTTAATAATTCTGGGTCTTACTATCACTGAAGCGAAAAGCGCGTATCTCGGCGCAGGCTTCCGTGTAAACAATTTGGACGGCAGCGCGAGGGACAATATTTATTATTACCCGATCATGTGCGGCGACCAAATGAAGCTTATGGTAACTGTAATCGCAACCGCCGGCGAATACAGCTGCGGTATAGGGAAAAACGCTTTAGTGGAAAAGCTTGACGATTTGGAAACCTCGCTTGATAACCCCATGGAAATATACGTATCCGACAACGGCTTTTATTTGCTTACGGACAATAACGAACTGCACTTTTCCGAGGGCTACCCCTACAGCGAGAAGACCGCCCAAAAGGAACTTGAGGAGATAAAAAAGCAGCGCGCCCAAAATGGCTCCACGAACGGCTCTGTCGTATGCTACGGCAGCTTTGAAAAGGGACTTGTGACCGAGGGCGGCAAAACGTTTTTTGTCAATGACGACGGAACTCTTGCGTCGGGCTGGAAAACCGCTGACGGCAAAAAATACTACTTCCGCAAAAGCGGCGAAGCCATAACCAAAAGCGCCTCCATAAACGGGGTGCGCTACAGCTTCGGCAAGGACGGCGTTTGCACCGGTACCTACACGGGCTGGACGAGATCCGGCGGGAACCGTTATTACTTCCTTGGCGGACTAAAGCAGACCGGCTGGTGCAAAATAAACGACGGCTGGCACTATCTGGACGAAAAAACAGGCGCGAACACCACCGGTACCGTTGAGCTTTACGGCAAAAGCTACACCTTTTCCGACAGCGGCGTCTGGGACGGTCACGCGGACGTTGACTACTCCTCGCCCTATTTCTCTCTTGAAAAGAAGCTGCCGAAGGACGCTTCCGGCGGCGTGTACGTCAACGACGGAGTGCTTGTGGTAATGACCAAGGACAGGGAAAAGGTCTTCCCTGTCGTGGAAAAGGCGCGTGAGACCTACGCTCCCATAGTTATGCGGGACTGCAAGTTTTCTCTGGACGACCTTAACGAGGTCAGCGAAAATCTTTCCCGAAACCACAAAAAGTATTCCATAAACGGCTGGGGAACTGAAATAATGGATAACCGCGTAGGCATAAACACAGCAAAGTTCACCGATGAATTTAAAGAGTACATAGATTCCCTCGACGATCCGGATATCGTTAACATAGAGTTCGGAGTGGTTGTTGAGGACTCCGCCGACGTTGAAGATCGATTTTAAGGTCAAGTGTCAAATAAAAATATCAGCCGTCCCGAACATTTTTGCATTGTTCGGGACGGCTTTATTCAACTGTACACTGTCAACTGTCAACTATCAACTGTCACTGTCCCGCCCAGTATTTGCGGTCAAGGCTCCTGAACTGCACCGCCTGAGCGATGTGGGGCTTGTCGATAATCTCCGCGCCGTTCATGTCGGCGATAGTCCGTGCAACCTTAAGTATGCGGTCGTAGGCCCGTGCGGAAAGTCCCATTCTCTCAAACACGCCCTTCAGGGTGTCCCGCGCCGCGTCGGTCATTTCGCAGACCTGCGGCAGAAGCTCGGGGGTTATCTTAGCGTTGCAGGATATGCCCGTACCCCTGAACCGCCTATTCTGTATCTCCCTTGCTGCCTGTACCCGCTCCCTTATTTGGGCAGAGCTTTCCTCCTTGTCCGAAGAGGATATCCTCTCAAACTCCACGGGCGGCACCTCTATATGTATATCGAACCGGTCAAGCAGGGGACCGCTTATTTTTGACAGATACTGGGCTACCTGCTTTTTCCCGCATATGCACTGCTTTGCCGGGTGACCGTAGTAGCCGCAGGGACAGGGGTTCATTGCCGCCACAAGCATGAAGCTGCACGGATACGTCACCGTTCCCGCCGCCCTCGAAATGGTGACCTGCTTGTCCTCCATGGGCTGACGGAGTATCTCCAGAGTGCGCCTGTCGAACTCCGCAAGCTCGTCCAGAAAAAGCAGACCGTTGTGAGCAAGGGAAATTTCCCCCGGTCGGGGAACAGTGCCGCCCCCCGCAAGTCCCGCCGCCGAAATGGTGTGGTGGGGACTTCTGAAAGGTCTCCTTGTCACAAGCGGGGAATCCTTGCTTACCAGTCCGCTTACGGAGTGGACGTTGGTGGTCTCTATGGATTCCTCAAAGGTCATGGCGGGAAGTATAGTCGTGAGCCGTTTTGCCAGCATGGATTTTCCCGAGCCGGGGCTGCCTATCATCAGCACGTTGTGTCCTCCCGCGGCGGCGTATTCCAAAGCCTTTTTCGCCGCGTACTGACCCTTTACGTCCGCAAAATCCACAGCGTCGAAATACTCCTCCGCCTTTGCCTCGTAGGGCTTTTGGGGAAGTATCACCTCGTCGCGGCAGAAGTGCCTTATAAGCTGACCCGCGCTTTCCACACCGTAAACGGTTATACCGCTGACTACGCTTGCCTCGTGGGCGTTTTCGGCGGGTACGAACACGTTCTCGAAGCCCGCCCTTTCCGCAAGCAAAACCATAGGCAGAACGCCGTTGACGGGTCTTACGTCTCCGTTCAGGGACACTTCCCCGATAAAGGCAGACTTTGAAATGTCCTCGGTGATGTTCCCCGTAACGCACAGAAGCGCGACAAAGATAGCAAGATCGTGAACGCTGCCGGATTTTTTCGTGTCCGCGGGAGCAAGGTTCACTATCACCTTTGCAAGGGGAAAGGCTATGCCGTTTTCCCGCAGCGCGGAGCGTATGCGCTCGCGGCTCTCCTTTACCACCGTGTCGGGAAGTCCCACTATGTCGAAAGCGGGGGTACCCTTGCTGGTCTCTATTTCCACGTCCACGGCAAAGGAGTTGAGACCGAAAAGCCCGAGGCTGTTTATTTTTGCAAACATAATGCTGAATCCTTTCAGGCGGCAAAACCGCCGACATAGCCGGTTCAGACGGGCAAAGCAGGCGGAAGCCAGTTGACCGCAGCTGACCGAAGGTCAGTTTAAGCAGGGATGCGAAATTCCTTACCGCGTCCCGGTTTTCAGCCGATACACCAAAGCGCATAGCCTTACGAATGAGACATCTTTTTTATCTTGCCGTCTTCTATCATCGCCATTTTTTAACCAGCTTCTCCAGTTCACATAAATTGTTTATTGCAGTATGGCAAGAATCACTTTCACCTTTTCTGTCAATAAGTACACTCTTTATCCCGATTTTTTCACACGGTACTATATCCGTAATAACATTATCTCCCACATAGATAATATCGTTTATCTTTTCCCCCGATTTTCTTACAGCTTCCAAAAAAATATCCTCACATGGTTTTGCCTTTCCGATATCTTCAGAAAATAATTGTATTTCAAAATAGTCGTCTATATTCGTACATAATAACTTTGTTTTTTGCTGTTTGGATTTCCCGTTGCTTATTATTCCAAGTCTAAAATTCTTCAATAATTTAATTGCGTCATTAACATCGCCGAACAGCGCCCAACTCTTTTCCAGCAAAAACTGATAATCACAAAATAACAGCTCGTTTTCATTTTCTTCAGTATTCCTGCCGCAAAAATCCGTCATCTCACAAAAACGTTTTTTTCCTTGTTCTTGAAATGTCAGTTCGCCTTGTAAGTATTTATCAAAATATTTTTTTGATATAGCATGCCAATATTGTACTTGTTCGTCATTTAATGAAATATCATATTTCTCCTTAAACAATTCCGTTACGGCATTGTTTTCCGAAGCGTCATAATCAATTAAAGTATTGTCAATATCGAAAAAAATCATTTTTACTCCCGTTTCATCCGCTGATATCTTTTGCACAGCTGCCTTTTCTTGACTTTATTTTACCATCTTTTATCCTTTTTGTCAATGATTTATATGTACATACTCTAAAGCGAAGCTTTGTTTTGAACACAGACCGCCCCCTTTTTTGTGCGGTTTAAAATAAACGAAATCTCCAAAACGTCACCCCGTAACGTTTTGGAGAAAACAAACTACAGATATATTAATTCAGCAAAATCAATTCTCGGCAACAGGAACGTGCCTTTCAAGCCAGTTCAGTATATCCTCGTAAACCTCGGCGCGGTTGGTCTCGTTGAGTATCTCGTGTCTCGCGCCGCTGTAAAGCTCCAGCTCGATATCTGTCTGACCCGAATCGCTGAGACGGGTAAAAACTCTTTCGGGACCCCGTCCGTACAGCCCAACGGGATCGTCCCCTCCGCTGCATATAAGGATCGGCAGGCTGTTGTCCACCTTTTCCGCCCAGTCCCTTGCGGAAACATAGCTCACCAGATACATCAGATCGGTATAGGCTCTTGCGGTAAATCGGAAATTGCACCAGGGGTCTTTTTCATAAGCTTCGGCCACCTCGTTATCGCGGGATATCCAGGCGAACTCGTTGACGGGGTTTTCCACTTTAACGTTGCTCAGACCGAAAACAAGCTCGTCCAGCGTTTTTGAGCGCGCCGTTTCGCCTTTGAGCCTGCATACGGCCTGGGAGAGCGCGATACCAGCGTTGACTCCTATCTTCATATTCAGAGTACCCATGATTATCGCGCCGCTGTACAGGTCGCTGTGCTTTGCGAGAACAGCCCTTGTCACCAGCGAACCCATGCTGTGTCCCAGTATATAGAGCGGTACGCCCTCAAATTTTTTCTTCATCATGCAGGAGAGCCTGAACGTATCCTTTGCAAGGAACTGCCAGCCGCGCTTGGGAGCGAAGTAGCCCAGGTACTCGTCGCTGACGGCGGAATTTCCGTGTCCCAAGTGGTCGTGACCGAACACGGCAATGCCGTTTGCGCAGAGAAAGGCGATAAAATCCTCGTACCGTTCGATGTACTCGCACATTCCGTGGACTATCTGCAAAACCGCTCTCGGCTTTGACACGGGTGTATAGATATAGTATGCGATATTGTCCGTACCGTTGGAGCTTTTAAAGCTTCCCTTTGTTTTTTCAAAACTCATAATACTGCCCGCCTTTACAAATTCAGAAATATTTTTATTATTATAACACATTTGTATTATTTTAACAAGGTTTTCCCGAATTTTTTCCGCTTTGAATTTTGCCTCCGCATACGCTCTTGTGTTAATTCACAATAAAGACGCGGCTTTTCATTCGTTGAAAAGCCGCGTTATAGCTAATGGTTTTATTTAAGCTTCCAGATATCGCGTGCGTAGTCCTCGATAGCTCTGTCTGCGGAGAAAATTCCCGCTCCCGCAATATTGTGGAGGGACATTCTGTTCCACTTTGCAGGATCCTTATAGCACTCGGAAACATACTGCTGCGCGCACTGATAAGCGTCGAAATCCGCAAGAACCATATAGGGATCCTTGAATTTCAGGGAATTGGCGACCTCCTCAAAGGTGCAGCCGTTTATGCCGTGGTACATCTTGTTAATAGCCTTGTCGATAACGTCGTTGTTCTTGCAGTACTCTTCGGGACGGTACCCCTGAGCCTGCTTCGCAAGCACTTCGTCGGCGGTCATGCCGAAGATGAAGATATTGTCTATGCCCACCTGATCCTTGATCTCGATGTTGGCTCCGTCAAGAGTACCCAATGTCAGCGCGCCGTTAAGCATGAGCTTCATGTTGCCGGTACCCGAAGCCTCCTTGCCCGCAAGGGATATCTGCTCCGATACCTCCGAAGCAGGCATGAGCAGCTCGGAAAGCGACACGCGGTAGTCCTCTAAGAAGAACACCTGAAGCTGCTTGCTGATCTTAGGATTCTTTCTGATCTCCTCGCCAAGCGCCCAGATCATCTTGATGATCTGCTTCGCGAGGTAGTAGCCGGGAGCCGCCTTTGCGGCGAATATATAAGTCTTGGGAACGAAGTCCGCGTCGGGGTTTTCCAGCAAACGGTTGTATTCCGCAAGGATATTCAGCACGTTAAGGTGCTGTCTCTTGTACTCGTGGAGACGCTTTACCTGCACGTCGAAAATGCCCTCGGTGTTGAGAACGGTGCCGAAATTCGCCTTGACGTACTTGGCAAAACGCTCCTTGTTTTCCTTTTTGATGTCCGCAAGACGTTTTATAACGTTCTCGTCGTTTTCAAATTTGGTGAAGTTGTAAAGCTCCGCGCCGTTCGACTTGAAGCCGTCCCCGATAGTGCTTTCAAGCAGGGCGGTAAGTCCGGGGTTGGACTGGAGCAGCCACCTTCTGTAGGCGATGCCGTTTGTAACGTTCTTGAACTTGTGGGGGGTGTCGGCGTACTCGTTCTTGAAAACGTCCTTTTTGATGATGTCGGAGTGAAGCTTTGAAACGCCGTTTACGCTGTGTGAAGCGCACACGCAGAGCAGAGCCATGTGTATCTGGTTGTTCTGGATAATGGACATTCTCGTTACCTTCGCGCTGTCGTCCAAACGCTCCATAAGCTCCGCGCAGTAACGGTTGTTTATCTCAACGATGATAGAGAAGATACGGGGGATGACCTGCTTTACAAGGTTAACGTCCCACTTCTCCAGAGCCTCGGCAAGGACGGTGTGGTTGGTATAGGCAAAGGTGTTGGTAACGATATGCCATGACTTGCCCCAGCTGTAGCCGCAGTCGTCGAGAAGAATCCTCATAAGCTCGGGTATAGCAAGAGTGGGGTGAGTGTCGTTTATGTGGATAGCCACCTTTTCGTGGAGATTATCCAGCGTGCCGTAAACCCGCATATGCCTGTCAACGATATCTCCAACGGAAGCTGCGCACATAAAGTACTGCTGGCGCAAACGGAGGCTTTTTCCCTCTAAGTGGTTGTCGTTGGGGTACAGAACCTTTGAGATAGCCTGAGCGACTGTGTTCTGGCTGAGAGCCTTTGCGTAATCCCCCTGATTGAACATAGCCATATCAAAGGAGGGAGCCTTTGCCTGCCACAGTCTGAGGACGGAAACCGCCTCGTTGCCGTAGCCGGGAACATACATATCGTAGGGTATGGCCTGAACGGTGTTGTAGTTCGTGTAAGAAATGTGGTGGTACTTGTCGTCCCAGTACTCGGTCAGGTCGCCCTCGAAGTGGACGTCGATGACCCGGTCGGACTTCTGGACGAGCCAGCTCTCGCCGCCGGGGAGCCAGTTGTCGGGAAGCTCGGTCTGCCAGCCGTCCTCTATCTTCTGCTTGAAAATGCCGTACTCATAGCGGATAGAGTAGCCCATAGCGGGATATCCGTCGGTAGCGAGACCGTCCAGATAGCAGGCGGCAAGTCTGCCCAGACCGCCGTTTCCGAGACCCGCGTCAGGCTCGTACTCATAGATACGGTCAAGGTTGATATCCCACTTCTTGAAGATATCCTCAACCATGCCGTTGATGTTAAGGTTGAAAAGGCTTG
Organism: uncultured Oscillospiraceae bacterium; assembly: GCA_910584715.1. GTDB lineage: Bacteria > Bacillota > Clostridia > Oscillospirales > Ruminococcaceae > RGIG8773. The sequence goes on from CAJUAN010000007.1 coordinate 32,226, forward strand.
TTTTCAGGGAACGTCCCATAAGGAACTCCATGGAAAGGTAGTAAATCTCTTTTTTGCCCGCGGAATGAGTCTTTGCGCGGAACTTGCGCCGCCTTTCGCGGAGTATCTCGACCACTACCGCCGAGAGGGACTTATAGATCTGCATATCCGAAGCGTCCACGGGAGTAACGCCGTACTCGGTCTGGAGCACCTTTCGGAGTCTTTCTTCAAATTCGTCTTTAGATATAACAGGAACCATTTAAATCTTCTCCAATCTGTAAGTCTGTAAATCTGCTGGAAATAAATATAAAGTGCAGTATATTCCGTAAACCCGAAAAGCGCAAATGCAGTAATGTATAAACGCATTATGCACAGCACACAATACAGGCATTATAGTATTTATTATACAGCATTCTGCCTTTTAAAGCAATCGTAATAATAAACAAATTTAATCGTTTTCGTCATAATTCGCTGTAGTTTTGCAACAATTTTTTATTAGAATTTTATGCAATATTACGAAAACTATGCAAAAATTTTATCAAGCTCCGCAATATCCGTTGACGCAGAGGGCTTGAAGTCCTCGGAAGCGGCATAATCCGCAAGGCTTTTCAGAAGCTGCTTACAGGGGAGGGAACCGTCCTTTAGGCCGGAACCGTCCGCAAGCATTAGGTCGGAACCGTCCGTAAGGTCGGAAGAGCATACAAGAAGCTTTCCGCCGCCTGTCCTAACTTCGAAAACTGTTCCCAAATTGTGATTGCGCTCGCAGTTGTCAATGGTGCGGACTATCGGGTCTATGTCGAGACCGTCCAGAATGACCGTCCTCGAGCGGGTCACTATATCGTACCACTGCGCCGTGGAGTAGCTTTCCGAGGGGAACTCCGCAAGGGCGGGGTGAGCCTTGTCGATAAGCAGACCCAGCGTTCCCACCGGCACGGGCTTTTTCATGGACTCGGATATAGAGCGGAACATCGGATAATTCCAGAAATCGGTGCAGTATGTGCCTTCAACCGAATTGGAATCACCAAGTCCCGAGGGCATAAACAGCACCCGTCCTCCCTCAGCGAGAGCGGCTTTGGCTTCGCTCCAGTTCCTTGTAACGGCGACGTTGTCCGGAATTTCCGCTTGTACTTCCGGATACACCCAAAGTATATACTTGTTGCTGATATCTCTGCAATGCACGGTAAGGGTTACCTTTTTAGGTTCACTGACGTCGGGCATAACGACCTCAGCTTCACCTAAATCGAACAGCCCCCGTGAAAAGCTTCCGTTAGCGGTCAGAGAGTATTCCGAAAGGACTTCCCCGTCGGCGGAAAGACGTATGTTAACGGTCGGGTCGGTATCGGGCTTTGCGGCGTACTGGTAAAGCTTAACTGGCATGGAGACCTTTTCCCCCGCCGCGAAAACGAATTTCGGCAGACAGCCCAGTATTACCCTGTCGGAACAGAAGCTCCTCCACTCCACGGAGGTTATAACTCCTTTGCTTTCCATAAAGGCGTTGAGAACTCCTACAAGGGCGGTTCCCTGTCCCGAAAAGTCCTGTATATCCAAAAGCTGAAATCCCGAAAGCTCCCTTGAACGCAGAGCCGTTTCTATTTCGTTTTTGTAGCACTCCGCGGCAAAGCGTCCCGAAGCACGGAAAAATTTGTCCGCAAGCTTGCCCAAGCCCGCATTTTCCAAACGTTCGCGGAATATTTCCAGATTGTAGGGTTTAAGGACTCCCGTGTACTTCTGTATCTCGCCGTAGTCTGGGTACATGAAATACTGTCCCACCTCGTGGCTTACCACCGGCACGGAAGAGATAAACTCTCCGCTGTCCCCAACGGAAACAGTCTTGACCCCTGTGCCGTACTGTATTTCAATAGTGCCGCCTTCGCCCTGTTCGGTGTTTACCGAATCGGGACGGATATGTCCGTCATAGTTGTAGTCGGAGTTGGGCGCGTCGGTCTGGATATGACCCAGGGGCGCGTCGCACATGGCGTAGGAACCGCGGAAAAGCCGCTCCTTTGAGAAGCGCACGCCCACAAAGAAATCGTCGTTTTCCAAAACGCAGGGCCAGAACTGGAAGTTGTTGGAGCCTTGTGTGTAGAGCGGGCGGGGGTCGTACTTTTTGTAGCCGCCCAGAATATCGTTAAGACGCTCCTTGCTGCCCCAAAGTTCGTTGCCCAGTGACATTGCGAAGAACGAGGGGTGATTTGCAAATTCGTCCAGAATGCGGAAACCCTCGTCGATAAGGTACTGCTGACCCTCGGTTATCTCGTCCTCGACCGTACCCCAGAACGGAAGCTCGGGCTCCATGTAGATACCCAGCTCGTCGGCGGCGCGGAAAGCCGCGTCGGGAGGGCAGCAGGTGTGGAAGCGGTAATGGTTTATGCCGTGCTCCTTTGCGGTCTTCATGACCGTGAGCCAGCCCTCGGTATCCGTGGGAGCAGCTCCCGTCATGGGGAATATCATTCCGTCGTGCTTGCCCCGCAGAAATATTTTTTCGCCGTTCAAAAGAAAATCCGTGCCGCGGGTCTCAAACTTCCGCATGCCGAAAGGTATTTTAACGGTATCGCCGCCGGATACTATTTTCATTGTATAGACAACAGGGTTATGCTCGCTCCAAAGCTCCGCGCCCGGCATTTCGTACACAAAGGACGGGTTTTCGGAGGTCAGAACAATTTCCCGGGGCTTGAAGCCCTTTACCTCGGCGGTCAGGGAAATACTGTCCCCGCCTGTTATTGTTCCGCTTACGAAGACGGTTCCCGCCGACGGGTCGGGGGTAAGCCTTATATTTTCAAAGCGCAGGCGGCTCCTGAATTCAATGAATATTTCCCCGGTAATACCAAGCCAGTTCGTCTGGGTGTCCTGAGAGGTCATATGCCCTCCCGGAACGGGGCAGGAAATATTGTCCGCCGCAATTATTATTTCATTTTCACCGTTCCGCACAAGCTCCGTTATATTGTATCGGTGAGCGGTGCAGAGGCTGTTTCGGGTTCCCGCTTTTTTACCGTTTACCCATACGGACGAGGTGCGGGTGCGCTCCAGCGACAGAAAGACATCGCAGTTCTCACATCCGGACTTCTGAGGCGAGACAGTAACCGTCCTGCGGTAAAAAGCGTACCCCTCGAAGCGGTATGGGTCGGTAAGAAAGCCGTCGCTGCGTTCTTCGGTAACAGGAGGCTTTTTCATCTGCTGAACTGTAGAGGGAAGCGTTATCGTATCGCCGAAATCAATGTCCGCGATAACGGGCATACCCTCTTCCTTTGAGCGGAGAGCAAAGTCCCATGACGATCCCGCAAGATTGATCTTTTCTATCATGCTGCTGAATTCCTTTCTGAAAATAATTGTATATACAATTGGCAATTGACAGTTGGCAGTTGCAATACCGTTACGAAACATTATAGCACATATTCTGTGAGATTACAACCAAATATTTCTAAAGGTAAAAATCAATTTTATGTGAATTTTTACAAACAATCAGCACCCTCAGACATACGAAACAATAAAAAATGAATAATTCCAATTAAGAAAAATCATTACGCTGAAATCACACAATGTTTACAAAGAATTTTAAATATGTGAAATCCGACTAAACAAAAGCTGATTCCTTTGTGATTTATAGCATATTTCCCCATTGACTTTTAGACGAATAAAAAGTATTATATTTCTATGGTAATACAAAAAATTAATTTTGGAGGTCAATAAAATGAAAGTATCAAAGAAAATCCTTGCATTGGCTCTTGCAGGCTTTATGACCGTTCCTTTCCTTGCGGGCTGTTCCTCCGACGGCGGCTCTCAGAACGGCGGCGATAATTCGGCTGACGGCGGCGAGGACGTTTCCTCTGCTTCCGTATTCAAGATCGGCGGTATCGGTCCTCTTACAGGCGACGCGGCTTCCTACGGAATCTCCGTTAAACAGGGCGCGCAGGTAGCGGTTGACGAGATCAACGCCGCGGGCGGCATAGACGGAATGAAGCTGGAGCTCCTTTTCGAGGACGACGAGTGCAACGAGGAAAAATCAGTTTCCGCTTACAACAAGCTTATGGACAGCGGCATAAACGTTGTTCTCGGCGCAGTAACAAGCGGCTGCAGCATTGCGGTTTCCGAAGAATCTGCGGGCGACGGCATTCTCCAGATCACGCCCTCAGGCTCCGCTATGGACTGCACAAAGCAGCCCAACAGCTTCCGTATCTGCTTCACCGACCCTCTCCAGGGCAAGCTTATGGCTCAGTATATTTCCGAGCAGGGTCTCAAGAGTCCCGCTATCATCTACGACGTAGCTTCCGACTACAGCAAGGGTATCCACGACGCTTTTGTTGAACAGGCGGGCGAGCTTGGCATGACCATTGCCGCTGACGAAAGCTTCACAGGCGGCGACGTTGACTTTAAAACACAGCTTACAAAGATCAAGTCCTCCGGAGCCGACTGCCTGTTCCTGCCCATCTACTACACCGAGGTAGGCTATATTTCCGAGCAGGCTGCAACCGTAGGCGTTTCTCTCCCTTACTTCGGCTGCGACGGCTGGGACGGCGTTATCAACCAGCTCGGCGGCAACACCGCTAACATTGAGGGCGCGACATTCCTTACTCCTTTCGTTGCAAACAGCTCCAATCCCAAGGTAACGGCTTTTGTTGAAGCTTACAACAAGGCTTACAACTCCACTCCCGACCAGTTCGCGGCTGACGCTTACGATGGAGTATACGTTATCAAGGCACTTATCGAAACTACCGGAGGAGATATCTCCAACGAGGCTCTTATCGGCGCAATGACAAAGATCACCGTTGACGGCGCAACAGGCTCCATGAGCTTTACCGCAGACGGCGAACCCAACAAGTCCGCCATGGTAGCCGTTATCCAGAACGGCGAATATGTAGGCAAGTAATCATATACTATTGCTATAATAAAAGCCAAAGGAACGCTTCCAACCGGAGCGTTCCTTTTTTATGGAACAAACAGGCAGCCGCTTTAAATTTGTGCATTTTTTATAAATGTGCGGCGCAAATTTTGTCCCGAGCTGTGGAATTATCTGTAAGATTTTTATTGACAAAAAAGGCTTGATATTGTACAATATTAAGTGGAGTAATGTGACCAAACTGTACCCGGGGCAAAAACGCATACCTGCAATACTGAAAGCCCCGTTTTTTTATAGTATAGCTGTATACCGCTTTTCAGAAAGGAACATATACTATGGCTTCAATGTCTATGTCTTCTATGTCTAAAATGTCCAAGATCGGCAAATCAACGATGCTTGCTGTTAATTTCATGCTCGTTCTTGCTATGGTCACGGTCATAGCCCTGCTGTGCATAGTTTTTTCAAACGCTCAGACCCAGAATCTTATGGATTCCGCGCGTATCGCGTCCAACGTTCTGAATTTTGAGATATCCTCAAAATGTTCGGAGACCGAAATGATAGCGAAGCTCTTTTCCGAGGACTCGGCGTTTATCGAAGCTGTAAACGCAAACGACAAGGAAGCCCTCAACAGTATGTGGAACAGCCTTAACAAGTCGGACGGCATTTTCGGTTTGTTCCTTAACAGCGACGGCATCATTGCCATGAAAACTGAAAACTGCACCCTTTCGTCGGAGGGCGTGTTCAATGCGATAGGCTCTGCCAAGAACGGACTTTCCACCGACAGCGGAGTGCCTCTGTATTACCGCAGCGTAGCCAAGAACAACGGTATTACCGCTATCGTGGGTTACGCCTATGACGAAACTTCGGCGGTGGACAACGTTTATGCCCAGACCGAAAACCATGCTACGATCTTCTGCGACAATCTGCGTATCTCCACCACGCTTCTCGGCGAGGACGGAGAAAGAGCGATCGGAACAACCATGAACTCCAGCATATATGATAAAGTCGTAAAGGGCGGCGAAGTCTACCAGAAAAAAACTAAGCTTTTCGGCGAAAACTATATGGCGACCTATACTCCGATCATAGACGATTACGGGGTCATAAAGGGTGCGCTGTTTACCGGCTGTCCCATGGACAAGGTTATCGCAAGCCGCAATAAAGCTATTTTCACGGGCGTCCTTGCAGGAATAGTGCTGATGGGAATTGCCGCGGTCGGCGTAATAATTTTCGTGAACAAGCAGATCGTTACGCCGGTAAATACCGTTAAGAAAATGGCATACCAAATGGAGCAGGGCAACCTCAGCAACAACAGCGGCATTACAAGCAAGCTGCGGGACAACGAGATAGGAGACGTGGCAAAGTCTATCTCCACAGCTATCTCTATACTGAACGTGTACATAACCGATATATCCGCAATGATGAAAGATATGTCAAAGGGTAACTTCAGTTATTATTCCGATATAGAATACAAGGGGGACTTTGCGGGTATCGCCGAGTCCGCCAAGACCCTGCGAAAACAGATGCACAACGTTGTGGATAGCATCAACACTACCGCAGACGAGGTCTACAGCGGCTCCCAGATGATATCCAACGGCTCGTCAAGCCTTGCTGAGGGTACGTCGCGCCAGGCTTCCTCAGCGGAAGAACTTTCCTCCTCCGTTGCCGAGATCACGCAGAATATACAGCTTAACGCTCAGAATGCAGACAAGGCAAGGTCTTTGTCCAACGAATCCATTGATATGGTCAACAGTCAGAACCATCAGATTGAGAACATGCTGTCCGCCATGACCAACATAGAGAACAGCGCGGCTGAGATCAGCAAGATAATCAAGGCTATCGAGGACATTGCTTTCCAGACAAATATACTTGCCCTCAACGCTGCGGTAGAAGCAGCAAGAGCAGGAGCGGCAGGAAAAGGCTTTGCCGTTGTAGCGGACGAAGTGCGCAATCTTGCCAATAAATCCGCAGAAGCCGCAAGCAACACCTCCGTGCTTATCGGAAGCTGTATCGACGCGGTAAATAACGGTTCCTCCATTGCCCACAGCACCGCCGACGCTATGGCTCAGGTAATCGAGATAACTAACGAAACCAACGATCTCATTGAAAGCATAGCCACCCAAACGGGTAAGCAGGCTGAATCCGTACAGCTTATTAAGTCGGAGATCGACAGTATTTCCGAGGTAATCGCCCAGAACAGCGCCACCGCCGAGGAAAGCGCCGCAAGCTGCGCGGAGCTCAATTCCCAGGCTACGACTCTGCGCGAAAAAATTGCTATCTTCCAGGTTTAGACCGAAATGTCAAGAGCAGCCGCGGCAGATTGGCGGCAAGGCACACGACACAGACACCGCAGGAGTACCGATCTGCCGGTTTGCAAAAAATTTGAATCTTTACGTCCGCAGGAATCTACGGGATTGCTGCGGACTTTTGCTTTAAAGGCGTTAACCGCTTTAGAAAAAATTTACATTTGAACTGTCCGATAAGTGTTTACAAATTGGGCAAAATATTGTATAATTAATTGTTACAGAAAGTTTGATCCCGGATACCGCTGCTGTACGCGATCCGAAACTCCGGGACATAGAAAGGTTTTTGCCATGCGTGTTATAACAGGTTCCGCGAGAGGCAGACGACTTTCCGCTCCCGCGGGTATGGACGTGCGCCCTACTTCCGATAAGGTCAAGGAAGCCGTTTTTTCCGTTGTACAGTTCGACCTGCCCGGTTCAGCCGTGCTGGATCTGTTTGCAGGTTCGGGTCAGCTCGGTATAGAAGCCCTTTCGCGGGGAGCAAGTTCCTGCGTATTTGTGGACAGCTCCCGCGTTTCGGTTGAAACCGCAAGGGAAAATATCAGCGCGGCAGGCTTCAAAAACGAAGCTACCGTTATGAATTCCGACTCGGAACAGTACCTCAGAATGTGCAGGCAGACTTTCGATATCGCCTTTGTGGATCCTCCCTATAAAAAGGGATTGATCGAAAAAGTCATGCCGCTGCTGTGCGGACATATGTCCGACAGGGGAGCAGTCCTGTGCGAACACGAAAAGGGACTTATTCTTCCCGAAAGCTTCGGCGGACTTGTCAGACAAAAAACCTATAGGTACGGAAAAACAGAAGTTACGCTCTACAGAAACGGAAAAGAGGAAAAAGCGGAATGAACGCTGTAAACAGTACCGGCAGGAGAGTTGCGGTTTGTCCCGGCAGCTTCGATCCGGTAACGTTTGGACACAGGGACATTATTCAGCGCGCCTCCCAGCTTTTTGACAGGGTAATAGTGCTGGTTTCGGTGAATGCTGTCAAGAACCCGAGCTTTACAGCTGTCGAACGGGTCAAAATGATAGAAAAGGTCACGTCCCACCTCGACAACGTTGTTATCGACATCTGGGACGGTCTGCTTGCGGACTACGTAAAAAGCGTGAACGCCTGCGCGATAATCAAAGGTCTGAGAGCGGTATCCGACTTTGAATATGAATTCCAGATGGCTTTGGCGAATAAAATACTTTACGACGGCGCGGAAACGGTGTTCCTCACCACCAGCGCGGAGAATATGTATCTTTCCTCCAGCGTGGTAAAGCAAATCGCCTCTTTCGGCGGAGACATAAGTCACTTTGTTCCCCAATGTATTCTTGAGGACATCAAGGCTCGTCTCTGGAAAAAGCCCGAAGAACTGAAATGACGAAACACTAAACTGTGCCGCCGCGGCTCCCCCGTTACGGCTCGCCCTTTAGCGAAAGGATGGTAAAAATGATCATTGACGATATACTCGATATGATGGACGACCTGCTGGACAGCGCCGCGTCGGTGCCGTTTTCAGTAAAAAAATCCATAATCGACTGCGACCAGATGAGGGATTACATAAACGAGATAAGGCTTAATCTGCCGCAGGAAATCAAACAGGCAAAGCTGATCGTCCGCGACCGCCAGTCTATCATGACCGACGCCAACAAGGAAGCGGACTCAATTATCCGCCGCGCTGAGGACAGAGCAAAGGTCATCGTTTCAAACGACGAAATAACCAAGCAGGCAAAGCTGAAGGCTACGGATATAATAAATCAGGCGCAGAGCAGAGCGCGTGAGCTTAAAAACGCTGCAAACAAGTACATTGACGACGTTCTCGTAAAAACGGAAGAATGCCTGCAATCCAATCTTGCGGACGTGAGAAGAACGCGTCAGGCTGTCAAGACGCTTCCCGCGCAGACCCCGCAGCAGCCTGTTCAGAATTCCCAGACTCCCCCCAGCTCCTCCCCCCAGCAGGAGCTTCGGTTCGGTCAGGGCGGCAAGAGATAAACAAGATCAAGTAAAAAACATCCGGAGACGCAATGTCTTCGGACGTTTACTGCTGTTGTTGCAGATCAGCAAAATACCCGCTGTACTAAGGCACAGCGGGTATTTTTATTTATTATGCAGCTTATGAAGTTTGTACAGTTTGTGCAGTTTGTGCAGTGCGGTTAATTTCCCGTAGGAGCAGCCATGGTAATATTTGCCCACAGCAGACGATGATCTTCGGAGTTTCTGTCCTTGTTGCAAAGAACATAGATCCATTTGCTGCCGTACTGAGACGAAAGAACGTACTCGCCCTTTGTAGAATCGGCTGTAGGAGCCGTCTCATACATTACATAGTAGTTGTAAACGCCTGTATCGTTCTTGATAGCTTCGTTTCTCTTAAGAATATCCACGCCGGTTTTTGGAACGACCATGTATCTGGGAGAACCCGCCTTTGTGTAATATACCACGCTGTCCTTTGTCGAATCTATATTCGGATATGTGCTGTAAACGGCATAGTAGTTGTAAACATTGCTGGAGCCTCTGTCGTCGGCAATGATCTTGTCAATTCTGTCCTGATCGTAGTTATTGTAAGGAACAAGCATATATCTTGTTATAGTTCTTCCTGTGGAAGCGTCTATAACCTCCCATGACTTGATATCGTCCCACGACGAACCCTGATAGGTAGAAGGCTTCTCGTTGTAGATGGTATAGTACTCATATCTGTTATTGTACTTGGCAATAGCGGTATTGAGCTTTACCTTATCATAATTTGCGGGAAGAAGAATATATCTTGATCCGTAATTGTAGGATGCATTAGAATGAACGAACTCGTTATAGGTGTCATTGGACGCGATACGTCCGGGAAGGGTCGTATATACCTGATAGTATGAATACTTGTTAAGCTTCTGAGCTGCGACCGTATTTGCCTGAGCAGGGTCGTAATTTGCAGGGACAAGCATATAGTAGCTTGTATACGTATTTACAGGGAATGTAAGCAGCTGATCTGTCGAAGTCAGTTTCGTAGAGGGTCTTGTGGGGTACAGCTCATAATACTTAAGATTATCGTTTACATTAACGGTAACGTCAATATACTTTTTAACGTTGTTCTTGTCATAAAATCTTACCGTAGTAGTACCCGAGGAAATACCCTTGACAGTATAGTTCCTGTAATTTCCCGAGGTAGTGCCCGCCGTAACGGAAGCTATCCTTGAATTGTTTACGGAATAGCCCATGTTTTTAAGATCGGTGCAGTATACCTGGATATTGGCTGTGCCGCTTGTGTTTACGTCAACTCTCTGAGAAAGCGCAACAATGTTCATGCTGCTGCTTGAGGTGTTGTTTTCAAAGGGATCGTCTTCCTCGTAAAGATTGTTTCCAACGCTGACGTCAATGTACTTGTAGCAAGTGCTGGAATAATTTTTAAGGTAAACCTTGATCTTTGCTGTTCCCTCGCCCTTAGCGGTGATCTTTATCTTGATCTTGTCGCCGTTCCACTCAACAGGCTTTACCCATGAAGCGGAAGCTACCTTTTTGTTTGTGGAGCCGACAGTAAGGTTCTTATGAGACCCCTTGACCGTCAGCGTAACGATTTGGGAATCGCCTGCTGAATCAAGCTCCACGTCCGAAGTATTGGCGGTAATTTTTGCCGCAACTACGGTTACCTTACACTTGAGGGTAGTGCCGCCGGTCTTGGCGTACACATATGTAGTACCGGGAGCCTTGCCCACTACCTTACCCTTTGAGGATACGGTGGCGATAGACTTGTCGCCTGTGGACCATGTTACGCTTGAAGCGCCTGAAACCGTAAGGGAAGTCTGATAACCCTTTGTAACAGTAACGGACGTTTTGTTGAGCTTTGCCGCCGCGCTTGAGGGGATAGCCATGAGCGAAGCGACCATAAATACTGCCAGGAAGATGCTGAGCAGTGATTTAAAGGTTTTTTTCATATTGAATTCCTCCGTTTCTTTCATAATTTTTTTATGTTGTAAACTTATTCTAACACTAAATTTAAATAATGTCAAGAAAATATCGAGAACAATCCGGTGACAAATAGTGACAATCCAGTAACAAATTGTCTATAGGCTGTAACAATTCAGATCCGCGCCGTCCAAAGTACGTATTGTAAACGCCCTGTTTTCGTACGTCATATAGGTTTTGGGATTGCCCTCCTTGGGCAGGGACACCGAACCCGGATTCATATAGATATAGTCCCTGCTGCCGTCAATAATTTGGACATGGGTATGACCGTGGAGAAGAATATCTCCGCGGTTCAGAGCAGGCGGATTTTCGGTATTGAATATGTGCCCGTGAGTGAGAAATACCGTTCTGTTCTCCAGCCAGAGCAGGGAATATTCCGCCATAACAGGAAAGTCAAGCACCATTTGATCCACCTCGGTATCGCAGTTTCCCCGCACGCAGAGGAGCTTGTCCCGCCGTTCGTTGAGCATTTTTATGACATCCTTGGGCGCGTAGCCTTCCGGCAGATCGTTTCTGGGACCGTGGTAGAGGATATCCCCCAGCAGGAAGAGCCTGTCAGCTTTTTCCGCGTCGAAACGTTCCAGCATTCGGGCGCAGCAGTCAGCGTCTCCGTGGATATCGGAGGCAAACATTAATTTCATATTAAATCTCCTTTTTGTAAAAGTGGTTTTGCTGCTGTAAATTTATGTTTGGCGTTGTACGCCATTTCCGTAGGGGACGGGTTTCCCGTCCCGCGATACCGTGCGTATTTGTAGGGCGGGGGCTTGCTCCTGCCTGCAGCAATACGCAATTTATGTTTACCATGGAAATATGTAGGGGCGCATTCCATATGCGCCCCTGGGCACAGCATAATGTTCGGCGGGCGGATATGGAATCCGCCCCTACAAATTTGCGTGAAAACGTCACATAACATATTGCCGCGGGACGGGAAACCCGTCCCCTACAAACACAATGAAATTTTGTGTCAATAGGCAGGAGCAACGGATGAGCCTTTACCCGTGCCGTCGTCTATGGTAAGAAATCAAAGTATTCTCCCGAGACGGCAGTGCGGCTAAAATATAAGGACAACACTAAGCTCCCGCCCTACAAACATATACCCATATAAACAAAAATTTACAACAGCCGTTACCCTGCAATTACTTGGTAAAAAATCTCTGTGAAACGCTGTAGCTCACGTTCGGAGCAATCTCCTCATAGCCGCTTTCCTCTCCCGGCATATCGAGATTGGGTGCGTTCACCTGCGCCGTCATAGGCTCGGGACAAAAGTAATTCTTAAAGCCCTTGTCGTTCCATACTATCCAGAATTTATACCTGTCGTCAACCTCATAGCAGAGCCGTTTCCCGCTTGCGGTATCGGTCATGATACAGCCGTGAAAGTCCTCGCCGTCAAGCTTTAGGGTTCCACCAACGTACATCTCATTGCAAATGTTTTTCAGCACCGGTACCCTGCCGCTCAGGTACTCCCTGTCGTGCTTGTCAAGCTCCGACTGAGTTCCGTCGGGAAGCCACCTGCGCTTGTTGAAGTTTATCCTCTTTACCGCGGGAACTTGCAGTCTGATATCCTCCTGCCTGCCGCAGTCCACAAAGGGAGCGTTTATAGTGGTATGAGTGGCAATTGATATGGGCAGCATTTTGTCCGAATTATTGGTCAGGGCTATAGTGTGGCGCATACCATTATCCGACAGCTCTATTGTAATTTCCGCGGTAAATTTTACGGGGAAGCATGCAAAGAAGAAGTCGTTCTCGTCGTAAACGTACTCCGTGGTGATGTAAGCTTTTCCGTCCTCGGCAGCGAGAGCTTTTATTTTATGTACCCTCTTTTGCAGGAAGCCGTGGAGGTGGTTCCCGAATTTTCCCTCGTTCACCGGGAGATGATACTCTCCGTCGGAGGTCTTTAAAAGCCCGCCGTCAAAACGGTTCGGCAGGTACAGCGTGGGAAGTCCCCACACCTCGGTGGAATTCAGTATCTCCGCAATGGAAACATCGTCTCTGTAGCGGAATATCTCCATACCCTTTTCGTTGTCCCGCAGACGCAGAACGCTGCTTCCTATCTGGGGAGCCACTACCGCATAATACCCTCCCGCGGCAAGCTCCACGGCTTCGATACCCTTGTGGTTTGCTTTTCTTGCGTATAATTCCGACATGATAACCTCTCCTTATATATAATTTTCAGGCGTTTGACCAATTTTCATCAATGCTTTGCTTCAGCCTTTCAAAAGCGGGAATATATTTTCCCTTAAATTTATCCAGCACCGACTGCATATCGTTTTCGTCGTATGTATAGGCAAGCAGATTCTTCGTTTCAAAAACATTGAGCCATGCGTCGGCGTCGGGAACAAGTCCGCAGTCAAAAGCGTATTCCGCAAGCATTTTAGGCGAAGCGGTCACGGGAAAGAAGTATCCGTGACACGTCAGAAGCACCTTCATTAAAATATACGAAAGTCGCAGCAGCATTCAAACAGCCCCAGTATAGCCGCCTGCAAAACGACCGAATAGGGCTTTGCAACGTCCCGTACGGTTTGGAAATTTTCAAGCGACTTTTCAAAATTGTTGCGTAATTTTTCTATATCAAAATTATTTTTCATAGCAGATTACCTGTACACATTTTTTCGCCCCGCGATAAAGTCCGCCAGAATATCCCTGTGCTGGTCTATAAAAAGCTCGGGAGCTTTATCCGGCTGAAAATACCGCAAGTCCTCCGTTTCGCTGTTCTGCTTCGACATTTCGCCGCCCTCGGCGTGAGCGATAAACATCGTCAGTACTGTTTGTACCCTGTCGCCGTTAGGGTACTCGTTGAAATATTTTGAGTATACTCCGAAAAGCGAGTCAACTTTAACGGTCAGTCCAGATTCCTCAAAGGCTTCACGGACGGCGGCTTCTTCAAGGGATTCCCCCAATTCGACCACGCCGCCGAAAAATCCCCAGCCGCCGCAGTCCCGCCGCTTTTGCAGGAGTATCTCCCCCGCCCCGTTCAGTACGATACACCCCGCGTAATTAAGTATTATTTCGGAATGTCCCACCTTTTCCCTGATGTATTTTACATAGTCCATAGCGTACTCCTTCAGCTTAACTGTCGTACTTCCGTACCCTAAGCTCTATCCCCAAAGACATGGCAAGCGCCTTGCAGCGGCTTATATCCTCCATAGGGATAACGTCCACCACCGTGAATATCACCTTGGGAACGTACTTTTTGCAGTCCGCCGCAAAGGATATCATAGCCTCAAAAGCGTCGTCCCATTTGGGACGGGTCACCGCGTTGTACTTTTCCGCAGAGCATTGGTTCAGGGACACCGACACAATGTCCACCGCCCCCTCCAAAACCTTTGCCGTAGGCTCGCCCCAAATTTTATCACCAAGACCGTTGGTGTTGAGACGGACGGGTACGGAAAAATTGTCCTTGATGTACCGCCCGATATAGCCAACGTCCTCAGCGCGCTCCATAGGCTCGCCGTAGCCGCAGAAAACAATTTCCCTGAACTCCGACAAATCGTACTTTTCAAGCCCGTCAAGAACCTCGTCCACCGTAGGCTCGCGGTCAAGCCAAAGGCTGTCGGAGCCGTACGCGCCGTCGCCGTTTTGGCGGATACAGAACGTGCAGTTACAGGGACACCTATTCGTCAGATTGATGTAAAGCTTATCGCCCACCGTGTATAAAATTGTCATCATAATGATCACCCTTAAACAATCGTTTTTATGCAGAGGCGTATTCAATATCCTCCCGCCGCCGGCAAGAGCACGGAACGCTCCCTTATTGCGCTTGTTTGACCCAAACGTCCACCTCGTCGGGGGCGGGCGGTTCGTAGCCGCCCTCAACCTTTTTCAGAAGATTTTCGTCCAGAAAGTAAGCGTTTTTGTCTCCCGCGGACACCTCGCCGTTCCGCTTTTCAATGCGCCGCCGCCACTCCTCGCCGCTTATGTCTATAAGGTGCAGCTCGCATGGGATTCCCCGCTGTTTGTAAAATTCCTTTGAGTAATCCCGGTGCGCCTTTGTCCAGAAGCCGCAGTCCAGAAGCACGTCCGCGCCCGCCTCAAGAATTTCCAGGGACTTGTCAAAAATATACTGCTGCACGTTCCGCACATACTCGTCGTGCCTTTCTCCCGCGTACTGACCGAAAACCGCCAGCATTATCTCGTCCACGGAAAGCAGAACGGCGTTTCCCTCCCCGCGGAGCTTTTCGGCGTATGTGGTTTTCCCGACGCAGATTTTTCCGCAAATGAGAATTACTTTTGGCATAACTGTACCCTCCGGTCTTTGTAAATTATCACCTGTGCGTACGGTTACTCCACGGTGTCTTCCTGCGCGCTTTCAATATAGCCGGTTATCAGCTTGCCGACGAGCCAGCCCATGGTAATGCTTACCGCATGGGAAAAAACGTCGATGTTTTCCCTTTTGCTTATTTTCTTGAACGCCCAGCTTATTATTACCGCGATGTTCATATAGATAAGCAGGTCCCTGATTTTAATGTACTCTCTTTCGTTTGCGTTGTTCATACTAAACAGCCGTCCTTTCAAATAATATCAGTAAATGCTTCCCGCCGTGCGGGGAAAAGGTATAACGTCGCGGATATTGGATATCCCCGTAACGTACATGATAAGCCGCTCGAAGCCCAGCCCGAAGCCCGCGTGCTTTGCTCCTCCGTAGCGGCGCAGATCCAGGTACCAGTCATAGTCCTCCGCGGACAAGCCAAGCTCCTCCATTCGGGCTGTGAGCACGTCTAAACGCTCCTCCCGCTGGCTGCCGCCTATAAGCTCTCCCACCCCCGGGACTAACAGGTCTACCGCCGCAACGGTTTTGCCGTCGTCGTTTATGCGCATATAAAACGCCTTTATTTCTTTGGGATAGTCGGTGACAAAAACAGGCTTTCCGAACACCTTTTCGGTGAGGTAACGCTCATGTTCCGTTTGGAGGTCGCAGCCCCAAAATACGGGATATTCAAACTTGTTTTTATGCTTTTCGAGAATTTCAACAGCTTCGGTGTAGGGACACCTCGCAAAGTCCGAATTTGCTACAGACTTTATTCTTTCCAGCAGACCCTTGTCGTAAAAATTATTGCAGAATTCCAGTTCCGCGGGACACTCACTCAGCAGCGCGTTAAGGACGTACTTCAGCATACTTTCCGCAAGCTCCATGTCGTCCTCTAAGTCGGCGAAAGCAATTTCGGGTTCTATCATCCAGAACTCGGCGGCGTGCCTCGGGGTGTAGGATTTTTCCGCGCGGAACGTAGGGCCGAACGTGTAAATTTTTCCGAAAGCCATAGCCATGCACTCGCCCTCAAGCTGTCCCGAGACCGTCAGGGACGCGGGCTGCCCGAAAAAGTCCGCGCCGAAATCCGTATTCTCCTCGGCGTTTTTGGGTACGTCCTCCAAGTCCAGCGTGGTAACGCGGAACATCTCCCCCGCGCCCTCGCAGTCGTTCGCCGTGATTATGGGCGTGTGAGCGTACACAAAGCCGTTCTCCGCAAAAAATCTGTGCAGAGCCTGAGCCGCCGCGGAGCGTATTTTAAACGCCGCCTGAAAGGTATTGGTACGCATACGCAGGTGAGAAATCGTGCGGAGATAATCAAGCCCGTGGGCTTTTTTCTGCAAGGGATAATCGGGTGAGGAAGTCCCCTCGACCGCGATATTGTCGGCGTTTATCTCAAATTTCTGCTTTGCGTTGGGGGTGAGAATTACCCGTCCCGAAACGCTTATCGCCGCGCCCGTGTTGAGCCTGGAAATCTCCTCGAAATTGTCAAGCATGTCAGCCTCGGCTACTATCTGGACGGGCGTAAAGCAGCTTCCGTCCGATATTGAAATAAAGGCTATCCCCTTGCTTGCGCGGAGGGATTTTATCCAGCCGCAGACGGTTATACCGCCCGAAAAGCTTTCGGGGTTTTCGTGTAATTTTTTGAGTTCGGTGCGTTTCATTTTCGGAGTCCTTTCATTCTTAAAATCGTATCTTCCGCGGAAATACATTCCGCGTATCTGCCGTTCCACATAAAATCATTGTAATACTCACAGCTTTTCTCGGCGGTCATATAGCGGTTGTCAAAGGTAGTATTTGCGTATCGGGGGACGATTATTTTGTACCCTCGCTCAAAGCCGCATTTCACCGCCGCGTCAATGCAGTAATCGGTTTGCAGCCCCGCGACGATAATTTCCGTCTCGTTCTTTGAGGACAAATATTCCGCAAGTCCAGTATCCTTAAAAGGACTGTTCACCGTCTTGTCGAATATTTTTTCGTCCCTCTCGGGAGCGAATCCCTCGTACATCTCAAAGCCGTCCAGACCCTTTGTCATAGGCGTTCCCACGCCGTCGTCGTGACGGACAAAAATTACCTCGACACCGTTTTCCCGAGCCGTTTTTATCAGCATTTTTACCGTGGAAACGAACTCTCGGAATTTGTAAAGCCGTTCGTTTGTTATTTCCTT
This sequence comes from uncultured Oscillospiraceae bacterium, assembly GCA_910584715.1. GTDB lineage: Bacteria > Bacillota > Clostridia > Oscillospirales > Ruminococcaceae > RGIG8773. Next base: position 49,680 of record CAJUAN010000007.1, read on the forward strand.
TTGCGCGTCAACCAAAAGCAGTATCATGAATTATCTCCTTATTATTTATAACCTTTTTATCAAATACCCAAAATTATGTACTCCCGTGAAGTCCTTCCAGACTTGAGGTTCTTTATTTGTGACAAACAATTTGCGGACAACAGTCAGACCGTGTTTTTCACACATTTTAGGAATGTCATTTTCATTTACAGCAGGGTCTTCAAGGTAGTCTATTTTAATTAAGTACTTATATTTCATTGTAATTACCTTTTCGAGTAAAGCTTCAAATGAATTTCCAAACTTCGCGGCTTCGCCGAGAAGCAAATGCGCTGTAATCAAATCATATGCCTTGATAACGGTATCCTTACATATATCTTTTTCAATTACGCTTATATTTTCGCCGCGATCGGCAATTTCTTTGATCGAGTTTATTTTTCTCATATCGCCCGGATATACGGCAGCGTCAACGGGAGTACCGGGAAATGAATTTGCAATTGCAGACAGACTTGTTCTTCCGCTCCCCGCGTCAAGTATACTTGTAATGTCCTCTCCTTTTATAAGGTCAAGAAAATCATTTAAAATTATTCTGTGCCCTTCCATTGGTATTCCTCGCTTATCTGTATTTTCCCACCGTTTCGTCGCTCCAGACGTGTACCTCCACATACCTTTCGGGACCGTGCTTACCGTCGTCGTTCCAGTCCTGCGGCAGACCGTATTTCTCAATAATTTTCAGTATCTCGTCATAGGTGTAAAGCTTTTGGCGGTACTCCTTTCCGTCGTTTATGCCGAACGTTGGCATCGAGTCGCCGTATGTAAAGGAAAGCGTTGCCGTATCAAATTCCTCAATGGGAATTTTAACAACCCCGCAGTTTTCGTACCACGTACTGAGCCAGGGACTGTGCTCCACAACCATATAGTGGGGCGGCGTGCGGAGAATTTTCCCGCCCTTTTTCAGAAATTCGGTACGCAGAATTTCCTCGCAGTTTCGCCTGTAGTCCACATATTTGGCGTGCCTTTCCGCGCATTGTGAATCGGGCTTTTCGGTTTTTATTTTTTCAAGGACGGCTTTCGCTTCATCTGCGGACAGCTCTGACAAATTGCGGAACGGCGCGCCCGACTTGTCGTAATAGTGGTACAAATACATTTTACTTCGCATAAAGCTTATGCTCCTCGTAAAAGCTTTTCAGCTCCGCCTTTCTCTCCTCGGGGAGCAGCTTTTTCGGCACGCCTTGCAAAGCCCCCTCCAGCGCAAGCAGACGGTGTATGCACGCGGACGGGTCAATGCCTTGGATCATCAGCCAAGCCTTTTCCGCGCCAAGCTTCTGCAAGTCCTCATATGTAAAAATATTTACCGCGTTAAGCTGTTCCTCCACCTTTGCGCCGATGTTTGGCAGTTTGCTTAATTCGCCCATTATGTTTTCCCTCACTAATTTATTATTCTAACGTAATACCATCTAATTTAGGAAAAATCCTTATAAAATCAGCATACATATCCCTTGCATCAGGATTGCTATGCTTATATTCCGAATCTGTTCCATAACCAAGTAAAAGAATACATTCTTTTACTTGGTTATCATGTCCTTTAATTCCATAAAACTTATAATATCCTCCGTAACTATCAAGAGTATATCCCCATTCAATATATTCGGCATTTCCGTTTATTAAAAGCAATCTTTTGTAGTATTCGGTCATTTCCTCTTGCGATAAATGATTAAGATTATTTTCAGTTATCAAAAGGAACTCATAATGCATACCTGATCTTGGTTCTAACCTTTCACAGCCTGCTTCTTCAAGACGATCATACACATCTCGAACATCATAAACTTCATCGGGGGCTATCTCCCTGAAATCAAATAATTTTATTATTCCTGTATTCATAACATAACAGCCAAAAATATTTTCATCATCTGCTTGATATGACATAACAAACACAATTTCAGGCATATTTTCAGCCATTTTGTCAAGCTCTTCCTCGCTGTACCTTGCGGTCGTTGCGGCGGTTTCCTGCGGGACTTCCTCCGCCATTCCGCAGCCGAAAAGGGTCACGGCAGCGAACGATAACAGCAGACAGGCGAATAATTTTTTAACGTTCATTTAGACCGCTCCCTCCGTAAAAGTTTATTCCGAAACAAATTTCGCAAGCTCAATTGCAATATCAAAATGCCCCGCGTCGTGCTGGGTACCGATTATATCGCCCTCGTTGTGCCGCATATCCCACTCGGGAGCGTCCAGCAAGTCGCCGCTTGTGAAAAACGCGTACAGCTCCAGACCCCTGAAATCGCACATCGCCTGCAAGCCCGCGCATTCCATTTCAACCGAAATGCAGCCCTCCGCCTTGCGCTTTTGGAAATTGTTCACCGTCTCCCTGTAAAAGGAATCTGTAGTCCACGTCTTACCCTTAACGTATGGGATACCGTTTTTGCTCATAAATTCCGCAACGATATCCGCGTTTTTCACCGTTACGTAATCGCTCGCCGCCATGTAGTGATAGGACGTCCCCTCGTCGCGGTACGCCTCGGTTGGTATCATTACCTTGCCGTGGGCGATGTCCTTGTCCAGACAGCCCGCGCCGCCGAACACAACGTATTTTTTTGTTTTTATAACGGCGAGGGAATCCTCAACCGTACCGGTACAGGCGGGCGCGCCCACATAGGTCTTATAGAACGCGAATTTCTTTCTCCTATAGTCGATCTGATAAACGGGAGTATCACCCGTCGCAAAGCGGAACATGCCTATCTGTTTGCAGCTGTAATTCTCCGTCACAGCCTTTTCTATTTTCTCCGAAAAGGTAAGGATGCACGCGTCAACAGCGGGCGCGCTTTCGTTTACCCGCGGCTCGTTGCTGGGTATCATATTCTAACGGATTTTGCTTTAGAAATATGATACCCTGTTCTTTTGATTATTTGATATATCCATATTATCCAGCCTATACGATGGGCTGTTATCAAATTGTTATCAAGCGTGATAATGGGAAACAAACCATATTGCTTTTTCTCTGCTGGTTTGCGACTTCAACAATAGCACAAAAGGCATGGAAATGCAATCGCATTCCATTAGGTTTCACTGGACTACCCGCTGGGGAAAACCTTGATAATAAGAAGTTATAATTCTTTGCTTATAACAGCTTCTCTCGCTATTGCTTTCACTAATAGCATCATTGGTCGGCGCAGTTCATCTTTGAATCCCGGAATATCCATCATTTCTTTCGGTGGCTTTGCTTCTTCCACGGTTTTAAGCTCAAAGCCATTATTTAATAAACCCATCAGTATTTGTGTAATCGTATGATGCTGTTTTACTATATCACACCCCAAGAAGTGAGTATGTCGTTTCCCTGGAATGAAGTAGTTATCAATCGGCCAGTATTTTGGCGTTCTATCAGCTGCATAAATCCAATCCTGTCCAACCCCGGCGGTAAAAACGGGGTGCTCAATATTAAAGAGGAATATCCCATCTTGTTTCAGTGTCTTATGAACTTTTCGAAATACAAGTTCTATATTCTCTATGTAGTGTAGTGCCAGATTGGAAATAACACAATCCCATTCGTTTTCTGGGTACTCATATTCGTCTATTCCACAAATACGATACTCAATTTTTTCTCCTGCGTTACATTGTCTTGCCGTTTCAATCATTTTACGGCTCAAATCAAGTCCCAATACCCGCATCGCTCCTTGTTCTGCGGCAAATTTACAATGCCATCCATAACCACACCCTAAATCAAGAACATTTTTCCCATCAAGGGGAGGGAACAGAGGCTTTAACTGGTGCCATTCTCCAGCAGAACATAGGCCATCTCTGCTGCGGGGCATTTTAGCATATTCCTCAAAAAATTTTTCATTATCATATTCGTTATTCATTGCTACTCTCCTAAATGGTGATTGATCGCTTATGATTATCGCCTTGGATTTATCGTCAAAGGCTTCCGTTATCATTTTGGTTCTCCTTTCGGCACCGCGTACAGATTCGTCTCCCAGGCGGGAATATAAAGCCGGTGTCTGACGTAAAGCTTCAAATCGGGATTAATGCTTTTTATCAGCAGCGGAAGCTCGAACATGTCCTCGCTTCGGTGATATAAGGAGCACAGTATCTTAGCGCCGCCAGCAACATGCCGCCGTGCGCCTTCCAAAGCCTCCCTCTCCGCGCCCTCAACGTCCAGCTTCAGTACCGTAACGTTTTCGGGGACGGCTTCATCAAGCGACAAAACGGGTATATCCACGGTCTTTCCCGAACCGCCCGCGCGGGACATTCTCCCCTCGTTTGCGGAAATTTTCACGGTACCGTTTTCACGTCCCGCCGCCGCGTTTACCAAGGTTATACGTTCGTCCTCGGGAAGATTTTTCGTGAGCTTGCGGAAATTTTTCGGGTTAGGCTCAAAGGCGTAAAGGTGACGGAAGCTATTGTTGCAGGCGGACATAAACTCCGCCGCCGTGTCGCCGTTATAGGCTCCCAAGTCAGCAAAAATCTCGTCATCGCCGAGAGGGATAATATTACCGTAAATTTCATCTTTGGAGGACGTGCAGCGGTTCAGATATTCAATCCTGCCGCTTATTTTAAAATTCAGAACGTCGGCGTAGGTCTGCCGCGATTTTTCGTCCGCAAGCATATCGTAAACGGACTGAATTTTTTCGGCGCTTTTTTGGCAGTACTCATATGTAAACAGCGTGTCCCCCGCAACGGGGACATCAGGCGCAAGCAGAATGTGCCGCTTTGCAATTTCGTTGATACGGTCGTACAGACTTTGGTACCCCGCCGCGAAAGCAAGGACGATAACAAAGTCGTCTATAAGCGCCTCTATCTGGGACAGAGTATGCACCAGATGTCCCTGAAAGACGTGTCCGCGGACAAACTCGTCGCTGGCAAAAAAGCCCGCAATGGGTATGCCGTACCGCTCGAAAACGGACATAATTTTCAAAGCCCCGTCCCCCATGCCATAAATGAACACAGGCAGGTCGGTACTCTTTAAAAAGTCCCAGCAGTCGGTTCTTTCGGTTATAAAGTCAAGCATAGTCAGTCCTCGTCGTCATCGCAACCGCAGTGCAGATCGGAGGCTATCATATCCCTGCCGCGGGTGCGGTATTTGTCCCGCTGAATATCCACCTGCTTTTCAAATATCTCCATGAACTCCCGGGGCTTCTTTATTGACATTACTTCCTTTACAGGGGTATCGGTGTCGCGGCAGTTTATTATCACCGTACCGCAGCCGAAAATGCGCTGCCCCAAGGGGAGCCGCAGGCTTTTGTCAACCACGCGGTAAAGCTCTACCTCGTCCTCGGTAATGGACAGAAAGCCTTTGCGGGTGATGAATTTTTTTCCGGTGAGGATATATCTTGTGAATGAAAGGGGGAGCCCGAACAGGGTGCGCTTTTTATCCGTCCAGAGGACTTCGTTTTCCGCGTTTTCCGTAAACTTTGCCATAATATCAGTTCCTTTCTTTATAGAGGTGCATAAAAATATCCGGACAAAATCCGTAGGGAACGGTTTTCCCGTCCCATGTGCGGCGGGCGGGAAAGTCCCGCCCCTGCAAAATCTTTTTATCGGTTTCCGCGGTTTTTCCGTTCGTACAGCCCTATCAGCACGACCGCAAGTATACCGAACGGCGAAACGATAAGTCCCAGAGCGAGTCCCTTGGGGAAGAACTTCATCTCAACGGTATGGGTCCCCCTGCTCACGGGTACGCCGATAAGCGCGTCGTTTGCCACCTTGACAGGCTCGGTCTTAACGCCGTCCACAAGGATAGTCCAGCCCGGCTCCCATGAGATCGTGGTGAACAGTATGCCGTCCTCTTCGGCGGTTACCGTGCCCTTCAGGTGATCCTCCTTGAAGCTCTCTATTTCGAGAGGCTGACGCTTCAGCTCGTCAACGGCTCCGCGGAACATCTCCTCGTCAAGATAGTAGAAATAGTTTTCCTTAAAGAGCACCTCGTTCTTTTTCTCGGTAATGGTGGTTATAAAGGAAAGCTCGTCGCCCGCGGAAAAATGTCCCAAAGGCTGTATGCACATTTTCCCCGCCTCGTAGTAGTAGTCAACAAAATCCTTGTTGAGCCACAGGTTCACCTCCCGCTCATACTGGGAGGGGAAATACATATAGATCATGTCCTCGGTGGGGGCTTCAAAAATATATTCAATATGGGAGTTCTCACCCTCCACTCTTGGAACGTACTTCGTGTGGGTGCCGTAGGTGGTGGGCTTTGCGTTTTCCGGTACGACGTCAATGTCCTCTATTCTTTTAAAGAATTCTTGGTACTCGTCCGAAAGCAGGGAGGACAGCAGCTTGTTCTGGTTCTCAAAGGGATTCTCCCAGGAATCGAAGCTCAAATCCTTTATTGATTCGTCCGCCATGAAAGCAACGGGCAGGGCGTAGGGGTTCTCATAAACATACATTATCTCCTTTTTGTCGCCGTTTGCAAGAACGAGGTTATCGTAGTGCTTCGACCTCTCCACCTCGGGCAAAGGAGTTGTTCCGTCCTCTGCGGGCTGGGGAGCATTTCCTTTTTCCATAACATATTTTATGCCGAATATCGCGTCGGTAACATAGGTGGCTCCCTTGTACTTGATATAGTGTCCGCCGTAGGAAAAGCCTAAATTCCGCAGGAACTGGATAGGCGCGGCGTTAAGGGTGGAGCTTGAATGGGAAAGTCCGTAAGAGCCGAAAGCCATGGGGTCGTTAACGGTGCGGTGGAAATTCTTTTCTATCCTGTAGACGGGGCTGTCGTCCATATCGTATATTTTCTGCACCGTGTTCCGTCCCAGGGTGATATATCTGTTGTAGGAGCTGTATTTGGAGTACACCACGTCCTTGTCTATGCTGTACATGGTGTAGGTAGCCGTCACTGCCATTTCGACGATAACAATTACCGCAATAGCGATCGGCACGGGCTTTACCTTGTAGTGCTTTTTCCAGAGGTAGAGCATGAGGGCGTAAAGTCCCGCCATAAGGATACTGAACCACACAGCCGCAAGAATATTCATTTTTTCGATATCCTTGCCGTTGGCGGAGACTACGGGGTTCTGCTTGTCAAGGTACAAGACGTAAGCCGTCAGCAGGAAGAACACCCCTCCTATCTCCTTGAAGCTTATTCCCTCGATGCGCTCGAAAGCCTGCGCCGCCATGATAAGCATAAGGAAGCTTATAGTGAACGAGTATCTGTAGGGCAGCCAGTTGGGCACCTGAAAGCCGTGCCATACCAAATCGACGGTGGACATATACATAGAAAGTATCACCGACAGGGTGAGCAGCCCGAAGCCTATCTTCTGGCGGAGCTTTATGTTGCTGTTAAAGAAATACAGCGGAATAAGCAGTATGGTTATAACTCCGCAGTATATCACCGGCGAGCCCTCGGGACGGCAAGTGTCGTAAACGTTGGGGAGAATGTTCATGAAAAAGTCCGCGAAATCGAACTGGGTCTTCAGTTCATAGCTGGGGTCGGTAAACTCGAATTTGCCGAGGCTGAGGCTGTGATAAAGGGGTATCAGCAGCCACGCGGCGCAGAGGGCGGCTATTATTCCTCCGCAGGCGAATTTAACTCCCGCTAAAAGCATATGCTTGAAATGGAACGGCAGGGTCTTTTGGGAGATAAAGAAGTAGTAGGCTATAAAGTACAGACAGCAGAAAATGGCGATCATCCAGCCGATATAGAAGTTAGCGATAAACATAAGCGCAAGGGGGATTATGAACAGCAGCCATTCCCCTTTGTCAATGAGCCGTTCTATGCCCAGGATTATTATGGGCAGGTAGATAAGGCCGTCCAGCCACATGGGATCCATGAGCTGCACTATCATATAGGACATAAGGCTGTAGAGTATTGCGAAAATAAGGGCTGTATAGGGCGCGGTGTTTTTGGACTTCCGCAGGTACAGACAGAACGTCACCGAAGCCGCTCCTACTTTTAACATCTGCATAATAAGCAGAGAGGTGGTCATTATGGATCGGGGCAGCAGCATTATTACCAACGTAAAGGGACTCGCCAGATAGTAGGCGAAGATACCCATTGTTTCTCCGGTAAGGTTGCGGCTCCAGCTGTTGACGAAGCTGCCGTCGCCCCAGAAGGCGTCCCGCAGGTTCTCGTAGTAGTATACGTACTGACCGCTCAGGTCGAGCACCAGCACGGATTCGTCCCCGAAAGGATATATCCCGAAAATAAAGTAGGACACCAGCAGTACGATCATGGGGATAAAAAAGGCAAACAGGTAAACGCCCTTGTTTATAAGAAGATTTTTGAAGCTGAATCTCAGCGGTATCTGTAATTTTTTCAAAGCGAACCTCCGTTGTAAATCAATATAATTTTAAATATACATTTTTATTATAAATGCTTTTGCGGCGCTTTACAATAGATTTTGCAATTTTTGTGAAAAAATATGAAAAAATATACGTTTCCCTCTTGTTAAACCAAAATTAATGTGTTATAATGTTCTAAACAGAACATTTGTTGTATCATTTTCCTAAAAATTAACAGGAGGCTTTTATATGCACCTTTTTGAAAAAACGGTAAGCTCCGAGCTTATTTTCGACGGAAAGATAATCACCGTAAAAAAAGACCGCGCCGAGCTTGAAAACGGCGAGGTAGTTACAAGAGAGCTTGTGGTGCACCCAGGCGGGGTGTGCATCATCCCCATAACCGACGAGGGCGAGATACTTATGGTGAAGCAGTTCAGGTATCCCTTTCAGGAGGCGCTTACCGAGCTTCCCGCGGGAAAGCTGGAGTTCGGGGAGGATCACCGTGAGGCGGGTCTCAGAGAGCTTCGGGAGGAAACCGGCATGGTCTGCGAGAAATTCGAGTACCTGGGCGTGTGCTACCCCTCGGTGGCGTATCTTACCGAGAAAATTCATATGTACCTTGCAACCGGTCTGTCCTATGAAAAGCAGTCTCTTGACGAGGACGAATTCCTTGACGTAATAAAGGTAAAGCTTGAGGACGCCGTTCAGATGGTAATGGACGGAAAGCTGCCCGACGCAAAGACCCAGTGCGCCGTGCTCAAAGCGGCAAGACTGTTGGGAAAGTAAAAATCCGGCGACCCCCTTTAAGCTTCAAGAGAGCCGCCGAATAAATTTTAAGTTTTCCGCAGGACTTAGAAGCCCGCTTCCTCAGCCTCGGCCTCAGCCTGCATCTGCTCTATGTGGCGGGTGTACGCCTCAAGGATCTGATCCTCAACAAGCTTGCGTGCTTCGGGAGAAATAGGGTGAACGATATCCCTGAAAATTCCGCTCTCGTCCTTTCTGCTGGGCATTGCCACAAACAGTCTTTCGTCGCCCTGAACGACCTTTATGTCGTGTACGGCAAGCATATTGTCGATAGTGATCGAGATGACCGCCCTGAGTCTTCCCTCAGGTATAATTTTCCTGATTTTAATGTCTGTGATGTTCATTAGAAACGTCCTCCTTAGTAATTGACATTTGCGGTATACTTTACTACAAACATATTATTAAACATTATATGGTAAAATATTCAGTATGAAAAATAAAAATTTGCCGATAATATGTATGCCGCTATCCTATAGTATAGCAGATTATTTTTAAAATTCTTTAACTATTTCTGAAACAAAAATATGCGGGGTGTATCTTTTGGATAAACAAATTTTAAACAACAGCCGACATATCCACTTTATCGGTATCGGAGGGAGCGGTATGTATCCCCTCGCGCAGATACTCCATTCAAAGGGATACTATCTGACCGGCTCCGACAACAACGAGACCGAAACGCTGCGGGCCGTCCGCGAAATGGGTATTCCCGTGTACATGGGTCAGCGTGCGGAAAATATCGGGGACGCCGACCTTATCGTCCATACGGCAGCTATACTTCCCGACAACGCGGAGCTTATCGCCGCCAGAAGCAGCGGCGCTGAGGTATGGGAAAGGAGCCAGCTTTTAGGAGTCCTGACGGAACAGTTTGGCAACACCATAAACGTAAGCGGAACTCACGGCAAGACCACCGTTACCGCTATGATAACCCAGATACTGGTAACGCAGGGCCTGGACATAAGCGCGGTCATAGGAGGAAAGCTCCCCCTTATCCATGGCAGCGGCATTGCGGGGAAAAGCGATATCATGGTATGCGAGGCCTGCGAGTTCCAGGATCATTTCCTGAATCTTAAAACCTCGGCGGCTGTGGTTCTGAACATAGACGAGGATCATCTTGACTACTTCAAAAATCTTGACAATATAATCAAGTCCTTCCGCAAATTCTGTGCGGACGCCGACAGAGCCGTAATAGTCAACGGGGACGACGAAAATTCCATGAGAGCCGTTTCGGGTCTTGACAAAAGCAAAATCGTTACATTCGGCAGAACGGAAAGCAATGACTGGTACCCCGCCAACGTTAACCGCAAAAGCGGCATGGAAACCGCTTTCGACATAATGCATAAAGGAAAGCTTTTTTGCAGTACCGTGCTTCACATTCCCGGAGAGCACAACATTGTGAACGCTGTTGCGGCTGCGGCTGCGGCGGACTATGCGGGAGCTTCCACCGAGGGCATAGCAAAGGGGCTGGAAAGCTTCAGGGGCGCGGGCAGACGGTTTGAAAAGTACGGCGAGGCTGGAGGCATAACCGTCGTTGACGATTACGCCCACCACCCCGCGGAGATAGCCGCAACTCTTGAAGCGGCGGTAAAGCTGGGCTTTAAAAAGGTATGGGCGGTGCATCAGCCTTTTACCTTTTCGAGAACGGAGCTGCTGCTGGACGACTTCGCAAAGGCGCTTTCCATTGCGGACAGGGTAGTCCTTACGTCCATAATGGGCGGCAGAGAGGTGAACACAACGGGCATAACCGCCTCCGCTCTGGCGGCTAAAACAGAGGGCGCGGTCTGCTTCGATAAGGAGCACGACGAAAGCATCGAGCTGGTGTCGCGGTACGTTTCCGAAAACGCGGAGGCCGGCGACCTGATAGTTACCCTTGGCTGCGGAGACGTGAACAAGGCGGCAAGAAGAATACTGGAATTACTGAACGAAAAATACTCCTGATAAGGGAAAACCGTGTGAAAGGATGATTCAAATGAACGACAAGGAAAAGCGTGTCTTCGATTACGTCAAGGAGCGAATGGAGGACGGCTTCGCTCCGTCCATACGGGAGATATGCGCGGCTCTGGGGATACGCTCCACCTCCACGGCGGCAAGGTATGTCAACACCCTCGTCGCCGAGGGCTACCTTGAAAAGGTGGACGGCTGCAACCGTGCCATAAAGATAGCGGGAAAAGGCGCGGTAAAGATACCTCTTGTGGGTACGATAACCGCGGGTCAGCCTATAACCGCGGTGGAGGATATCACGGACTACATCAACTTCCACGAACAGAAAAACTACACGGGAGAGCTTTTCGCGCTTAAAGTCCGCGGTGAAAGCATGATAAACGTCGCCATTCTGGACGGGGACATCGTGGTGGTGGAAAAGTGCTCCACAGCGGAAAACGGAGACATCGTTGCGGCTATGGTAAACGGAGAAGAGGCTACCGTCAAGACTTTCTACAAGGAAAACGGACACTACCGCCTCCAGCCCGAAAACGATACTATGGATCCGATTATTGTGGACGAATGCGAGATAATCGGAAAGATCGCCGCGGTAATACGCTATCTTTAATTTTTAATATTTGGGAAATCGGAGAAACGATATGAATTATTACGGACAGCCCGGAGGAGAGCCGAACTGGCAGCCAAGCGGGCAGAACAACGATCCGCTCCCTCCGCAGCTATATTACCCTTACGGAGACGGCGCCGCTCCGGACGAGAAAAAGGAGATCCGGCGGAACTTCAATACCATAGGCGCCGTGCTGCTGACGCTTTATATACTTACTATAGTCGTATGCATGACAGCCTACATATTTTTTGCTCCGGATACCGCCTATAACGAATACGGTCAGACGGTCTACGGACTCGCGGATATGGTGATCGGCGGCTGTTTTCCCGCGGTAATGGCTATGATAGTTTTTGCGGGGTACTGCGCCGTAACGCGCTATAACCCCAAAGAGCTTTTCAAAACGGAAAACCTGAACGGCATACAGATCGGCAAATTTGTCATGATGACGCTGTTTTTTCAGCAGCTCTCAATGATATGCACCATGATCCTGTCGAACGGACTTTATTCGCTTGGGCTTGAGGTCTCGGGTCTCAACTATGTGATCGAGCATACGCCCTCCGTTTATGCGGCGGACGTTATCTCGGCGGTGATACTTGCTCCCATCGGCGAAGAGCTTATCTACAGGGGAGTAGTCCTCCGCTGCGCCGCAAAGGTAAGCCAGCGGTTTGCAATATTTTTCTCGGCGTTTATATTCGGCATAATGCATGGCAACCCCTATCAGTTCGTCCTGGGCTTTTTGCTCGGTATACCCATGGCAATAGTAACTATCAAGACGGGATCGCTCATACCGTCGATAATATGCCATATGGCGAACAACATTCTTGCGACCGTACCCAATGTTGTCGGGTACTTCAATGAGGACGCCGGCTATGCAGTTACTGTTATATCCATACCCGTATTTCTTATACTGGGACTTGTGGTATTTGCCTCCGAAGCCGCTTCGGGAGGACTGAAGCTGCCGCCCTATACGGCATACCACAAAAAGCGCACGTTCCCCATTCTTGTCACGTCCTGGAGCATGATAGTCATAACAGTCATTTACGTTGCCGATCTGATAATGAGCATAAATCCCGTTGAGGAGCTACCCGAAATGATCGAACAGACGGCGCGTCTTATTCTGAGGAGTTAGCTTATGGAAAATAAAAATCACAAGGACGCAAAAACCGCGCCCGACGCGCGCGTTCCCGAAAAGACCAACGGGGACAGGCACAATCTGATACCCGACCAGACCTTCTGGACCGAGGAGGCAAAGGAGGAAATGGAGGACTATATCGAATCCCAGGGTATCCATATACGCCAGTAAGGAGGCATTTCCGTGTCAAGACCGTCCGGTACCGGTACAGGTACAGATACAGACACAGAGGGCAGAAAATTTTTCGCCCTGATATCCCGTCTGAAATATATAAACCGCTGGGGACTTATGCGGAACGCCGTCCCCGAAAACGTCAGCGAGCACAGCCTCGAGACAGCGTTCATAGCCCACGTCCTTGCGCTCTACCGTAACGTCCGCTTCGGCGGGAACGTAAACCCCGAACGAGCCGCGCTGCTGGCAATGTACCACGACGTTACCGAAATAATAACAGGGGATCTGCCCACACCCGTAAAGTACTACAGCAAGGAAATAAAGAGGCAGTACGGCATGGTGGAGGAGATCGCCGGGGAAAAAATAGTAAGCTATCTGCCCGACGATCTGCGGGAATATTACCGTCCCCTCATGGGAAAAACCGAGGAGGAAAAGGAGCTTTGGCTGCTTGTGAAGGCTGCGGACAAGCTGTCCGCCCTGATAAAGTGCATAGAGGAGCGGAACATGGGGAACCTTGATTTTGCAAACGCCGAACAGAGCACCCTGAAAGCGGTACACGATATGGAACTGCCCGAGGCGGAGGAATTCATAAAAGAGTTCCTGCCCTCCTACGGGCTTACTCTCGACGCGCAGATATAACGCATATATCATATATAAAATATAAAACGTCCGGCGGAAATATTTTTCTCCTCCGGACGTTTTTCTATGAGCTTTCCTTTTCCGCAAGTTTCCAGGAAATAGTTTCGGAGCTTGCCTTTCTGCCTTTGAGGATATCCACCAGTTTGCGTGCGGCGATGGTACCTATGTTCATATCGCCATAGGAAAGTGAGGTTATCTTGACTGGAGACATTTCACTCAGACTGCTGTTGTCAAAGCTTACGACCGCAATATCCCCGGGTACTTTCCTGCCGCAGGCCGTAAGACATTTTATAAGCATATAGGCGATCTCGTCGTTATAGCACACGACGGCGTTTGCGTCGCCGATAGACGAAAGGATATTTCCCGGCTCGTCGAATATCCTGTCCTTTGTTTCCGTTGTGTACCATATTGTCTTGCTGTCGGAAACAAATATCCCGTTGTCAAACATAGCCGAAATATAGCCCGCGTAACGCTCATGCCCCTGGATATCGTCAGCTTTGAAAATCGACGCAATGCTCCGTCTGCCCTTGCTCAGAAGATAGGTTACAAGCTCGTACCCTCCTCTGCGGTTGTCGGCGCACACATACAGAGGACCGGTAAGTCCCGGATAAAAGCTGTTAAAAAATACTATAGGTATCCCGCGCCGGATAAGCTCTTCATAAAGACCTATATTTGGATTGGGAAAAGCCGTTTTAGTACCCTCCACAAGTATGCCCGCAACGGGATCGTTAAGGATATCCTCAAGTATCCTCCGTTCGCTGCATATGCGGTTGCCCGTGGCGGATAGAATAACGGAAAAGCTGTTTTTCGACAGCACTTCCTCAACGCCTCTGAGCTGACCCGGAAAGATGTATTCGTCAATATAGGTCGTAATGACCGCCACTTTCCCGCTGTCCGCGGCGGGGTTGTTTATTTTTATCACGGAACCGCTGCCCTGCTTTTTTTCGATAATGTCGTTCTCTTCAAGAACTGACAGCGCTTTTCTCACTGTCTGTCTGCTTACGCCGTACATCTGCGTGAGCCTCTCCTCCGTGGGGAGGAAATCCCCGCTCGCCAAGCCTCCGTTCCTTATCTCTTCGGAAAGCGAGTTTGCCACAAACTCATATTTTTTCAACTGCTTTCGCCTCCGAACAATACAAATTTTCTGATAAATATAATACAACTTACAATACAATTTGTCAAGAGAATTGGCATTGTTAAAAATTTGTCTTGCTATAAAATCGGCATATTTGTTAGTAATGTACAAAATATTTTAACAAATAATGTGTGATTTGTGTATTGCAATTGTGTTAGTCTTGTGATAGAATAATACCAAGCAATAAGAGTAAATTAAATACAGAAAATTTGTATTGTTTTTTTGAATTTGTATTTATTTTACCGGCTTAACGTAAAGTGCAAAACAAAAAATCCGACTATTTAATTTTTAGGAGGGCTATGTCATGAAAATCAAAAAAATTCTTGGAACAGTTATAAGCCTGGCTATCGCAGCCTCTATGTTCAGCGCCTGCGGCGCAAAGCCCGATTCGGGCAGCAACGGCGGCGCGGCAGATAACGGCGGTGCTCCCGCGTCAAGCAGCGGCGAACTTATCAAGGTCGGCATCATCAACAACGACCCCAACGAGTCCGGCTACCGTACAGCAAACGACAAGGATATGAAAGATACCTTTACCGAAGCTAACGGCTATAAAGCGTCTTTCGCATACAGCCTCAAGAACGACGAGCAGATCGCTGCCGCTCAGAAGTTCGTTCAGGACGAGGTAGACTACCTCCTCATTTCCGCAGCGGGTACAGCCGGCTGGGACTCTGTTCTTCAGGACGCTAAAGCAGCAGGAATCAGAGTAATTCTTTTCGACAGAACTATTGACGCTGACAGCAGCCTATACGAGGCTTCCATAATGTCAGATATGGCGAAAGAGGGTCAGACAGCAGTTGACTGGCTTATTTCTCAAAATCTTACCGAATACAACATAGTACATATTCAGGGCGTTATGGGCGGTGCTCCTCAGATAGGCAGAACAGGCGCTCTCGACGCTCAGGTAGCAGCTAATGATAACTGGAACTTCGTTACTCAGCAGACAGGTGAGTGGAACGCTGAAAATGCTCAGCAGATCGTACAGTCCGTTATCGACTCCGGTAAATCCTTTAACGTTATCTACGCCGAGAATGACGACATGGCTAAGGGCGCAGTTGCGGCTCTTGACAAGGCTAACATCTCTCACGGCGTAGGCAAGGACGTTATCATAATGGGCTTCGACTGCAACAAGTGGGCTCTTGAAGAACTTCTTAAAGGCAACTGGAATTACGACGGTCAGTGCAATCCTTTCCAGGCTTCAATTATCCACGGAATTATCCAGGATTTTGAAAATGGCAAAGCTCCTGCCGAGAAGATAATTATAATGGAAGAACAGGGCTTCGACGCTACCAAGATCACTCAGGACGATATTAATAAGTACGGTATCTAATCAATTATAGCTAAACAAAATACATATAAGCCATAATTAACGCGGCTCGGTATAATGGATGATACAATCCGTGTATTGAGCCGCGATTTTTTGACCGGAGGCGAATAATATGCAGGAAGAAGTTGTTCTCAGACTGGAGGGTATCTGCAAGGAATTTCCCGGGGTAAAGGCTCTTCAGGACGTGGAGTTTACGCTCCGAAAGGGCGAGATACACGCGCTCATGGGCGAAAACGGCGCGGGAAAATCCACGCTTATTAAGGTGCTGACAGGCGTTTACCAAAAGGACGGCGGAAATATTTTCCTTTCCGGAAAGCCCGTTACCATAAGGTCGACCCAGGATGCGCAGAACGCGGGTATAAGCACCGTTTATCAGGAGATAACCCTCTGCCCCAATCTTTCCGTTGCGGAAAATATGTTTATCGGCAGAACAAAGAGCATTTTCACAAACTGGAAGAAAATGAACGAGGACGCCCAAAAGCTCCTCGCTTCACTGGATATTCCCGCAAAGCCCAATCAGCAGCTGGGGAGCTGCTCTATCGCCGTTCAGCAGATGGTAGCCATAGCCCGCGCCGTCGATATGGACTGCAAGGTGCTTATCCTTGACGAGCCTACCTCCTCCCTCGACGAGCAGGAGGTCGAAAAGCTCTTTAAGCTTATGCTTGACCTCAAGAAGCGAGGCGTGGGAATTATTTTCGTAACCCACTTCCTCGACCAGGTTTACGCCGTAAGCGACAAAATTACCGTCCTCCGCGACGGCAGGTTCGAGGGCGAATATGACGCGGCGGAACTTCCCAAGGTGGAGCTTGTTTCCAAAATGCTGGGCAAGGACCTCAACGCGCTTTCGGATATGGAAAAGCCCGCAGCCGTTTCGGACGGAGAGGGCGGCGGCGTTCCCGTATTCGAGGCTTCGGGACTTGAAAGCACGGCGGGTATTTCCCCCTTTGATTTCACTATCGGAAAGGGTGAAGTAAACGGCTTTACGGGACTTCTCGGCTCCGGCAGGAGCGAATCTGTGCGCGCCATATACGGAGCGGATAAAGTTATCGGCGGTACCGTAAAAATGAACGGTAAGGAAGTAAAGATCAAAAAGCCTCTTGACGCCATGAAGCTGGGCATAAGCTATCTTCCCGAGGACAGAAAGCGGGACGGCATCGTGGGCGACCTTTCCGTAAAGGATAATATCATACTTGCGCTTCAGGTAATGAAAGGAATGTTCCGCCCCATTTCAAGAGCGGACGCAGCTAAGTTT
Organism: uncultured Oscillospiraceae bacterium; assembly: GCA_910584715.1. Lineage (GTDB taxonomy): Bacteria > Bacillota > Clostridia > Oscillospirales > Ruminococcaceae > RGIG8773. The sequence goes on from CAJUAN010000007.1 coordinate 66,869, forward strand.
GCCGACGAATACATAAAGCTTCTGGAAATAAAAACGGCTTCTCCCGATACTCCCATAAAGTCACTTTCGGGCGGAAACCAGCAGAAGGTCATACTCGCAAGGTGGCTGCTGGCTAACCCGGTGTACCTTATTCTCGACGAGCCTACAAGAGGTATCGACGTGGGCACGAAGCTTGAGATACAGAAGCTTGTGCTGAAGCTTGCCTCGGAGGGCAAGAGCGTAACGTTCATATCCTCGGAGATAGACGAGATGCTCAACGTCTGCTCCAGACTCATAGTAATGCGCGACAGAAAAGCGGTGGGCGAGCTGAGCGGCTCCGACCTTAACCAGAACAAGATCATGGAAACTATCGCAGGAGGTGAAAAGGTACATGAAAACGCTTGAAAAACCCGTACAGCAAAAGCCGCAGAAGCAGCAGAAGCCCGCGGGAAATAACGGCGGCTCCTTTATAAAAAGGCTCGTCAGGAACCAGATATTCATTCCCGTCGCGGCGCTGCTTATCCTGGTCATCTTCAATTTTGTTGCCGACCCCTCGTTCTTCGCGATCACCCTTTCGCAGAACAGCGCGGGCGATCCGGTGCTTTCCGGCAACCTTATCAATATCCTTGACAACGCCTCGGAGCTTGTCATACTTGCTATCGGCATGACGCTGGTGACCTCCGCTTCCGGAGGACAGGACATAAGCGTTGGCGCAGCGATCGCCCTTTCGGGAAGCGTGGTGCTCCGCGTTCTCTGCGGTACCGAATCCCGCCCCGAAACGCTCCAGGCTCCCATTATCGTTGCGTTCCTTGTGTGCTGCCTGGTGGCAATGATATTCGGCGCGTTCAACGGCGCGCTTGTGGCGTATTTCAAGATACAGCCCATGGTGGCCACGCTTATCCTTTTCACCGCGGGACGCTCCATAGCGGCATGGATAAACAACAACGAGCTTCCCATTATCAGCGACGCAAGCTTCGGCTATTTCGGCAACTTCATTCCCGGCATACCCGTACCCACGCCTATATTCATCGCGGTGCTGTGTATGATAGTCATTGCGCTGGTGCTGCGCTTCACAAAGCTGGGACTTTTCACCCAGTCGGTAGGTATCAACTCCGAGTCCTCAAGACTCAACGGTATCAACCCCGAATTCATTAAGTTCATCACATATGTTATCCTCGGTCTCTGCGTGGCTATAGCGGGCTTTATAAAGGTAAGCCGCTTCTCCACAATAAACTATTCCGTAGTGGCAAAGGATATCGAAATGGACGCTATCCTCGCGGTAGCCCTCGGCGGCAACGCTTTGAGCGGAGGCAAGTTCAATATGGCGGCTTCCGTTCTCGGAGCGTACGTTATCCAGTTCCTTACCACAACGCTTTTCAAATTCAACGTAATTTCCAGCGCGCTCCCCGCCTATAAGGCAGTGGTAGTTATCATTCTTGTGGTGCTCAGCGCTCCTATCGTACGCGACAAGCTTGCCGCTTTACGCAAGAAGTTTTCCGCTCCCAAAACTGCTGTTAAGGAGGCGAATCCGTAATGAAACTTATTAGAAACGCGGACGGCTCCTCAAGGAGAATGTCCGACCAGAACCTGCTCCTTACAATTACTGTCGCCGTTTTCCTGCTGATGTACATATGCGCGGTAGTATTTCTCGGTTCGGGCTTTCTGAAGCCCCAGACCTTCTTCAATATTCTCAATGAAAACGCGGCTCTTATAATCCTTTCCTGCGGAATGAGCCTCGTTATGATAACGGGCGGAATAGATATTTCCGTGGGTATGCTCACGGCTCTCGTCTGCATGAGCTGCGCCGTAAACCTTGACTATAACGGCGGAAACGTCCTGACCTCCATTCTTATAGCTCTCGGCATAGGCGCCGCTTTCGGACTTGTTCAGGGCTACCTTATCGCGTATCTGGAAATACAGCCGTTTATCGTTACTCTTGCGGGTATGTTCTTTGCAAAGGGCATGACCACAATCGTAAACGCCACACAGTTCAACGTTGCGAACGAGGAATTCCAGGCGCTGAAATCCACCCGTATCACCGTTCCCGGAATGGGCTCCTACAACAAGCTGGGCAACTACGTTCCCGCATATGTGGAGATAGGCGTAATAGTCGCGCTGATAGTTGTTGCGGCTCTCTTCGCGGTACTCAGGTGGACCAGGCTGGGACGCGGCTTCTACGCTATCGGCGGCAACAGCCAGAGCGCGAATATGCTGGGTATAAACGTAAAGAGAACAAAGTTCCTTGCGTATCTTCTCTGCGGCATACTGGCAGGAATAGGCGGCTTTGTGTACTTCCTGCACGTTGGTTCTGGTTCGCCCTCCCACGCCAGCGGAGCTGAAATGAACGCTATCGCTTCCTCCATTATCGGCGGCACTATGCTGTCCGGCGGCTCGGGAAACATCATCGGCACATTTTTCGGCGTCCTCTCTCTGAGCACTATCAAAAACATCGTTTCGTCCCTGGGACTGGACGACGCATGGTGGACCAACATTACCGTTGCGGCAATGATCTGCCTGTTCCTTGTCGTCCAGAGCGTGGTTCTTTCCAAAAAGAACAAGGCAAAAGCATAATATTGTAATACTAACTATAAAAACAGACACGCTGAAAATCTATACCGCAACGGATTTTCAGCGTGTATATTTCAACGGCTCAAACAAAATAAATATTTCTGAAAGGAATGAACTGTAAATGAACAAGATGTACTTCATAACGGGCAGCCAAGACCTTTACGGCGAGGAAACTCTCAGGCAGGCAGCCTCCGACAGCAAGGAAATGGCGGCTTTTTTGAACGAAAAGCTCAACGGTATTGCGGAGGTATGCTTCGAGCCCGTCGTTACCACAGCCGCGGAGGCCGAAAGGGTATGCGTGGAGGCTTCCGCCGATGAGGACTGCATAGGCGTTATCATGTGGATGCACACCTTCTCCCCCGCCAAAATGTGGATACGCGCTTTGCAGGCTCTTAAAAAGCCTATGCTGCACCTGCACACCCAGTACAATGAAAAGCTGCCCTATGACAGCATTGATATGGACTTCATGAACCTGAACCAGTCTGCCCACGGCGACCGCGAGTTCGGCTTTATCTGCACAAGGCTCGGCGTAAAGCGGGAGGTTGTCGTTGGCTACTATAAGCATGAGGACGTTATCGAAAAAATTTGCGGCTTTGCACGCGCCGCTGCGGCAGTTAATTTCGGCAGGACCATGAAAGTGGCAATGCTCGGAAACAATATGCGGGACGTTGCGGTTACCGACGGCGACAGAGTCGAAAGCGAGATACGCTACGGCTGGAACGTGAATTACTACGGAATAGGCGACGTTGTTGCCATTGCCGAAAAGCTTACCGACGGCGATATAGACGCGAAGCTTGCGGAGTACAACGAAAAATACACCATGGCGACCGACGACGCTGCTGCCGTAAGGGAGCAGGCCAAATACGAGGCCGCTCTTGAAAAATTCATTAAACAGGAAAACATCGGCGCGTTTACCGATACGTTCCAGGATCTGCACGGCCTGAAGCAGCTCCCCGGAATAGCGGCGCAGAACCTTATGGCAAAGGGTATCGGCTTCGGTCCCGAGGGGGACTACAAGACCGCAGCTTTAGGCGCGGTGCTTTTCAAAATGGCTGAGGGCAGAAACGGCGCGACCGGCTTTATGGAGGACTACACCTACGACCTGACGGCAGGGGACGAACTGGAGCTTGCGGCGCATATGCTGGAGGTGTCCCCGGTATTCGCGGCTTCAAAGCCCGAAATTCAGGTGCACCCCTTGGGCATAGGCGGCAAGGAGCCTCCCGCAAGGCTTGTTTTCGACGGCATTGACGGTGAGGGAATAGCGGTCTCTATGATAGATATGGGCGACCGTTTCCGTCTGGTATGCGCCGATATCACTCTTGTAAAGCAGCCTAAGCCAATGCCCAAGCTTCCCGTTGCAAGACTTATGTGGAAGCTCAAGCCGGATTTCGCCACAGGCGCGGCGGCATGGATATACGCGGGGGGAGCGCACCACGCGGTAGTCTCCACAGCACTTACAAAGGACGATATCCGTCTTTTCGCCAAGATGACCGGCACCGAGCTTGTTATAATCGACGACAAGACCGATATAAACGCTTTCGAGCAGCAGCTTGCAATGCTCGATACAATGGCTAAGCTGAAGAGGTGACCATAGTGACTGTACAGGATAAAATCAAACAGGGTAAAACATACCTGGGCATAGAATTCGGTTCAACAAGAATCAAAGCGGTGCTTATCGACGATACCTTCGCGCCTATAGCGTCGGGCAGCCATGAATGGGAAAACCGCTACGAAAACGGTATGTGGACGTACTCCCTTGACGACATTATCGGGGGACTGCAAAGCTGCTATTCGAGCCTCGCGGAAAACGTAAAGGAGCGGTACAGCGCTGTCCCCGAAACCTACGGCGCAATGGGCATATCGGGCATGATGCACGGCTACATGGCCTTCGACAAAGAGGATAAGCTTCTCGTTCCTTTCAGGACATGGAGGAACACTATTACCGAGCAGGCTGCCGCGGAGCTTTCCGAAGCTTTTAAGTTCAATATCCCCCAAAGGTGGAGCATTGCCCATCTTTATCAGGCGATTCTGAACGGCGAGGAGCACGTACCCAAAATCGCCCATATAAACACTCTTGCGGGGTATATCCACTATCTCCTTACGGGAGAGCGCAGCGTGGGCGTGGGCGAGGCTTCGGGAATATTCCCAATTGAAAACGGTACTTACAATGAAACATACATCGAAAAGCTTTCCGAGCTTCTTGCGGAAAAAAATTTCCACGGCGACATCAGGGAGGTACTCCCAAAAGTGCTGAGCGCGGGAGAGGGAAACGCCGCGCTTACCGAAAACGGCGCAAGGCTTCTTGACCCGACCGGCACCCTGAAAGCGGGAGTAAAGCTCTGTCCCCCCGAGGGCGACGCGGGAACGGGAATGACCGCCACAAACGCGGTACTGCCGAAAACAGGCAACGTTTCGGCGGGAACCTCTATCTTTGCAATGCTGGTACTGGAAAAGCCTCTTGCGGGGTACTATCCCGAAATAGACGTTGTTACAACTCCAGACGGCTCTCCCGTCGCTATGGTGCACTGCAACAACTGCTGCTCCGAGCTTGACGCCTGGGTGAACGCTTTCGGAGAATTTGCGGCGTTAAGCGGCATTCCCATGGATAAGTCAACCCTTTACGAAACTCTCTATAGGAACGCCCTAAACGGAGACCCCGACTGTGGCGGCACGGTCGCCTATAACTTCCTTTCGGGAGAGCCCGTAGCGGGCGCGGAAAACGGCAGACCCATGTACTTCCGTACTCCCGACGGAAAATTCGGTCTTGCTAATTTCTTCCGCGCGCAGCTCTACTCCTCAATGGCTGCCTTAAAGCTGGGAATGGATATACTCTTTGAGAATGAAAAGGTGTCCGCGGAACAGTTTACGGGACACGGCGGGCTTTTCAAGGTTCAGGGCGTTGCGCAGCAGTTTTTGGCGGATGGTCTTAACAGCGCGGTGTCCGTGATGAAAACGGCGGGCGAGGGCGGCGCATGGGGCATGGCTCTGCTTGCGGCATACTCGGCGGTCGGAAACGGTAAGTCCCTGCCCGAATTTCTTGAAACGGAAGTGTTCTCGGCAATGGAATCCCTTACCGTACAGCCCGATAAAGAGGGTTCGGCGGGATTTGCCGCGTTTATTGAAAACTATAAAAAGGGTCTCGCGGCAGAGTACGCCGCTGCCCAAGATGCTGCAAAATAACATGAAAGGAGCGGCGCATAATGCTTGAAAAATTAAAACAGGAAGTGCTGGAGGCTAACCTCCTGCTTCCCAAATACGGTCTTATAACATTTACCTGGGGAAACGTTTCGGGTATCGACAGGGAAAGCGGCATGATAGTCATAAAACCCTCGGGAGTACCCTACGACGGCATGACCGCCGAGGACATGGTAGTGGTGGAGCTTGCCACGGGAAAGGTGGCTGAGGGCAAATGGAAGCCCTCCAGCGATACCCCCACCCACCTCGAGCTTTACCGCGCGTTCCCGGAAGCGGGCGGAATCGTTCATACCCACAGCCGCTGGGCGACCTCCTTTGCTCAGGCGGGCATGGGGATAATCCCTATGGGAACGACCCAGGGAGACTATTTCTACGGCGAGATACCCTGCACAAGAGCCATGAGTCCCGAGGAGATAGCGGGAGAATACGAAAAGGAAACAGGAACGGTGATCATCGAGACCTTTAAGGGAACCGACCCCATGTCGATTCCCGCGGTGCTTGTAAAGAGCCACGGCCCGTTTACCTGGGGAAAAGACCCACATGAGGCGGTACATAATTCCGTTGTGCTCGAAGAGGTGGCTTTCATGAATTACCATGCAATGTCAATGAACCCCTCCGCAGGACGTATGCAGCAGGAACTTCTTGACAAGCACTACCTCAGGAAACACGGAAAGAACGCGTATTACGGTCAAGGATAACATCGGTCAGCAAAGCGGTAACCAATACTAACCGCCAATTAATAATTTAAATAAAAGATCTGCCTAAAAATCATATGCGCATACGCAAATTTTGACTTGATTTTTATACGTTTTTAATCGGTAATCAGCATAAAACAAGGCGTACATATCTGCATTTAAACAGTATGTACGCCTATTTTGTTTTGTCCGTATGAAAATCAAAAATGTTTTTGAAGCTCTTTGTTTAAAACGCCCGCGTTTCGAAAGAACGCTAATTTCCCTGATGTAAACGGAGACAGGCTTAACGGCTCGGCTTTTATGTATTTCCCCTGATAATGCGGCAGACCTCATTATATAATTTCTCTACAGCCTCCATATCGCCGTCAATTCCGTCGAGGGAACTCTCCTTTGCTTTCAGCTCGATCTTGTGCGCCGCCTCGGAGAGCGCGGTCATTCCCAGATTGGCGGAGACCCCTTTAAGCTTGTGCGCAGTCTGGTTGAGCTTGTCAAAGTCCTTTTCCGCGGCGGCTTCCTTTACCGGCGTGAACCTGTCCTCGTCGGGAAACCTTTTCAAAAACTTGATGTAAATTTCCGCGTTGTCCATAAAACGGGAAACTGTCCCGTCAACGTCAACGCCGGCTTTTTTAAGTTCGTCCAATAATTTTTCGCGCAGTTGTTCCATAACCGGTACTCCTCTCTGAACAGTATTGTACAGTATGATAGTGCGGGAAATTCGCTGCAAAGGATTTGCCCGTACAAAACGAAAACAAATATTAATATATAATAAATTATACAGAATTTTTTTAAAATGTCAAGCCCGGAAACGTCTGCGGCTTTTTTCGCAAACAGGCGCATATTCGGCTCAGATCCTTTTGAGCAAAAGGATTGCCCGCATTTGCAAATATTCGGAGCAGAAACAATCAGCAAAATGCACAAAAAATCTTGTTAAAAATGTGTTAAAAATATTTCAAAAATGTATTGAAATCCACTTATAATTATTGTATAATATTATCTGTAATAATGTGAATTTACAGATAAGAAAACGTTTTCCGAAGGTAAGGGAGGAGCTTTTGCAATGTTTACGCAGTTTTTCGGAAACTATCTTCTTCAGCAGCAGCTTGTCTCGCCGGAACACCTTTCGGAAGTGCTCCTAACGATGAAAGACACCCGCCCCCAGATCGGTATGCTTGCCATCAACGCGGGACTTATGACTGCCGTTCAGGTGGAAAAGGCTCATTACGAGCAGCAAAAAGCGGACAAAAGAATAGGCGACGTTATGGTGGATATGGGCTATATCTCCAGAGCCGACGTGGAAAAGCTGCTTAAGACCCAGCCCGCAGGACATATTGTTCTTGGTCAGGCGCTTGTGAACAGCGGCTATATGACTACCTCGCAGTTCGAGCAGGCGCTCAATTCATATAAAACCGAAAACAGCATATCCGACGCGGATTTCAGCAGCGAAAACGACGCCTCCGCCCAAAGGCTTGTAAGGAATTTCTACAACTTCAATTCAATAAACGGTTCGGGCTATATGACGGGATATGTTTCGCTTCTTTTCAAAAACCTTATCCGGTTCATCGGCAGCGACTTTACACCAATGGACGCCCGCGCTCTTATGGGAGCGCTCTCGGCGTGTGCAGCCCAGAGAATAGAGGGCGGACTCCATGCGCTGACGATCATCGACGCGGACGCCTCCTCGATGATAGAGTTTGCCTCCCGCTTCACCAACGAGCACCTTACAGCCGAGGACGACTATACCCACGCCTGCATAAGCAATTTTATAAATCTTCACAACGGCATTTTTGCAGGAAGCATGGCGAATGAAGAGGGGCTCAGGCTGAATCTCGAATCCCAGAGATTTTATGAGCGTTTTGATATGAGCGAGCTTTCAAACGCCTGCGTGATACCCGTTTGCTTTTCTTTCGGAACGGTTAATTTTATTATTTCGATGTAACACTGCACCAATAAAGTCCCTGACATGTTCGGGGACTTTTTATCTTTTCGGCGCTCAGAAAAATCCCCCGAACAACGGAACTCTCCGTTATTATCGGGGGATATGATTTTATTGATACTATCAGTCGATGGCATACATTATGCAGCATAATAAAACAGCTGTCAGGACAAAGAAGCGGCTCGGGGTTTCCCGAGCCGTCCGAACTTTATTTTAACTTATTTTCTATACCTTTTATGGCGTCCACAATTCTGTCGGTCTGTTCCCTGTTGTCGCCGATAGACCTATCAGTATGTATGCGCACGTTGGTATCGTCGATTCTGTTAGATATAAGGTCGTTTATCAGATCAGCGGCAAGCCTTGCCTTATGCCATTCAAATATTATGAAGGTTATTCTCATCACTCTGCCCGAGGTAAGGTCTATGTCAAGACATTTCCTCAGCGAGCAGACAAGAAAAGCTATGCTGAGCAGAAGAAGAAGGACGGACAGAGCGGATTTGAAAAACGGCAGTTCGTTAAAAACGGAAAGAAAAAAATTGACAAACGCCATAAATGTCACAAACGCGCCGACGGCAAACCAAAACAGGCTTATGCTATGCGTCATTCTAACTAATGAAATTTGAGTTACCGGTATTCTTTCCTCATTGGAGCCCAAAGGTATAAGTCCCAGTCTGTTCGGTATTTTGAACCTGACAAAATTTTGTTCCGCTGAAATTTCTCCTTTTATATAAAAGGCTATTATCGATGATCTGAAGGTTATTTTTTCCATAACGGCACCCTTTCTCTGATCAGTCTATGGACTTCATTGTGGGGAACAACAGCACGTCCCTGATAGACGCGCTGTCGGTAAGGAGCATTACAAGCCTGTCTATGCCGTAGCCTATGCCGCCTGTAGGAGGCATACCTATCTCAAGCGCGCGGAGGAAATCCTCGTCTATATGATTGGCTTCCTCGTCGCCCTGCTTCAGCAGCTCCTCCTGTACCTCAAATCTTTGTCTCTGATCTATAGGATCGTTAAGCTCCGAGTAGGCGTTACACATTTCCCTGCCCGTAATGAACAGCTCAAAGCGTTCAACGTGCTCCGGGTCGCCGGGCTTCATTTTGGTGAGAGGCGATATTTCAACCGGGTGCTCGGTGACAAAGGTAGGCTGTACAAGGTGCTCCTCCACAAATTCCTCAAAAAAGAGATTCAGAATATCTCCCTTTTTATGCCTTTTTTCGTACTCGATATGCTTTTCGTCGGCGATTTTTTTAGCTTCCTCGTCGTCCTTTATCAGAGAGAAATCAACGCCGCTGTATTTCTTTACAGCTTCAGTCATGGTTATTCTCTCAAATGGCTTTCCCAGGTCGATAACATATTCGCCGTAGGGTACCGCCGTTGTTCCGCATACCTCGTTTGCCACATGGCGGAACATTTCTTCGGTAAGATCCATCATGCCGTTATAGTCGGTGTACGCCTGATAAAGCTCCATAAGGGTAAATTCGGGGTTGTGCCTTGTATCAACGCCCTCGTTCCTGAAAACCCTGCCTATTTCGTACACCCTGTCAAAGCCGCCTACGATAAGCCTTTTCAGGTACAGCTCCAGGGAGATACGCAGCTTTACGTCCTCATTGAGGGCGTTGTAGTGGGTCTCAAAGGGTCTCGCGGCGGCTCCTCCCGCGTTTGAAACAAGCAGGGGGGTCTCAACCTCCATAAAGCCCTTATTATCAAGGAAGCGCCTTATAGATGATATCACGGCGGAACGCTTTCTGAAAGTCTCCTTTACGTCGGGGTTGCATATGAGGTCAACGTAACGCTGACGGTAGCGCATATCCTGATCCTTTAGACCGTGCCACTTTTCGGGCAGAGGCAGCAGGGATTTTGAAAGCAGCACTATCTTTTGGGCGTGTACCGATATCTCGCCCTTGCGGGTGCGGAAAACAAAGCCCTCCACGCCGATTATATCGCCTATGTCCCACTTCTTGAACTCTGCGAACTCCTCCGCGCCGATGTCGTTCATGCGGACGTACACCTGCATACGGTCGCTGCTGTCCCGTACGTCTATAAAATTCGCCTTGCCCATATCGCGCCAGGACATGATGCGTCCCGCTATCTTAACGTTTATGCGTGAAGCCTCCAGAGCGGCTTTGAGCTTTTCCTCGTCGTCCCCCGCCTCGGCTTTAGCCTTAGCTTCGATATCCTCGTAGGACGTTCTTATCTCTGCGTTGGAAATACTCACATCATATTTTGTGATCTCAAAAGGATTTTTGTTTTGGGACTTTAATTCCTCAAGCTTTTCAATGCGTATTTTCTTTAAAATGTGAATATCCTGTTCGGTCTGCTCCTCTTCAAGAGCGCTGTTGATCTGATTTTCTTCCGACATTTTCAACGATCCTTTCTGCTTAGCCGACTGCACTGTTTGCTTACTTACTTGCTGATAGCAAGTATCTCCATTTTGATGACTCCAACCGGAGCCTCCACCTCAATGATATCCCCTACTTTTTTCTTCAGAGCGGCAATACCTATGGGGGCGTCCTCGGAAATTTTATTGTTTTCGGGGTCTGCCTCCGTTGAGCCTACTATCTGCAGGGTCATATCCTCGTCCATTTCAAGATCCTTGAGAGTAACTATCGAGCCTACCCCCACCTCGTCGTTGGACAGCTCAGATTCGTCCACAACAACAGCGTTAGCAATAGTCAGCTCCATTTCCTGTATCTTTGCCTCAAGAATACCCTGTTCGTTTTTCGCTTCGTCGTACTCGGCGTTTTCGGACAGGTCTCCGAAAGCCCTTGCTTCTTTAAGCTTCTGAGCAACCTCCGCACGCTTAACGGTAATGAGATATTCCAGATCCGCCTCAAGCTTTTTATAACCCTCCGCGGACATTCTTATTTTTTTTACAGCCATTTTGATCCATTCCTTTCCATGTAAAATGTTTATCCTAAAGTTTTATTATATAGTATATTTTTGCCTATGTCAATAGAAAAAACGCCGCTTATACGAAAATCAATTTTATTTATGTGAATTTATGTTTAGCGGCACAGTACCGCTCTCCGTCAAATAAAAATTTAAAATATGAAAAATTAACGCTATTCTGTTGACATCGGGGAAAAAAAGGTGTATTATAATAGGGTATAAGTATTTCTTAACGTCGCTTCCGTTAAGCCTTCCGCCGCAGAGAAGGAAGCGAAACCGAGTTTCTGCGGAGAATGGACAGGAGCCAATATGTATTTCGGCAGCGTTAAATTTTTTAAGCACCTTATCTATACGGTATTTTTTACATGGATCGCCGCGGCTACGTTTCTTGCCGCTTTCTTCGGCTTTAAGTACTTTACCGAAAAGAAAAACGCCGAAGCGGTTGCGGCAAGCAGCTTTCCCGGCGACGTCGTTATCCCCGAGGGGACAAGCGTCGAACGCCTTTTTCTGGTAATGGCTTCAAACGGCTACTCCATTTCGGAAATGCTTGACGTTATCGAAAGCGGCGATAAAAACGTTTTTATCAACTACGTAAAGGACTACATCGCCGAGAATCCCGACGCATTCAGCGATGCTGACGGCACTTCAAGCGAGGCGGGCGCATTTCCCGTTTCGGGAAGCGAGCCCTACATGGAGCTTTATCCCGAGCTTTACGCCGAAAATCCCCCCGAACACTTTAAGGAGGACAGCGGCACGGTCTATCTTACCTTTGACGACGGTCCCTCGGACAGGACCTCCGATATACTGGAAATCCTTGACAGGTACGGTATAAAAGCCACTTTCTTTGTATGCGGGGGAGAGGACGAAAAGTCACAGCAGCTCATGAGAGATATTGTGAACGCGGGGCATACTATCGGCATACACTCTATATCCCACGATTACGAAAAGATATACTCGAGCGTCGAAAGCTATCTGGACGATTTCAACGAGACCTATATGTGCGTCTATAACGCCACGGGAGTAAAGCCGCAGATATTCCGGTTCCCGGGCGGCTCCATAAACAACTACAACAGATTTACCTATATGCAGATAATCGCCGAAATGACAAGGCGCGGCTTCGTTTACTACGACTGGAACGTCAGCGGCGAGGACGCGGTGCACGGCGCTGACTGGACAAGCATCTACAACAACATCATGTCGGGCATCAAAAGCAATACCGCCGACAGGGCGATAGTCCTGCTGCACGACAGCCAGAGCAAGGAAAACACCGTTCTTGTGCTGGAGGACATTATAGACAGGCTTCTTGAGGACGGCTATAAGTTCGACAAGCTTGACAATACCGTAAACCCCGCTACCTTTACCTATAGGGACTAAGATCGGTACGGAAAAACGCATACTTTGCTGATCGTAAAGTTTTCCCCCGACGGGATCAAAATATACATAAATGTGTACGAAACTACGGATAAGGAGTATTGGAAATGAGTCTGAAGGATAATTTTAATCAGGCGGTCAAGGAGATCCTCAAAAAGGACGGTCTTGTGGGAGACGACCTTTCAAAGGAATCAAAAAAGAAATCCGAGCTGGATAAATATATCGACCCCCCGAGAAAAGCGGAGCAGCCCTATGCCGCAAACAAGCCTTACGGCGAGACCACGGATATTATGGCTGACCCGTCGGTATCTGCCGCGGATGATTTCACCGAGCAGGACGGTTTTGCAGCTTCAAACAGATTTGCGGATGAACAGCCTGCGGAAACGTTCAGGGAATCCCTCCGGAACGAACCGGAACCCGCTCAGACTGCGGAGTCCGGCTACAGCGATAATCCCTACGTCAAAAACGCTCAGTCGGCTGCCGACTTCGGCGCAAGACCTTCTCAGCCGTTTGCTCCCGATCCGTTCGGAATGGGAGCCCAGGCTCAGAGTCCCCGCAGCTATACGGAGCCTCAGAACCTTTACGGCAGCGGCACCCAGAACTACGGCGGAGGAACTCCCCCCACGCCTCCGAGAGTTCCCAATAATCCTCCTCCACGCTTCGGCGGCGGAAACGACACGCCCTACTACGAGACCGAGGAGACCACGATAATTTCCAGGAACACCATTATCGACGGAAATATCCGCTCCTTTGCGAACATCAACATCGACGGCAGCGTAAAGGGCGACGTAAGGATCACCAAGGATATTAACGTTACGGGAAAAGTCGTGGGCGACATAGAATGCAACAACTCCGTGATGTCGGGCGCGTCCATGCAGGGCAATATCGCCTCAAAGGGCCAGGTGCAGCTCGACCGCGACAGTATCCTGCTGGGGGACATATCCGCCCAGTACCTGGATATGAACGGCAAGATAAAGGGCAACATCGACGTAGGCGGCAAGGCGGAATTCAAGACCGACGCGGTAATACTCGGCAATATCACGGCTTCCACGATAACCGTTCTGGACGGCGCCACTATACAGGGCTACGTTAACACCACTTTCCTCCAGGAAAGCACGGCTAACATCTTCCCCGAGACCATTGCCGTTACGGAATAAAGGAAATACCGAACCACGGATCAAAGGACAAGAACGGGGCTTATCAATAAGGCGGCGTTCCTTATTAGCATTACGGCAAATTCCGCTGCGGAATTGCCGTATAGGCCCTGCTCCTTGTCCTTGATATTATCTCCGAGAGGAAAGGATTGAGCAGAATGTCTACGAATGAAAACGATTTTATGAACGGCGGGTTCCTTTCGGAGGAAAACGGAGACGGCATGAGCAGCACGGGCGGAAACGGCGGGTACGTCCCAAGATTTGAAAGGGACCTGAAAAAAGCCGGCGGTGACCTGTCGGCGCTCGCAAAGGAAAAAGCGGGAGACGGCAGGGATTCGGACAGCATTGATATGGAGATCGACGTATCTTCCCTGAAAAACGAAGCGGAACAGAACGCTTCCTCCGGTTCCCCCGACGTTATCGGCGAGTTTGAGATAGAGGTTGAGAACCTTCCCTCCCCGGAGGAGGAGCCTGCCGGACAGCCGGAGCAGCCGGACGAAGCGGATATCGACTTTATCTACGGCGAGGACGAGAACTACGACTATACGGGAAGCCTGGAGGATATCTCCGCGGACAGTATAGCCCTTGACAGCATCGACGTAAAGATAGAGGATATGCGCACGGACAAAAGCTCTATAATAAGCTCGCTGAAAAACCAGATGCAGGCGGACGACCTTGCAATGTCGGTTGAGAACCGTCCCAAGCTGGACGAGATGTCGGACGAGTATTTCCCGTCCCATAAAAAGAGCGCCGACATAATGTCGAAGGAGCAGCTCGACAAGGACGAAAAGGAGCTTATCAAGAACCGTCTCAAAACCGAGCTTGAGAAAAAGTCCGAGGGCTACGACAAGAAAAAAAGCCTTGCGATGTACAAAAAGCTCATGGACGAGCAGAAAGCCAAATCGGCAAGGCGCGGATTTGTCATGCTGCTTACAGCCGCTGCTACGGGGCTTGTTTCTGCGTTTCTGATATATCTTGCAAAGCCTAACGCAGGCGGACAATACCCGTTGATGGATTATCTTCCTGCGGGCGCAATAGTTTTTTCGCTGTTTATGGTACTGAAGTCAAAGTTCGCAAAGATAATGTCCACGCTTTTTTTTGTAGCGTGTACAGTCCTGCTCATATACCCTGGTCTGATAGGATATGCTTTTGACCCTGCAAACCAGGCGCTCGGAAAGGAATATGTGATAAATCTCGTTATATATGCAGCCGCTGTCGCAATGTGCGCGGTAACATTTATACGGCTGTTTACAAACAAAGACATTGAGGAATATTACATATATAAGCCCGATAAAGGCGGTCACAGAAGGTAGCCGGCAGCGGACATCCGCCGGCTACAAAGAATAAAAGGTAAAAGTTTCGGCAGGAAACGCGTTCAGCGTATCCTGCCGTTTTTACGTTTATAGGAGAGTAATATGTCATTCCGCACAGTTCAGCATTTTTTCAGCGTGTTCCCAGTCAATAACGTTTTTTACCGCGGTAAGGTAATCGGCGCGGCGATTCTGACGATCGAGGTAATAGGAGTGCTCCCAGACGTCGATGTTGAAAATAGGAGCGTATTTGTCAAAATCGGGGGTATCCTGATTATGCGTTACTATTACGTCAAGCTTTCCGTCATTATCGAGAACAAGCCAAACATAGCCCGACCCGACGAGCCCCAGACCCGCTTCGATGATCTCGTCCCACATTTCCTTTTCTGAACCGAAGCTGCTGTCTATAAGCTTTGTCATTTTTTCGGACGGTTCCGTATCGTCCGGCGTGAGAGAAGCAAAGTACAGCTCGTGGTTGTAAACGCCTCCCGCGTTTGTACGGATATCGTCGTCGGACATTTTTGTCAGCGCTTCAAGAGAAACGTTGTGCAGCATTGGACGTCTTTCGATAAGCGCGTTCAGCTTGTCAACATAATTTTTGTAGTGCTTATCGTGGTGGAAATAGAGCGTATACTCGCTTATGTATGGGTTGAGCTCCTCGAGGTTATAGGACAGGGGTTCGTACTCAAAGGGATAAAAGTTGTCGTAATTCATTTTCAGCCGACCTTTCAGGAAAAGTTATCGGTTAATTATATTCGTTGTTTATTAAGATTATTCGTTTTTGCCGAACTAATGAATGGGAGGAACAATAAATTTTTGTTTAGCGGGGAGCCCCCGCGGACTGAGTCACCCCCTGCATAATTTTGCTTGAATCATTAGATAGCAATGCCCCCTCAAGGGGGCAGGGAAGTTTGTTGTGATTTTATTGGCTGTAATTTTGGGGGTGTTTTGTCTTAATATAATGTTCTTGGGCTTTACAGATAGTGCGGGGTGCGAGGGACAACCCTCTCCCTTTCCCCTCTTGGGTTTTCCCTAACAGCTTTAGCTGTCCGCTCCCGTTTCCCCTCGCCTCTTTCCCTCTCCAGGCTTACGCTATGCGTTTTATATTTAGTTAATTAAGAATTTTTAGTTTGCTCTAATAGAGCACATAGCGTAGCGGGGGAGGGTGAGAATAAAGGAAAGAGAGAGCACGAGAGGGAAAACCATAAGGGAGAGGGAGGGGGCGGCAAGCGTCCTATAAGTCTCAATGAGTCCCCTCCCTTTCCCTTTTGGTTGTCCATCTCGTACCCCCGCACTATCTATAAATTAAAAACAAACAATGTCAAGACATAGCAAACGAAAAAGTACAACGATAAACAAAAATTTATTTTTATAAAAAATCATCCCTCTTATCAATAATCTACAAAAAATGTTTAACATTGGAAACAAAAATTACAATTTGATAAAAAAGTTGAAAAAAATCTTGTAGAGACAGCTTTTCCGTGATATAATAGTATATGTGACGATTTTTACGGACGAACTGCACGTCGGCTGTGAATTTCCGACGTTTTAAATAAATACTGGAGGTTAAAAAATGTTTACTAAGGAAATAGGCATAGACCTGGGTACGGCGAATACCCTTGTATATATGAGAGGAAAGGGAATCATTATCCGCGAGCCCTCCGTTGTGGCTGTGGATACCCGCACAGACCGCGCAAAATACGTAGGTCAGGAGGCTAAGGACGTTATCGGACGTACCCCCGGCTCCATTATCGCGGTAAGACCCCTTAAGGACGGCGTTATCGCGGACTTTGAAATAACCACCACTATGCTACAGGAGTTCATCAAAAAGGCTCTCAAAGGCTCTATGTTCGCAAAGGCTCATGTTATCATATGTATACCCTCGGGTGTTACAGCCGTTGAAAGGCGCGCCGTTAAGGAAGCCGCCGAAAACGCGGGAGCCAAAAAAGTAAACATTATCGAAGAACCTATGGCTGCCGCTATAGGCGCGGGTCTGCCCGTATCCGAGCCTCAGGGCTCCATGATAGTCGACATCGGCGGCGGCACCTCCGAGGTCGCCGTTATCTCCCTTGGCGGAATCGTTACCTCCCGTTCCGTAAGAGTTGCGGGAGACGCTTTCGATACCGCTATCATAAACTACATCAAGAAAAAATACAACCTGCTCATAGGCGAACGCACAGCCGAGAACGTCAAAATTGCCATAGGCTCGGCTTTCCCCATGGAGCAGGAGTCCGACATGGAGATAAAGGGACGTAACCTTCTGAACGGTCTCCCCGAAAATATCAACGTTACCTCCGCGGAGATACGCGAGGCTCTCGCCGAACCCCTTTCCCACGTTGTGGAAGCTATCAAGGTGACCCTCGAAAAGACTCCTCCGGAGCTTGCGGCGGACATCATAGACCAGGGGATAACCCTCGCGGGCGGCGGAGCCCTTATCCGCGGTCTCGACAAGCTTATCAACAAGGAAACCGGTATGCCCGTAAACGTTGCGGAGACTCCCCTTGACTGCGTTGCTGACGGCACCGGCAAGGTTCTGGAGGACATTGAAAAACTCCGCGAGGTGCTCAACGACGATTCCAAATATTATTGATTTATTCCGGTACACGGTCGGTATAGGGACAAACGGAGGGGCGCAAAATGGACATGGCTTTATTTACGGCGGCAAAGATATTGTGGATAATATGCGCTGTATTACCCGCTTTGGCGGCTGTCCTGCTTACAATCGGGAAAACCGCAAAAATCAAATTTTTTGCCCTGGGCATTGCGGCGGCTTTTCTGACCGGAGCGATAACGCTGGTACTGGCAATAACGACCATGCAGTTTGCGTTTGTGATTCTGCCCCCGGCTTTTGCACTGATGTGCGGAATATACTTTTCCGGCTGTCTCGACGGTACCGAAGCGCTGCTGCTGTCATTGGGAATATCGCAGCTTTTCCTTGGGTTTCAGGCTTTTTGGGCTGCCTTGTCAATTGACGAGATAATGCATATTGGCAGTCCCGACGTTTGCGCCTGCCATTATGAAAAGGTGCGGTACCGCAGTCCCGGAGCGTTTATCGCGGCGGCTTTGATAAGAACTGCCGCTGCGTTTCTTATCGCTTTTGCGGTAAAGAAAATATTTTTTTCGGAAAAGCTGAGCCGTAAAAAAACGGTGGCGTTTTCCTCGATAGCGTCCGCTGCCGGTCTTGCGGCAGACGTTTTCGCGGTCATGTATTTCAGCTGAATATACGACAACCGGATACCTTAACATCTGAAAAGGAGCAGTCTGCGGTGAGGGATTTTTTCAAAACAACAAAATTTAAGATCCTCGCCGCGCTTATGGCGCTGATCCTGGGTATAGCGGTCTACAGCCTCACCCAAGGGGGCTACAGCCCTGACAGCGCGTCGGTGTTCAGCTTCCTGTTTGAACCTCTTCAGAAGCTTTCCACGCAAATTTCCGACAAGGTGACCTCCACGCTGGATATGCTTTTCAACGCGGAAAAGTACTATAAGGAAAACATTGAACTGAAAGAGACCCTCAACGAGGTCTACAACGACATCATAGACTATGACAAAATAACCCGTGAGAACGAGCAGCTCCGGGTTCTGCTGGGACTTAAGGAGGAATACGATGATTACGTTTTCTCTCCCCCCTGCATGGTAATTGCCCGTACCACAAACGACCCATACCATTCCTTTACCATCGACAAGGGCAGCGATGACGGAATTGCGCCTTACGACCCTGTTATAACCTCCTCGGGACTGGTGGGTATCTGCTACGACGTGGCAAGAAGCACAAGCAGAGTGCGTACGCTGTACTCCCCGAAAACGGCGGTGGGAGTGACCGTGGTACGCACAAAGGCGACAGGTATCATCGAGGGAGACTACGAGCTTGCCGAGGACGGCTGCTGCCGCATGAACTACATCAGCAAGACCGCCGACGTCAAGGAGGGCGACATAATCGTTACTTCCGGAAGCGAGACCTTTCCTGCCAATCAACTTATCGGTACGGTAACGGAAGTAGGCATGGAGGACAGCGGCTTATCCAAGTATGCGGTAATAAAGCCCGCCATAGACCCGGACAACGTTTCCACAGTTTTTGTAATAACCTCTTTCAACGGGCAGGCGGGGAACGCCCCCGCGGGCTGAGCCGGGGAGCCACGCCGGCAAAATTTTTCCGTGCAGTTTTGCTGTAATTTTCAGTACCCCGGCCCCCCTTAACGGGACAGACGGAAAGCGCGGTGATCATATGCAGTCGGTTTGCTGCGAAATTCTTACCTCTTACTTCTGAATCTCTTACGTCTAAAAGGTGCTTAACGTGAATATAGATCTGAAACGAAAAAAAGAAAAACGGAACACAGTCGTCAGGTGGATACTGTACGGTCTGCTGACCGTAATAGCGTATATATATATGACGACGGCGCCTCAGAAGCAGTTTATGCTCCGCACGCCGCTTTTTGTCATTCCCGCGGCAATGTGCATAGCCATGTTCGAGGAACCCTTTGATTCCGCGCTTATGGGCTGCGCCGCGGGACTTCTTCTCGACACCGCCCAGGGCACGCTTATCGGTCTGAGCGGTATTATTATGATGTGGTGCTGTCTGTCGGCTTCTCTGCTTTTCCACTTTTTCATGCGCAGGCATATCCTTAACATTATCGCTCTGAACGCGGCGGCTGTTATTGTTCAGGGTACGATCCACTACTTCTTTTACTACGCCATATGGGAGTACGACTCGGCGGGAAAAATTTTCACGGGAGAGTTTCTGCCCGTCATGATCTATACCTCTATAGCGGCAATACCGTTTTTCTTTATCGTAAGATTTCTTTCAAGACATTTCGGTCTCATTGACGAAAGCTATATCGAGGAAAAATCCGACGATATCGTAAGAGAGTAAAAGCAAACCTTTACGTACGGGCGGATTTCATATCCGCTGCTACAAAATCTGAAAGGATACAGCTATGCGAAAATTTTTTGAACGCCTGAGAGCGGCGTTTTTCTTTATTATAATTCTCGGAGCTATGGGACTGTGCGCGGTCGACCTTATGAAGATACAGGTAGTCGACGGCGCGGAGTACCTTGAAAAAGCCAAGACCACACGCCAGGCTTCACAGATAATAACCTCCCCCCGCGGAGAAATAGTGGACGTGAACGGAGGCGAGATAGTCAGCAACAAAACAGGCTTCAACGTCGTAATTGAAAAAGCATTCTTTCCCTCGGACAGCGCTGAGATAAACCGCATTATCCTCGGTATCGCAAACATTCTCAGAGAGGACGGCGTAGCGTGGATAGACACACTCCCAATAACCCGGGAACGTCCCTACAGCTATCTGGAGGCAAGGGACAGCGACGCTATAAAGCTTAGAAAAAATATCGAACTTCAGCACTATGCCACCGCCGAGGACTGCCTTATCGAAATGTACAGGCGCTACGGCATAGACGAAAGCCTCAGCGACGATGAGAAGCGCATTATCGCGGGAGTGCGGTATGAAATGTTCCTCAGGAGCTTTTCGCTGTCAAACCGCTACACCTTTGCGGAGGATATCCCCATGGACACGGTAGTCCGCCTCAAGGAAGCCGCCTATACCCTTGACGGCATGGACATAGTTGAGGAAGCTATAAGAGTCTACGCCGCCGGAGACGTCGCTCCGCACCTTATAGGAACGGTAGGCGCGATAAACGCTGACGAATACGCCGAAAATAAAGCCAACGGCTACGCCCTCAACGACGTCATAGGAAAGTCAGGCATCGAAAAGGCTATGGAGAGCAAGCTCCGCGGCACAAAGGGCACCCGCACCCTGGAGCTTTTAAACGGCGCGGTGGTCTCCGATATGGTAACGGAGGAGGCAATTCCCGGAAACACAATAAAGCTCACCCTTGATATGAACTACCAGAGAAAGGTGCAGGAAATACTGGAAAACCACATAGTTTGGCTGAACAACCAGACCTCCTACAACAAAAAGGGCGAGAACGCAGACGCTGGAGCCATAGTTGTGCTGGACGTTAAAACAGGCGCGCTGCTTGCCGCGGCTACCGCTCCCACCTACGATATCAACGACTATCTCACCGACTACGCGTCGGTCATAAACCGCGAAAACACGCCGCTCGTAAACAGAGCAACAAACGGTCTGTACCGTCCCGGCTCTACGTTCAAAACAGTTACAGCCACAGCCGCCCTGAACGAAGGCTTTGTAAACAAAAGCTCCACGATCTTCTGCGGACACAAGTACACCTACTGGGACGACTACAAGCCGAACTGCACCGGCTGGCACGGCAGCATAAACGTTGTTACGGCTATAGAAAAGTCCTGCAATATCTTTTTCTATGAAGTGGGCAGACTTATGGGTCCCTATATGATAGAAAGCTACGCCAATCAGTACGGCCTGGGAGACGACTGCTATCTGGAGACAGGCGGCGCAAAGGGAAAAATAGCCACTCCCGAGACCATGCTTGACGCCAACCTGGAATGGCAGGCGGGACTTGTGGTGCAGGTAGCCATAGGTCAGTCGGAAACAGCGGTCACTCCCCTGCAAATGGCTGTCCAGGCAAGCACTATCGCCAACAAGGGAGTCAGGTATCAGCCCCACCTTGTGGACAGCGTTTACACCTATAATATGGAGGAAGTCGTTTCGGTGACCGAACCCGAGATAACGCTGACTATCCCCGACAAGACAGGGGAGACCTTCAGCCTTGTAACGCAGGGAATGAAACAGGCTGCCGCTTTCACTCAGTACGGTTATCCTACCCAAAAGGATTACTACACCCCGTATCTGCTGACCGACCTGCCGGAAGCGGCGGCGATAAAGACGGGTACGCCCCAGGTCACTTCCGCGGAGGACACAAGCTCAGCTTTCATAGGCTTCTATCCCGCTGACGATCCCGAGATAGCGTTTGCGGGAATGGTAGAGCACGGAGAATACTCCAAATTTATGATAAGGCAGCTTATTGAAGCATATTATAGTAAGAACTACGTTGTTCCCAAACCGGTCATCGCAAAGACCGAGGAGGACATGGCGGGGCTTGCGGATTAGCTTCCGCAGCCGTGTGTCCGATAAAGCGAAACATTTGATTTTATGTGCCGTTTTACACACTTTGCGGAATTATTCCTATAACGTTTGAAAAGCTGTTTTGGGTTTTGTTGAATGTGCACAAAAACTACAAATCATTTATCAACATCTCAACAAAATTGTGCAGAATGTTTAAAAACGCTTTGACAAATCCGCATTTTGTGGTAAAATATAAATTAGCTGATATTATTTTGCTGCTCAATTTGCTCATTCCAATTTTGAGTACTGCGCTGTTTCGGAAAGGAGCTTTTTTCATGTCAAAAATTATTGCGATAACCTCCGGTAAGGGAGGCACAGGCAAATCTTCTATATGCGCCGAGCTGGGCTTTGCCTTGGCTAAACAGGGTCACAGAACTCTTATTATCGAGCTGGATTTCGGTCTCCGCTGCCTGGATATCATGCTGGGCGTCAAGGACGACGTTAAATACGATCTGGGCACCGTTCTCAAGGGAGAATGCGATATCTACAAGGCTACCACGCAGGTAAAGCTGGCGAACAACCTGAGTATAGTCTGCGCTCCCGAAGACCCCTTTGCAAAGGTGGACGCGGAAACAATTTCAAGTATCTGCAACGAGATGAGAAAGTACTACGAATACATAATCGTAGACACCTCGGCGGGTACTAACGAAAGCGTTTTCGACGTTGTTGAACAGTCAGACCTTATTCTGATAAACACTACTCCCGACCCCATATGCGTCCGCGACGCAAGGCTTATGTCCGACGAGTTCTACAAGAGGGGCAACAAGAAGCAGCGTCTTATCATAAACAAGGTAGACCCCGATATCTTCAAGGCGGATCTTATCCCTGACCTTGACTCTATAATCGACACCGTAGGCGTTCAGCTTATAGGCGTTATCCCCAGCGACAACGACGTTGTAGTTTCTACCGGCAAGGGTATCCCGCTTCCGTCCGGCTCTCTGGCTTTCAAAGCCTTTGACGCTATATCCAAGAGAATAAAGGGAGAGGACGTTCCCCTCAGCTTCAAGATACTTCTCCAGTAGCGGAGAATGCGGTAGGGGGCGCAGCAGCGTGTTATCCCGCGGATATACCGTTCCTGCTTATTAAGATATATATAATATGCGATTCTGCATTTGTTCCGCGCTTTTTACTTCAGTTCTTACAGGGGAGGAATGATAAATAATGAATATAGCTTTGATCGCGCACGATTCCAAAAAGGAGCTTATGGTACAGTTCTGTATTGCGTACTGCGGCGTGCTGTCAAGACATAATCTTTGCGCCACGGGTACGACAGGCAAAATGGTAGAGCAGGCTACGGGACTCACCATACAGCGGTATCTGAGCGGCTCCCAGGGCGGAGCGCAGCAGATAAGCGCGCGTATCTCCTGCAACGAAATTGACTTGCTCCTCTTTTTCAGGGATCCTCTCACGCCCAAGGCACACGAGCCTAACGAGCGCGACCTTTTGAGACTTTGCGACGTTCATAACATTCCGGTGGGCACAAATATTGCTACGGCGGAAGCTCTCATTCATGCCCTTGAAAGAGGCGACCTTGACTGGCGGCAGATCGTTAATCCCGCATAAGCGGCTGAAAGCTGACAGTTTTTAATCATATATATGGGTGAGCAATGCCGCACAAGACAGTCTTGTGCGGCATTTTTATGGGGGTTATATGGAATATTCTTTATTTGATACTTATAAGATTAAAGTTATAAATTTTTGTTTATCGTTGTACTTTTTCGTTTGCTATGTCTTGACATTGTTTGTTTTTAATTTATAGATAGTGCGGGGGTACGAGATGGACAACCAAAAGGGAAAGGGAGGGGACTCATTGAGACTTATAGGACGCTTGCCGCCCCCTCCCTCTCCCTTATGGTTTTCCCTCTCGTGCTCTCTCTTTCCTTTATTCTCACCCTCCCCCGCTACGCTATGTGCTCTATTAGAGCAAACTAAAAATTCTTAATTAACTAAATATAAAACGCATAGCGTAAGCCTGGAGGGGAAAAGGAGCGCGAGGGAAAACCCGAGAGGGGAAAGGGGGAGGGTTGTCCCTCGCACCCCGCACTATTTGTAAAGCCCAAGAACATTATATTAAGACAAAACACCCCAAAAATTACAGCCAATAAAATCACAACAAACTTCCCTGCCCCCTTGAGGGGGGCATTGCTATCTAATGATTCAAGCAAAATTATGCAGGGGGTGACTCAGCCCGCGGGGGCTCCCCGCTAAACAAAAATTTACATAAGTAAAAGCTGATTCCTATTCGCTGCCCATAAAATTCTATTCATCTTGACTTTCACCGTCAGATTCATTTATCTGCTCCAATATCGCATATACCGCGCTGTCCAGACGGGAGGTAGGACGTTCTATCCGTTCCAGTACGTCATCGTCAAGAACTATGATCCGGTTATTTTTTATTGCGGAAAGCCCCGAAGTTTCCTCGGGAAGCTCATAAACGCTTACCGAATCGGGCAGGATAAGCCATTGAGGATCAAGAGCCAGAAGCTCTTCGGCAGTCATTGATATATCCTCTTCACCGCTCCTTTTCCCCGCAGCGTTTTTGCCGAAGTATGAGAAAAAATTCCCGGCAAATGTGGAATCCGAAGCCGCCGCCAGCTCGGGAGACATTATGTACACAAAGCTTTCCATAGAATCACGCGCGTCATAGAGAGCCTTTTTCAGCGGTTCAAGAGCGTCCTCGGCGGCAGCGGAGCAGTTGAGCTTTCCTCCGAAAACGGCGGCTATCTCCTCATAGCAGCGGTAAAGGTCTCCGGTGGACTGGGGCGGCGATATTATCCATACCCTCGTCCCCGCCGCTTCAATAGCGGTGATATCCTTTTTTGCAATGGGACTCAGTGACATGAGCAGATCCGGCGCGGCTCCGATAATAGCGTCCACATCGGGGTTAGCCGCAGAGCCGAGAGTCGCCGTATCCGATACGCTTTCAGGATAAACGCAGTATTCGCTTCTGCCTGTAAGCTTGTCCCCGAAACCAAGCTCGCATATTATCTCCGTTAACGCAGGAGAAAGAGACCCCACAGTACGCGGAGCTTCGTCAAAAACAAGAGATCCGGCGCTTACTGGGTAAGGCTTTTCACTGACAGCCGTCGCCATGACAGGCGCAGGAACGTCCTCGTCGATCTCCGTACAGCCGCAAAACGGAACTGCCGTAAGCACGGCCGCAGTAACAAGAACAATAATTTTCATATATTTATGCAAAACAGATTCCTCCGTTAATAATCTATTTATAAAGTATAGCACATTCCGAAAGAAAATACAATAGCCAAACATCAGGAGAAATAAACTTTATCTCTGCTGATCAAGCAGCTCAAATAGCTCGGTCAATGTAAACGGCATAAACGACAAAAGCAAACGCCGTACAAACGAGGGGCGTTCGTACGGCGCATTATTCGGCTTGATTAAAGCGCTTTTATAGCCTCAACCAGCGCGGACTCGGCGTCGGATGCGTTACCGGCAAGAATAAAGTAGGCGTAATCCCCCTCGGTTCCTACGATCGACGCGTTTGCAAGGTCAACGTCGTTGGGATAGAAAGCGTCCTGCTCTATTGCCTTTGTTCTGCGGGCTTCAAGGTCGGTCTTGGCGGCTTCGGCATCATCTGCTTCAATTATAATGACTTCTGTCATCAATGCGCTCATAGGGCACTGAAGCACTATTATATTGCGGTAATTTTCGTTTTCCGCGTTGAGCAGGAAGAAGTCCGAAAGTATCTGGGGGTCTGTGACCTCCATAAGGCTCGGCCACTCGCCCACTGCCAGAACCGCGTCCGCAAGGGGCTGGAGAGGATTTGCGGAGCCGCTGTCCTCCGAGCCCGCTCCGTCTGTTTCCGTATCTGCGGGAGCCTCAGTCTCTCCCGAGGTTTCGGAGGACTCGCTTGTGTCCGCCTCTGTGGAAACGGCAGAAGTCTCGGAGGGCGCGGAAGTGTTATCTTCTGTATTGTCGTTTCCTCCGCAGGCTGTAAGTAATGCTGCGCTTAAAGAAAGTGCGGAAATTGCTGCAATTATTTTTTTAGTGTTCATGTTCATATCTTATACTGATCCTTTCGTTTTTAACTTCCATCGGAGCTTTTGCTTTTTAATATTAAAATGTTCGGGCAGTTTCCGAGGGACGCTATTATTATAGCATAATAAACAAAAAATACAAGCGGCATTTATAACTTTTAACCGTTGCTTAACAATTTGTAATCATACTGTAACACTTGTTCCGCATACTCATTTGCTCCTGAAAATATATGCAAAAAATCTGCAAAAACTTATATATACAGGCTTTTGCTTAATTTTTTGCACGTCTTTCAGCCTCAAATGCGTATTATTCGGAAATTTCCGTCTGCCCTGTATGTTCGGTATGCGCGGTATCGGTTTCCGAGACCTGCGTTTCTCCTGTTTCAGGTTCTCCTGTCATGATCCGGAAATTTTCAAATTCGCCGCATATCTCCGCGCCGGGTATCTCGATCCTTACCGGAGCAAGCGTTTCCGGGTCAAAGGTGATCGAATAAGCCTTCCCCGCGAACTCTCCCGAAAAAACCTTGCCGTCCTCGGTGTCGGAGCAGTACAGCTCTTCCGCGGCTGCCGCGCTGTCCACCGCCTTGAATATCTGGGCGAACACAGCTCCGTCGTTGATATTTTCGGCGGGAATATCCAGAGCAAGCTCTCCCAGCTTTGCCTTTACTCCCTCGTCTCCGTAGGACAGCTCCAGTCCCGCCAGAGTTTCGGGGGACTCGGCGTTCATCGCCCATATCCCCGTGCCGTAGCGTTTAAGGTTCCCGCTCATTTCAAGCTCTCCCGCCTGAATTTTGACCTGCGCTTCAAAGGGTACGTTCAGATCGGGAGTTTTAACAAGTATGCCCTTGTTTCCCGCACATGACGAAAGCGCAAGAGTTACCGCCGCCGCTGCAAATACCGCCGCAAGCCGTTTAAAAATACGCACAAAAATCCCTCCATTCAAAGAACAGAGGGAAATAACTGTTTAAAGTTTAAAGCTTCGGCTTTTTAAATGTGTTTACAGTGCGCGAATGCGCGGAAGCAAAAAAAGCACAGCGTTTTGCCCTAACTGTTCTGTTTTCTGAACACAAAAGGCAGACGCTCCGTCACGTCGGAGGGAAGCATACCGGTCTCGGAAAGCTCCGCCGCTGCAATGTCCGCAGCCGCGCCGTGGACGAATACTCCCAGAGCAACGGAATCAACGGCGGAAAGCCCCTGGGCTCTGAATGAAGCTATGACGCCGGCAAGGACGTCTCCGCTTCCTCCGCGGCTCAGACCGGGATTTCCCGCAGGGATTATATACGCCCTGCCGTTTCCCGCCACAAAATTGGGGACTCCCTTAGCGGCGACCGTAACCCCGTACTCTCTGGAAAAATTGACCGCCGCGGTAAGCCTGTCGGAAGCCGCTTCGGAAACGGTCAGTCCCGAAAGCCTTGCAAGCTCTCCCGCATGGGGCGTGACGATAAGCTCTTCTTTTGCGTTCCTGATTATATCTATGTTGTCCGCAATGCAGTTTATGCCATCTGCGTCAAGAATTATCGGACACGCCGCTTCTTCTATCAGTTTTTTCACCAGAGCTTTAGTACCGTCTGTAACAGAAAGTCCGCAGCCAATCAGCAGAGCAGTCTTGTTTTCGCAGGCGGCAAGTATCTTTTCAGCGGCCTTTTCGGATACCGCGCCGCTTTCGTCCGCTTCAAGCAAAAGGTAAGTCGCCTCCGGCACAGCCGCTCCTATGCGGTCAACGACCTTTTCGGAGGAAGCGAGAGTGACCAGTCCCACGCCCGAACGCAGCGCCGCCCTTGTGGAAAGCAGCGCCGCCCCGCTCATCCGAGCGCAGCCGGAAACGTTAAGCAGCTTTCCGAAATCCCCTTTATAGGAATCCTTTTTGCGCCGAGGGATAAGCTCCTCAGCGGTTCTGCGCCCGAAAAGCTCCGGCAGATAATCTATTCCGTCAAGACAATTACCGGTGAAACCTATGTCCGCCCTGATAACTTCCCCGCAGTACTCCGAAAGCGGATCAATAAGCATACCTATCTTTTTGAAGCCGAAGGCAAGAGTTATATCCGCTTTGAGCGCGCCCTCCGCCACAGTACCGTTAAGGCAGTCGCCTCCCGACGGAACGTCCGCCGCGACCTTGACCGCAAGCGATTCCCCGGCAATTGCAAAGCATTCCTTTACCTGTTTTGGCAGGTAACCGTGAAAACCCGTTCCGAAAACCGCGTCAACGATAACGGCGGCTTCCGACATTATCCCTTTCAGCTTTTCGGCGTTGTCCTCGATGCTCAGGACTTCTACGTTTTTAAGTCCGCTGAGTTCGCAGTATTCAGTCATTGCAAGCTCGGTGGAGGGATCGCCGCATACAAGGGCAATAGTCACGGGGAAGCCTATCTCCGCGATAAGACGGGCGGCAACGAAGCCGTCTCCGCCGTTGTTTCCGCTTCCGCATATGAACACCGTACCGGAGGATAAGCTTATATCCAGACCGATCTGGCATATCTGCATGGCAAGCGCGTCTCCGGCCGCCTCCATCAGCTCGCGGCACGGCAGACCGTTTTTTTCCGAATTTGCTTCAATGGTTCTCATTTGATTGGGAGTAGGATAAAACATTTCAGTCAAGCCTCCTGTCTGTTGTCTTTCGGTTTCGGACGAAAATACGCCGCCGGCATACGGTTATCAAACGTCTGCGGTACTGCGGTACTGCTTTTCCGCATTATTCGTAAAAGATAACTATAGCCGAGGCTATGCTTCTTGTGTGGGAACAGCTTATGCTGATCCTTGCCCTTTTCATTGCAAAGGCTTTTTTGGCTTTTCCCGCCAGGCTTATATAGTACGCTCCGCTGTAATCGGTGAGAACGGAAATTTCCTGCATTTTTATGCCTGTTGCGCTGAGTCCCATTGCTTTTATGAAAGCGCACTTTGCGCAGAACATTTCCGCGATATTGAATACGGGGAAGTGCTTTTCCATAAGGAATTTCATTTCCTGCGGGGAATAGAGCCGCGCAAGGAATTTAGGTCTCTGTAAAAGCTTTTTAACTCTCGGGACTTCGATAATATAGGAACTTGTTATCATCTTGGATACATCCTTTCAGACTTTCGTAGTAATAGGGTGATTTCAGGTGTTGTTCCCAGCATTTGGGTTAACGGCAGTTATTTTTTAAGCTTATTCTCAAAGGCGCGGGCATAAACGGAACTATCGCGTCCACCACCCGCTCCTCGGGAGTAAAGATGAGCCTTACGTTTCCCGCGCTTGCGTGCTTGAAATCGGCGTAGTAGTTTTTCGCGCTCTCGGAATCAGAAGCTCCCGCAGCGTTAACTACAGTAACTCCGTCCGCAGCGGCAGGGGAGCTTTCGCTGTACTCCCCGAAAGCTTCAAACAGGGAAGCCTTTGCGGTAACCAGCCTTACACGCTTTCTTTTGGCGATTATCTTATCCACGTCTATCTCGCCGTTGGTAACGATATATTCGTATTCGCAGTCAAGACCGGTCAGCAGGTAGTACCCGCCGTAGAATATTCCGCATATCAGCAAAAGCCCCAGTCCCGCCAGCGGCAGCATGAGAAAGAATATAAAAACGCACACGACCGAAAGTACTCCTATGCCTATACCTATCAGAAGCTTCAGAGCAGTATCCCGTCCGCTTGTAGTTTTTTTAACGATCTGTTCAACAAAAACGTCCATTTTTACCTCCGTTAAAGTGATTTTTTTGTGTATTATTTATTATAGCACATTTTTTTTTGAGTTTCAAGAAAAATTTGCTTGCAATTTGTGACGTTATTGTATATAATATAGATGTTGAGCTTTGCGGATATACGCGCAGAATTTTGCGGAAGTCTGCAAAACGAAAAAAATTCCCGAAAAATAAAACGCTGTGACCGGACACAGTAGTCCCGCCGAGCAAGAATATGCCAGAGAGAAAGGCGTTTGCTGGAAGCCTTTTATATTCCGACGGAACGAAATTCACCCGCGAGCGGACGCGCCGAAAACAGGCTGCTTCGGCAGACCCGATGATTAAGCGCGAACGTATGCCGCGTTAAGGCAGAGAGGATGATTGTCCTTTAAAAGGGTGGTTTATAAGCAAGGTTATGCCTTGTCCCGAAAAGAAAGACCGCGGTCTTTCGGGGGACAGGGCTTTTTTGATTTCGGGATAAAGAAAGGAACGGTCAGAAATGATGAAGGAACAGCTTGAAAAAATCAAGGAGCTTGCCGAGTCGGAGCTTGAAAAGTGCGGCGCAGCAGACGCGCTTGAAGCCCTGCGCGTAAAGTACCTGGGCAAAAAGGGAGAGCTTACCGCTATCCTGAAGCAAATGGGCGGACTTTCCGCCGAGGAGCGTCCCGTTGTGGGTCAGCTTGCCAACAGCGTAAGGCAGACTATCGAGGAAAAGCTCACCGCAAGGGCGGCAGAGCTTAAATCCGAGCTTGCAGCAAGAAAACTCAAGGAGGAGACCCTGGACGTTACACTTCCCCCCAAGCCCCGGACAGTGGGCAAGCTTCACCCCCTTACTGTGACTCTGAACGAGGTCAAGGAAATTTTCCTGGGCATGGGCTTCGAGGTGGCGGAGGGCCCCGAGGTGGAGACGGACTACTACTGCTTTGAGGCGCTGAATATGCCTCCCCACCACCCGGCGAGGGACACCCAGGATACCTTTTACATCAACGACAACGTGCTGCTGAGAACCCAGACCTCCTCGGTGCAGATACGTACAATGGAGAACAAGAAGCCGCCTATCAGGATAATCTCCCCCGGCAGAGTGTACCGCTCCGACGCGGTGGACGCCACCCATTCCCCCCTGTTCCACCAGATAGAGGGACTTGTGGTTGACAAGGGCGTTACCATGGCCGACCTTAACGGTACTCTGGAGCTGCTTATGAAGCGTCTTTACGGAGAGGACTGTCAGATACGTCTGAGACCGCACCACTTCCCCTATACCGAGCCCTCCGCGGAGGTGGATATGATGTGCTTCAACTGCCACGGAGCGGGCTGCCCCATGTGCAAGAACGAGGGCTATATCGAGCTTCTGGGCGCGGGTATGGTACACCCCAAGGTTCTGGAGGGCTGCGGCATAGACCCGGAGGTATACAGCGGCTTTGCCTTCGGCATCGGTCTGGAGCGTATCACTATGGGAAGATATCAGATAAGCGATATGCGGCTTTTGTATGAGAACGATATGAGGTTTTTGGGACAGTTTTAGCTTTAGTGCATAATACGAAACTTCTTTCGGGAAGCCTAAACAATTCTTGAATAGTGTGACAAATAATTCTTAATTGGGAAAACGGGGGAAATAAAATGACTGACAACAACAAATTGAGTTACGAACCCTTAGGGTGTATCCGTTCAGGCAAAGAGATGTGCATTGCTCTTTACGTCTTTGCGGGAATTCTTGTTATAGCAGGGATAATAGTTAATTTTGCGGTGCTGTCCTCGATAGCGGTAATTGCGGTATTCGTCTTTTTTGCATTGCTTTCGGCGTTTGCGGGCGTTTCATCGGCAAAAAGCGCATGGTACTGGGGAGAAGAAAAATTTACAATAATTCGTTTTCCTTCAAAACCGCTTACCTTTGACTATAACGAGATAGAGCAGATATATTCCGTTACCGAGGGACCTGCCGTGACCGTCATGTTCCGTATGAAAAACGGAAAGCAATACGGTTTATCGGGGAGACAAAAGGGTGTGAAAGAATTTCTGACGCACATCGACACAAAGCAAAAGCAGGAGAACACAGATAAAGTCTGACCTGTAGAAGCAGTTTTCGTACAGCATTATTCAAGAATTATTTAGGCTTCCCGAAAATATATCATCAATCCTAAAATTAATAATTTGGAGGACTTATAAATGGATCTGTCAATGAAATGGCTCGGAGACTACATCGACGTTTCCGATATGCCGATAAAGGAATTTTGTTCGGGACTTACCATCAGCGGCTCCAAGGTGGAACGCTGGGAGACCGAGGGCGAGGAGATAAGCAAGGTTGTGGTGGGAAAGATTCTTTCCGTAGTCCCACACGAAAATTCCGATCATCTTGTGGTCTGCAAGGTCGACGTGGGACACGCAAGTCCCGACGTTTTGCAGATAGTTACGGGCGCGTCCAACGTTCACGAGGGGGATTTTGTTCCCGTGGCTATGGACGGCTCGACTTTGCCGAACGGCGTGAAGATCAAAAAGGGAAAGCTCCGCGGAGTTGAGTCAAACGGTATGCTCTGCTCCCTGGGCGAGCTGGGACTCACAACCCACGATTTCCCCTACGCTATAGCAGACGGCATTTTCATCATGCAGCAGGAGGAGGGCTGCGTACCCTTTGAGCTGGGTCAGGATATCCGCGAGGCTATCGGTTTTGACGATACCTCAGTGGAGTTCGAGATAACCTCCAACCGTCCCGACTGTATGTCCGTTATCGGCCTTGCCCGGGAAACCCACGCCACCTTTGATCGTCCCTATACCGTAAAAGAACCCACTTATAAGGGTATCGACGGGGACATTGGTTCCATGCTTAAAGTAACTATCCATAACAAGGAGCTTTGCCCACGCTATATCGCGGGCGTTGTCAAAAACGTTAAGATAGGTATGTCCCCCCGCTGGATGAGGGAAAGGCTCCGGGCAAGCGGAGTACGTCCCATAAACAATTTTGTTGATATAACCAACTATGTTATGCTGGAGTACGGTCACCCCATGCACGCCTTTGATATTCGGTACATCGACGGCGCGGAAATAAATATCCGCAACGCCAAGGAGGGCGAGACTATTACAACTCTTGACGGTACGGAGCGCACTCTCACGGAAAAAATGCTTGTTATCGCGGACGCAAACAAGCCCGTAGCCGTTGCGGGAGTAATGGGCGGCGAGTACAGCGGAATCATGGACGACACCGTGGACGTGGTTTTCGAGGCAGCCTGCTTCGACGGAGCTTCCGTCCGCACCACGGCTAAGGCATTGGGTATGAGGACAGACGCTTCCGCACGTTTTGAAAAGGGTCTCGACCCCCAGAACGCCTACCCCGCTCTTATGAGAGCCTTTGAGCTTGTGGAAATGCTGGGCTGCGGCGAAGTGGTAAAAACAATTATCGACGCGGACTACAGCGACAAGACCCCCAAGGGCGTGGAATTTGACCCCGTATGGATAAACAATTTCCTCGGTTCGGACATTCCGGAGGACGTTATGAGAAGCTGTCTCGAAAAGCTTGATTTCAAGGTAGAGAACGGCAAGGCGTACGCTCCCTCGGTGCGTATAGATATCGAGTGCAAAGCCGATATCGCCGAGGAGGTAGCGCGTATTTACGGCTACAACAATATCCCGAAAACCATTATCCGCGGAGTTGCCGACGCGAAGCTTACCGAAAAGCAGAAGCTGGAAAGAAAGATTGCGAACGCCATGACCGCTTTAGGCGCATACGAAATAACAACCTATTCATTTATAAGCCCCAAATATTTCGACAGGATACGTCTGTCCGAGAACAGCCCCCTCCGCAAGACCGTGGTAATTTCAAACCCTCTGGGCGAGGATACCTCCGTTATGAGAACGACTTTGCTGCCCTCCATGTGCGAGGTAATGGCAAGGAACTACAACAGCCGCAACGCGGCGGTATGCCTGTTTGAGCTTGGCAGCGAGTACATTCCGGGCGGCGGAGAACTTCCGGACGAGCCTGTACGCCTTAGCGTGGGCGCATACGGCGGGGACATGGACTTCTACGGCATAAAGGGCATCGTTGATTCCATGCTGAAAAATATCGGCGTTGAGGACGTCGAGTACGCTGCCTGCACCGACCCGGCGGTATTTGCCGAAGCGGAGGCTTTCCACCCGGGCAGGTGCGCGGTCATCACCAAGGACGGCAAAGCCATAGGCATTGTGGGAGAGCTTCACCCCGAGACCCTTGAAAACTACGGCATTGGCGTAAAGGCTTACGCGGCAAAGGTGAACGTTACTGAGCTGCTTGACATTGCAAACGCGGTCAAGACCTACAAGCCCCTGCCCAAATTCCCTGCGGCTGTACGCGACCTTGCAATAGTCTGCGACGAAAATCTGCCCGTTGCGGAGCTTGAAAAGGCAATCAAAAGGGCGGTTGGAAATACCCTTGAAAGCGTTACCCTGTTCGACGTTTACAAGGGCAAACAGATCGCCGAGGGCAAAAAGTCCGTTGCTTACTCGATCGCAATGCGCTCCCACGAGGGAACTCTCACCGACGAACAGTCCGACGCTGCGGTGAAGCGCGTCCTCAAGGAACTTGAAAAGCTGGGCGCGGAGCTGAGAGCGTGATACAATTAAAAGTTGAGATGTAATGTATAAAGGGTGGTTTCACCAGACCACTACATTACATTGACTGCGGTTCGTTTGTGGCAAAATGACGCAGGCCGGAGGGGCGGTGATTGACCAGCAGGAGGGAACCGAAGCGGGAGCGTCCGGGGATGACCTGGGAGCTCCGTTCTCTTTGCCGCTCCTCTCGAAGAGCGCACTTACTCACCACCCGCAAGCGGACGGTGGTATGGCCTGCGGCCATCGTGCGCTCTCCGCCGGGCGTCCCCTCCCTGCCCAGTATGGACAGGCCAGCAGGCGCCAACGGCGGCTTATGCATCGGGCGGAGCTGCGCCGATGCAATGGGGGCTTGGGGGCCGTGGGCCACCAACAAGCTGCGCCGGGTATATGCCGGGGCATTGCTTGCTACTACTATCAACACCCATAAATGAGAGTTGAATGTCATTCGCAAAGATGGTATACTTTGGTCGCCAGGCAGAATTTATGTCGGTAACAGAAGATCACCGGAGGGGGGAACTGGCATGGTCAATGTGGGAAGCAAAATTGTTAATAATTGGATATATCCCATTAACAACGGATACGTACTGATTGATACAGGATACGAAAATGGATTTGCACATCTCAGAAAGAAACTGGCAAAACACAATATAGACCTTCATCAAATACGGTACATTTTTTTGACACATGCACATGATGATCATGCAGGATATCTGAACGAAATACTTTCGGAATGCCCTGCCGCTCAAGTCGTTATGAGCAACAGGGCATTAGAGGTCTTATACAGAGGACAAAACTCATTCCACGGCGGTTGTACGACAAAGACTGCTTTGTGTTTTTGTACCCTAATGAAAATTATTGGCAAGGGAAAACATTTGTTTCCTAAGCTAAAGCAAGAATATCAATGCAGATGTATCCAAATCAGTGATCAAAATCGCACACAAGTGGAACTCTTGTTACAAGGAAAGATCATTGATACTCCCGGTCACACGGCTGATTCGATTTCTCTTTTATTGAACAGTGGTTCTCTATTTTGCGGTGATGCAGCGATGAACGGATTGCCGAGTTTACACAGAGTAACCATTTGGGTTGAGGATAAGACCGCGTTTTTACAATCTTGGGAAACAATAATCGCCCTTAGTCCAAAAAAAATATATCCAGGACACGGCAAGCCGTTTAAATGTGACGAACTTATAGCAAATTATAATCGAGCAAAGAATATGAAATTATTACAGCTTCACTAACTTCCAATTTTTCGGGGATTTCACTTTTGGGTGAAATCCCCCTTGACAAATGTTCTCTTGAAAGTTAATACTGCAAAACCCGCCGTACCCTAATGATTGGGTACGGCGGGTTTTATTCAGCCTTTCGGGCGAAGCAGCAGTCTGCGGAATACCAAGCACACGGCGACTCCGGCTATTCCTATCACAAAGAACAGCAAGGCCGCTCCCGAGCCCTTTTCGCTGCCGAACACGTTCACGATAAAGCTGTCCGTGGGGAGATCCGCAATAAGCGGCTCAAACACCTTGTCCACCAGAAGTCCGCCGAGGAAAAATCCCGCGGGAATGGTGAAAAACTGAAGCGTATTCCTTGCGGAATAGACCCTGCCCTGCATTTCGGGAGGTATACCGCTGCGGAAGATAACATCCATGTTGGCGTTCATTATGGGTATTCCGATCCAGCCCAGCACCGCGCCTATGCACCACACAAGGGGCGTTCTGCCGAAAGCGAGCAGGAAGTTTTCCGTACTCATTGAGATTAGCAGGGTATTGCATATCACTCTCAGTCTGCTTCTGCCGTTTTTGGGTTCGGGCAGGAACGTTACGATTATGCTGCCTGCAAGAGAAGCAAGCCCCACACAGGCGTTCACCGCTCCGAGAACGGTCTCTCCGCCGTTTGAGCGGGACAGAAGCATGGCGGGGAGCGCGGCGTCGTAGATCGAAGCGATAAGGTTTATCGCCGCCAGAAAAAGAATAAGCAGCAGGACAGTCCTGTTGTTTTTCAGCCAGACAAGCCCGCTTTTAGCGGCTGCAAGAACGGATTCGCCGCCGTCCTCTTTCCGCGGTACTTCGGGTATCCTTATGAACAGAAGCAGCGCGAAAAACGCCGCCGCAAACGTTGCGAGGTCTATCGCGATGACAGCCTCAACTCCCCAAAAGGACATGACCGCTGCCGCTATGGCGGGGGTGAGGATAGTCACCAAAGAATTTGAAAAAGACCTCATTCCGCTTGTTTTCTGATAGTATTTTTCCGGAGTAAGCAGCGTAGCCGCCACCTCCGAGGCGGGCTGCTGAACGGTGTTCATAAGTCCGTTCAGGGCGTTAAGTACGTACAGATGCCAAGGCTCCAGACTGCCGGCTTTAAGCAGTATCAGCGTAACAACGGTGCAGACCGCGGCAAAGGTGTCGCACACAAGCATAGTGGCTTTTTTGTCCCACCGGTCGCTTAAAGCTCCCGCGAAAATGCTCATAAGCACATATGGCGCGTAGGAACACACCGAAAGCAGAGCCGTAGTAAGCGCCGAGCCGCTGCTTTTGTACAGTACGATTATCAGCGCGAAGCCCGTCATTGAGCTTCCCAGCGCGGAAAGGGACTGGGTAAGCCAAAGTATAATAAATGATCTTAATTGTTTTAATTCTTGAAATTTCATTGACCTTGCTCCTTTTCGATTTTTAGTCGGAAAGCAAGGTCTGTTCCGCACTGTAACGGGCGGATAACGGACGCTATAAGTTCCCTCTGTGCAGCTTGTCCGCTATGGGATCAGACCTTGCACAGAGCATAGGCAATGCAGAGTATCATTTTTTCACCCTTTCTTAGAATTTTTAAACGGAGATATCGTCCTCCACGGCAAAATCCACCTGTCCCGCGCTTACGTCAGCCGCGGCGCAGATAACGCTTATCCTGTCGCCTACGCGGTATACGGGCTTGCCCTCTTTTGTGAGAGCAAACCGTCCGTCGTAATCGTAGGGACCGTTTTTCAGCGTATCAAGACGGACAAGTCCCTCAACGGTGTTGGGAAGCTCCACAAAGAAGCCGAAATCCTGAACCGAGGATATCATACCCTCGAAACGCTCTCCGATATGGGCGGACATATATTCCGCCGCGTAGCAGTCGTCACAGGCGCGCTCAACGCGCATCGCCGTAAGTTCCCTTTCCGAGGACTGCTTTGCCGCCTCGTTCGCAAATGCGGCATAGCGCTTGCGGAGCTCGTCGGGAGTTTTTTTATTGTAGCAAAGATCGGTCAATATGCGGTGTATCGCCAGATCGGGGTAACGCCTTATAGGGGACGTGAAGTGGGCGTAATCGTCAAGCACAAGTCCGAAGTGTCCTAAAGGCTCGTCGCTGTACTTAGCCTTAGCCATTGACCGCAGCACCATGCTGTTCACCACGGGCGCAAGGGGAGATTCCTTTGTTTTTTCCAGTATCTCCGCAAGGTGCTTAGGCTTTACGCTTGTAAAGTGGGGAACTGCTATTCCCATTACCGAAACGGTTTCCACAAGCTCGCCTATCTTTTCGGGGGACGGATCCTCATGCACCCTGTAGACAAAGGGTACGCCGCTTTCCTTTGCAAGCCTTGCGGCGGCGGTGTTCGCCATGAGCATGAACTCCTCGATGATAAGCTCGCTCCTGCCCCGCTCTCGCCTTTGGACGTCCACGCAGACGTCGTTTTCATCTATTATCAGCTTACTTTCCGAGGTCTCTATCTGGGGCGCGCCGCGGCGGAGCTTATTAGCGGTCAGTATTGCCGCTAACGTGTCCATAAGCAGAATGCTTTTCGTCAGACCTCCGTACTTTTCCGCAAGCTCGAAAGGTACCGCCTCGCCGTTTTTCAGACAGTCCAGCAGAGTATTTATCTCGCTGTAAACGCCCTTTACCCGCGAACGGATCACCGACTTGCTGAACTTATAGCTCACAAGCTGTCCCTCAAGATCAAGCTTCATAAGGCAGGAAAACGCAAGCCTGTCCTCATGGGGATTAAGGGAGCATATGCCGTTTGAAAGCTCCTTCGGCAGCATGGGAACCACCTTGTTCGCGTAGTAAATTGACGTGCCGCGGAGCATAGCATCATTGTCAAGCTCGGAGCCCGCCTTTACATAAAAGGACACGTCCGCGATGTGTACGCCAAGGTTCCAACCGCCCCCGTCGCGGGAAACGGACACCGCGTCGTCGATATCCTTTGTATCGGCCCCGTCTATGGTGAAGATCACCTCGTCCCGCAGGTCAAGCCGCCTGTAAAGCTCTTCCGGGGGGATACCCTTATGCTCGGCGGCTCTTGCCTCGTCCAGAACCTGCGAGGGGAAATCCACCTCAATGCCGTTGGTATAGAGCAGAGCGTCCGCGCTGGTTTTGGCTTTTCCGCTGTCGCCGAAAACATCTTTAATGCGTACCCTGTGTTCCGAGTGCCTGTCCCCGCGGCGTGAAATTTCCGCCAGAACTTTGTCCCCCACTCTTACGGGAACATCTATGGCCGAAACTATCATAAGCTCCTTTGAAAGGGTATCGGGACGTATGCATACGGTTTTGCCGTCCTTTTCAACGGTACCCGAAAACTCCGTGAAGCCCTCCTCGACGACGGAGACCACCTCTCCGTCAAGAAGCCCGCCCTCGGTCTGTTCCACTCGGGGAGGCAGAAGCCTTGCCATGACCGTATCGCCGGGCATTGCGCCCTTGAGGAATTTCCCCGGGACGAAAACCTCGGCGCCGTCCTCACGTTCAAGGAAACCGAAAGTCTTGTTGAGCCGCGACACCTTTGCGCGGAAAAGTCCCGCGTCGGCGCAGAGCCTGATGCCGCTTTTGTCCTCGGTGATAACGCCCTCCCGCTTCAGCTCGGCTACGGCAGCCGAAAACGCGGCGGCATTCTGCCGTCTGCCCTTGCATGAGGCGTACAGCTTTTTGTAGGGTACGCCCTTTCCGCCTCCCTGGGTCAGGATCGATTTTATTCTGTTTTTGTAAATATCCTTTTGTTCAGCCATATCCGCAGCCCTCCGTACTTTTGATTTTACAGCTAAAGAAAAAGTCCCGCGCCAAAGGCGGCGCAGGACATGACGGCATAATTATTCAGCTTGCGCTGACCCTGTTTATTATTGCGGGAATAATATTAACGGCAAGAGTAACAACAAAAAATACAATAGCCAAAAGCTTTGTAAGCCTTGCGAGAGCCTGCTCGCGGGAGCTGCTAACGTCGCCTTTGCCGAAAAAGTTATCGCTCTGACCCGACAGAGCCGAACTCATATCCTGCTGCTTCTGCTCCTGCATTATTGTCAGAATTATAATAAGCACGCTGCAGATAAGCATAATAATTCCGCCGATGATCTGAATTGCGCCGAATTCCATAGGTCACACCTCCAAATAGTATACGTTATCTTTTACAGTATACCACAAAGCTTTTGGGATTGCAAGGGATTTTTTAAAAATTTCCCCAACATATTTATTTTTTTAATATTTTACCGGATATAATCTTGCTGCCCACAACCGAGCCTACTATAAGAAACACCGCCATGAGTATTGTCGTGACGGGAAAGGCAGTGCGGTCATAGCAGCCGCCGTCGGAATCATTGCTGTTATGAAAGGAGATATTTTTACATATTTTTGTTAACGGTGTCCGCAAAGACCGCAAGCAGTTTCACAGCCTGTTTACGGTTATATTCCGAGAGCGTGGATAAAATGGCGTTTATCTCTTCGTTCTCGGAGCTGCGGTCACTGCCGTTTATAATGTAATCCGCGCTTACGGACAGCGCAGCCGACAGCCGCCGCAGGGTCGCAACTTTCATGGTTTTCTTTCCGTGTTCTATTTGTATTAAAAACTGCACCGAAATATCCGCAAGCTCGGCTAACTTTTCCTGTGTGTAGCCGTGAGATTTTCTCAGTCCGGATATTCGCTGCCCGACTTCAAGCAGTTGAGTGTCCATAGCATCACTCCTTTGTTTTAGTATAGCCTAAACCAAAGGATAATAAAATAAACTGTAGTTGTTGACAAACTAAACTAAAGATGATATAATAATATAGGAAATATAAATTTAAACAACTTTGAATTATGGAGGACTTTCGTTATGGAAGAAAAAGGTTTATCAGCGGGTTTTCTTGTGATAGCCGCAATTGTAGTATTACTTGTGGTTGGCAGTATGAACAGTTCAGAAAATATTGGAGAAAACAATTCAAGCAATGAAACCGCTCCGGAAAAAGCAATTACTTTATCAACAGACCCGAATAAAATAACAATGACGTTATCCGCAAATGACTTAAAATACAAAAATTATCAAAACGTTGTTAATGATTTGCGTAAATTAGGATTTACAAATATCAAAACCGAGGCTGCCTATGATATTTTTTTCGGAATATTATTATCTGAAGGTGAATCGGATAAGATTTCCATTGACGGAAATTCTGATTTTAAAAAGGGTGATACTTTTTCAAAAGACGCTGAAATTATTGTAACCTTTCACCTAAGCTATACAGACGACCCGACTTATACCGGAACTGCAACAGATAGTAGGGCCTATTCCCAATCAACAACCGAGTCCAAAACGTTGTTTTATTCGACAAATGATTTTGAAACTGCCAAAAAGGGGAACTCCGGCGTATATTCCTATAAGAGCAAAGGCGGACAATATAATATATATTGCATTGTAGACTTTGACGAAGGATATGTCTACCGCTTTCGCAATGACGAAGGGACTTGCGACCGTCTGAAAATAGATTCGGGAGACCTTAATAACGTCCTCATAATTACATATCATGACGGTGATGATTCTTGGTCTAACGGCTTGCATTTCAAATGGCAAAGACAACCTGATCACTTGATTTTAGAGGACAATAATCACTTTGAAACAGATTTTTATTCAACTAATCTTGATGACGCTTTGAGCCTCAGAGATGAAAAGAAGATCCTTGATTATTAACATTAAATGTTTTGACACAAAGCAAAAATCGCCCCCTGCCGTAACCGACAGGGGGCGATTCATTTTAAATCCGCAAATTAAAGCTCTGCAAAATACTTGATAGTTCTTACCATCTGAGATGTGTAGGAGTTCTCGTTGTCGTACCAGGAAACAACCTGTACCTCGTAGAGGTCGTCAGCGATCTTGGCAACCATTGTCTGAGTTGCGTCAAACAGCGAGCCGTATCTCATGCCGATAACGTCGGAGGAAACGATCTGCTCCTCGTTGTAGCCGTAGGACTCGGAAGCGGCAGCCTTCATAGCGGCGTTAATGCCTTCCTTAGTAACGTCTGTACCCTTAACAACAGCGGTAAGGATAGTTGTGGAGCCTGTGGGTACAGGAACTCTCTGAGCGGAGCCGATAAGCTTTCCGTTCAGCTCGGGGATAACAAGTCCGATAGCCTTAGCAGCGCCGGTAGAATTAGGAACGATATTAGCAGCGCCTGCTCTTGCTCTTCTCAGGTCTCCCTTTCTGTGAGGACCGTCAAGGATCATCTGGTCGCCGGTATAAGCATGGATAGTGGACATGATACCGCTCTGGATAGGAGCATAGTCGTTAAGAGCCTTAGCCATGGGAGCAAGGCAGTTTGTTGTGCAGGAAGCAGCGGAGATGATAGTATCGTCCTTAGTGAGAGTGTTCTCGTTTACGGAGAATACGATAGTCTTAAGGTCGCTGCCTGCGGGAGCGGAGATAACGACTTTCTTTGCGCCTGCGTCGATATGAGCCTGGGACTTCTCTTTGGAGCAGTAGAAGCCTGTGCACTCGAGAACAACGTCAACGTTAAGCTCTCCCCAGGGAAGCTCGTTGGCCTTAGCCA
This sequence comes from uncultured Oscillospiraceae bacterium, assembly GCA_910584715.1. Lineage (GTDB taxonomy): Bacteria > Bacillota > Clostridia > Oscillospirales > Ruminococcaceae > RGIG8773. Next base: position 108,955 of record CAJUAN010000007.1, read on the forward strand.
TAGCATAGATCTTAAGAGTCTTGCCGTCAACTGTGATAGTACCTGCCTCGTCGTCAGCGGAAACTGTGTGGAGATTCTCGCCGATGCGTCCGCAATAACCGCCCTGAGCGGTATCGTACTTGAGAAGCTGAGCCAGCATGGAAGGCTTTGTGAGGTCGTTGATAGCTACGATCTCGTAACCCTCTGCGCCGAACATCTGACGGAACGCGAGACGACCGATACGTCCGAAACCATTGATTGCAACTTTAACTGCCATAATAGAATTCCTCCTAAAAGAAATTTGGATTTAAGGCTGTCCGCAAAGGACAACCGCATATATTTATTTTAACCTATTTTGCCCGGATTTGCAATACCTTTTTGGAAATTTTTTATCATTTTGACGGTAAAATACGGCAGCGCACTTTGCAGCATACTGTTTGGCTGCTGTGTTTGTAAATATATTGCGTCCGGTTTTGTGAAAAACGGAGAAATTTTTAACGGCGGTTGACAATTGTTTCCCGCGGTATTAAAATTAAATTATAATATGTAACTTTTACGGGGGCACGCTATGAACAACAATGTATTTTTTTCTTTTGACCCTGTCACTTTTATAGCCACTATTACAAACACCGCTCTTTGGGGAGCGATAATTTTTCTTATAGTGGATTTTTTGAGAAAAAAATCCGGCAGGAAAAACAAAAACGACAAATAACTTTCAGGAGGTACAATTATGAATGTACAGACAGCGGCGAACACAAACTCTTATATTTCTTGACCTTACGGGCAAGCGGGTAGTTGCGATCTCCGAGCTTTCTGCTTGATGAAATGTGCAGCCGTTCATGCTATCCTTATGTTTAAACAAAACTGCCGTCTCGGGAGCAAAAATATGCTGCCATTACTACAGACGGCGGCAGGGGTAAAGGCTCAGCCTTTCGTGCTATCCTTATGTTTAAACAAAACTGCCGTCCCGGGAGCAAAAATATGCCGCCATTACTACAGAGGGCGGCAAGGGTAAAGGCTCAGCCTTTCGTGCTATCCTTATGTTTAAACAAAACTGCCGTCTCGGAAGCAAAAATATGCCGCCATTACTATAGAGGGCGGCATGGGTAAAGGCTCAGCCTTTCGGTCGGGACAATGACAAGCGTTTAAGATCCGTACAAATAAAAGCAGATACCGCTGTATTGGCAGTATCTGTTTTTGTGTCAAGATTTTTTCTCCGCCAGCAGTATCGGATACCCGCTTTCGTAGGGCTTGACTATATCGGGGTGGGAATCGGCATAGGCGAAAATCTTCTCCGCCAGACCGTTTTTCCCCAGCTCCCCGCAAAGCTCGGAAAGCGGTTTAGCGTACATGGTGGGGCATATCGAAGCTATGGAAATGACCCTTTCACCGCCGAAGTCCATAACGCGGTACGGCCATATACGGCAGTCGAAAGGCTTGTCGTCCCCGAGCATACACCCCGACTTGGGATCAAGCATAGGACAATAATACAGACCGTCCTCCGATTCCTCCATGCGGAACAGCCAGCCCTCACCCTTTTGCACAAACGAGGTATCGGGAAATTTTTCCGACACCTTGGCTTTCAGTCCCTCCTCCAGCACCGGAGTCTCCCACAGATCGTATTTGTCGAACACGCAGCATATACGGCAGGACGCACAGTCCTCGCCCTTTAAAATATTTTTAAGCATAAAACTTATCCTTTCGGGAATAATTTTCTCCGTTCCGCGGACAATAATACCATGAAAACCGTAAGAACGGAGGAATTTTTATGAATGTTTCAAAACAGCAGTACAGCACAATGGTCAAAAAAATATCGCCGAACTCCAAAAGCTGGATAGACATACCTAAAGCCTTTGTGATCGGCGGTATTATCTGCTGCATAGGTCAGGGGCTTACCGACCTGTACGGAAACGCGGGCTTTGACGACAAGACCGCAGCCGCCTGGACGTCCGTCACACTTGTCTTTCTAAGCGCGCTGCTGACCGGACTTGGCTTGTACGAAAAAATCGCCAAGCACGGCGGCGCGGGAACCTTAGTACCCATAACGGGCTTTGCAAACGCAGTCGTCTCACCCGCTCTTGAATTCAAGGCGGAAGGCTTCGTTCTCGGAGTGGGAGCAAAAATTTTCGCCATAGCGGGACCCGTCATTTTGTACGGAACGGCAGCCTCCGTTCTGTACGGACTTATCTACTACTTTTTCCTGAGATGACCCCTGCGCCGATCCGCGGACTACTTGTCCGAAAAACAGGTAACAGCCACAGCCGTGATATTATCGCGGCTGCCGTTTTTTACAGCACGCTCAACTAAATCCGCAAGACGCTTGGGGAGCTTTTTCGGCTGAGCGAGAATGTCCTCAAGCTCGCCGTTGGTAAGGTTATCGGAAAGTCCGTCGCTGCACATAAGTATAACATCGCCGTGAAGGAGTCCGCCCTCTATAGGCATTATCTGGGGCTTAGGGTCTTCGGAAAGACTTCCCAGCACAGGAAATATAACGTTTTTTCTGGCATGGGTGCGCTTTTGCTCGCCCGTGATTATACCCTGGTCGTACAGCATCTGCACTAATGACTGATCGCGGGAAAGCTGCTTTATCTTGCCCCCGCGGCAGAGATACATTCTCGAATCCCCCGCGTTTATCATAACGGCGTTTCCCTTGTCGTCCACCGCAAGAGCGCAGAGTGTGGTCTGCATATTTTCGGTATTGTGAGTGATACCGTATCTTTTCAAAGAACTGTGCACCGACAGGATCTTTTTCTCATAATCGGTCTTGTGGGACGGTTTAAGGTCGGAGAGCAGCTCCAGAGCCATTCTCGAGGCGACCTCGCCGGAAGCCTCGCCTCCCACGCCGTCCGCAACGGCGGCTATCATAGGAGCGGAAACGTTGCTTTCCATTTCCGCGGAGGACATTACTATCCTGTTTATAAGAAAAGCGTCCTCGTTATTTTCACGGACAGGACCTTTATCCGTTATCCCGCAGCAGTAAAACATCTGAGCCGTCCCTCCTTTCGGCATAAAACGCATATGTATATTATATACCGAAATCGTCCGTTTTTCAAGGGGGTTGCCGCAAATTTACGCCAAAATCATTTTGGCAGCTCTAATATATAACGGCAGACTTTACAGAAGCAAAAGCAGGGGGAAAACGGCGGACGTTTTCTCCCTGCTGCAAATATTTTTACAAATTACTCCTCTTCCGCAAGCTTTGCCGCCTGCTCCGCCTGAATGTCGCTATAGACCGAAAGCATAGGCGTTTCGTCGGGATTTGTCTTTCTGATCTTTCTTCTGACATAATTTCCGGTGATCCTGATTACCGTAGCCGAAAGCAGAAGCACGCCGATAAGGTTGGGCACCGCCATAAGTCCGTTAAGAGTATCGGCTATATCCCATGCAAGGCTGAGGTTCATTGTGCAGCCTACTATAACGAACAGCACGAATATCACCTTGTAGACAATAGTGGCCTTTGTTCCGAAAAGATACTCCAGAGCCTTCGTTCCGTAGAACGACCAGCCCAGCACCGTTGAAAACGCAAACAGAAGTATTGCGACAGCGAGAATCTTTCCGGCAAGCGAACCGAGACGCAGGCTGAAAGCATAGGTAACAAGGGGTACTCCGTTCACTTCGGCTATCTTCACCGATGTTATAACGGGATTTCCGTTTTCGTCGGTCATAAGAGTTCCGTCCGCGTTTTTGCCCTGAACGCCCCGTATCTCCATAACGTTTGCATATGTAAAATCGCTTTCGCCGCCTGCCGTGTCCGCATTAAGAAGCCTTACGGTCAGATCCTGTCCGTAAACGGTTTTCGCGGCGTACTCCGTATAAGTACCCTCCGCCGCGTTTTCGGGAGCTGTCTTATAAAGCGCGTTTACATTATCGTCTATAAGGTTCACAACGCTTCCGTCGCTTGCGGTGTGTATCTCAAAATACTGCGCCTCGGTGGAAATGCTCTGCATCGCCTCGTTAAAGGTCTTGGATTCCGCGGGGCTTGAAAGGATCACAAAAGATGTGAGGGTGCATACGATAATGGTGTCAAAGAACACCTCGAAGATTCCCCACATACCCTGAACAACAGGCTCCTTTACGTCGGAAGCGGAGTGCACCATTACCGACGAACCGAGACCCGCCTCATTGGAGAAAACGCCTCTTTTGAAGCCCATGGTAACGGCACGCTTTATTATGTAGCCGCCGACGCCTCCGGCGATAGCGCCGAAATTAAAGGCGTTGCTGAAAATGCTTGAAAACACATAGGGTATCTGGTGAAAGTTGGAGAAGAAAATTATCAGGCAGCCGATTATATAGAACAGAGCCATAAAGGGCACAAGCTTTTCGGTAACGCTTGCGATACGCTTGATGCCGCCCACGATTACAAGAGCGGCAATAACCGCCAGAGCGATACCCGTCACGATAGTGGGAATGTTGAAGTTGGACTTCATCGCGCTGGAAATGGAGTTCACCTGGGTCATGTTTCCGATACCGAAGGACGCCAGCACACAGAATATGGAAAACAGCACCGCCAGCGGCTTGGCTATATGCCTGAAGCCTTTGCGATCCTTGAGTCCCTCGTTGATGTAGTACATCGCGCCGCCCGACCATTCGCCGTGGTCGTTTTTCTTTCGGTAGAAGATACCCAGCACGTTTTCGGAATAGTTAGTCATCATTCCGAAAAACGCGGAAAGCCACATCCAGAACACAGCTCCGGGGCCTCCAACGGCAATAGCCGTAGCAACGCCCGCGATATTGCCGGTACCGATAGTGGCGGCAAGGGCTGTGGATAAAGCCTGGAACTGGGAAATGGCTTTTTTCTCCTTGGTTTTTGTTACCGATCTTTTTTTGAAAATGGCAAGAAACGTTTCATTTGCCCAGTGTTTTATTTTTGTTATCTGAAAGAAGCCTGTCCTGACGGTCATGTAGATACCCGTGGATATTATGAGAACAAGCATTGGTATACCCCAGACAACGCCGTTTACCGCGCTGTTCACCGAGGTTATGATCTCGACGATCCTGTCCATTGGAAAAACCTCCCGATATTTTAAAATACAGAATATGACATATGCGAGAATAAGCTTTGTTTAGATAAATTGATTTTCGCAGCAGAAAATATCACCTGTTTTCGTCTTTCAGCCAGTACTTGCCGCTCTTGCGGTAGCTTCTGTAATCAAACTTTGTAATATCACATATGAATCCCAGCATTTCCTCCGCGGACTTCAGAATATCCTCGGCGGTATCCCTGCCTATTTCCTCGGGAATATCGGCGGGGTACCGAGTTTCTATGTAGTACCTGTTAAGAACGGTGCTTTTGCCTATCCATTGCGTAAAGGTCTGATCCGTCATGGCAGCCTGCTTGCAGAGCCATGTGATGTTGTGTCCGTCAAAAAGCTTCCTGTGCTTGTAGAGCAGGAACGCTTTAAGACCCTTTTCTATCGCCTGCTGGCAGTGGAACACAACAGGCTTGGCAAGTCTGCTGTCGTCCACAAGAAGCCTCGCCGACATAATGTCAAGGCAGGCGTGATAGAGCCAGTCGTAGTAACGCTTGCTGTCAGTCGTGTGACTGCTTCTTCTGCTCATAAAGCAAATTCCCCTCATTATCAATTCTGTACGCAAAGGTAAAGTCGTCGTCCAAGCACTCGTTCCAGTCGCTCACGGTGTACACGATTATATCGCAGGGTATCGGACAGTCGGTTTTAAGCAGTATCTCCGATTCGAGGTCGGAATGGCTGCCGTAGCTGTCGTCCACCACGATACATAGCTTAAAGCGGGAGACTTCCCCCTTTGAGTTCCTTTTCGCCGTTGCGAGGAAGATTTGCAGCGGATCGCAGATCTTTACTATGTCCTCGGTCATTTTTCTGATTATGGGATCGTTTATCATAATATAACCCTCCTTTTGGAAGATATAGTATTGAATGCATAAATTTATGTTTATCGGTGTACTTTTTCGTTTGTTTTGTCTTGACATTGTTTGCTGTTGACTTATAGATAGTGGGGGGAGATGCGAGGTACACCCCTACCGGGGAAAGGGGGAAGCGCTCTTGGGAGACAAAGGTGCGCTGAGCCGCCCTCGCCCCTTTCCCCCTCCAGGCTCACGCTATGCGTTCTATTTTTGGTTAACAAGTTTTCAGTTAGACTTGATAAAGCACATAGCGTAGCGGGGGTAGGAGAGAGTAAAGGAAAGAGAGAGCACGAGAGGGAAAACCATAAGGGAGAGGGAGGGGGCGGCAAGCGTCCCTTAAGTCCCAATGAGCACCCTCCTTCTCCCTTTTGGTTGTCCCTCTCGTACCTCCACCACTACCTTTAAATTAGAAACAAACATAGTCAAGACATATCTATCTAAAAGTACGATAAACAAAAATTACAGCCGCAGAAATTGTTTTCTTCCTTATTCCTATTGAAAAATCAAAGAAAGTATGCTATAGTTAAATAGTTAAATGTAAATCCGACAGTCCCGCGCCGGCTGATCACTTGTCGGAATTTATGATTATCTGCATACGGGCTTCGCTGTTCTTTATTACGTTGAGCAGCGACGACGCGGAGCTTGGATATTCCTCCGAAAGAGAGTTAGCCGTGATAAGAGTTTCGTCTCCCGCTTCGCCCGAAGCTGCCGCCGCCGCGGAAGCAGCCGCCGCGTTAGCTTCGCACATTGCCATTGCCGCCGCCGATGAACCCATGGCGGGTATCTCCTCAACGGTAAAAAATCTCTTGTCGTTTCTGGAATTAGCCGAATGCACAACCCGGAACATTTTATAGACCGCCAACATGAGATAGGCGGAAACTTCCTTTAAAACTACGGGGCTTCCGGTTTTCCGCACGAGAGAGAAAAGCACGGTTACCGCGTTCACAACAAGTTTTTTGTTGAACGCCGCCATTACCCCGCCGGGATCCATTTTTTCCTTTCCGCTCATGTCCGGCTCGGGAATATCTTCATAGGAAATTGTTTTCCCCGCAGGCTCGGGGGAACGTCCCAGCAGATAGTCGCAGGACACGTTATAGTAATCCGCCGTTTTGACGAGAAATTCAAGACCGCATTCTCTTATACCCTTTTCGTAGTGTGAAAGCAGCGCCTGGGATATTCCCAGATCGGCGGCAGCTTTTTTCTGACTGACTCCCCGTTCCTTTCTCAGCAGGGTAATTATTCTTGGAAAGTCCGAATTCATCGTGTCACCTCCTGAAATTTGTTTCTACATACAGTAAATTATACAGTATTGCGTACAATTTGTAAATAGCTTCAGGCAAAAAAAAGTCGATAAATGTTTAACGCTATTTTCTGTAATTGTACACAAAAAACAGCGGAATCAGGCAGAAAATACCTTTTCAGCAGGTGATTTTTACAAAATTACAGCCGTAAACAATACGCCTTTAAAAGGAGCCATTTATATGAAAGGTTATCACATAAGCATTTTCCGCCACGGAATAACCGACGCAAACGAAAACGGAGTCTACATAGGAAAGACTGACCTGCCCCTTTCCGAAGCGGGCAGGGAGGCTTTAATGGACAAGTACGAACAGCTTGATTATCCAAAAGTGCAGCGGGTGTATTCCAGTCCGCTGGAAAGAGCGGTACAGACAGCTGAAATAATTTTCCCCGACAGGGAGATAGTCATAGTAGACGACCTGCGGGAAATGGATTTCGGCGTTTTTGAGGGACTTCCCGCCGAAGAGCTTGTCCGTCTGGACAGCTTCAAGAAATGGCTCAAGGGCGGACTTGACAACCCTCCCCCCAACGGCGAAGCCCTGCGGAGCATGATGCTTAGGTGCTATTCCGCGCTTAATCTGATGATACTGGATATGATGAAGGAAGGATTCACCCACGCCGGAGCGGTCACTCATTCTGGCATACTGATGAATATGCTGTCCTGCTTCGGGCTGCCGAAAAAGAAGCCAATGGAGTTCGCCTGCGAGCCGGGCGAGGGCTACGAGATACTTGTCACCGCCATGATGTGGCAGAACGGGAACACCTTTGAGATACTGGGAAAGGTACCCTATAACGACAGGGACGGAGACTAATCAGGAAACGCTGAAAGTCATGTCTGTTTTGAATTCCTGAAAAACAGGGAGCGAGAATTTCTCCTGCGGTATTCGGCGGGGGTCAGCCCCGTTTCCTGTTTGAAAAGCTTTATAAAATGACTTTGGGAGGCAAATCCGAAATACTCGGCTATATCAGCGCATGAACACTCGGAGCTGTCCGAAAAGACGAGCATATTGGCGGCGGCTTTAAGCTTTTCGGTGCGTATAAATCCGCTTACGGACGTGCCCGTTTCACTTTTGAAAAGTGAGGAAAGGTAGCTTCTGTTCAGACCCAGAGCCTCGGATACCGAAGAGGAGTTTATCTTTTTTGTTCTGTTCCGGCAGATATAGTTAATAGCTTTCAGCACATGGGCGGAGTATACGCCGCGCTTCGGCAGAGCCGCCATTTTTTCGGTAAAGGCAAGCAGCATTTCGTTATACAGGGCAAGCACGTTTTCCGCAGTTTGGAGCTCGTCCATTTTTTCGATGTAAAGATCGCTCATAGTGTAGGCAAGCTCCCGCTCCAGACCCTTTTCCACGCACAGGCGGGTTATGACCGCGGCGGCGACCACGAAATGATAACGGATATTTCTCAGTCTGTCCTTTGACAGTTTCCCGTATTCGCCGTTTTCGTAAAGGCTCACGTTGTCGGTTCTGATAAGGACTTTTTTAACGGCCTCGGTATTTCCGTCGGCTATCGCGCTGTAGTAACCATATTCGCTTCGGTATTCGGTATGTGTCTGTTGTTCTTCGGAGCTTTCAAAAAGACGTTCATTAAGCTCTTTAGCAATACTCACAGTAATTACCTCCGGTCGGCTTTTCTGTAATTATACAACGGATTTAAAATAATTGCAATAGAAGATAAATTTATGTTTATCTTAGTACTTTTTGTTTTGGAATTTTCTTTTGCTATATCTTGATTTATTAATTCTTGGATTTTATAGAAAGTGCGTGTGATGCGAGGGACAACCCTCCCGGGGAAAGGGGGAGGCGCTCTCGGAGATTTAAGGGACGCTGAGCCGCCCTCCCCCTTTCCCCTTTCGGGTTTTCCCTCGCGCTCCTTTTCCCCTCGCCCCATTCTCCCTCCAGGCTCACGCTATGCGCGCTTTTTTAAGCTATCTAATTTTTTTTAGTTAGGAAGGATTAAGGAGGTAGGGGGTTCGGGGGTAGGAACCTAAAAGGGAGAGGGGGGAGTCCCAGCGTCCCTTATTCCCGACTTTCTCCCCCCTCTCCCTTTTTGGTGCCTGACCCCCGACTTCTCGCACTATTTATAAAGCCCAAGATAATAAATTAAGACAATGCAAACGAAAAAGTACAACCAATAAAACCTAAACAAACTCCCCCGCCCCCTTGAGGGGGCATTGCTATCTAATGATTCCAACAAATCTATGTAGGGGGTGACTCAGGCGGCGGGGACTCCCCGCTAAACATAAATTTATTGCACTAAAACAATTTTCTGCCAACTATAACCCGTTAAATGAAATTTTTGTAACTTATGCCAAAGGCTATTGATTTTTTGTGAGAATTATTGTATAATCAAATATAATGTGAGTCGGAGGACTCAGAGAAAAATACCTTTGAAAGGCGGCTGTTTTAATGAAAACAAAAGTATTAAACGGAGTATCGCTTCCCAATATCCCCTGGCAGGATAAGCCCGCGGACTGCAAGGACGTAGTATGGCGCTACAGCGCGAACCCTATCATCAAACGCGACCACATTATGGTAAAAAAGGCCAACGGCTACAGAGAGCCCTCAAACTCCATCTTCAACAGCTCGGTAGTACCCTACGAGGTTGGGGACTACAAGTTCGCCGGCGTTTTCCGCGTTGACGACAGAGAACGCAACATGGAGCTCCATGTTGGCTTCTCCAAGGACGGTATCAACTGGGACATCAATGAGGAAAGAATCAAGTTCAAGTGCGATATCCCCGAGGTGGGTCAGTGGCAGTACGGCTACGATCCCAGAGTCTGCAAGCTTGAGGACAAGTACATCGTAACATGGTGCAACGCCTACGGCTGGAAGCCCACTATCGGCATCGCCTATACTTACGATTTCAAGGAATTCACGCAGCTTGAAAACGCGTACCTGCCTTTCAACAGAAACGGTGTTATGTTCCCCAGAAAGATAAACAACAAGTATGTTATGATGAGCCGTCCCTCCGATAGCGGACACACTCCTTTCGGGGATATGTTCATCAGCCAGTCTCCAGACCTTACCTACTGGGGCGAGCACAGACACGTAATGGGACCCTCCAAGGGCTGGGAAGCAACCAAAATGGGCGCGGGACCTATCCCCATTGAAACAGACCGCGGCTGGCTCATATTCTATCACGGCGTACTGACCTCCTGCAACGGCTATGTTTACAGCTTCTCCGCCGCTCTCCTCGACAAGGACGAGCCTTGGAAGGTACTCAAGAGAGGCGCGTCCTACCTTATCAGCCCCCAGACGGACTACGAGCTTATCGGCGATACCGACGCGGTAACGTTCCCCTGTGCTAACCTTGTTGACGCGGATACGGGAAGAATTTGTATTTACTACGGCTGCGCCGACACCTGCACGTCCCTTGCGTTCACTTATGTTGACGATGTTATGGACTTCCTTGACAACAACAGCCAAGTGTGAAACAGTTGACTGTTGACAGTATACAGACGATAGTTGAAAAGCCCTTGGAAAACTTGGTTTTCCAAGGGCTGATTTTTTAAGATCAGAAGTCGTGTACTTCAGTTTTGTCTTTGGGGACGGAAGCTTCCGTCTCGGGAACTTCGGCAGTCTCCGGAATATCGGGGATTTCTGTTTTGTCGTTTTCCTCAGCTTCATATGCAGCGATTTTTTCCTCTGCGGCTTTTTTCTTTTCCCCCGCAAGCATTAAGGTCTCCTCGGCGCGGGCGCGGAGGAATTCCGTGCAGGAATTTTCCATTGCGAGCCGCGCTGAGGCTTCGGCTTCACCGTACCGTTCCAGGGCAAGAAAATTTTTGGCTTTTATAAGCTCTGCGAACGATTTTCCGCATTTCCTCATGGGGCGCGGAAGAGTGCTCCACTTTATTTTTTCGGCTGTGTCTATGGCGGAATGGCCGAGTCCTCCCTCGGTCTGGTACAGGGCGAGCACTGCCATCACCATGTCGCCGTCCGAAAAAGCGTCCAGATAGTATATGCCGTCATCGTAGGCTTCCGCCGCGCCGCTGCCGTCCTTTGCTATAATGCAGGCTGCCATTTTCACGCAGTAATAGTACGCCGCTGTGCGGAAATTTCCCGTTGATTGGGCTATGTCGAGAATACTTGTCAGGTCTGCCTGAGCAAGGGTCTTAGCCGCCGTGTCGGTCTCGCCGCGCATACAGTACGCCGCAGCAGCCTCAATAAGCATGGGGTTTTTATTGTCCCCTGAAGCATTGTCGAAGAGCAGGTTTATGTAGTTCTGAGAAAAGCCCTCCGCCTTGAAAATATTCACAAGCCTGCGCCTGAGCCTTTTCATGGGAGCGCGTTTAAACAGGGAACTGATAAAATATGTAATAATCGCCAGCAAAAGCGAGCCGATGCACATGAACGGCACGAAAAGCATGATCCTGAACGGCTGCGCGTCCATGAACAGATCCTGTATTGTTTTGACCGCAAAGCCCGCGCAGCAGCCGAGTATGAGGTATATCCCCCACCATACGCTTATGCCCTTTGCAAGCGCAAGCAGCTTGTTGTTCAGTTTCATTGGCTCTCCTCCTGCACCCCTTTTCCGGGGTATTATTTTGTCAGCTCGGCTTTCATTTCGGCGATTATTTTTTCCACGTCCTCGTCGCGGTAGGACGCTCCGTTCCATATCTCATGGGCTACCGCCGCCTGCCATACCAGCATTGCCATGCCGCCTATTGCGGGTATGCCGTTTTTCTCCGCAATACTCATCAGCTTTGTGACGTTGGGGTTATAGATGACCTCGAATACGCATTTGCAGCTTTTCACAACGTCCTCCGGAACGGGGCAGTTATCGGTATTGGGGTACATTCCAACGGGGCTTGCGTTCATCAGCAGATCGAACTCCCCCTGTATCTCCTCATGGGTGATAACTGAAATTTTTGCCGCGGGGTTAAGCTTTACAGCTTCTTCGGCAGTCTCTCTTGCTCCCGCGATAAATTCGGGAAGAGCAACTATTGTCAGTTCCGCGCCGTGGAGAGCGGCTTCTATCGCCATCATTCTGCCAACGCCGCCGCAGCCTATCTGGAGCACCCGTCCGCCAAGCTTTGCTCCCCCCGCTTCAAGGGAGCGGAGAAAGCCGGAGCAGTCGGTGTTGTAACCGATATTTTTGCCGTCACGGTTCACAACGCAGTTTACCGAATTATAACGCTTTGCGGACTCGTCAAGCCCGTCCAGATACTTTATTATATCAACCTTATAGGGTATGGTGATGTTGTAGCCGCTCAGGGAATTAAGGTACTCCGATCTTTCGGCAAGCTTTTCGGGAGGTATCTCGCACACTTCGTATTCCGAACCGGGGTTTCCGTCAAGCTCGAAAAGACGCTTGTGGATCGGCGGGGACATAGTGTGCCCCAGCGGATAGCCTAAAAGCGCATATTTTGACATTTTGAACGCTCCTTATTTTTTATCTTTCTGCCGCACCGGCACTGCCGGTATTGTCACACTTCGGCAGGTTTACTTCTTTTTTCCGTTTTTGCCGGCGGCTTTTTCGGTTTTTGCGTTTTTAGCGCTTTGGGCGGCGGACTTGCTTTCGTCCTTGGCTTTTTTCTTCATATAGGTGATGAGCTTGTCAAGCTCAAGCGCTTTTTCTGTGCTGCCCTCGACCTTAAGCTTTCCCGACAGGAAAGCGGGTACTGCGCCAAGCTCGCCCTCAGCTATCTTCAGGAAGTTTTCCGCGTTGGCAATAAGCTTTGCGTCCCGGTCGTGATACTCGTAGGGAGCGATGTCCAGCGCGCCGTTTTTATAGGCGATATAGAACGCGCCCTCTCCCTCGCCGGTAATGTTCACCTGTATAGCGAAATCGCCGTCGAAACCTGCTGCGTCACCCTTTCCGAACAGAGACTGCGCCTTTGCAAAAATTTCTTCGTAAGTCATATCAATATCCTCCAACAATTATTTCAGAAGTTCAAGAGCCTTTTCAAGGGTCTTTTGGTTTTCAACGTTTACGGCGTTAACGCCCTTTAATGTCTTTTTAACGAGACCGGTCAGTACTTTGTTCGGACCCAGCTCGACAAAGCTTTCAAATCCGGCTTCCGCAAGAGCGTTCAGCTCCGAGGTGAATCTTACGGGGGAAACGATATGCTTTGCGAGCTTTGCGGGCATATCCTCAAAATCGGTCTGCACAGCTCCCGTGAGGTTAGAATAGAACGGCACAGAGGGCTTGTTAAAAGTTACATTCATGCTTCTGAGAGCCGCTTCAAATTCCTCGGCGGCGGGCTGCATGAGCTTTGAATGGAATGCCGAGGATACCCCAAGCCTTATGGCTTTCGCGCCTGCTTCCGCAAATTTTGCGGCGGCTTTTTCGGCCGCGGAGGTCTCCCCCGCTATCACCGTCTGGACGGACGAGTTGTAGTTAACTGGGACGACATAGCCGTCTATTCCCGCGCAGACTTCCTCTATCTCCTCAGCGGTTTTGCCTACTATAGCGTACATTGCTCCGCTTGCGGCTTCCGAAGCTTTCTGCATGGCTTCGGCTCTTGCCTTTATTACGCGGAAGCCGTCCTCAAAAGAGAGGATACTCGACGCGACCATAGCGGCGTATTCGCCGAGGGAATGTCCTGCGGCGGCGGAAAACTCTATGCCCTCGCGTTTTAGTATCTCAAACGCAGTCAGGGAAGTCGCCATTATCGCCGGCTGGGCGATAACCGTTTTTGCAAGCTCCTCCTCGCTGCCGTTTATTTTCTCGATAAGGTCGAAACCAAGTATCTCGCTTGCTCTTTCATATACTTTAACGTCTGGATAAGCCTTTGCAAGCTCCGTTCCCATGCCGGTGTACTGAGAGCCCTGTCCCGAAAACAGGAATACTGTTTTTGACATTTTTTCAGTCCTTTCCGAATCCAAATAATTTGAGTCAAGGTCTTTTTGAATTATTGCGCCGAATATTTTTTTGCCGCGGGGGATTTTATTCTTCAAAATCGGTTGACAACGGGGACGAAAAATATTACAATAGTATTGTATATATTTTAACTGCAAAAATCGCGCTAAACAGATTTTTAAAAAGACCCGCTGTTAATACTATACCATATTAATTGAAAAATTACAAGCGTTTACCGCAGTTTTTTTGCGCCGCTTTTCCGAAGCGGATCGGATGACGCTGTAAAGAAAATACGGAGGGAACTGTTTTGTTCGGAATTGAAATTTTGGGAATGGGTTCGTACAGCCCGTCGCTGAGCGTTACCAACAACGACATGGCTAAGATAGTGGAGACAAACGACGAATGGATAACCACAAGAACGGGTATAAGATCGCGCAGGCTTGCCGACGGCGAGCCTACCTGGGAAATGGGCTTGAAGGCTGCCGAGGAAGCGGTCGGGAATGCGGGCATAGACCCTATGGATATCGGTCTGGTCATTGATACGACCATTACAAACGACTTTTACACGCCCTCCGTCGCCTGCGTTATACAGGACAAGATAGGCGCGAAAAACGCCGCCGCCTACGACCTGAACGCGGCGTGCTCCGGCTTTGTGTACGCCGTGGACGCTGCCAAGAGGTACTTGCAGACGGACCCCGATCTGAAATACGTTCTTGTGGTCGCCAACGAGACCCTTTCGAGAGTCACCGATTTCAGCGACCGTTCCACCTGCGTTCTGTTCGGGGACGGAGCGGCAGCCGCTGTAATAACGCGTTCCGAGAAGCTTTTCACCAGCTTTATCGGCGCGGACGGCTCGGGAGCTCATTTCCTGTACGCGAAAAGCCATAAGTCGCGCCACCCCATGAGGACTGCCGAGGATCATATCGACGAGGGAGAGTTTGCCGCGGGCGGTAATTTTATTGTCCAGGACGGCAAGGAGGTCTACAAGTTTGCTACAAAAGCTCTGCCGACGGCTGCCCAAAAGGCGGCGGAAAAGATAGGTCTTGACCTTAATACCGTGGACTGGTTCGTGCCTCATCAGGCTAATATAAGGATCATCGAGACCGCGGCTAAAAACCTGGGCGTTTCAATGGATAAATTCATCGTTAATATTGCCGACCACGGCAACACCTCAAGCGCGTCAATACCTATCGCCCTGAGCGAAGCAATCGCCGAAGGCAAGGTCAAAAAGGGAGACAGGCTTTGCCTTGTGGGCTTCGGGGCGGGTCTTACCATGGGCTGCGTTATACTGGACTATTAAGCAAAGGAAAGGACACCGTTTATGACTGACCTTTACGAGCTTTACTGCGGCGGGATATGGGATATGCTCGATTACCGCATATGCAGGGCTTTTGACGCTTTTATGAGAGAAAGCGTTATAAGTCTTATCATACAGGGCGTGCTGATCGCTATGTCCCTGTGGGACAAAAACGCCCGCTTTTTTGTTATACTGTCCGCTATCGGCATATATTCCGTATACGGGAGCATTTCGGTCTGGGTAAATATCCGCCGCATGGAGCTTGCCGAAAAGCGGCGAAGCGAGCTCAGGTACAGGCAGTACAGGCTTGCCGCGGATATACGGAACAAAAGCCTTGTCTGCGACGATATAATCTTTATTCCCGAATCGGGCAGGGACGAGGACGGCTTTGCCGCTTTGAGCGCATTAGCGTACAATATTGCGTGATAATAAAAATATCTGAAAGGAATTTTATATATGAGCAAAACAGCTTTGATTACGGGTTCGTCCAGAGGAATAGGCGCGGCTATCGCGCTCCGCCTTGCAAAGGACGGCTTTAATATAGCCCTCAACGACCTTAACGAGGGTATGTTTGAAAATAACGATATTGCGGACAGAATACGCGCTCTCGGCGTTGAAGCCGAAATATTCTGCGCGGACGTTTCCAAATACAGCGACTGCGAAAGCATGGTAAAGGCTGTAAAGGAACGCTTCGGTACTATCGACGCGCTGATAAACAACGCGGGCATAACTCGGGACGGCCTTATGGCGAGAATGTCCGAGGAGCAGTACGATATGGTAATTGCCGTAAACCAGAAGAGCGTTTTCAACATGATGAAGCTTGCGGGAAACGTTATGATACGCCAGAAGCAGGGCAGGATCGTTAACCTTGCCTCCGTGGCGGGACTGTACGGAAATCCCGGGCAGATAAACTATTCCGCTTCAAAGGCGGCTATAATCGGCATGACCAAGACCGCCGCAAAGGAGCTGGGCTCACGGAACATCAACGTGAACGCGGTGGCTCCCGGCTTTATCAAGACTCCCATGACCGACAAGCTCACCGAGGAGCAGAGGGCGAAAATGCTTGAGGCTATCGCCATGAAGCGCTACGGCGAGGTTGAGGAGATCGCGGGCGTGGTATCGTTCCTCTGCTCGGAGGATTCCTCCTACGTTACGGGACAGACCATTGAGATTTCCGGCGGCTTGTCTATGTGAATTTTGTTCTGCAGGGGCGGGGTTTCCCCGCCCGATAACAGATAGGATTTCGTTTTTGCGGGACGGCTCGCAAGCAAGGAGACCCGTCCCCTACAAGACATTCATGAAAGGATATGTTTAAATATATGAAAAGAGTAGTAATTACGGGAATGGGCGTGGTCTCCCCGGTGGGAAACACCGTTGAGGACTTCTGGAACAGCCTCAAGGCGGGAAAGCACGGATTTTCTTATGTAAATGACGTTACCGGCGATGATTTCGACGTTAAGATCGCCGCGAGAGTAAAGGAGTTCACTCCCGACAAATACGTGGAGAAAAAGGAATCCCGCCGCATGGACAGGTTCACCCAGTTCGCGGTGAACGCTTCCCTGGACGCTCTTGCGGACAGCGGTTCGGATTTTAAGGATCTCGACCCTTTCCGCGCGGGAGTTATTTTCGGCGTGGGGATAGGCGGTCTCAACCTGACCTTGCAGGAGCATGAAAAGTTCCTTGAAAAGGGTCCCGACAGGATATCGGTTTTCTATGTGCCCATGATGATAGGCAACATGGCTGCTGGAACTATATCCATGCGCACAGGCTTTAAGGGGGACAACTTCTGCTCAACGACGGCCTGCGCTTCCTCTGCTCACGCGGTGGGAGAGGCATTCCGCAAGATAAAGGACGGCTACCTCGACGTCTGCATTGCGGGCGGCGCGGAGTCCTGCGTGGGCACGTTCGCTCTGGGCGGCTTCAACAACATGAAAGCCCTGACCCGCTCCGACGACCTTGACAGGTGTTCTATCCCCTTTGACGCGGAAAGAAGCGGCTTCGTACTGGGCGAGGGCTGCGGCGCGCTTGTCCTTGAGGAGCTTGAACACGCTAAGGCAAGGGGCGCGAAAATTTACGCCGAGATAGCGGGCTACGGCGCTACCTGCGACGCTTACCACATGACCTCCCCGTCCCCCGAGGGAGACGCCGCCGCGCGCGGAATGGTAAACGCCTTTAGCGAAGCGGGTCTCAAAGCGGAGGATATTGACTACATCAACGCTCACGGAACGTCTACGGGTCTTAACGACAAGTACGAGACAAAGGCGGTCAAAAAGGCTCTGGGCGAGGATACCGCCAAAAAGGTGGTCATCAACTCAACCAAGTCCATGACTGGACACCTTTTAGGCGCGGCGGGAGCCGTCGAAGCCATAGTTACCGCGCTTTCCGTCAAAAACGACTATGTGCACCAGACTATCGGCTATAAGGTTCCCGATCCCGAATGCGACCTTGACTACTGCACCGAGGGCGGACGGAACATGACCGTAAACGCTGCGCTGTCCAACAGTCTCGGCTTCGGCGGACACAACGCAACGCTTTGCATTATTAAATATAAGGAGTAAAATTATGGTTAATATTGAGTTTATACAGAAGCTTGCCGATATCGTCAAGGAAAAGGATTTAGGCGAGATAACCATTGCGGACGGCGAGGAGGTCATTACAATAAAGGGGAAAAAATGTCCCTCACCCATGGGCTTGCCGCCTATGGGTATGCCTGTCGTTCCCGCCGCCGCGGCTCAGACGATTCAGGCCGCGCCTGCCGCGCAGGCCGCTCCCGCCGTTTCGGGGAACGTGGTAAAGTCACCCATAGTGGGTACCTTTTACGCTGCCTCCGCTCCCGACAAGCCTCCGTTCGTAACGGTGGGTCAGCAGGTGAAAAAGGGCGACGTTATAATGATAATCGAGTCCATGAAGCTGATGAACGAAGTTCAGAGCGAGTTTGACGGCACCGTGGCGGAGATACTCGTTAAAAACGGCGAGGCTGTGGAGTTCGACCAGCCTATCATGATAATCAAGTAAAGGGAGATACCGTTATGCCTTTAATGAACAAAGAACAGATTATGGAAATTATCCCTCACCGCGACCCGTTCCTGCTGATAGATACCATTGAGGAAATGGAGGTCGGCAAAAGGGTGGTTGCGACCAAGCACATGAGTCCCGACGAATTTTGGTTCAGGGGACATTTTCCCGACTACCCCGTAGTCCCGGGAGTGCTTATGCTGGAAATGTGCGCCCAGGCAGGAGCCGTGGCAATGCTTTCCATGCCCGAGAACAAGGGCAAGATAGGCTTTTTCGGCGGGGTAAAGGAAGCTAAGTTCCGCCGTCAGGTCGTTCCGGGAGATACCCTGAAAATCGAGGTTGAGATAATCAAGGTAAAGGGTCCCGTGGGCGTGGGAAAGGCTCTCGCAACCGTGAACGGAGAGAAAGCCGTTGCGGCGGAGATTTCCTTTGCAATAAAATAAACGGTAATTTTATGTGATAATTATTTGCGGCTCGTGCGCCAATGCACGCACCCGCCCTGCGGAAAACGGTTTTACGTTTTTGCAAGTAATTCCCCGAAAGGATACGTCAGTATTATGTTTAAAAAGGTACTTATCGCAAACCGCGGAGAAATAGCGGTACGCATAATAAGAGCGTGCAGGGAGCTTGGTCTCAAGACCGTGGCGGTATTTTCCACCGCCGACAGGAACGCCCTCCATGCCAAGATCGCCGACGAAGCGGTATGCATAGGCGCTCCCGCCGCAAAGGACAGCTACTTAAATGAAAAGGCGATCATTGCCGCCTGCGAGATAACAGGCGCGGACGCGGTTCACCCGGGCTTCGGGTTTTTGTCCGAGAACGCCTCCTTTGCACGCAACTGCGGAAAGTGCGGGATAACATTTATAGGCCCTGCGCCCGAATCCATTGAGATGCTGGGAGACAAGGCAGCCGCAAAGTCCGCGATGAAAAAGGCGGGAGTACCCGTTATACCCGGCAGCGACGGGGCTGTCCCCACAATGGAGGAGGCAAAAAGGCTTGCGGAGGAAATAGGCTTTCCCCTTATGGTAAAGGCTTCCGCAGGCGGCGGAGGACGGGGCATACGCCTTGTTGAACGCATGGAGGATCTGGAGTCCCAGATAACCGCGGCGCGCACCGAGGCTCTGAATTACTTCGGGGACGGCAGCATCTACATGGAAAAATTTATTGTTAACCCCAAGCACATAGAATTTCAGATACTTGCCGACAAGCACGGCAACGTCGTACATCTGGGGGAGCGTGACTGCTCAATGCAGAGGCGCAACCAGAAGGTGCTGGAGGAAAGTCCCTCCGTTATCATGACCCCCATGCTGCGGGACAGAATGGGCAAGGCTGCCGTTGCGGCGGCAAAGGTCTGCGGATACTATAACGCGGGCACTATCGAGTTTTTGGTGGACAATAAAAACAATTTCTACTTTATGGAAATGAACACCCGCATTCAGGTGGAGCACCCTATCACGGAATTTGTAACGGGCATAGACCTTGTTAAAGCCCAGCTCAAGATAGCGGCGGGCAAGGAGCTTCCCTACAGTCAGGAGGATATCCGCGTAAAGGGGCACTCGATAGAATGCAGGATAAATGCGGAAAGTCCCGAAAAAGGCTTCCGTCCAAGTCCGGGAAAGATAAACGCCCTGCATATTCCGGGCGGCCCGGGAATACGTATAGACAGCTCGGTTTATTCGGGGTATGAGATATCCCCCTACTACGACAGCATGATAGCGAAGCTTATAGTTTACGCTCCCACAAGAAAGGAGGCTATCGCCAAAATGAAATGGGCGCTTGCCGAATTTATTGTGGAGGGCGTGGATACAAACATAGATTTTCAGCTTTCCCTTATCCGCGATCCTGCTTTCGAGGAGGGAAGCTACGATATAGGTTATCTCGGCAGACGGGGTGTCTGACCGGCGCCAGGCTGTTCGGGAACGGTTTCGGGAAATGGGGGTGAGTATATGGGCGAGGCTGAAATGTGTCCTATTTGCGGGAATGAAATATCCTTCGGCGAATGTCCCTCTTGCGGCTTTGTACCGCCGGATTACAGCGTTATAGCCGCTCCCTACGACCTTGACCCCTCTAACGACTGTTTCGGGGAAACCGACCCCGCGGAGGGAATGTTCCCCGCGGATATGCCCGATACGGAGGGCGTTTCGTCTGCGGAGATGCCGGAGCTTGAGATACCGTCCATTGCTCTGCCGAATTTGCAGTCCGCGGGTTCTCTCGGGTTTGCTTCCGCGAACGCGAAGCCCGCGCCCAGGATAGTCGTTATGCGGTCTAATCCGCTGCCGGGGTCGAGCCGACCGTTTCCCAAACAGACCAATCCGAACGCGGCGACAAAGCGGCAGCCGAATCAGTCTCCGCCGCCTGTGCAGACCTTTCAGCCGACGCATAACGCTCAAACGGCACAAGCTGCTCAAACCGTTCAAACCGCGAACAGTCAGCAAAGCGCCGCTTCGTCCACGCCTTTTGTTCCATATGTGCAGCAGGTGCAGCAGATGCAGCAGGCAAGTCTGCCGGTGCGCA
Organism: uncultured Oscillospiraceae bacterium; assembly: GCA_910584715.1. GTDB lineage: Bacteria > Bacillota > Clostridia > Oscillospirales > Ruminococcaceae > RGIG8773. The sequence continues at coordinate 129,744 of CAJUAN010000007.1, forward strand.
TTGTAAAGGGTACGTCGGATTTTGTTGTAGCCCACTGGTGGAAATTTCTTATCATGGCGGCGGCGCCCACGGCGGGACTGATATTTATGATGTACTATATTTATCAGTTCAGGACTGACAAACACGGAGGCGATCTCCTGAAAGCGATAATGTTTGGTGTTCTGGCGGGGGTAATGCTTATCAACCGCTGGGATCCTTTCGGGCTTGACGTGATACTGCGGGAGCTGTTCGATATAATTTTCGGCAGCAGGCACCGCAGGAGAGGCTATTATTAATGTTTTTACACGACCATATTTTTCGGTAAGGAGCGTATTGCGCATTATGCCAAAGAAAACCTGTCCCCTTTGCGGGGGAAAGCTCAATAACAACTACTGCGAAAGCTGCGGCTACGACGTTCCCGAGGACGACGACCTCAGCGCGCTTTACGATATGGAGCCTGAAAACGACGCTTTCGGCGAGGTCGTCAGGGAGATAACTCCCGACGTTCAGTCGGAGGAGATATATCCGAACCGCCCCGCGGGTTTTGATACTGCCTATGAACAGTATCAGCAGCCGAAGTTCAAGGTCAGGGACAACGAGGGCAACACCGTACATCAGAATCCTTACGGTCAGCAGTCTCCGCCGCCCCCATTTGCGCAGCAGAACGGACAGAACAGGCAAAATCAGCAGAACGCCAATCCCTACGGAGGGTACAGGGGTTACGGCGGCGCGCAGAATAACGGCGGGAACGCCGCTCCGCCGCCGTCTCCCTTTGCTAACCAAAGAGGACAAGGCGGGCAGAACCGGCAGACAACTCAGTACGCAAACGCGGGCGACTTTATGAAAGCCTACTGGTGGCTGCTGCTTATCGCGTTTTTAGCTCCGGTAGCGGCTATCATTGTACTCGTTTCCATCAAAAAAACAATAGATCAGAAATACATCGGCATTGTTATCGCAGTGATAGTTCTGGGGTTTATACTTCCGCCTTAACGGCAGGTATTGACATTGAACGGAAAAAACGCGGAATTACAAACGGGTGGTGGCTTTATGCTTTTACAGTGTCCCCTGTGCGGAGAGCTGACGACAGGCAGTACCTGTTTAAAATGCGGCTATGTCCTGCCCTCCGAGGAGGAGCTTGCGGCTCTTTATAACCTTGACCCCTCCGATTATCCGCAGACCGCCGCGGTTCGGGAGATAGTCCCGGAGCATATTTCCGGCGAGGTATATCCCGATACGGCTATGGCTGTCCCCGATATAAAAGTGCGCGGAGCGGCAGTCCGAGCGGCTGTAATGTCTCCCGTTAATCCGAAGCCGGTTTCCGTTCCGATGACATACAGCGCCAATATGCCGGCTGCAAATCCGCGTCCGGTTCAAAATATGCAGAACTTGCAGAATATGCAAAATACGCAGAGTCCGTCGGAGTTTATGTGGGACGTCTGGGAAAGCTTTGCCGAAAATTTCAGAAAGTGCTGGACGCTTCTGCCGCTGTGCTATTTCTTTCCCCCGTGTATAATAATATATTTCGTTGTGGCGGGGGTCAGGGCTTTTTCGGGTGAAAGGGTCAGCGTGCCTTTCGGTCTGCTTACGGCGCTGGCGGCTGTTCTCGGACGGCTGGGAGGCATAGCGTTTTTATTTTTAATGTAATACATATTGCCGTGTCGTGCGGATCAGCAGGGAGCGGCATAGATTACCCCAATGCAAGGAGTGATGAAAATGGGTCTGGAAGATCTGTTCAACGTTGTGAAAACCCGTTTCAACGCATATCCCGCCGCGCCCGAGGGCGAGGAAAGGGACAAGGCGGACAAAGCGGATAAAACCGATTCGGCGGTAAAGGTTCCCGCCAATATAGTTTTCAAGTGTCCGCGGTGCCTTAATATGATAATGACCGACGAGCTGGAAAAAAACCTGCGGGTGTGTCCCGAGTGCGGGTACCATGCGAGGCTTACGGCTCCGGAAAGGATAAGGCTCATTGCCGACAAGGAGAGCTTCCGCGAGTTCGACGCGGATATGAAAAGCCTGAACCCCATTGATTTTCCCGACTATGAGGCGAAGCAGAGAAAGCTCCGCGAGAGCACGGGGCTGAACGACGCGGTGGTTACGGGAGAGTGTACGGTACGCGGTGAAAAATGCGTGCTGGGCGTTATGGATTCCCGCTATATGATGGCTTCAATGGGCAGCGTTGTGGGCGAAAAGATAACCCGCGCTTTCGAGTACGCAACGGAGCATAAGCTTCCGGTGATAATGTTTACCGCTTCGGGAGGAGCGCGTATGCAGGAGGGTATAGTTTCCCTTATGCAGATGGCAAAGACAAGCGGCGCAGTGGCGCGTCACAGCGACGCGGGACTGCTCTATATAACCGTTCTTACCGACCCTACCACAGGCGGGGTGACGGCGTCCTTTGCTTCCCTGGGGGACATCATCATCGCCGAGCCGAAAGTCCTTGTGGGCTTTGCGGGACGGCGCGTTATCGAGGGTACCATAAAGCAGCGGCTTCCCGACGATTTTCAGTCCGCCGAATTTATGCTTGAGCACGGCTTTGCGGACATGATCGTGGAAAGGAAATCCATGCGCAGGACTATCGCGCATATTCTGAAGCTTCACCCTATGAGGGAATATCTGCGCGGAGGTGACGAATAATGGAAAAGCTTAACAAGCTTACTCCCTATGAGAGGTTAGAGGTGGTGCGCCATAAGGGCAGACCTACTGTAAGGGACTATATCCCGGCTATTTTCGACGAGTTCTTCGAGATGCACGGCGATCGCTATTTCGGCGACGACGGGGCGGTAATGGGAGGTATAGCGTCCATAAACGGTATACCCGTGACCGTTATTGCCGAGGTAAAGGGCAGGAACCTTAACGAGAACAAGGACAGCAACTTTGCCATGCCCCACCCCGAGGGCTACAGAAAGGCTCTCAGGCTGGCAAAGCAGGCGGAGAAGTTCCACCGTCCGGTCATATGCTTTATCGATACTCCCGGCGCGTTCTGCGGCGTGGAAGCTGAAAAGCGGGGTCAGGGCGAGGCTATCGCAAGGAACCTTATGGAATTTATGCGGCTGAGAACTCCCATAGTAAGCGTTGTGCTTGGAGAGGGCGGTAGCGGAGGCGCACTGGCTCTGGGCGTGTGCGACGAGCTGGCTGTTCTGGAGAATTCCATATATTCGGTGGTCTCCCCGAGAGGATTTGCTTCCATTCTCTGGAAAGATTCGGGAAAGGAAAAGGAAGCCTGCAATATTATGAGGGCTACCGCCGAAGATATGGTGGAACTGGGCATTGCGGAGAAGATCATAGAGGAGCCTTTAGGGGGTGCTCACAACGATATTGGTCAAACTGCTGAAAATATAGCCGAATTTTTATATAAAACTCTACACAAAAAAATGAAAATAGATATTGACGTTTTGCTAAATGAACGATATACTAAGTTTAGGAAGATCGGCGAGTTTACAGAAGCATAGCCGCCGGATTTCATAATCCCGCATGGGCGGCTGTTCCTGCCGTATCCGCGGAAAAAAATACATGAACGGAGGAAATACTCATGGTATTCGATAAGGTAAAGGAGATCATCGTTGACCAACTCGACGTTGAAGCAGACAAGGTTACAGCGGGCGCAAACATTCAGGACGATCTGGGCGCAGATTCTCTTGACGTGGTTGACCTTGTAATGAGCCTTGAAGAGGAGTTTGACATCGAGATTCCCGACGAGGCTGTCGAGGGTATCAAGACTGTCGGCGATATCGTTAAGTATATCGAGGACAATCAGTAAGCAAACCGCAAACAAAGAGAAAGCGCGCCGGGCAAGTTCAGAGCTGCTGCGGCGCGTTTTTTAGAGGATAAAGACGGATAAATTTGTAATATAAATTTTTGTTTAGCGGGGAGCCCCCGCGGGCTGAGTCACCCCCTACATAGATTTGTTGGAATCATTAGATAGCAATGCCCCCTCAAGGGGGCGGGGAAGTTTGTTTAGGCTTTACAAACGTTATAACCCCGCCAAAGATTAGCTGGTCAAGCTGAGCACAGCTTGCGGGGGTCAAGGGGGCAGAG
>CAJUAN010000008.1 GCA_910584715.1 uncultured Oscillospiraceae bacterium
TAGAAACAAATTCATCAGTAACAGCTTGCGACTGCTGCTGAAATTCGCTGTAGCTTATTTTTCCGTCCTTGTATTTTGCAATCAAATATGATTGTGCTGCATAGTATTCTTGATTTGTCATTTCAGATTCATCATCAGCGGATACGGAAAAAGCGGCAAAAACTGAAATTACAAAAGCAACGGAAACAATTAAAGCGAATATTTTTCGCAAGTTAACTTTGTATTTCATTTCTTTTCACCGCCAATACTCAAAAGTATTATTATGATAACCGCTAAAAGCAGTATGGAAATTATAAGGCTTGCAAGTGGATACTCGCAAACAATAGGATATATAAAATTAATGTCGGGGCGCATTGGAGAATAAAGCCTCCTAAAAAGAAAGCGGGACAGCCTTTTTCAAGGTTGCCCCGCATTTTGGACTACTTTGCAGAGCCGCGAAGAAAGCGCATACCGAGACGGAGACCAGCGACCGCACACATGATAATAATTGCGGGCTCAATAAAATCAGCGGCATTTTCAGATATGTAACCAATAGCGGTTTCCGCGCTGATAGTTGCGCCCCAGTCAACGGCAGAGGAATTCATTGCAGAAACGCCGAGAGCGGCAAGTCCAGAGCTTGCGCCGATTGCGACACGTTCAGCCGTCTTATAGGCTTTGCTGTCAAGAATTTTTCCCGAAAGCTGAGAAAGCTTAGTCCTTGTTTTTGTCATTATGTTCATAATAACAACTCCTTTTTTAATATTTATGTAAACGGTTGTAGAGACCGTCAACACATCATTCAGCGCATTCTTTTAAAATTGTCAAACCTACTTTTATACCGATAAGAATACAAAAAAGAGCAAAGTTTGCATTGAGCGCCATAATAAACATATCGCAGAATTTGCCAAAATCAAGCAAAATGGAATATACCATTGTTTCCATGAAATCACCTGCTAACCAAATTATAGAACCAAGTTATAACTTTAAATGAAAAGAAAGACAAAAGCGAAGTCGCTATAAGTCCGAAACATTCATTAACGGCTAAAAATTCAGCGTCCAGACGTTCATCAATTATGTCAAGACGTTGTGTGACAACTTCCATATATGATGAATTATCATCAGTAACAAGTGACGTTCTTATATCGTCAAGCAGAACTTCTATGTCATTGTCCCCTACTTCGCCGTTATTAAAGGTGTCGAGAACTTCTACAAGTTCTGGCGGTATTATTTGGCCGTCTCCGTCAGAATCAAATATTTTGTTGAGTAGGTCGGCTATTTCAGTTATCGTTATAACTGTTTCTACAACTTCCATTTTTAGTCACCTTTAGATTTTTGTGTACTTTTAGGTACGGCAATAGAGTGAAAAGGCTCTTCAAAAAGTATCTGCGTGATATTGCCGCTTCTGTCCCAAAATACACGGCAGTTCTGAAATTTCTTTTCATCAAGCTGTGCGGCGGTAGTTATTTCAACGCCGAAAATTCCCGAAATGTCGGCGGCTTTAACTTTGCGCTGGTCCTTAAATCTTGCTTTGCCCTCAACGGTTGTTTTTGTGTATCCAAGGCATTCATAGCCGCAAGACGAAACAGTGTTAGTGCTTACTTCCCTATCACTCAACGCAATGTCAAGCAAAAAATTGTGAAACGCGACTTCCTTGCCTTTTTCGTTTGGGAAAGTTCCTGCATTCTCTACAGCACCGAGAAACAAGTCGGGATACTGGGGGTTGGGGTTTAAAATGTTTGGCATTTTACATTACTCCTATCATTTTTTTACTGTTCTTTACCCTCTTACAGCAAAGAGCCGTTACAGATTATTCTTTGTCAGCTTCTATACCGTCTATATCGTGAAGGCGTTTTTCAAGGTTTATTATCCTTTTGGTGTGTTCGTATATTGGTGTTTCAAAATCAGTGTAAATACTGTGAATTACACAAAAAAGATAAATTATACCTAACGACGCTCCGACAAAGCCAAAAACTTTGGTTATAATATCAATTGTTTCCGAAGTCATATTTTTCACCCGCTTCTTATTATTTGCTACTCTTTACCCTCTGTAGCGGGAGCGGTTACAGCATTAAAAAATAATAACATAGACAAGACATTTAAATATGTAGATTATATCTACAATCAAAATTATAACATATGTAGGTATAATCTACAATTGACTAAATAAACAAACTTGTAGTTTATATCTACCACAAAATGCACAAAAAGAGTTATAATGTAACTATAAATTACTAAGGAGGAGTTCATATGAACTACAAAATGGCATTTCCTAAAAGGCTTACAGAAGTTAGAAAGGAAGCCGGGAAAACACAAGACGAAATGGCTATTGCAATGGACATTGCAAGGCCGTCATACACAATGTATGAAACAGGAGCAAGTTTTCCAAAATTTGAAAATCTAATGAAAATAGCAGACATTCTTAATGTTTCTATTGACTATTTAGTAGGTTTAAGCAACAAAAAAAATTGAGAAAGAGGTTAAAAAAATGAAAAAATTTTTTTGGAAAACATTTATCCAAAATATGGGCGGAAAATTAAATTTTGCCAAATTTGTAATAACTATAATTTTTACAATAGCTTGTATAATATGGGTTATTTTTGACAAAGGATTAAATACATGTTTACTTTTATTATTAGAAGGTATGTTGATTGATAACATAAAAGAATTTATAAAAACAACAAAAAAGACAAATGATGAATACACAATAGAGACCAACGACAAACGATAAACATAAATATAACTCCGACAAACTGTTAAAGCTTATCGGAGTTATATTTTAAATATCTTTAATATTGTGTAGAACCTCGCCAATTACCAATTGGTCGTTAAGCTCCTGCATATCATGTTCAAGTTTGTGAAGCCGCTTTGAATTATCTAACTGCATTTCACAAAGTGTTTTAATTGCAGGAGATACCTTGTGTTCAAGTTCTATCTTAATTGACCTCACATCAGCTTGTGTTGAAATAATATCATTCTGCATTTTTTCAGCGTTTAGGGTAAGCTGATATATCATGTTGTACTGTTCGTCAAGACGTTCGTTTGTCTTTTTCTGTACATCAAACAATTGTTTTTGACCTTTTTTTAAATCCGAAATATCGGCAGACATTTGTTTCTGACCCTCTACCAACTGCATTAAAATTTCCTTTACTTCATTATCCATGAAATCACGCTCCATTTTCTGTAAATTGTCAACTTTATACATTCCTATCTTTGGTCATATTATACACCATATTTCAGCTTTTGTCAATACTCAATAAAAGCACATTCTCGACGTTGCTTGAAGTCTGAAAACTTAACAGACTCCTCCATAGATTTTTGCCGCCCCCAAGATACGACTGCCGACACAGGGGCAAGCCGCTGATATGGGCATGACGGCGCGCGTCCGATTCGCGGTGCGAGTTCGGACGCGCGCTTGTTCATGCTTCACAGCGGCTGCCCCGTGTCTTTTTATTATATTTTGGGGACGGCAAAATTCTACGGAGCTTCTGTTAACTTTTCAGGCTCCAAGCAAGTGAGGAAATCCCGCTTTCGAGTTCTACCCTTTAAGGTGTCCCCTTTTATTGCTATTCGATATCAAATGGTGTTCAGACAGTCTACAGCGACGTATAAAGGCAGTTAGCCGCAATGACGGTAAACTACGAGCAAAGGACCTAAAAGACGTTATAGTACATTCTGACAGCATTACAGAGCATTCAAGTAGTACTAATGGTAAAATAATAAAAGTTTTGCGAAATTAGACTAAATTAGGCACTCCCAAAAATTCCCGCCACGGGCTTCTCCGATACTTGACGAAATTAATAATGCAGTGTGGCTATTATCAGTTGTGATTATAGTACAAGAAGTGATGTAATTTGACAAGCAAAACACAAAAAAACGTAGTTAAAACACCAGTAAACAGAAAAAATGATCCCCGCCGCAAGCTATCTTTAACACCACAAATAACAAAAAAGCATTTTCAGTCGATTTCTAAAAAATCAGCCAAAAATGCCTTTGTTTTTGACACCATATTTTTACACTATCATAAACTGTCAAGTTTAAAAATGCATATTCTACGTTGATTTCTACCTTTTCAAACCTATTTCAAGGTATGTTAAGATTTTTTAAGTTTTTGCGTTTGGCGCGTCAAGCTATAGAATAATATATACGGCAAAATACGGTTGATTCCTACCACATGATGGTATGGAAATTTACTATGTCCAAAGTAATGTTCCCGACAGACAATTAAATATTTTCAAACATAAACATAATTCCAAATTTCAGAAAGTTTTTCATTAGATAAAGCAAAACTAAGTTCTTCAATATTTTTAAAATATCCAATCTGAGTTCTAAGTTCAAGTATATCGTCAGCTAAATTTCCATCAATACCGGGTAATTGCATTAAGTCATCTTTATCACATGTATTTATATTAACTTTGTAAATTGAATATGACGTTTCAATTTGTTCTGATTGTGTATCAGTTCTGTATGTTGTTGTATTATTATATGGAACAACATATACATACGGACGTATTGCTTCAAGCTTGTTTATGCCTATACCGCTTACATTAAGCAGATCCTCTACCGATGTAAATCCTATATTTCTTGCATATTCAACAATTTTATTAGCCGTAGATTCACCTATTCCTTTTATATAAGTCAAATCTTTTACGCTTGCTGAATTAAGTTCAATTGGGAAATTGGGGTAATATACAGGTTCCGTCATGTCAAATATATCATTATTTTCATAATATGAATATGGAACGCCATAATTTTCTGTTTCAAATTCTTCATCAATTTCAGTAATAAACTCTTCAGTTTCCATAATAAGTTCTTCTGTTGTTGTATTGGTCTCCGCAACAGTTATTACTGTTTCAGTATAACTCAAAGGGACAGTTGTAACAACAGGATTTGACTTTGAATCATATATATCATATTCTGGTGTATATGGCAAAGTTTCCGGAAGTGACTCGTAATCAATATAAAGATACCCATTTAACGCCGCAAGTTTCTTTTTTCCGATTCCGTCAATGTTCAATAATTCATCCATTGAATAAAAATAACCGTTTATTCCTCTATACTCAACTATTTTATTAGCAGTTATTTCTCCAATTCCTTTGACCATCATTAACTCTTCAGCACTTGCAGCATTAATATCCAAAGGAAAAGAAACTGTAATATGCGTAGAATCAGTTACTTCTATTGTTTCGGTAATAATAATTTCTGTATTACCCCAATTGCCGGAATCATCTGCGTTGCCATCTTCCCAAATATCAATATCTAAATTCTCCTTTGTTGTATATCCAAAACCCTCAAGCTGTTTTTTAGATAACGTATACACAACGACAGGTTTATCATCGTACTTTGCGTAAATATTAGGAAAAATTAAAAAACCAAAGATTACGCTGGTGACAATAAGGAAGAAAAGGATTATTCTTTTTTTATCGTTATCATCCTGATTATTAGGTTCTTTATTTTCCACTAAAATCCGTCCTTTATGATATAATAAAAAATTAAAGTATATTCAAAATACGCGTGTATTTTTTAAAAATAATTTTAATAATTATACCATATATTGATTTATGTGTAAATAATTTACCCCGAAATCGCGTTTGGACTAATCAAAATATTTTGCTTCTCCAAACCAAACCGATGATGAAAAAGGATAATAAGTCAGATCAATAGATTTTTCATTCCATAAAAGATACTCATTTTCATAACATATAGGAATAAAAATATAGTCTTCGATTATCTCATTTTCAGCATTGCTTATTAGTTCTACCCCGTCGGAAAGGCTTGCTGCTGTTTTTAAATTATTAATATTAAGTGCAAGCCCTGCGTTTCCTGTAAAAAGATTGTTTCCACAAAATTTTCCAAGAAAATCCTGTGGAAAATTCTTGTCAGCTCTTATTTCTACTAATGCAATTGAAAAGTTTCCGCTGTCTATTCTATTATCATATTCGATTTCGGAAACCGCTTCAACTCCACAGTTAAACAGAAAATCGCTGCGCCATTTGTCGGTAATATCATAAACAGCTTCTTGTGAGGAAAATTCTTCAGACACCGTTATTTTTATGCCATCGACCGATTCAATACCAGCAGAACGCATTGCATTTTCCCATAGCTGTGCCGAGTTAGCGTCATAAATCGAAAGCAAGCGGTCAGGAAACAGATCCCTGTAACTTTTTCCTTGAACAGTTATACCATTGGGAATTATTCCGTATGCAGCAGTAGATTGCTCCGAAAGCAAATGTGAATATGAGTCTCTGTTTATCGACTTTGCAAGTGCTTCACGCAGACTTTTGTTTCTAAAATATTCATTTTTGGAATTTATAATCAAGCCGGCAGTTTTAACACTTCTTCCTATATTGTTGCTTTTCGTAAAAAGTTTTTCATTATACTTTTCTGTAATAAAGCAATCCGTATCTCCAGAAGAAAAGCTTTCTTCATCAGCCGAACTGTCCCTTGTTATAAAGAAATTGATACTGTAAGGAAAAACATAATCCATTTCCGAGTAAGATTTGTTTCTTCTCATTATTATATAGTTGTTGTCCCAATACGGATCATAGTTCCATTCTTTAAGATAAAAAGCACCGTTGGAAGCGCACGCATCTGCCGCCATACCGTATTTTCCGTTGGTGAATTCAAAAAAGGAACGGCAGCACGGCATTGCACAGGTTTCGGTAAGCAATTCGAGAAAATTATAGTATGGATATTCCAGACTGAATTCAACAGTATTTTCATCTACAGCTCTTACACCAAGTTCGTTTATAGGTTTTGTTCCGTTCAAAACCGAGTAACTGTTTTTGATACACAAAAAGTCATCGCTGTACGGAGATTCTGTTTTCGCATCAAAAATACGCTGAAAAGCAAACACAAAATCATCTGCCGTAACTGGCGCGGAAAAATCATCTGCAAGACTTTCCCACATTATGTTTTGTTTAAGGTAAAACGTATATATTAATCCATCTTCTGACATAGAAAAGCTTTCTGCCGCCGCCGGAACAATTGCTCCAGAAGCGTCGGTTTTCATAAGCCCCTCCATCATATTGGTTATAATCATGATCGACTCGCTGTCAACAGCTATCTGCGGATCGAGATTCTGAGGGTTGTTCTCTATATTCATTTTAAAAATATGACCAGAACCATCGTCCTCCTTGCAAGAAGTGAGAAAAGAAGTTACAAATAAAAACAAAAAAATAAACGCTATATTACGAATATGAATATTTTTCAAAGCAATACTCCTTTAAATTATTTCATATTCTAAATATAGCATTTTTTTACGTTAATTTCAAGAGCTAAAGCTCAGCTTCTATAACTTTTTTTTCTGAAAGACTTTTCTTTACGTTAATTATCCGCTGATTTGAGCTTCCTCTGAATTTCAGCAATATATCCCGCTTGCTTAATATGAACGGACCATCCACAAGATAGTCTGTTACGGAAAGCAGTTCACCATAACAATTCTCCGTATTGGCGTGTTCTGTAAGATACTCGTACGTATATCCCGTATAGGTAACAATGTTCATACCTGCTTTTTTTATTTCAAGTCCCAGTTCGTAAAGCTGTTTTGCCTGACAGAACGGCTCTCCGCCGCTAAATGTTACTCCGTCAAGCAGCGGATTACTTTTTACCTTTTCAATCAGACTTTCAATGGTGACGTCCTCTCCCCCGTTAAAATCATGAGTCTGGGGATTATGACACCCCTCGCAGTGATGAGGACAACCCTGAGTAAATATTGTCAGTCTTATTCCCGGTCCGTCTACAATAGAATCATTGATTAGCCCTGAAATTCTTACCGTATTCGACAGCATAGCTCACCTCTCAGACATTGTGTTTAACGCGGTCGCGTACCTCGGCAAGTTTTGCGTCGTTGAACCTGTCAAGAGTACCTACAAGATAGCCTGTTATTCTTCTTATGCGCTCAAATCCAAGCCCGTCGTCTCCCTCATGGCGATGACACTTGGGACACTCTTCTCCGATAATTCCGGTGTAGCCGCATACAGGGTCCCTGTCAACAGGGTGATTTATTGAGCCATAGCCTATGCCGGACTCTTTCATACAACGCACGATCTTCTCAAACGCTGAAAGATTGTTCATCGGGTCGCCGTCAAGCTCTACATAGCTTATGTGTCCCGCATTGGTAAGCTCGTGGTACGGAGCTTCTATTTTGATTTTATCAAATGCGCCTATGGAATAGTAAACGGGCACATGGAAAGAATTGGTATAGTAATCCCTGTCTGTAACGCCCTCGATCTCGCCGAAAAGCTTTTTATCCATACGGACAAATCTTCCCGAAAGTCCTTCAGCCGGAGTTGCAAGAAGCGTATAGTTCATTCCGGAACGCTTTGTTTCCTCGTCCATGCGTGCGCGCATACGGGAAATTATTTCATAACCAAGCTTGCGAGCCTCCTCGTCTTCGCCGTGATGCTTTCCGATAAGAGCCTTGAGACACTCCGCAAGACCTATGAATCCCATTGAAAGAGTACCGTGCTTAAGCACTTCTCCCACCGTATCGTTTGGCTTGAGCTTGTCAGAATCTATCCATATTTTTTGACCCATAAGGAAAGGATAGTTCCTTACGCACTTCTGAGCCTGAATTTTGTAACGAGCCATAAGTTGCTCGCATACCAAGTCCATGATTTCTTCAAGGCTGTCAAAGAATGCTCCAACATTGTGATTGGCATTTATAGCCAGACGGGGAAGATTTACCGAGGTAAAGCTGAGGTTTCCTCTTCCTGTAACTATCTCCCGCGTAGGATCATAAGCGTTTCCGATAACCCTTGTACGGCAGCCCATGTATGCAACCTCGGTATTATAGTCGCCGGGTTTGTAATACTTAAGATTATAGGGTGCGTCAATAAACGAAAAGTTCGGGAACAGTCTTTTGGCCGAAACGCGGCAGGCAAGCTTGAACATATCATAGTTAGGATCTTCCGGATTGTAGTTTATGCCCTCTTTTATCTTGAAAATGTGTATTGGGAAAATAGGAGTCTCTCCGTTTCCGAGACCCGCTTCATGAGCGAGAAGAACGTTCTTGATGACCATTCTTCCCTCTGTTGAGGTATCCAGACCATAGTTTATAGAACTGAACGGAACCTGAGCGCCGGCACGGCTGTTCATGGTATTGAGGTTGTGGATAAGAGCTTCCATTGCCTGATAGGTAGCGCGGTCTGTTTCTTTCAACGTATTTTTGGCGGTAAAGTCCTGAATCCTTTTCGCTGTATCCGCGTCAACATATCCGCAAAGCTTTTCAAATTCAAGCTCCTTATAGCCGTTATTATTGTCAATTATCGGATAAATTCCCTTTTCGTCAAGTATTTCATTGTATATTTTGTCGCTTATTTCCTGACCGCAGTCGATCTTTGCGATCATTTCGAGACAACGAGCTATATTGTATACGTACTTTCTGCGGTACGTCTTTTTAACGCCGTCAGCCATAGCGTACTCAAAGTTGGGAACGCTCTGTCCGCCGTGCTGATCGTTTTGATCCGACTGAATAGCAATGCACGCCAAAGCAGCGTAGCTGGAAATATCGTTTGGTTCGCGGAGAAAACCGTGTCCTGTGGAAAAACCGTTGGTAAACAGCTTGATAAGGTCGATCTGACAGCAAGTTGTGGTAAGGGTCAGATAGTCCAGATCGTGGATATGGATATCGCCCTGATTGTGAGCCTTCGCGTGACGAGGGTCAAGAACGTACATTTCATAGAACTGCTTTGCGCCCTCCGAGCCGTATTTGAGCATGGTACCCATAGCCGTATCAGCGTTAATATTTGCATTTTCGCGCTTTATATCGCTGTCCTTTGCGGATTTAAAGGTAAGATCCTCATATATCTTCATCAGCTTGGTATTCATTTCACGTGCGCGTGTTCTGTCGGAACGGTACAGAATGTATGATTTTGCGGTTTTTGCGTGTCCCTCTTCCATAAGTACCTTTTCTACAAGATCCTGTATCTGCTCAACTGTAGGAATATATTTTGATCCGTATTTAGCGTCTATCATGTCGCAGACCTTGTCTGCAAGCTCCAAAGATGTATTGTAATCGCTTCCGCCAACGGACTGAGCGGCTTTATAGATCGCCTTAGCAATTTTTTCAATGTTAAAAGTAGTTGTCCGTCCGTCTCTTTTTCTGATTTGTGTAATCATTGTAATTGTACCTCCAATTTAAGCACGCGTTAAACCCACGCCACAATATATTGTGTTTTGAACGTCATTGAATACAAGTATATAGTATTTAGCTGCTTTTGTCAATATCTATTTATAAACATTGCCGTAAAAAAAGAGGTACTTATTTTGTGCATATTTAACCGTAAGCTCCAAAGCTTTACATCAGTATTACTGACGAGCATATTCCTGCACCGTCTTTGTGTACGCTCTGAACAAGTACTGTTATTTCCGATAGGCCCGCTTTAACAGAAATGTCTTTTGGCACAGCCCACTCATTGAAAAATTCCTCTGCAAGCTCATGGTTTACATATACCTCGCACTTTCCCCATATGCTGTGGAAATGCAATGTCGGAATTTTCCCGTTGATCTCTTCCGGAATATCCGCTGTGGTACGGTACATTACAAACTTTCCCTCTTTACCGTATAGCTCGGCGGCAGCACCGCTTTCAGGGTCAAATGGCTTCCAGCTGTTCATGTCGCTGTCTGCGGTAACGGCGTTTGGGTCGGGACGAAGATCTGTTACGGGACTTATTCTCCAGCCGGACAAGTATATTTCCTTTACAGACGGAAGAAATTCGGTTTTAGGTCTTGCTTTTACAGGAATCGTAACTCTTGCCTGTTTCAATCCGTCGGTTTTGGCCTTTACAAGGACGTTTTCCGCTTGTTCGTCTGCCGAAACAATAGCCATAGCCTTTCCCGCAAAAAGACTTCTCGTCTTGCCGTCAAAGGCTTCATGGCAGTTAGGATCACCGTTTCCGGTACCGAGAATTTTTCCGCCGCTTACGGAAAATTTTATTTTATTGTCAGCGTTCGGGACTATAGTACTATTTTCGTCCACAAGGTACGCCATGACAGGTATTGCTTCTGTTTCTGTGTCAAATGCTTCATAACACGGTGCAAGAACTATCCTTGCTGGCCGTAAAGCTGTTTCCTTTACACAAATGGCAGCCTCTGAACCGCCGTTATATCCTACAAGTTTCAGTTCCCCTGCTTCAAACGGTACTTCCCATATGTGCTGTTCATACTTATTAATAGTATATTTGCCGCAGGATTTCCCGTTAAGGAACAGTTCCGCCTCATCACAGTTCGTACAGCTCATTACCTTTACAGTTTCTCCGTCTGAAAAGTTCCAATAATCAGGAACAATTGCCGCATAGGGTTCGGAACTGAATATCGCTTTTGACATATAGTACCCGCCTTTTTCAAATCCGCAGGTATCCATAAGTCCGAAAAAGCTTGAAATGCTGGGATAAACATGGGGAGACGGTTCTCCAAGATAGTCAAAGCCTGTCCACATAAAGCCGCCCATAATAAAGCTCCGGGAATTAATCTCACGCCATGTTTCGCGGACAGTATTACCCCAGTCGGCGGCGTCCTCGTCATAGCATGAAAACGTATGCTTATCATAATTCGTGACGGTGCAGCCCCTTGTCTGGAACGCAGAGGTAGTTTCCGAACCTACAACAGGCATTGACGGATACTTTTTATGAATATCGTCGTAACTGTAAAGCTGATAGTTAACGCCGACAACGTCGAGAGCATTACCAACCCCGCAGTTTTCAAGGATACCGCCGTTCATAGCGCCGGTAACAAGACGTGACGGATCAAGCCGCCTTATTTCCTCCAGCATATGCAGAGCCATGTTTCTTCCCTGCTCTGTTCCTTGAAGCGGTTCTTCATTAAATATGGAATAAAACACTACTGATGGATGATTCCTGTCACGTTTCACCATTGTTCTGAGCTGTTCAAGACAATCTTCTGAAGTCTCAAAGTTACGGTTCTCGTCCATAAGGAGCATACCCATTTCATCGCATGCCTTGACCAACCCGTTGGGAGCCATTCCGTGTGCGCTTCGGTAAGCGTTGCAGCCCATTGATTTAAGCCGCGCGATCTTGTATCTCCATATACTGTCGGACACTGCAGTACCCACTCCCGCAAAGTCCTGATGATTGCAGGTTCCGTAAAGCTTAACCGCTTTACCGTTAAGGAAAAAGCCTTTCTCCGAGTCGATCGCTATAGTGCGGAAGCCTACAGTTGATGTAAAGCTATCTAACATTACACCATCAATGTACAATTCGGAGGTAAGCCTATAGAGATACGGCTTCTCTAATTCCCACAAAATGGGGTTTTCTATAACAACAGACGCTTCACTGAATTCCGCAATAGTATTATTATCCGCGTCTCGAATTATTTTCTTGACCGAAGCAGACTTTTCGCCCGCTCCTTTGCCGGTGATAGAACCGCTGACCGTTACCCGCCATTTGGCGTCGTCCAGTTTTTCACAGGATATATAGGGCTCCTCCGCAAAATGTATCTCCGGAACAATATTTAGCCACACAGAACGGTACAGCCCCGCGCCCTCGTACCACCAGCCCTCAAACTCCGTGCCGTTTATGTAAACCGCAAGGACGTTAGGCTTTCCTCCGAATATCACACGGTCGGTAACGTCTATGGAAAATCCCGTATAGCCCGAAAAATTGCGCTTTGCCACCGAACCGTTAAAGTAAACTGTCGTCTCGGTGGCGGCTCCCTCAAACTCAATTATAATGCGCTTTCCATGGTACCGCTCGTCAACGACAAAGCATTTTCTGTACCATGCGTTGGATTTTGGCTTGTAGCCCCAGTCGGCGGCTCCGTCGGAATCGGTGTTCCCCTGTATCATATAGTCGTGAGGAAGATCGACAAGCTCCCATTTGCGCGCGTCGAACATACTGTTGGGAGGACCCTGCTTTGCTCCCGCCTTTGCCGAATTGTAGATATCGCTGTGTGAAACGTACTTCTTGGCGGGCAGATCCCCGCGGTAAAAAGACCAGTCCTTGTTAAGAGAAAATCTTACTCTTGTTTCCATAGATAAAATCCTTTCAATACTGTGATTATTCTATATGCTGTGCGGTGCAAAATTTGCTCTGACTACCGAACGTGCATTTCCGTCCGATAACCATTCGTGAATACCAGTATCTCCCGTGTAAAAGAAAATCGCAGCGTCAACCGGAAGTCTGAAAAAAGCACGGTAAAGCTGATTTATCATTCCTCCGTGAGTAACAACGGCAACCGTGCTGTCCGAATCGTTTTCCGATAAAATCTTTGACAGCATGAAATCTGCTCTATACCGAAACATAAGCACGCTCTCCTGCTCATATAGAGACGAATGAACAGGCACTGAAACCCTCGGATATTTTTCGTTTGCAGTTTGGCGGTCAAGACCCGCAAGCAAGCCGTTATTAAATTCCATAAGCATTTCCTCGGGATACAGTGGGGAGTTTGTTTCGGTTGCAAGATGTTTTGCCGTTTGAGTCGCCCTTTTAAGGGTACTGAAATAAATTTTATTCACCCGGTAATTTTCTTTAACATATTTGCTCATCGCTTCCGCCTGCCTGTGTCCTCGGTCTGTCAGTTCAAAATCCGCTCTCCCT
This sequence comes from uncultured Oscillospiraceae bacterium, assembly GCA_910584715.1. GTDB lineage: Bacteria > Bacillota > Clostridia > Oscillospirales > Ruminococcaceae > RGIG8773. The sequence goes on from CAJUAN010000008.1 coordinate 13,533, forward strand.
TCGTGTACATTAAAAATATCCGCTTCGCTTTCTCCGTGCCTAATGACCAATAATCTCATACTAAGTCCTCCGTATTTTTATCCTAATCACTGATTAAATAGGTTTTTATATAGCTTTTTTCATAATTATACGAACAAGACGTACAATTGCCGATACAGCAAAAACTCCCATAGCTATAGAGCCAGCAATTCCAAAAGCTGTTGCAAACTGACGAGCGAACATATCCACATCACCGCTTATGAGAGTTATCATGGTATTGTAGAAATATCCTCCGGGAACAAGGGGAATAATTCCCACTACCAGGTACATATTTACAGGAACGTGCAGCCGCCTTGCCATTATCTCCGAGTATGCCGATACAGCCGCCGCAGAGAAAAAATAGCAAAGCATCTCTTTTGTCCCGCTAAGTTCATATGACAGAAAAATAAGTTGGGTAACGGTTCCGCCTATACCTGCGGTTATCATGTGCCGTAGCTTTATGTTGAACTGCACGCCGAACGCTATGGAAGCCGCAAGGCTGTACAGACAAGGAAGAATTATTTGTTCAACAACTGATATTTCCATAATCTCCCCTCCTTAAAGCATTGTAAACAAAGCGATAGCCGAGGCCGCTCCGACTGCCATTCCCACAGCTACAAGTATAGCTTCGATCATTGTGTAAAGTCCCGCAAGGAAATCCCCTGCAATGAAGTCTCGCATACAGTTTGTAAGTGTAATTCCGGGAACAAGATTCATAGACGAACCAATTATCACTTTGTCAAAGCCGTCTGTAAGTCCTATTCTTGATATAATTACCGCACAGGAGGCTATTACCATAGAACAGATAAAGCTCTGAAAGAAAACGCTGGGCTTTATCTTATTGACAAATTTTGAAATAAAGAAAATCAGCACAGAAAGAACTCCTGCGACAATTGCGTCAGGAAACTCTCCGCCGAAAAAAAGCGCAAAAACAGCTCCAACCACACCGAAACTCATAAACTGTACGGGAATACCGTAAACGCTTCGTTTGGATATTTCGTCAAGATGACGTTCAATAATTTCGGGTTCGGGTCTTATAGTACAAATATAGCGCGAAAGATTGTTCAGCTTGTCAACGCGGTCAAGGTTTGTGCTTCGGTTTACAATTCTTTTAGTCTGACTTATCGGAAATTCGTCCCCGTCGTTTAACGTTATAATAAGCAGCGTTGGAATGGCAAATATCTCCATGTGCTTTTCTTCCGATCCGAAGCCGTAAGCAAAAGCAATTCTGTTAAGACTGTCCTCTACCCTGTATATCTCCGCGCCGTATTCTATAAGCATACTTCCGATACGAGAGGTTATTTTTAAAAGCTCTTTGTTTGTCATCTACAAATATCCTCCTACAGAATAAATCCGCCGTCAACGGAAAGCGTCTGACCTGTTATAAAGCTTGCCTTATCAGAGGCAAGAAAAAGAATAGCCGCCGCTACGTCTTCAGGAGTGCCTATTCGGTTTATCGGCGTATTTTCTTTAAGTTCTTCCAATATTTCCCCGGAAATCGCCGAATTCATATCTGTTCCAATAACTCCCGGAGCAATACAGTTTACAGTTATCCCTGACAAGCCTACTTCCTTTGCCAAGGCTTTTGTAAATCCAATAAGCGCGGCTTTTGACGCGGAATAGTGCACTTCGCAGGAAGCTCCGGATATTCCCCACATTGAGGAAACATTGATTATCCTGCCATATTTTTCATGTATCATTGACGAAAGCGCAGCCTGAGTACAGTTGTATGCCCCCTTTACGTTGACTGCAAACATTCTGTCCCATTTTTCTTCAGTGATATCCGAAAAAAGAATTTGTTCCGCTATTCCCGCATTATTTACCAAAACGGAAATCCTGCCAAGCTCTTGTTCGGCTTTTCCGAACATTTCTCCAACCGCCGTTTTATCTGAAACATCTGCCTGATACGCCGCAGCCATTACTCCATAACCGTTTAATTCATTAGCAAGATCAGTTGCTTTTTCTTTTGACTTACAGTAATTTACAGCTACGTTGTAGCCGTTTCGGGCAAAAGCCGCCGCCGCCGCTCTGCCTATTCCCCTTGAAGCTCCCGTTATAAGTACGGTTTGGTTCATGACCGCCACTCCCATTGTTTTAGTATATAAATATTATACCAATATCCGTTATTAATTTCAACAATTTACAGATAATTATTTTTATGGTATAATAATTATTGAGGAAGTGAGCTTTATGGATATTAACAACTGCCGCCTGTGTCCGCGAGAATGCGGCGCGGACAGATATACGGGTACGGGATTCTGCGGTTGCGGAACAAATATCCGTGCGGCAAAGGCGTATCTTCATATGTGGGAGGAGCCCTGCATATCGGGTACGCGCGGTTCAGGAACGGTTTTCTTTTCGGGCTGCAATCTGAAATGCTGTTTTTGTCAGAACTATAAGATATCACACGAAAATCACGGCAAAAGTATTACCGAAAGCCGCCTTGCCGAAATTTTCCTTGAGCTTCAGCGGCAAGGAGCGCATAATATAAATCTTGTAAGTCCGACTCCCTACGTTTTGCAGATAATATCAGCCCTTGATATGTGCCGCGGGAAACTGAATATTCCCATTATCTACAATACCGGAGGATACGAAAAAGTCGATACGATTAAACTTCTGGACGGTTATGTTGACGTTTATCTTCCCGATTTCAAGTATTTTGACAACGCTTTGGGGAAAAAATATTCCGGTGCGGATAATTATTTTGAAACTGTAACGGCCGCGCTGAAAGAGATGTACCGCCAAACCGGTTCCTGTTGTATTGAGGACGGAATAATACGCCGCGGAACCGTAATTCGCCACCTTGCCCTACCGTCACACAGAGACGATTCTGTCAGGATACTTAAATGGATAGCGGAAAATCTTCCGCGTGACGGTGTATTAGTAAGCCTCATGAGTCAGTATACGCCGTTTTACAAAAGCGCTGAGCATAAGGAGATATCCCGCAGGATATCCACATTTGAATATAATTATGTTCTGGATAAGGCAGTATCTCTCGGACTTAAAGGATTTATGCAGGAACGTTCCGCCGCAAAAGAGGAATACACACCCGATTTTGATTTAAGCGGTATATAAATATGTACGGGTACGGCTCTGAGCCATACCCTCAAGTTATGAAAGTCTGATGTTGTCAACTTCTTCTCTGGCAAGCTCTGCATTGTCCTCAAGAACGTTTACAACGCTGCCGTCGGCAAGAGTTTTGTTGCAGGTTATTATGCTGGTGTAGTACTTGCCGTTTAGCTGCTGAGGATTTTTAGGGTCTACTCTTGCGTGGTTTCCGTGCTTTATAAGATTTTTTTTCATAGCTGTTCCTCCCGTTTAAAGATATCCTTTAAGATTGTCAATATAAGCCTGTTCCTTTTTAAGCATATCCTTAGCTTCCTGAACAAGCTTGGGACTTGCAGTCACAGTATGATTGAGCGCTTTGTTGATCTTGATTATCCCCATGTTTGTCCCCTGAATAAGCATTTCAGCAATATGCTCGGTGGACTTATCCTTTGCACAGTTAAAGCATATCCCCATTTTTGACATCAGCTTTGCCGTTTTAGAAAGCGGCTGCGGCTTCAAATCATGAGCTTTCATGCTGCCGACGATCATATTTTCCTGTCCCTGATAATTGGCAAGCTGTTTGCGCAATTCGTTTTTAAGCTTTGTATCGCTTACTTTCGGAAATATCTGCTTGATAGAGCTTGTTCCCATCTCGGCGTTCTGGTACAAAGCGTTAAAAAGCTTATTTTGATTCGACATAAATCGTTCTCCTTTCTTATTGTCCTACAGTTATTATGCTGAAACGAGCTATTAAATATTTACGTCATTTGTATTGAAAATTTCAGGAATATGTTGTATAATAATATGTAAAATTTATTGAAACAACAGGAGTATAAAATGGCTGAAAAAATTATTTCAAGAGAAAAGGAAAATTTTATAAAAAGGTGCGCTAAAGGTATCGGCTATTGGCTGATGGGAAGCTTTATGTGCTTTTGTATCTGCTCCACAATGGTGGTGCTGATGAAAGGAGTGTTGCTGCTGAAAATTTTTGTGGCGCTTTGTACTTCTGCAATAATGCTGGGTCTGTATTTTAACTGGGCGTACTACTCGGCAAAGCGTGACAGAAACGCGGTAAAATTTCATAAAATGGAGTACGACCGATTTATGCCGCTGAAAATGGCAATTGCCGCTCCTATTGTATCCTACGTTATGTTGATACTATTGTATCTTTGCAAGCTTGGAACTATCCATGAGTCATTTTTCAGTTATTATCTGTTTTTTGATATGTGGATACTTCCTTATATAACGCTATTCACCGGAGAACGAGTTATCAGCGCCGTATCATGGAGCGGAATGTTCGGAATAACCATTGTAACGCTTTTGCAGCCTGCCGTAATTTACCTTACCTATACGCTTGTCTACAATGATGTGGACGTTGCCGGTCTGGTTTTTTACAAAAATGGAAACAAAAGAAAGTAATTTAAAGCAAAGTTGTCATACAAGCCCTTATTTTTTCATAGGATACAGTAAATAAACAAGCTGTTTGGAGGTATTTTATGAAAAAAATAAGATGGAACGCCGTGTTTGTCGCATTGACTTTCTGTGCCTGCATTGGTGTTATCTGCTGGTCGGCGGTAAAAATAGATACGGCAATTACGGTTTCAAATTCAGTTCCTGAAGATAACTTTATGATAATTCTCGATGCAGGACACGGAGGTATGGACGGCGGCTGCTCCACTGCCGACGGGAAAACCGAAAAAGGTATCAACCTGAACATTTTGCTTTCTGTCCGCGATCTGGGACGATTTTTCGGTTATTCCGTTGAAGCGACACGTGAAAAGGATATGTCTATACATGATAAAGGAGTCACAGGAATACGCAATCAAAAGGTGTCCGATATGGAAAACAGACTTGCATTGTTTAACAAATATGGGAATTCCGTATGCGTTTCAATTCATCAAAACACTTTCAGTGATTCTCAATACAGCGGAGCCCAAATGTTCTACAGTGACAAGAACCCGTCCAGCGAGCGTCTTGCTTCAATTATGCAGCAAAAGTTTGTAGGAAACCTACAGCCTGAAAATCAGCGCGAAACGAAGCTTTGCGGCAGTGAACTGTACCTTTGCTACTATTGTGAAAATCCCGCTGTAATGGTTGAATGCGGTTTCCTTTCCAATCCGGAAGAAGCTGCAAAGCTCACTAATGAGGGATATCAGCAGCAGGTAGCTTTTACGATTTTTTCGGGAATAAACGAGTTTGTACATACAAGCGTATAATTGGGTTCAAAAAAACGCTTTCACAAGATATTGACAAAATATGAATGCAGTGGTATAATTTTAAAGGATATTTTAAAATCATGGAGGTATACATATGGCTTACGAACTTACAAAAGAACTTGAAACAGGAAACTTAATTATCGACAGTGAACATAAAAAACTGTTTAAAGCCGTAAATGATTTTCTTGATTCCTGCGGCAAAGGTCAGGGACGAACTTCAATGGAGTCGGTAATTAATTTTCTTACAAGCTATGTCGATCATCATTTCAACCATGAAGAGCAGCTTCAAAAGGACAGTAAATACCCTGGATATTTGCCTCATAAAGCGTTCCATGATAACTATAAGCTTAAGCTGAACGAACTTGTCGCTAAAATTCCGGAGTCCGGAATGTCAGTATCAGATATGGCAAATTTAAACAATCACATAGGCGTACTTGTTACGCATATCAAGATAGACGACAAAAAACTGGGGGCTTTTCTGAAAAAATAATTTTCGGGACTTTGGCGTGATCAATGCCGGAGTCCCATTTTGCGTATTCTTGACATTACATGGATTTTTTGCTATACTTTATACACTTCATAAAATTTTTCGGAGGTTCAGATGGCAGGAAAATTAAAAACAATATACATATGCAGCCAGTGCGGATATGAAAGCTCAAAATGGAACGGAAAGTGTCCGTCCTGCGGAGAATGGAATACTTTTGAAGAAGAGGTCGTGGAGACCGCTCCGAAATCGGCAGGAAAAGCTTTATCATCAGTAAAAGCTGCGGATATTTCATCAAAGATCGTGTCACTTTCAAGCATTGATACAGAGGAGGACGTCAGATATTCCACAGGAGTAGGAGAACTTAACAGAGTGCTGGGAGGCGGTCTTGTAAAAGGTTCGCTGGTGCTTCTCGGCGGAGAACCTGGCATAGGAAAATCAACAATGCTTTTGCAGATATGCAAATATCTGGGAGAAAACTATACCATACTTTATATTTCCGGAGAGGAGAGCATACGCCAAATAAAGCTGCGTGCTCAAAGGCTCGGAGTTGATACTGAGAATCTTTCACTGCTTTCTACCAATGACGCGCGTGCTGCTTCCGATACAATTTCAGTACATAAACCTGATATTGCTATCATTGACTCTATTCAAACGATGTCGATAAGCGAGATAAACTCCAGCGCGGGAAGTATTACGCAGGTACGTGAATGTACAAACCTTTTTATGCGTACCGCAAAATCCGAGGAGATACCGATTTTTGTTGTAAGCCACGTCAACAAGGACGGCGCAATAGCTGGCCCAAAGGTTATGGAGCATATTGTTGATACCGTACTGTACTTCGAGGGAGAACGTCACCTGAGCTACCGTATTCTCCGGGCAGTAAAAAACCGTTTCGGTTCCACAAACGAAATAGGCGTTTTTGAAATGTGCGATACGGGACTTGAAGAAGTGGAAAACCCGTCGCTCATGCTTCTGTCCGGACGTCCAACCGGAGTATCCGGAACCTGCGTCGCCTGCATAATCGAGGGTAGCCGTCCTATTCTTGCGGAGGTTCAGGCTCTTGTAACCAAAAGCAGCTTTTCCTCTCCAAAACGTACTGCCACAGGATTTGACTACAATCGACTGGCAATAATAATTGCAGTATTGGAAAAACGTCTCGGAATGTTCTGCGGAACCTTGGACGTGTACCTGAATATCGTCGGCGGCTTCCGCCTTGACGAACCCGCCGGAGACCTGCCTGTAGCCCTTGCCATATACAGCGGATACTACGACGTTCCTATAAACGACAAGCTTATTGCTTTCGGAGAGATCGGTCTCGGCGGTGAAGTGAGAAACACTTCAAATATTTCCCAAAGGATAATGGAAGCCGAACGTCTTGGCTTCACCGACTGTATTATTCCAAAACAATCAATGAGAAGCATTGACCCAAGCAAATACAATATGCACATCTACGGAGTATCTTCACTGCGGCAGGCGTTTGCCGTAATACAAAAAAATAAAAATGATAATAACAACGCTCCCGCGTCTGACGAATAATATCAGACGCGGGAGCGTTTATATCCTTGATTTGTTTTTTACAGTGTATTTTTTCTTGTGAAGCTTTTGCGTTTTGATAACTTTCATACGCGAGAATTCCTCACGCTCTTTTTCTTCGAGGCTGTCTGTAATGTACCTGACAACGCTTTCATAACGCGGGATAACGATATTCTGTAAAGCGTTTGCCCTTGTCTGGGTCTTGCGTATGGAATTAGTCAACCTATAGATACTGTTCTCCACCTCGGCAAGAACGGCGGTCATGTACTTTACTTTTTCGAAGCAGATGTATGCCTGATCTACGTTGGAATCTGTATTCTGCAAGCCGTAATTTAGCACAGGCTTTTTCTGTTCAATAGTGAGAGTTGGAAGCTCGCAGCCCATTACGCTTCTGTAAGATACCTGAAGAGTATCGTCAACCGGAACAGCGTTTGCAACGTTTTCAATTACTCCCCTTGCAATGTTTGCCATTTGCAGAGCGGAATACGCCTTTACATAGGTCTCGTCAATAGTTCCGCATATGGATTTTGCCGTGTCCACCAAGGTCATAAGTTCGCGTATCAGAATATTGCGTTTTTTGTCAAGAAGTTCATATCCAAGCTTTGCAAGAGCAAGGGACTTCTGCGTATTCAGCAAATTTCCCTTGGTTGGGAAAACCTGTTCAGCCACAAATATGACCCTCCTTTTAGTTACAATTCTAAATCGACATTGTATTCATCATTAATAAGCAGATAATTTGCGTTATGTTTTTTGCACATATCAAGTGTTTTAGCGTTTTCCTGCAATACAAATTCCATTGTACAATCTGAATCATCAAGCCTTTGCTCAATCACGCTTGCATAGTTTCTTATATCCTCAAAATGTGACCGAATATACCGTTCGCTCATTATCAAGCATATATATTGGATTTGAGACAAATAGTTTTCATCAAAATCCTTTTGCCAGTTAAAAGGTATATAACAACCCTCAACAATAAGATTTTGATTATTCTCAACAGCAGTTTTAATAATTTCCCGCACAACCGGCCATAGAAACTCCGTTAATTCCATAAAACCGCTCATTGGCGTTAATTTACTGTTCCCACTGCGAATAAGTCCCATTTTCAGATGGTCTATGGACAAATATGGGTACTTGTATTTTTCAAGCAGCCGTTGTGCTAAGTTGGTTTTGCCTGTGTGAGATGCGCCGCCGATCAAAATAATCATTTCTTACCTCTAATAATAACCACCCGTAAGTTTTGTTTGAGTGGGCAATTTTACTTAAACAACTCCGCCGCGTTAGTGTTGTACTTCTCATCAAGCAGCGTTTCATTGATACGATCCAAAGCAGACTTCGGAAGCAGCGAAAGCAAGTTCCAGCCCAAATCAAGAGTTTCGTCGATAGAACGGTTTTCATCAAACCTTTGGCTTACAAAATACTTTTCAAATTTTTTACCGAATTCAATATAAGCTTTGTCAAGCTCGGACAGCTCTTCCTCTCCGATAACCGAAGCTAAAGCCCTTGCATCCATTACCTTTGCGTAGCAGGCAAAAAGCTGGTTGGAAACGTCCGAATGGTCGGAACGAGTGTAGCCATCTCCTATTCCGTCTTTCATCAAACGTGAAAGCGACGGCAGAACCGAGATAGGCGGATATATACCCGACTGATCCAGTCCCCTGTCAAGAACTATCTGTCCCTCTGTGATGTAGCCGGTAAGGTCGGGAACAGGGTGAGTTATGTCGTCGTTAGGCATGGTAAGAATAGGTATCTGCGTTACCGAACCCTCGGAGCCTTTTATAACTCCCGCACGCTCATACAGCGAAGCAAGATCCGAGTACAGATATCCCGGAAAACCCTTACGTCCGGGAATCTCTCCCTTTGAGGAGGAAAACTCACGTACAGCCTCGGCGTAGGATGTCATATCGGTAAGAATTACCAGAATGTGCATATTTTTCTCAAACGCAAGATATTCGGCTGCAGTAAGCGCGCACCGAGGCGTAAGGATACGTTCGATTATCGGGTCGTTGGAAAGATTCAGGAACATTGCAACCTTTTGCAGAACGCCGCTCTCCTCAAAGCTTCTTCTGAAATAGTCAGCAACGTCGTTTTTAACGCCCATTGCAGCAAAAACCACTGCGAATTCCTGACCGCTTTCTTCGGCTATCTCGGCCTGACGCACTATCTGTACCGCAAGCTTGTTGTGAGAAAGTCCGGAACCGGAAAAAATCGGAAGCTTCTGACCCCTGATAAGAGTCATAAGCGCGTCAATGGAAGAAATTCCCGTATGAATATAGTTTCTCGGATAGGAACGTGAAACGGGATTCAAGGGCTTTCCGTTGATGTCGGCAGTTTTTTCCGCGTAAATATCGCCCAAGCCGTCCACAGGTCTGCCCGCGCCATTGAATACTCTGCCCAAAATTTCGGGTGAAAGCGGCATTTCCATTGGTCTGCCCATAAACCTTGTTCTTGTATTTTTAAGGGACAAGCCGTTTGTACCCTCAAATACCTGCAAAACAGCTTTGTTTCCCGAAATTTCAACAACGCGTCCTATCCTTGCGGAACCGTCGTTCAGACGTATATCCACAACCTCGTCATAAGACGCTCTCTCAACTCCGTCAAGAACGACAAGAGGTCCGTTAATTTCATTTAATCCAACATATTGCAGATTCATTACTTTATGACCTCCGTTTCAAGGGTGCTTATCTGCCGCGATATGTCATCGGCAAGAGTTTTAAAAAGCTGCGGCCTGTCGTTAGGTATATCGTACTTCATTTTAACGACCTTTTCAAATATCCCGGCAGATGTGATCGCGTTTACCGTAACTCCCCTGCCGACCGCTTCCATGCATTTGTCATACAAATTAAGGATTACCCCCATCATGTTGAACTGCTTTTCAAGGGGTACATAGGTGTCGTCCTTATGGTACGCGTTTTGCTGCAAAAATCCTACACGGACAACACGGGCGATCTCAATGACCAGCTTCTGATCTTCGGGGAGAACGTCAGAACCGATAAGCTTTACGATCTCCATAAGCTTGTTTTCCTCGTGGAGAATATTGGCAATTCGTTGGCGGTACGCCAGAAAATTGGGACTTACCTTTTCACTGTAGTAATCTGCAAGATCGTCTATATATTCGGAATAGCTGTCGTTCCAGTTAATGGCAGGATAGTGCCTTGCGTATGCAAGGGACTTATCCAGCGCCCAGAAACACCTGACAAAACGCTTGGTGTTCTGAGTTACAGGCTCGGAAAAGTCCGAACCCTGAGGAGAGACTGCACCTATTATCGAAACAGAACCTTCTTTGCCGTTGAGAGTTTTAACATATCCCGCGCGCTCGTAAAACTCGGAAATTCTCGATGGCAGGTATGCAGGAAAGCCTTCCTCCGCAGGCATTTCTTCAAGGCGTCCGCTTATTTCGCGGAGAGCCTCCGCCCAGCGCGAAGTGGAGTCAGCCATGATAGCAATGTGGTAACCCATGTCGCGGTAGTATTCCGCAAGAGTAATACCCGTATAGATAGAAGCCTCACGGGCAGCAACAGGCATATTGGATGTATTTGCAATAAGAACTGTTCTGTCGGTCAGAGCTTTCCCCGTTCTCGGGTCAACAAGCTCGGAAAATTCCTCCAAAACCTGAGTCATTTCGTTTCCGCGCTCGCCGCAGCCGATGTACACAATAATATCCGCGTCGCACCATTTTGCAAGCTGATGCTGAGTCATGGTTTTGCCCGTGCCGAAACCTCCCGGAACAGCTGCTGTACCACCCTTTGCAATAGGAGCGATCGTGTCTATAACTCGCTGTCCTGTAACAAGCGGCATACTTATAGGAAGTCTTTCTTTAAACGGACGGCTTTTCTTAATGGGCCACTTTTGAACTAACGTAAGCTCTACTGTCTTGCCGTCGTCGGTTTTAAGTTCGATTATTTTATCTGTTATCTTGTGCCAGCTGTTTTTAGCGATCCAGACAACTTCTCCGCAAACATTCGGCGGAACCATACAGCGGTGTTCTATAACAGGCGTTTCAGGGCATGTCGCGTAAATATCGCCTCCGCTGAGACGGTCTCCCTCGGCAACAGTTATGGCTACTTCAAATTTTTTGTTTGTGTCCAATGCAGGAACATTAGCTCCCTCGGCAATAAAAGCTCCGCTTATTTCCTCAAGCTTTTTGAGGGGACGTTCTATTCCGTCAAAAATATTGGACAGAATTCCGGGTCCAAGAGTTGCGGACATAGGCATACCGCTGCCCTCTACAGGTTCTCCGGGTTTAAGTCCCGTTGTTGACTCATACACCTGAATAGTGGTCTCATCGGAATTTATGCCTATAACCTCACCGATAAGACGTTTTTCACCGACATACACCATTTCAAGCATTGAAAAATCTTTTGTATCTCTTACCTTAACAACAGGTCCGTTTATGGAAAAAATCGTATTCAAATCCATACCTCCTTATTGAGAGACTATGCCCATATTATTCGGCAAAAACATTTTTTTCCGTAAAAACGCGCCTTTGCTCCTCCACAGCCGAATCAAAGGTCTTATCTGAAATAATACCCTTTTCGGCATTATAGACTGACAATCCACCGAGCCGTATTTTTTCATCGGGCAAAAACTCCGCATTGCAGGACGGAATAGCTTTTTTCAGCGTGTCAGCGTACTTCATATCGTCAGGTGAAAGAAATATTTCAGAGTTGTCGGAAACGTGCATAAGCAGCAAATTTTTTATCAGCAGATTAACATACTTCTGATCTTTGCGAAACTCTGCAAGTTTTTTTTCAACTGCATCGAAAACTGTATCGGCAAGCTCGTCGCGGTGCTCTATAACTGATTTTTTCATATTAAGCTCGGCTTTTGACACGTCACGTAAATATATGCTGCCGTTTTTTAAGGAAGCCGAACCGTTAATTTTTACCGTTTCAGCTGCCGAGAAGCTTTCAGCCTCGGCAAGAACAGCTTTTCTTCTTTCTTCAGCGTCCGCAAGAATACGGCTCACTTCCACGTCGATCTCATCGTTAACCGCGTCTATGAATACTTTCAGCTTTTCATTTTTATTGTCCATCAGAATTCTCCTTTTAGGCAGAATAGAAAGAACACGCTTACAGCTTTAATCCGATAGCGGATTCAATATAGCTTGATATCGTTTCATTGATATTTGATGTAGCGTGACGGTCGGGTATCTCCACAATAAGCGGCTGTCTACGGTTCAGCTTATAATCGTAAACAAGTTCTCTGCACAGCTTTACCAGCTTTTCGGTAATAAGTACCACGGCGATGTTCTTATCGTCCGCTGCGTTAAGCAAAGCTTCACGTACTTCGTCCGGCTTGTGGACGACTACACCTTCAATACCCGCAAGTCTCATTCCCATCTGAGTATCCACATTATCGCTTATTAAGTAAAAGCGCATAACAGCCTCCGTTTTAAACAAACAGCATACACAAAGCAACTATAAATCCGTAAAGCGCGCAGGCTTCACCAAGAGCAACGAATATCAGCGCTTTTGAGAAAGACTTGGGATCCTCGCTTACTGCGCCTATGGCTGCAGGAGCCGCCGCTGCAATAGCGATACCGCCGCCTATGGCTCCAAGACCTACCGCAAGAGCAGAGGCAATGTACATTAATCCGTCTGAATTGTCGTTGTCCTCATCTTCATTAGCTTCAACGGAAACCGAAGTATCACTACCCTCATTATCGGCATAAGCGTTTAAGCCAAAAGGAAGTACAGCACAAATTGCCATTACTCCAAAAAAAGCGCAGAAGTTTACTAAAAAGGCGTTTTTAATAGATTTGCCGCTTTTACGCTTTTTGAGCGCGGAAAGGATAGGCAGCATAAGGAGTCCTAAAACAACTGCGGGAATCAAAAAATAAATAAGCATAACAAAATCCTCCAAAAATTTTATTCTATGGTTTCGTCGTAGTTTATTTTAACGGGCGTAAAGGGTACGCCGTCGCCCGAATAAAAACGTGAAAACAGCTCGTAAAATTCCAGACGCATTGCTTGAATGCATACCAGCAGCGCCTCGATGCCCATTACAAAAACGTTTCCGAAAACTACCATAACAGGCGAAGCGGCAGCCGACATTCCTTTTGCCAGAGCCATTACAACCAGCATCATCGAAGCATGTGAAATGGCAAATCCACCCACGCGCACAAATGAAAGAGAGTTAGATACATAGCTGAGCAGAAACTCGAATACTTCAAAGAAATTTGACGCGATAAAGTCGCCCACGCCGCCTTCCATTTTATATTTTTTACCTTTAACAAGACAAGCGAGCGGCTCTCTCATAAACATCATTATCAGCGGGAGAACAATGAGCAGCAGCACATACGGAACGCTGAACACTTTTACTCCAAGCAGCGTTCCAACCAGTCCGCCGAGTATCGAACCGAAAAATACAAGACCTGCAATACCGTTATTGCTGAACAGAGCGTTTTCATAATCTCTGTTCTTGATTCCCGATACAATATTTATCAGTATCGAAATGATTATCAGGAATACGCCGAGCGCAATAGTCGCCACAAGTATGGGAGCAACATTGTCCATGACCTTCAGAGGCAGGAAAGATATGCCCAGCTTTTCATATACCGGGTCAAGAAGCTCCTCATAACCGAAAACGCTTCCGTAAAGCAGTCCGAAAATTGCTCCCGAGATCCCCACTCTTGAAATTATAGGCCCCATCGGCCATTTTTTGAACTTACCCATAAGCGCGCCGAAAATTGCAAGCACAAGTCCTTGTCCGAAATCGCCGAACATTATTCCGAACAGCAGCATATAGGTTATCGCCACAAAATTTGTAGGGTTCATACTGTTGTAGGACGGCAGACCGTACATTTCCACAAACATTGAAAAAGGTCTTGAAAACCAATTATTTTTCAGCTTTATCGGAGGCGGGATCTTACCGTTCATATCGGCGTGCTGAAGCGATACCGAAACGCTTTCAAGGTTTCCAAACATTCCCGCAAAGCGTTCAGAATCACTTCTCGGGACAAATCCCACTATATGGAATTTATCCTTTACAATAACAGCCTTGTTTCTTAAGTCAAAGTTGTCATGCTGTGTTTTGAGACGAGAAAATATCTTACAGAGTTTTTCCGTTTTCATAAGCATAAATTCGTCCAGCTTTTTAACGCTGTCCTCAATAGCCTTTTTGTCCTCTTCAACCATTCTGTGAAGTTCAGAGGAAGCCGTCTCCGCGTCGCCGTGTACAAAATCAGGAATGTGAGTTCTCTCAAAATAGAGATTATCGAATATCTCCTCGACCTCGTCAAGATATGCGACGGGAACCAGATACATACCCCAATAGTATTCCTGCTCCTGACTGAAGTGGAAAAAGAAAAACGGTTTGTCATCATAATACGGCAGCTTTGCAAAGCTGTCGGCAGGAAGACGTCCCATGCGTATTTTTATATGTTCGCAATGAAATATCTGCTGAAAATCTGCGGTTATCCCTTGCAAATGATCCACCTGATACATAGCCTGTTCATGAATGGAAAGCTGTTCCCTCGCCCTTTTTTCAGTGGCTTTATACTCGTCAAGAGTAATGCTTACGTCAGTCAGATACCTGTCCAGAATAGGAAGACTGTCCTTTTCCATATCGGAATAGTCCATGCTTTTGAATTCAATTCCGGATCGGGCGGAAATTTCATTAAGCTTTTTTAACAGCGGCGTATAGGGGTTTTCCTCTTTAAGAGCTGTATATCCGCTTTTCTTATTGGCAACCTTTGAAGCCGACTCAATGTGAAAACATCCGCAGTCACTTAGTTTGACAAGCACTGCGTTCAGATCGTTCGTATGACCCGAAATATTCACAAATTCCATTTTTTCAATAGACACCTGACTGTCACCTCTTTATATTCTATCGGGGAGAATTCCCTAAGTTATAACAAGCGATGCGATCTTATTTGACTCAACGCCGTATCTTATGCCTTCGATAATACTTATGATATTCTGGACTTCTGTCTCCAAGAGGAAAATAAAGGCGTAAACACTAAGCGGTGCAGAACCTGAACGCCTGAGAATGCTTCTTGCGTGTTTGTATCTCAGTCTGCGGGCGCTTTGTTCAAGATCAGTTATGTCATATCCGTTTTTAATGATCTGCTTTCCGTAATAAGTTTTTGAAAAACGCCTAATAAATTCCTCCGCATTTGGAGCGCTGTATATTTCCCGATGTCTTTCCGCGGTGAGCCTGCCGTAAATGGTAAGCATATCTTTTTCTATCTCATCTTCCGATTCTCCGAAATATGCGGTAAGACGGTAGGAATTTATAATATTGATAAAATCAATTTCAGTTTCAAGAAAAGAAATAAACTGCTTGGAATCGCTGCTTCTGAAATCTGCGGAACTTCTGAGCATATTTATAAAGTACGTTCTTAGCAGGGTCTCGCATTTTGTAACGTCTACTTTACCGTTCTCATCAGTAGATATTTCTTTCAGCACGCTGTAATAACGAGTTCTTTTAAGGAAATCAAGGAGTCCCTTAAAATCGTTTATCTTTGCAAGCTCCAGCAGGTCGAACGACGTAAGATGATTTATATAAACCGGAACGTCTTGAATAAGCTTGTCTGAACCCGCATTTATGCAACGTATGCACCTGAGTATCTCGTCGATTTCGGTCTGGATTATTTTATAGTTGTAGAACTTCTGCTTTGAGATATGCTCAAATCCGGTGATCCTCATGTACGTCTCAAAAACGCTTCTTCTCAGCAGATTTTCAAGCAGTCCTCTGTGAATGGTGTTCGTATCTATCGAAGCGAGAAGCTTGCTGTAGTATGTGTTCTTTTTAAGGTAATCCGCAACTTCCGAAACGCTCTGCCTATTCATCATTTCGGTATAATCCTGAGGCTTCAGGCGTTTACCGTATATTGCCATTATCTTTGCCACAGTGGCATTGTAGTTTTTTTGCACGGCAAAGGCACTCCTTTCCCGAAAAATAGATTCTCTTATGTCTGCTCTGTCTTAGGAGAGAAAACGTCAGATCATTGTTATAACAGCATTAAAGATGTCATCTTCCCATTCGGCGTGATGTTTTTCGTATACGCTGTCAAGACGTTTTATTTCATCGTCCCTTTTTCGTTCTATTTCTGCAAGCTTTTCATTGGTTTTATTCTTTTCGTCAAGGCTGATTTTCTTGACCGTTTCCTCGGCTTCTTTAAGTTTGCCGCTGATGATTCTTTCTTTTTCAGCCTCAGCTTCGGCAATTATTTTATCTTTTTTTTGTCTGGCTTCTTTAAGACGAGTTTGTGCATTCTGTTCAATCTCAAGAATACTTGTAATAATATTTTCCATTCAACCACCCTTTTGGTACGCGGATAATCCTGCCGAAAGTCATAACGGCAGGACTTTTTACAAAACTAATTTTTAAGGCTGTGAAGAGGCGCAGGAATTTGTCCTCCCCTGCCGATAAATTTAGACGGAGAATAAGTGTTCACGTGCATAACCGGACCTTTTCCGAAAAGCCCGCCCCAGTCAAGAACGTCTCCCTCTTTCATTCCTATTGCGGGGATCACTCTTACCGCGGTAGTTTTGCCGTTCACCATGCCGATAGCGGCTTCGTCGGCAATTATCGCGGAAATAACATCGTCCGTAGTATCCCCCGGAATGCAAATCATATCCAGACCAACGGAGCATACCGCGGTCATGGCTTCAAGCTTTTCAATTGAAAGAGCACCACATTCGGCGGCTTCTATCATACCCGCATCCTCGGAAACGGGAATAAACGCTCCGGAAAGTCCGCCTATTCTGGAGCAAGCCATTACACCGCCTTTTTTAACAGCGTCGTTAAGCAAAGCAAGCGCAGCGGTTGTTCCGCAGGCTCCGCAGCGTTCCAGACCTATCTCTTCAAGGATATGTGCAACACTGTCTCCTACCGCGGGAGTAGGAGCCAGAGAAAGATCGACGATACCGAACGGAACGCCGAGCCTTTCGGACGCGGTAACTCCAACAAGCTGTCCCACGCGTGTAATTTTATATGAGGTTTTCTTTATAACATCTGAAATTCCGGTAATGTCAGCGTCGGGATATTTTTTCAACGCCGAACGCACTACGCCCGGACCCGAAACTCCGACGTTGATAATGCAATCAGGCTCCCCGACTCCATGAAAAGCTCCCGCCATAAAAGGGTTATCCTCGACGGCGTTGCAGAACACAACAAGCTTAGCTGCTCCGAAGCACTGGTTATCAACGGTAAGTTCCGCGCTTTTCTTTACGATTCTTCCCATAATTTTGCAAGCGTCAAGATTGATACCGGTTTTGGTGGAGCCGATGTTTACCGACGAGCACACGCAAGTCGTCGAAGCCAAAGCCTCCGGTATTGATTCGATAAGCCTCTCATCTCCTGCCGAAAAGCCTTTCTGCACCAAAGCGGAATATCCGCCGATAAGATTTACACCGCAGACCTTTGCGGCTTTTTCCATTGTAAGAGCAAACTTTACAGGACTTGCATTACAGGCAGCTGAAACGATAGCGATAGGCGTAACGGAAATACGCTTATTTATAATAGGTATGCCGTATTCCTTTTCTATGTCCTCCCCTACCTTAACAAGGTTCCGGGCGCAGCGTGTTATTTTATCATAGACTTTATCGCAAGCCCTGTCAATATCGCTGTCAATGCAGTCGAGAAGCGAAATTCCCATTGTTATAGTGCGAATGTCAAGACATTCGTCCTGGATCATGCGAATGGTTTCAAGTATATCGTGAACATTGATCATAGACAGTCTCCTATCAAAGGTTAAATTCTGTGCATGGACTCGAAGATTTCTTCATGCATGGTATGAATCTGAAGTCCAAGCTCTTCGCCCAGACGGTTCATTCTGTTAACAAGCTCAGTAAAATCTTTATTCAGCTTGGAAATATCCACCAGCATGATCATAGCAAATAAGTCCTGAAGTACGCTTTGGGTAACCTCTATTACATTGGCATTATATTCCGTGCAGATACTGCTTACCTTTGCGAGGATACCGACCGTATCCTTACCGATCACCGTAACAACTGCTCTCATCAACAAAACCTCCGATAAAATTACAAATAAAAACAAAAGATATAACTATAATATCACACTTTTACTAAAAATAAAAGGCAAAAATCAGACAAAAAAGCAGGCAATTTTTATGTGATTTTTTACAAAAAAGAGGTTAGTTTTTAGGTAAATATGTTATGGGTATGAATAAATATTTATATATTGGTATGCAGCGATACCAAAAAGCTTTAGTCAAAATTCTTATTTCGGCATTGAAGAAAGCTTAAGTTTTAGATGTATTGCCGAAATTTTATAATATCGTAAAAAAATATGTTGCAGCGCGGAATAATGTGGTATAATTATATAAATATTCCAATTGAAAGGAAACGTTAAAATGAATCTTATCGACTGTCATACACACACGCAGTTTTCCGTGGATTCCGACGCAGATATTTCCGAAATGATAGAAAAAGCATGCCGCCTCGGGCTCTCGGCTTACGCCGTCACCGACCACTGCGAATGCAACCGCTGGTATTCCGAAGAACATTACCCCGACGAGGATACATACCGCTACTACGATTTCGGCAGGGATTTTGAGAACTCCGTCTCCGCCGTGACAGGGCTTAAAGAGAAATATGACGGCAAGCTAAACCTGATATGCGGCGTTGAAATGGGACAGGCTACCCACGATTTTGAGATCGCGGAGAAAATCGTCTCCGACAGCCGCGTGGATTTTGTTATCGGCTCCATGCACCAGTTGCCCAAAACCGAGGATTTCGCCTTTATCGAGTACGGAAAGCTGTCCCCAAAAGATATATACGGCCTTGCGGAAAGGTACTTCCTTGAAATAAACAAGCTTTGCAAGTGGGGCAAATTCGACGTTCTGGGACATCTTACCTATATTTTGAGGTACCTTAAAGGCTCTGCGGGGATAGACCTTGACATAACTCCCTTTGACGAAATTATCGCCGACAGCTTCAAGTCCCTTGTCGAAAAAGGCAAAGGCATAGAGATAAATACCAGCGGTCTGCGGCAGAAGTACGGTGACGCTCTCCCCTCCCTGAAGTACGTCAGAATGTTCCGCGAACTGGGCGGCGAGGTGCTTTCCATAGGCTCTGACGCTCACACCGTCGCCGATCTGGGCAGTGGTATTTCCGATGGTACGGAGATTGCCAAAGCAGCGGGATTTGAGTATTTATGCTATTTTAAGGAAAGAAAACCGAACTTTATAAAAATTATATAGACATTTTCATAAAAAAGTGTTATAATAAAAAATACAGTTTTAGGTAAAAGACAGCATTTTCAATTCTCTAAATTTCTATTTTCTATCGGGAGGATTACTATGGATACTCTTATAAAGCTTCTTAAACAGAACGCCAGACTTTCCTGCAAGGAACTTGCCGCCATGACGGGTATGTCAGAAGCCGACGTGGAGAAAAAAATCAAGGAATACGAGCATAACGGGATAATCAAGGGCTACTCGGCGATAGTCGCCGACGAAGCCGACGAGGACAACGTTACCGCTTTTATCGAGGTCAAGGTAACGCCCAAGGCTGACTGCGGCTTTGACGACATTGCAAAAACAATTATGATGTACGACGAGGTTGAAAGCCTTACCCTCATGTCCGGCTCTTTCGACCTCGCCATAACCATAAGCGGTACAAACTACAAAGAGATAGCTCTTTTTGTTGCGCAAAGACTGTCAACCATTGACGGAGTTATTTCCACAACCACGCACTTCACGCTGAAGCGTTACAAAGAAAAAGGCATTTTCATTGAAGATGAAGCTACCGACGAAAGGGGCTTTGTTTCTCCATGATCGACTACAGTAAAATCATTTCCGAACGGTGCAGTATTCTTAAACCCTCGGGAATACGAAAATTTTTTGATATTGCAGCTACCATGGACGGAGTAATTTCCCTCGGCGTGGGAGAACCCGATTTCCAGACTCCATGGGCTATAAGACGTTCCGCTATTGCCGCTCTGGAAAAGGGAAAAACCGTCTATACAGCCAACGCCGGGCTTATGGAACTCAGAAAGTCCATATGCAATTACATCAAAAGAAAGCTGAATGTGGAGTATGACCCTTCAAAAGAGCTTATCGTAACAGTTGGCGGCTCGGAAGCTATCGACCTTGGCATACGCTCGCTTGTAGACCCGGGCGACGAGGTTCTTATTGTGGAGCCCTGTTTCGTATGCTACGCGCCTATCGTAACTCTTACGGGAGGCGTTCCCGTAACTATTGAGACAAAAGCGGAAAACGGCTTCAAGCTTACGGCTGAGGAGCTTAAAACGAAGATCACCGCTAAAACAAAGCTGCTCATACTGCCGTTCCCGAACAATCCGACGGGAGCGATAATGACAAGAGCTGAGCTTGAGCCCATTGCCGAGGTTCTCCGTGATACAAATATTATGGTGCTGTCCGACGAGATATACGCCGAACTTACTTACGAGGGACGGCACGTTTCTATAACAGAGCTTGATGGCATGAAAGAACGTACCCTGCTTGTAAACGGCTTCTCCAAAGCGTTTGCAATGACGGGCTGGCGGCTTGGTTATCTTGCGGGTCCAGAACCGATAGTCAGCCAAATGCTGAAAATCCATCAGTATGCGATAATGTGTTCCCCCACGGTTTCTCAATATGCCGCTGTCGAAGCAATGAACAGCTGCGACGGAGAGGTAGTAAAAATGGTCAACGAATACAACATACGCCGCCGCTGGCTTGTTCAGGCTCTTAATGAAATAGGTCTGACTTGTTTTGAGCCTAAGGGCGCATTTTATGTGTTCCCCTCAATAAAATCAACCGGACTTTCCAGTCAAGAATTCTGTGAACAGCTTCTCTATAAGCACAATGTCGCCGTCGTCCCTGGAGACGCTTTCGGCGAATGCGGAGAGGGACATATAAGGATATCTTACGCTTATTCACTCAAGCATCTTATGGAGGCTGTGGAGCGTATATCCGAATTCCTGAACGATCTGAATAAGGTATAATCATGAAAAGAATTATAATGACTGCTCCAGCAAAAATAAATCTAATGCTTGACGTTACCGGCAAACGTGACGACGGCTACCATACTCTGGATACCGTAATGCAAAGCATATCTCTTTGCGATACTGTAGAGATTTTACGAAACAGCAGCGGAGCCATTACCGTAGACTGTACGAACAAAAGCGTTCCCTGCGGCGAGTCTGCTGAAAAAAATATTGCTTTCAAGGCAGCAATGTCTTTTTACGGATTTACCGGTATCTCAGACATCGGACTGCACATCAGTATTGAAAAGCGTATTCCGTCTCAGGCAGGACTTGGCGGTGGAAGCGCTGACGGTGCGGCAGTTATTGCAGGAATGAATATGCTTTACGGCACAGGACTTTCTGACAGCCAACTGTGCGGTATCGGAGCAAAGGTTGGCGCAGACGTTCCCTTTTGTATAATCGGAGGAACAAAGCTTTGCAAAGGTATAGGCGAGATAATCTCCCCCGCTCCGCCGCTCGAAGATTGCTTCATTGTTATCGGAAAAGGCGGCGTCGGAATATCAACAGCGGAAGCCTATAAAAAAATAGACCGACTGAGTCTTTCAGATGAACAGAATTCACTGATATATGACAGCACGCTTTGTTCACTGAAAAAAACATGCGGAAACATTTTTGAAACGGTTACGGAAAACAAAAATGTGTCCAAGGTAAAAAAAATCTGCGCTGACAACGGTGCGGTGTATTCCGCAATGAGCGGAAGCGGATCGGCAGTATTCGGTTTATTCCGCGAACAAAAAGAGGCAGCAGACTGTTCTTTATGTCTTAAAGAGCAAAATTTTTTTTCCGAAGTATGCAAACCTTTGCCATATGGAGCAAAGTCATTATGACCTGCTTAACAACCTTGTGCAAAATGACTGCTTAATTTCAAAAAAATTATAGGAAATGTAGAATAGCATTTAAAAATCCCGATAACTATTGAAATAATTTTAAAAATATATTAAAATGTAATAATGGGTGTATTATACAACTGATAAATACGGTATAATATTTAACGCTTATTTTATGAGGTGAACGAATCGATGGGTGCAAACATCATTTTGTACGGGCCTCCGGGTACTGGTAAAACTTACAATACGGTAGCGTATGCTATTTCAATTATTTACGGTCGTCCAGTTCGGGAAGTCATGAAAGAAAACTATAACGACTTGCTTGAAAAATACCATGCTTTAAGAACTCTTTACGGTCAGATCGAATTTACTACTTTCCACCAGTCTTTTGGATACGAGGAATTTGTAGAGGGTATTAAACCTGTATTTATTCAAGTAATGAATGAGCGAGGAGAGCGTTCACGTAAAGAAGAAATGGTTTATCGCGTAGATCAGGGCGTCTTCAGAAGATTCTGCGACGAAGCGGCTAAAAACCCCGAGGAAAAATATGTTTTCATTATCGACGAGATAAACCGCGGAAACGTTTCCAAAATTTTCGGTGAAATGATTACTCTTATTGAGCCAACCAAACGTATCGGACAAGCGGAAGCCGCCACAGTTAAGCTTGCCTACTCGCAGGAGGCTTTCGGAGTTCCTGAAAACGTATACATAATCGGAACTATGAATACCGCTGACCGTTCTATTGCTATGCTTGACTCAGCTCTCAGGCGACGCTTTGATTTTATCGAAATGATGCCTAATCCCGACCTGCTGGAAGGCGTCGTTGTTGACGGAGTTGATATAAAGCAGCTTATGCTGAAAATAAACAAGCGTGTGGAAATACTCTGCGACCGTGACCACACCATTGGCCATGCGTATTTTATGCAGCTCAGGCAGCGCCCCACTCTTGCGGTTCTGGCGCATATTTTCAAAAACTCAATTGTTCCTCTGCTTCAAGAGTACTTTTACGATGATTATGAAAAAATCCGTCTTGTCTTAGGCGACGCCAACAAAGAGGAAAACGAACAGTTTGTACGCGCAACAGCCGTTGACTACGCACAAATTTTTGGTTCCAACGCAGAGCTTTACCTTGAAAATGATCAGGTCTACTCTATTAATAATGCCGCTTTTGCCAATATTAATGCCTATCTGAAGATATAACGGTGTCAGTATGAAAAAATTAAAACGCTATGTTGTAACGGAAGCTGACAGCTTCGTTAAAACCGCACTGGAGACCGACTCAGAAAATATCATTCTGTTATCGGAGCACAATTTTGAACGTCTGGACGACTTTGCTGCAAGCCGAAAATATTCTGTAATACAAAAAGTAGCTCTTGACGATGGTCGTGAAGCGCTTCGTCCCACAAGATATGTGGGGATAATAATGCTTAAGGACGGCACTCAGATCGAGATTCTGCCTCAAATCTGCGTAAACCGTGAAGAAAATATTGTATCGTCCAAAATGCTGCTCTTGCGTATGTTGGACGGTATACGTGAAGTTCCGGTGAGAAAGGTCGACGAACGTTACTTTAAAAAAGAGCAGCTTAATCTTTTTGAAATTTTTGTCAGAATGTTTACAGACGAGGTTTTAAACGTCGTGCGAAACGGTTTGAAGCAGACCTATGTACCCTACCGAGGAAACGAAATGTTTGTAAAGGGAAAAACGGTTTATGCCGAGCACGCCAAGAAAAATTACGCTCATAAGGAAAAATTTTTTGTTGAGTACGACATTTTCAGCGTTAACCGCGCGGAAAACCGTTTGCTGAAAAAAACTCTTGAAGTTCTTGACAAGCTGTCATCAAACGGTTTGAACAAAAAAAAGATCAGAATGCTGCTGATGTCTTTGGACGAGGTAGAAGCGTCCAAAAATCCTAAGAACGATTTTAAGCTCAGTGTTGAAGATAGAAGCATGAGCCGTTACTTCAGTGCAATGAAATGGAGTCGGCTGTTTCTTCTTGACAGGGGCAATGCGTTTTTTTCAGGCGGAAAGGTCAAATATGCAATGCTGTTCCACATGGATAAGCTTTTCAGCGCGTGTATCGCCTCAAGCCTGAGAAAGCAGCTTGACCGTGCCAACTATTATTTTGTAACGCCTGAAAAAATAAGCAATTCTATCAGCAATACAGGCATGGATAAGGAAATGAAGCCTATCTCCGACTTCTACATAATGAACAGGGTAACAGAAAAAACAATTAATATGCGGTTCAAGTTTAAAAATTTCAGTGACTATAATGGTCCCGAGGAAAAAAATACAGTCCTTATCTTTCCCGTCACACAGGTTCTGAACACAGCTTTCAACGGTATAGGAGAAACTATGTATCTAATAGACCTCAATGATATTGATTTGAGTGTTTCAGTGCTCACGGAAACATTTTTCGTATAAAATAGCAGCAGAGTCAACGGAAATTCCGATAACTCTGCTGTTTTTTTCATAAGTTATTCGTCGTCGGGTGATTTTTTTATCCCGAATACAATTCTGAAAAGACCTGAAAGAAGCTTAGGGCTTTTGATAACAACGATTTTCATGTGAAATACCTCCCGTATTGTTTTAATACATAGTATTCCAAAAATTAAAATCGGTGCTATTTTTTTGAAAAAATAACCAAAACTCTTCCTTTTTCAATTTTTAGGGTACATTTTGATGAAATAATCTCATTGCTGACTCCCAAAGGAAAGCTGTTTGTCAGCCTATAGCGATCCAAATCGTACTTTGTCCCCCTTGTGGTAACGACAGCCTCTTCGCCAAAAGAAAAAAGTGAAAAGTACATATTGTCATTTTGAGAAAATCCGTATTCCCCTGCTCCAAAAATCTCAGCAGTATCTCTTTCGCCTACAAGTATGCCTCTTCCGCCGTTGTCAACTATATATGCCAATGTCTGAATATTTGCAATGGTATGATCGAGCCGCCCGCCAAGAGAACCGGCTATCGTTATATCCTTGTACCCTCTTGACATTGCAATTTTTACCGCCAGCATTGTGTCAGTGTCGTCCTTTTCTGCAGGAGCGGTGATAACTTCGCAGTCAGCCGGAATATCTTCGGTCAGACTGTCAAAATCTCCTACTAAAACATTTGGTATTAAACCAAACCGCCTAATTAAAGAGTACCCGCTGTCCGCCGCGATAAGATACGCGCCGGACGGCGGGACAACATTATAACTGCTGCTTACAGGCGCACCGCCGAATATCCAGCAGATTTTTTTTTCACTTGTCACTGCTTTAACTCCCATTCTTTGATTTGTCTGGCTTCTTCGTACATTTCCGCATAGCTGTTATGCCTTGAAGAAGCAATCTGTCCGCTTCTGACCGCCTCAAGAACAGCGCAGCCTTTTTCCTTGATGTGCGCACAGTCCAGAAAACGGCACTTACCCTCGTAGTTCCTGAATTCAGGAAAACAGCCTGCGAGCTCTTCTTTGCGGATAATATCGTATTTCTGAGTTTCAAATGTGGAAAAACCGGGAGTATCTGCAATATAGCCTCCGTTTTCAAGCCTATAGAGTTCAACGCTGCGGGTAGTGTGACGTCCTCTGCCAAGCTTTTTGCTTATCTCTCCGGTTTTAATTTCCAAATTTGAGGATATATGGTTAAGCAATGTAGACTTTCCCACCCCGGTGTTCCCTGTAAAGGCAGACACCTTTCCAGTCAGCAAATCATACAGCTTCATATAGGATTCCGCGTTTTCATAGTCTATCTCGATAAGCTCTGCCCCGGAATCTTTATAGACGTCCGCAAAAAAACTGTTTTTCTGTAAGTCAATTTTGGTTACTGCAATTATACCCTTTATCCCCTTGTACTCTGCAATTGCAAGGAATTTATCAAGCAGAGTCAAATTAGGCGATGGCTCACACGTAGAAATCACAAAAACCATGCAGTCAAGATTGGCGAGCGGAGGTCTGATAATACTGTTTTTTCTCGGAAGAATTTTGTCTACTACAGCTGTACAGCTGTCTATATCGGTCAAAATAACTCTGTCTCCAACACACGGCGAAATATTTTGCTTTCTGAAAATTCCTCTTGCTTTGCATTCAAAGACGCCCGACTCTGTTTCTGCCGTATAGAGTCCTCCGACTGCCTTTAAAAGCAAGCCTTCGATCTGACCGTTCATCAATATCCGAATATTTCGTTCCAGTATGCACTGTCATCGTCGTCGTCAAATGGATCGTCGATAACAATGTCGTCGTCCGGATCAATCACAATAGGCTCACGACCGCCGTTTCCGCCGTCGTCACTCTTTTCAGAAAACAGATTTTTCAGAACCTTTTTATCAAAATTAACCTCTGTAACAGTATTTTCAACGAAATCAACAGAATATTCTCCGATAGTGTCGCTATTGTCGTTATCCTCATTTACTGCTTCAAGAACGACCTTTTGCATCTCAGTGCCCTTAATATCAACCGAAACCGTTGATGCGTACGCCAAATTGTCGATTGTGGTCGTACCGATGATAGTTCCGTTAACATAGCAATTGAATGTCGCCTTGCCCTTGATTCCGTCGGGAACACGGAATGTTATAACCGCCTCGGCTTCCGGCATATTTCCAGTACTTAGCGTAAGGATAATTGTAGAATTAATCTTAACAATGTTTGGCTGACCGTCCTCGCCAACGTCGGGAATACTCTGCTCGATTACAGTACCCTCAGGTTCAAGTGAATCCTTGGTCATTGTTTGAATTGTAAATTTGTCGCCAAGAAGCGTCTGCGCTTCCTCAAGAGTGCGACCTACGCATTTTGGCACAACAACATCCTGTATTTCAGGACCTAAGCTTACATACATATAAACTGTTGAACCATAAGCAACCTTTTCATTTCTGGCAGGTTCCGTTTTTATAACGTAATCCTTAGGTATATTTTCATCAGAAACCATTTTTATAAGGACGTTGAAACCGTCATTGTCCTTCAGCATACTCATGGCCGTTGTAGAGTCAAGCTCATATACGTTGGAAACAGTTACCATACGCGGCCCCTTGCTCACAATCAGTTTTACCGTGGATTTACCTATCATGTAATCCTTACCCTCAGTGGGAGTTTGGTCAATAATCGCTCCTTCCGGGTATTCCGACGAAAATTCCTTGTTTTCAACAACAACATCGAAAGAGCTTGCGTAGTAATTAGCAACCTCTTGATAACTCAGACCGCGCAAATCAGGCATTTTACCGATTGTAACTTCTTCTGTTCCTCCACCAACAAATTTTATCAGCATAACCGCAATAAACGCAACTACAATTATAACTATACCCGCAGCTATAGCTGTAAGAACTACAACAAAATACGAAGATTTAGACGGTTTTTCGTCTTCCTCATAATCATCATAATTGTCATAACTGTCAAGCTCCCCCTTTGTTCTGGTATGTGTACGCATTTTTCTGCTGTCACCGCCTTTTTCCTGCTTTGCAACCGCGGACGATTCCGCAGCCGCCTTTGAAATCGCTCCCGCATTGAAGTACTGAGTCTTTTCCGATAAATACTTGTACTCAAACACAATGCTCGGATTTTTCTTGAACTCTTCAATATCCTTGATCATTTCAGAAGCTGACTGGTAACGCTTTGAAGCCTCCTTCTGCATTGCTCTCAAAACGATCTCCTCCAGTCCCTCGGGGACGGAATCGTTTACCGCCCTTAAAGGCTTGGCTTCGTTCTGCATATGCATAAGAGCCACCGAAACGGGGTTTTCTCCGTCAAACGGCTTTTCACCCGTAAGCATTTCGTACATCATAACGCCGACGGAATAAATGTCGCTCTTTTCGTCGGTAACATCTCCGCTCGCCTGTTCGGGACTGATGTAGTGTACGCTTCCAATAGCCTTGTCGGAAATAGTCTTGCCCTCTTCGCGTGCGAATCTGGCAATTCCGAAATCCATGACCTTGATAGTGCCGTCAGGAAAAAGCATGATATTCTGAGGCTTTATGTCCCTGTGGACGATACCTCGGTCATGAGCGTGCTGTAAAGCGCGCAGTATCTGGATTATAAAGTGGATACAATCCTTCCACTTTATAACGCCCTGCTGCTCCATAAACTCTTTCAGTGTAATACCGTCAATATATTCCATGACAATAAACTGAATTTTTTCTGTAAAGCCAACATCGTAAATTTTTACAATATTAGGGTGTGAAAGGACGGCGATAGCTTTGGATTCGTTCCTGAAACGTCTGACAAATTCCTCGTTATCCGCAAATTCGTTTTTCAGAATCTTTACCGCAACCGTTCTGTCTTCCAGAATGTCAGTCGCCTTATAGACGTCCGCCATTCCCCCGACTCCTATAAGCTCGGTAATCTCGTACCTGCCGTCAAGCTTTCTTCCAATGTTTTTATCCATTAAATTCACTCCTGTAAATAAACAGTTTCCTGTAATCATTTCATATAAGCAACGGTAATGTTATCTCCGCCGCCGTTTTCAAGGGCTTTTCTGATAAGCTCGCCCGGGACTTCGTTAGGACTCAGTTCTTTTGCAGCTTTGAATATGTCAGATTCATCACAGTAATTTGAAAGACCGTCGGTACAAAGCAGAAGCGAGGAATTTTCCGTCAGATCAAATTCAAAATAGTCGGGAACGACGCTTTCCGAAACTCCTACAGCCTTTGTAATGTAATTTCTGCGCGGGTGATTTTTAATTTCTTCACGTGTAATTTCCCCGCTTTCATACATATGCATAACGACTGTGTGGTCTTTTGTTACCTGCCGTATCTCATGGTTAATAAGGTAAAGCCTTGAATCGCCTACGTTTACCGCATAAAGCTTGTTATTCAAAACCAACGCCGCGACACAGGTCGTGCCCATTCCGCTCATTTCCAGGCTCGAAATAGCTGTATCATAAACAACCGAATTAGCCGTTGTAATGGAAGAAATAAGTAAATTTCTGATTGACTTGCTTTCGTAGTCGGCTCTAAAGACTTTGGTTATCCTGTCAAAAACAATATTTACCGCTCTTTCGCTTGCCTCGCTTCCGGCATTCTGACCGCCCATTCCGTCGCAAACAACCGCAAAGCAAGCTCCGCCGTCTATCATCGCAGAGCGAACTCTGTCCTGATTTTCTTTTCTTGACAATCCGATATTCGTATCGGAATAGACATTCATCAGCCGCACTCCTTTCGCAGTTTTATGAATATAAATGAATCATATCTCGTATTCGCGTCTGAGCTGTCCGCAGGCAGCGTCTATGTCAGCGCCGAGAGTTCGCCTGACAGTAGCGTTCAAACCGCCTCTTTCCAAAGCGCCGAGAAAGCTGTAAAGAGAATTTTTATCCGAACGGTAGTCCCGCTCTTTAATCTGATTTACCGGAATAAGGTTTACGTGGCAGTTCATACCTTTGAGAAGCTTTACCAGTGCGTCCGCATCAACCGGAGAGTCGTTTACTCCGTGAATGACCGCATATTCAAAGGATATCCGCCGTCCTGTTTTTTCGATATAATAGCGGCAGGCTTTCAACAATTCTCCAATAGGATATTTTCTGTTTACTGGCATGATCTCACTTCTTTTAGCGTCGCTGACCGCATGAAGAGACACCGAAAGCGTAAATCCAAAACGGTATCCCGCCAAATCGTAAATTCTGTCAACAAGTCCGCAGGTAGAAAGCGAAACATGCCTCAGACTGAGGTTCTTTCCTGTTTCAAACGAAAGAATCTGCAAAAACTTGACAACATTATCAAAATTGTCGAGAGGCTCACCGATACCCATGAGCACAAGGCTGTCAATATGCCGCCCGCTGTCTCTTTCCGCTTCATAAACCTGAAGCAGCATTTCGGACGGAAGTAAGTGCCGCTTAAATCCTGCAATAGTTGATGCACAGAAATTGCAGCCCATTTTGCATCCCACCTGAGTTGAAATACAAAGGCTGTTTCCGTGCTTGTAATCCATAAGAACAGACTCAATATGATTGCCGTCCGACAACTCATATAAATATTTTACAGTATTATCTATAGAAGATTCAAGCTTTCTGACAACTTTTATACTATTTATACAATAATTATCATTTAATTTTGTGCGTAAAGGCAAAGAAATATTACTCATATTGGCAAATTCATGAACTCTTTTTGTATGTAGCCATTCATAAATCTGTTTTCCTCTGAAATTTTTCTCGCCAATAGACTTCATTTCGGAGTATAGTTCACTTAAACTATAGGATAAAATATCCTTTTTCAAAATTAAAGCTCGTCCTTTCTGATCTTTCCTAAAAAAAATCCTTCGCAGCCAAAATTACTCGGAAAAATAGTCATTTTATAGCCTTTATTACCGTATTCTTCCATAATGTTTACAGGCATAAAGTTTTTGTGCTCATTAAGAAAACGATCAATCACATTATCGTTTTCATCTCTATTCAGAGTGCAAGTAGAATAAACAAGCTCACCGCCCGGTTTCAAATATTTTGAAGCAGTACATAAAATATCGTACTGAACCTCCGGAAGCCGCGAAATTGTTTTCAAATCGGTATATTTTAACTCCGGTTTTGAACGAATTACTCCAAATCCCGAGCACGGAACATCGCATAAAATTTTATCCGCCTGAGGAAAATTTTTATTAAATATCTTAGCGTCATTTTTTACAGCATCAATTAAAAGTCCCAAACGTTCAGCGCCTTTTTTTATAAGATTAACTCTATTTGAGTGTATATCGCATGCAATTACCTTTCCTCTCCCATCCATTATCTCTGTAATGGTAAACGCCTTTCCGCCCGGAGCTGCACACAAATCAATTACAGTATCGTTAGAACGCGGAGACAACACCTTGCAGCAAAGCTGTGAAGACAAGTCCTGCACATGAAAAAATCCCTGTTGAAAGAGTTCACAGCGTTCCACTCCGCCAAATTTTTCAGCTTCAATACAATTATCTGTAATGCTACATACCTTTACAGATATTCCCAAAGCGTTAAATTCAGAAATAAGTTTTTTAGAAGATATCTTTAGGTTATTTACCCTTAAAAAAGTTTTATGCGGAGTAACCGAAGCTTTAAGCAAATCCTCTGTCTGCTCAAAGGAATAATCTCCGCAAAGCTTTTTAACAAGCTCGGGACTGCATGAATATTCGAGTCCAAGACGTTCGACGCTATCCTCGGGAAAGGTAACCTCCTTTCCACCTCGAATAAAGCTTCTCAGCACTGCATTTACAAATCCCGCGGCACTTGTTTTGCCGTATTGCTTTGCAAGAATCACCGATTCGTTTACTGCTGCGCTGTCAGTTACCGAATCCATATAGAGAAGCTGATACAGTCCCATTTTCAATATGTTAACGACAGAAGCGTCCAGCTTGTGTAAAGGCTTACTGCTATACACGGAAATCACAAACTCCAAAGTAAGCCTGCGCTCCAATATTCCGTAAAAAAGTCTTGAAACAAAGCTCCTGTCTATATCCGAAAAACCGCTTTTCTCAAGCGCCGAATCCAATGCAATGTTGGAGTACGCCTGCTTATCCATTTTATTCAGCAATTCCAACACCGTAAAGCGTGGAGACTTAACACCCATAATTAACTTCTCCTGTTTCTGTTGGAGATTAAAATAAGTCTTAAAAGGCTCATCAGTGATGAGAACATAGCAGCGACATAGGTCATTGCAGCAGCAGCCAAAACTTTTTTTGCCATTTTGACTTCACTTTTGTAAAGAATAACATTTTCATCAAGGGTTTTCAAGGCTCTTCCGCTTGCATTAAATTCAACCGGAAGCGTTATCGCCTGAAACAGAACAACTCCTGTATATAGAAAAATACCTATGGGTATAAGCCATTGCAGCGCGCCAATTAGCATTCCAATAAATACCAGTGGTAAAGCAAGACTTGAACCGATTTGCGTAATAGGAATGATTGCCTGTCTGATTTTGATTGGAGCATAACCCTGTGCGTGCTGGATTGCATGACCTACTTCATGCGCCGCAACGCCGATAGCCGCCACGGAAGTGCTGTTATAAACCGAATCAGAGAGGCGGATAACATTTGCAGACGGATCATAATGATCAGTAAGATTTCCGCTCACATATTCAATACTTACATTATATAAACCGTTCTCATCAAGAATTTTTCTCGCAACTTCTTTTGCTGTATAGCCGTGCTGATTGTTTTCACTGCTGTACTTGCTGAACGTGGATTTTACCATAATTTGAGCAATAAGAGCAAAAATTATCGCCGGAAGTACAAGTAAATATGTTGGATCGTAAAACATATCCTTCCTCCTTTTACACTAAAACAGTATCTTCACTAACCGATCTTCCCCTTAAATAATCTTCAGCAGACATTCTTTTACCGCCCTCTGCCTGAATCTCAGTAAATCTGATGCAGGCTCCGTCTCCGCAAACAACTGTAAAGTCTTTCGACTGTACAATAGTTCCGGGCAATTTATCCGACCTTAAATTTTTAACTATCTCCGACCTATAAATTTTGAGCCGTTTTCCATCAAGAATCGCCGAAGCGCATGGGTAAGATGACAACCCGCGTATTTGATTGTGTATTTCCTGAGCAGTTTTTGAAAAATCTATCGGACACATAGCCTTTGTAAGCATAGGCGCGTGACATGACTCGGACTCATTCTGTGGGATCGGTGTAACGCTTCCTAACTTTACAGCTTTAACTGTATCCAAAAGCGTTTCCGCGCCGAGTACAGACAATCTGTCATGCAACTCCGAAGCCGTTTCATTTTCTCCGATTTCCAAAGATTTGCTTAACAGCATATCTCCTGTATCTATGCCCTCAGCCATAAGCATTGTAGTAACGCCCGTTATCTTTTCACCGTTTAAAACGCTCCATTGAATAGGCCCTGCGCCGCGGTACTTCGGAAGAAGCGAAGCGTGAACGTTTATACAGTAATACTTCGGTGCGTCAAGAACAGCCTTAGGTAGTATTTTTCCGTATGCAACCACAATTATCAGGTCAGGAGAAAGTTCATTTATTACTTTCAATGCAAGCTCAGCATCTTCGCCTTTTTTTAGGCTAAGAGGCTGATATACGGGGATATTATGAGTTAAGGCGACTTCCTTTACAGGAGGCGGAGCAAGCTTATATCCCCTGCCCTTCGGCTTGTCAGGCTGAGTAAACACCGCTGTAACGTTTTCCCCGCTATCGATAAGAGCTTTAAGACAAGGAACTGCAAAATCGGGAGTACCCATAAAAATAATGTTCATAAATTTGTCCTTTCAACGTTTTCTTTTTTTTCGTCTCCCGTTTGACTCCTCTTTTTCAAGTTCGTCGGGGTCAACCATTTCATCGGCAATATCAATAAAAAGCTGCCCTTCAAGGTGGTCAAGCTCATGACAAACTGCTCTGGCAAAAAACTCCTTTAGTTTTAACTGTATATCCTTTCCGTTTCTGTCTTGCCCCTTAACAATGATTTCATTGGGACGAACAACATATCCCCAGTCATCGGGACAGGAAAGACAGCCTTCAACTGCCCGCTGAGAACCTTTTGACTTAATAATTTCAGGATTGATAAGCTCCAGAAGTCCCTCGCCTACGTCAACAACTACCGCACGCCTTAAAATCCCGACCTGAGGCGCAGCAAGACCAACACCGTTTGCCTTGTACATAGTTTCAGCCATATCATCAAGAAGTATACCCAGCTTTTCGTCAAAGTTCTCCACGGGCTTGCATTTTTTTCTGAGTATATCCTCAGATTTATTAACAATTTTTCTCAGTGCCAAAATTTTCACTGCCTTTCAATAATTTAACTAAATAATGTCTCCGTTAATATCAATAATTGTGTGTACATTTGCAAACTCCCTCATTTTAAAGGTTTGCTTATAAAGCTGCCCTATGTAGCTTCGAAACTGACTGTTGTTTCTGCATTTAATGATTATACGGTAACGGTATTTGCCGTTGATCTTCTCATGCAGACACTTTGACGGTCCGAGCGCTCTTATCGGGACATTTATCTCTCCTGAGGCTATGCTACCGCTTATAAGTTCAAGAAAAACTTTGGAGGCTTTGTCAGCACAGCTTTCTATCACCGAAGAAAATTCCAGTAAACATATATCGCAAAAAGGAGGATAAACTAACGCCTGCCGCGATGCAATCTCCTGATTGTAAAACGCGGGGTAATTCTGTTCAGCTGCCAGATTCAGTACATAATGTTCGGGAACATACGTCTGAATAATAGCACGTCCCTGCTTATCGCCTCTTCCGCAGCGCCCAACAACCTGAGTTACCAAAGAAAAAGTCCTCTCGTAGCTTCGGAAATCTCCCGAAAACAAAGCTTTGTCAACGGAAAGAACTCCGACCAGCGTTACATTGGGAAAATCAAGCCCCTTAGCAATCATCTGAGTGCCGAGCATTATGTCGTAATCTCCGTTTTCAAAAGCGCGGAAGCTTTTTTCATAAGCATACCTTGAATATGTGGTATCGGCATCCATACGCAGAATTCTTGCATTTGGAAACAAGGTCGCCACCTCGTCTTCCGCCTTTTGAGTACCGAGTCCCGTCATTTTAAGGTGATCTGAACCGCATTTACCGCAGGTTTTAGGCGTTTCATCGCTGTAACCGCAATAATGACACAGCACACGACCGTTTGTCTTATGATACGTCATCGGTATGCTGCAATTCGGACATATAAGCGGTTCTTTACAGTCCGTACAGCTTATATAAGTATGATAACCCCTTCGGTTAAGAAGAAGAATTGTCTGCTCTTTTTTCTCAAGATTATAATTGATCTCTTCCACAAGCCTCTCTGAAAAAACCGTGGAATTTCCGTAAAATCCGTCTACCGCCAAATCCACCATTTCGGTAACCGGAAGTCTATCCTGTGAATACCGTTCAGACATGGTAAAAAGCTTATATCTTCCCGTTTTGGCGTAATAAAAGCTTTCTATAGACGGCGTAGCGGAAGCCATAAGTGTAACCGCATTATGGGTTATACACCTTTTTTTGGCAATTTCTTTTGCGTTGTACCTTGGGGACGACTCTGATTTGTAAGTTCTTTCGCCTTCCTCGTCAATAATAAAAAGTCCGATATTTTCCATAGGCGCAAAAACTGCGCTCCTTGTTCCCACAACGATCCTTGCCTGACCCTTTTTTACCCTTTTATATTCGTTAAGCCTTTGCGTAAGCGAGAGACTGCTGTGCATTATTGCAACCATATCCCCAAAAAGATCCTGAAAGCGTTTTAAAACCTGCGGCGTAAGGGATATTTCGGGAATAAGCATGATAACATTTTTTCCTAAATTAAGAGTATGTTGAATAAGCTTTGCGAAAACCGGAGTTTTGCCGCTTCCCGTAACACCGTAAAGCAACGCAGCGCACGGCTTTCCCTCATCAATCAAAGCAGCTATACCGTTGTATGCTTGCTGCTGCTGTTTTGAAAGAATTATATCGTCTGCATTTTCCTTTGCAGCAACATTGGGGGTTTTCAGTATTTCATACTCATAAGATTCAACAATTCCTTTTTTTGTCATACTGCTGACAACCGATGATGTAATGCCGCATAGGTAGCATATCTCCTTTATTGAAGCTGAACCGCTGTCCTCAAGAAGAGTAACAACGCTTTTTTGTTTCGGAGACAAATTTGCCGCAAGCTTTCCCGCTGCAAAATCGGACGTAAGCTTTATCATTTTGACCGTTTCATCTTTAGTTCGTCTTTTTACCGAATCATATTCAATCAAAAATCCCGCTTTTACAAGCTCGGAAACAAGCTTATTTTCCGCACCGTCCAAAGCGGAAAAGTCGCCCTTAATAGTTCTTAGCAGGTTAAGCGCATTGTCCGAAAGAGCATACGCAGATAAGCTGCTGTCGGAAGAAAGCTCATACTTATGCGTAAAATTTACGCTGAGTCCAATTGGGATCAAAGTTTTAAACGCCTCAAAGTAAGTGCATAAGGTCGTTTCCCTTAGCCACATGACCAGATCAAGCATTTCGCTGTTAAGCAAAGGCTCGTCGTCAATAATAGAATTTATCGGCTTAAAACGGTTCAGATCCTCGACGGAAGCATTATCAATACGTATTATGACTCCTATGCGTTTTCTGTTGCCGTTGCCGAAAGGAACAAGAACTCTTACTCCTACTGCCGCCTTGCCGTCCATATCAATCGGAACGGTGTATTTATATCTTCTGTCATACCCATAGTCCGCGGAGCTCACCGCAACAGCCGCCAGATGTTTTATAGTCTGCAAATCTTTTCCTCCGCAGAGATCAATCCTTTGAATTCTTGAGAGAAGGATCCTCTATGAAATAATATTTTCTTCCTGCAAATTCCTCAACAGCAGTTTTAACTGGTTTTTCCTCAAGGGTCTCATTGTTATTGTACAGATCGTCAGCGATCTCTCTTGCGCGTTTTGCAACGGCAATCACAACAGAGTAGTAGCTTTCATTCTTTGTAGCAATCTGATTAATAGCAGGTCTAAGCATTTTCCAACACCTCATTTATAGTATTTTTTATTTTAGCGGTTTTCAGCTCTTCTGCGCGAATAATTGACTTTATGTCGTTTACCGCCTTGGAAAGGTCGCCGTTCACAACGGCATAATCGTATTTATACGCATGAGCTATTTCCCCCGCAGCTTCTCCAAGACGCTTTTCTATTACCTCAGCGGATTCAGTTCCACGTTTTTCAAGACGTCTGCGAAGCTCTTTCAGCGACGGCGGAAGAATAAATATAAACACCGCGTCAGGACATTTTTCTTTGATTTTCATTGCACCCTGAACTTCAATTTCCAGAATAACATGACAGCCCTTTTCAAGCATATCCTCCACAGGCTTCAGAGGCGTACCGTAATAGTTTCCGCAGTAAGACGCGTATTCGAGCATACCTTCGTCATCAATCATTTCCTCAAATTTATCTTTTGTCAAAAAATGATAATTTATTCCGTCTGTTTCACCTGGCCTTGGACTTCTTGTAGTTGCGGAAACCGAATAGAAGATGTTATCACTCTTTACGATCTCTGCCAGTACCGTACCTTTTCCGCAGCCTGACGGGCCGGAAACTACCATTAATATACCCTTACTCATCGTCCGATTCCTCCTCGTCGTCCAAACGTCCCGCAACAGTTTCGGGCTGTACCGCAGACAAAATGACATGGTCGCTGTCCATAATTATAACTGCGCGGGTACGTCTGCCATAAGTAGCGTCAATAAGCAAGCCCTTTTCCTTGGCTTCCTGAATAATACGCTTTATAGGTGCAGACTCAGGGCTTACGATAGTAATGAGCCGTCCCGCGTTTATCATATTACCGAAACCGATGTTAATAAGCTTCATATGTTCCTCCGAAAGGTTCTTTAAGACTATTCGATATTCTGGATCTGCTCGCGTATTTTTTCAATCTCCGATTTAAGCTCAACAACAATTTTGGTGATCTCAATGTCCTGCGCTTTAGAACCGATAGTATTGCTTTCACGGTTAAACTCCTGTATCAAAAAGTCCAGCTTACGTCCTACAGGCTCCTTGATCTCAAGCAACGTACCGAACTGATGTATATGACTTTTTAGGCGCACCGTTTCCTCGTCCACAGCAGTTTTCTCCGAAAAGACAGCAGCTTCCGTCAGAATTCTTTGCTCGTCGATCTTTTTATCCGAAAGTATCTCGCAGAGCTTTCCGTAAAGCTTTTGGCGGTATGCTTCCGTAACCATAGGGGAACGCTCTTCAACCATATCCACAAGCTCGCCGATGTAACCGAGACGGGATTTAATATCGTCCATCATTTTCAGACCTTCGATCTCCCGCATTGAAATAAAGTTATTGAGGGCTTCCTCCGCAACATATTTTACGTCGTTCCAGATAACGGTTTCGTCCTCCGCAGTTTTTATCACGTTAAAGATGTCGGGAAGTCTTATAAGATTTGACAGTGATAAATCGTCTTTTAGTTTCAAACTTTCATTTGCTTTTCTGAGCGCATTTACATAACCTGCCGCAATTGACTGATTGACTTCAATTTGAGCGTCT
This sequence comes from uncultured Oscillospiraceae bacterium, assembly GCA_910584715.1. Lineage (GTDB taxonomy): Bacteria > Bacillota > Clostridia > Oscillospirales > Ruminococcaceae > RGIG8773. Next base: position 51,492 of record CAJUAN010000008.1, read on the forward strand.
TTTCCCTCAACATTGAAAATCGTCACGCCCACGTCGACCTTTCCGCGGGAAACACGTCCCTGTATAAAAGTTTTGAGTTTTTCTTCAAGATATCCATAAGCCCTTGGAACCCTTGCCGAGAACTCAAAATACCTGTGATTCACCGATTTGATCTCCACTAAAATTTCTCTTCCGTCAATAGTCTGCTGAAATCTGCCGTACCCTGTCATACTTTTAATCATGTAACGCAGTCCTTTCCTCTTACAATTACCCGCTTTCATTATCAACACTTATTTTTAATTATACCATTTTTTACATTAAAAATCAAGTGTTTTGCAATAAAAAAGAGCCGGTTTTTTCCGACTCTTTTAATAACAGTATTTTTAACGTCAAAACAGTTCGTCCAATAAAATATAGTATCTGAGTTTATCCCAATCGGGTTCAATATTCAACCTTTCAAAAAGCATATTGGGATAAAAACCGCTGTATACCTTTCCTCCGAAGCTGCCGTCAAAATTATGCTTCAAGCTACGGTAACAAAGTGAAATATCCCGCCACTTGTCGGCAACTCCCGTATCGCCCAAATCAATAAAGCCGCTTATGCCGCCGTCATTCAAGAAAATATTGGGCAGACAAAAGTCTCCGTGGGACAGCACAGGCTCTACGGACGGCTTGTTGCTTTCAAGCCATTTTAAAAGCTCTGAGGGACTTGCAAACCCGTTTTCACCAAATATCTCTGGTTCGGTATGCTCAATGTCCACAAGACCGTTTTCAACCCTGTACCGCGCCTCCTCAAGTTCAGTATCAAGGTCGCGGCAGCGCGGGCAATCAGATATATCAACGTTCCAAAGCATTTTCAATGCTTCTGCCAGTAGATCAAGCAATTCATTGGGACGTTCAAGATAATACGAATCGCAGGACATTTTTCCATTGACCTTGCCCATAAGCAGATACCGATACTCACCGCAGATTTCGTGGCATATCACCTTTGGTACAGGAATTTTTCCATCCAGCCACTTTATTAGTTGTACCGTTTCGTCCCCGTCTTTATGGTATTTTTCAATTTTCAGTACCATATCGGAGAACATAAGCACCTGCGCGCCGGAAAGTCCCGACGTATCCAAATCATATGTCAAATCGCCGATAATGCTTTTAATTGTGTCAGGAATAAAAATACTCATATTTGTTTTACCGTATCATACGGGATGCACCTTGTTTTCCGCATCGGCGTGAGCGCTGTCTACACCGTATTTTGCGTCCCGTCTCTTAGCAAAGAATTTCGGAGCTACCTGCGGGAACATTGCGTAGCTGAGTACGTCCTCCTCCTGCTCAGCCCATTCGGAAGCTTCTTCTTTAAGCTTATCAAGCTCAGGCTGCAAAAGGTCTGCGGGACGGCAGGTAATGGGTTCCCCACCCTTGAGTATCTTCTTGCTGAATTCAGGGTCAATGGGAGCCGGAGTTTTTCCGTACTCGCCCTTTACAAGAGCCTTAAATTCCTTTGTAACAGTTTTATAGCGTTCGCCGTTGATTACGTTAAACACAGCTTGAGTACCAACGATCTGGGAAGTAGGCGTAACGAGCGGAGGATAGCCGGCGTCCTTACGAACGTTCGGAACCTCTTTAAGCACGTCGGTAAACTTATCCTCTTTTCCCGCCTGTTTAAGCTGTGAAAGCAGGTTGGAAAGCATTCCTCCGGGAACCTGATAAATAAGAGCGTTTGCGTCAACAGCAAGCATTTTAGGATCAAGCTGACCGTTGTCAATGTATTTCTTGCGGAGCTTCATAAAGTAATCGCGAATTTCGGTGAGAAGAACAAGGTCAAGACCTGTGTCGTACTCGGTACCCTGTAAAGCCGCAACCATTGACTCGGTGGGCGCATGAGAAGTACCCAAAGCAAGCGGAGACATAGCAGTGTCGATCATGTCAGCTCCGTTCTCGATACCTTTCAGTAGGCACATTGAAGCCAGTCCCGAAGTATAGTGCGTGTGAAGCTGTACAGGAATCTTAACAGCCGCCTTGATAGCCTTAACAAGCTCGGCAGTACGGTAAGGAGTCAGCAGCGCAGCCATGTCCTTGATACATATGGAATCCGCGCCCTCGGCTTCGATCTCCTTGCAGTAATTAACATAATAATCGGTCGTGAACACATCGCCCAACGTATAGGAAATAGCAACCTGAGCATGAGCTCCCTCTTTCTTTGCAGCAGAAATAGCTGTTCTGAGATTTCTTATATCGTTGAGAGCGTCGAAAATACGGATAATATCAATACCGTTTGCAACGGATTTCTGAACGAAATACTCCAGAACATCATCGGCATAATGACGGTAACCCAGCATATTTTGACCTCTGAACAGCATCTGAAGCTTTGTGTTGGGCATTTCCTTGCGGAGTATGCGGAGTCTCTCCCAAGGATCCTCATTAAGGAAACGGAGACATGAATCAAACGTTGCTCCTCCCCAAACCTCTGCGGAATAATAGCCGACCTTATCCATTGTTGAAAGTATGGGACGCATTTCGTCCATAGTCATTCTTGTAGCGATAAGAGACTGGTGAGCGTCACGGAGAACCGTTTCGGTAACTTTTATTTTAGCCATTTTGACCAACCTTTCGTAAGATTACTGAATATAAGCGAGAGCGTCTCCGGAGTTTACGCTGTCGCCCTTCTTAACGCTAATTGCAGAAACCTTTCCGGCTTTGGGAGCAACGATGTCGTTCTCCATTTTCATAGCTTCAAGAACCATAAGTACCTGACCCTCTGTAACGGTATCTCCCACGGAAGCCTTAACTTCAAGGATAGTTCCGGGCATAGGAGCGTTTACTGCGGTTCCGTCAGCAGGAGCTGCTGCAACAGGGGCAGCCTGTACAGGAGCGGGAGCCGTAGCCGGTGCGGAAATAGGAGCCGCTCCTCCGGAAACTTCCTCAACGGCAACATCGTAAGCCTTTCCATTTACGGTAATATTAAATCTTTTCATAACAATAACCACCATTCATAAAAATTTAAAAATTTCTTGCTTCTTATCTCTAAATTTCTAACCTCTAAAAGGGCATATTGCTGTGCTTCTTAGGCAGGCGCTTTGTCATTCTCTTTCCGTTCATAAGTTCAAGAACGGCGATGATCTTTCCGCGTGCTTCTTCCGCGGAAATTATTCCGTCAACGCAGCCTTTTGCAGCGGCGTCAAATGCAGAAGCATTTTCATCAGCGTACTGATCTGCCAGCTTATTTCTTTCCTCGGAAAGATTTGCAGCGCCCTTGAGCTTGTCGTGCCAAAGGAATTCAACCGCAGCAACAGGCGCAATTGGAGTTATCACAGCCTCATGGTATGCGTAAGTAACGTCGGCATTACCTGCTCCAAATGCAGCCATAGCCGCACCGTAAGCCTTGCCGCTTACAACAGATACTTTAAGAGTTGTAGCTTCGGCATATGCATTGGAAAGCTTTGCCATATCTCTTACACAAGCGTCGGCTGCAAAGCCTTCGGTATCAATATAGGTAAGTACAGGAACCGAGAAAGCGTCGCAGGTTCTTACAAATCTTGCAAGCTTTGAGCAATCGTCCGAGGTAAGTTTATCCGATGATTTATTTGTAGCCGCAATTCCTACGGCAGAGCCTCCAACAGTTGCAATTGCGGTATAAGAGGAAGTTCCGAAACCGGACGAAAGTTCTATAACGCTGTCCGAATCGGCAACAGCCGCCGCTATTTCTTCGGCTGTACCGCTTGCAGCCTTGCCTGTTTCGGAAAACTCAAACATAGGCGCGGAAGAAATATTGTTGGCAGGAAGAATAGCAATAAGCTTTTTAACAGCCTCCATTGCCGACTTATCATCTTTAGCGGAAAGAGCCGCAGTTCCGTTAGCAACGGCATCCTCGCCTTTTATATCTTTGCCGGGAGCCGTATAAAGCTCTCCGTCTTCTGTAATAACAACAAAATCAGCAGAGCACGCAACCATAGCCGCGCTGCCAGCACATGTTCCGACAATTACCGAGATCTGAGGAACAACGCCGGAAAGATTACTTGTCCACAGCAGCATATCGCTGTATGCCTTAATAGCTTCAGCGCCGTCGTCAACAAAAGCTCCGTTGGAATCATAAATACCCACAACAGGCACGCCCGTACGTGAAGCAAGGTCAAATACTTTACAAATCTTTGCTGCATGACGGCTGTTTACCGCGCCGCCTTTTACGGATCTGTCCTGTGAAAATGCATAAACGGGACTTCCGTCAACATATCCGTAAGCAGTGATCACTCCCGCGGGAGAGTCGCCGTTCATAACGGCAGCGTCAAGCTCGGTGAAATGTCCGTCATCAAACAATTCCGCAAGACGTTTTGCCGCCGCGCTTTGGCAGCCTGCCGCCGAGTACGACTTATAGGCGTCAAATTTAGCCTTCTGGCTTTCAGTTAACATATAAGGTTCCTCCGTTCGATATCAGTATCCGAGATCGGCACAGCCGAATACGGTTACAAAAAATTATACCAGAATAATTATACTACTTTTTTCCTTGATTGACAAGATAATAACAATATTTTTACATATTTTTTCAATTTATTCATATTTAAACAGGCTATTTTTCTCCTACCGCGCTTCTGATAGCGCGAAGCTCTTCGGAAGTAAGCTCCCTGTAGGCTCCGGGTTTAAGCATACCCAACCTCAAAGGGCCGATAGCAGTTCTTTTAAGCCTTGCTACCTCAAGGTTCACAGCTTCGCACATCTTACGTATCTGACGGTTCCTGCCCTCGCGGATAACAATCTGGAGCACTACCCTGCCCTGTTCCTGAACAAGAACGTCCACAGACGCAGGCAACGTTTTCCTGCCGTCTATCTCAACACCAGCCGAAAGCCGCGCAAGCTGTTCCTCGCTTACCGGCGGACGAACAGTTACACGGTAAGTTTTGGACACATGGCGGCTGGGGTGCATGATATCGTTGGAAAAATTTCCGTCGTTTGTAAACAGCAGCAGACCTTCGGAATTTCTGTCAAGCCTTCCCACAGGATATACTCTTGCAGGAAAATCCTTCAGAAGCTCGGTAACGCAACGCCGATCAAGCTCGTCCGACATAGTTGTAACGTATCCCCGCGGCTTGTTGAGCATTATATAGTATTTTTCACGTTTTTTTGCAATTGGCAGTTTTTCTCCGTCCACCGCAATAATGTCTTTAGCAGTAGCTCCGTCGCCAATATGGGCGGCTCTGCCATTGACCGTGACCTTGCCCTGCTTTATTAATTCCTCGGCTTTTCTGCGGGAACACATTCCGCTTTCCGCTATAAGCTTCTGAAGTCTGACTTTTTCCACTTGCCTGCTCCTTTTCAGTCTATAATTTGTTTGAACCACTCCAAGACAGTTTCGTAAACGCTCGGATTATGCTTGATAACAACAGCTTCGCAACTGTCCTTTGCAACCATGTTAACGGTACACATCAGCTTTCCGTCGGAATAAAAAATGACCTTGCCAACTGAGTCACCCTTTTTGACCGGAGCATACACAAAGTCTGGAATCAGTATTTCGGACGTTATCTCAGGTTCAGCACCATTTACAATAGTATATGCGGGTATATTTTCCAATTCAACGAAAAACTCCCCTACAGTTCCTCCCGCAGCTTTTACCCGCAGTTCCGAACAGTTAAAAGAAACATCCCGGCTTTCCGTAACCGAAAAACCGTAATCATACATTCTTTTGTGATCGTTCCAGTCGTCGGGAGCGTTCAGCGTAACGCAGATTAGTGTAACTCCGTTCTTCTCCGCAGCCGAAACAAGACATCTTCCCGCCTCGTCGGTAAAGCCGGTTTTTACGCCTATACAGCCGTCGTACATGGTAAGCAGCTTGTTAGTATTCACAAGCCACCGCTCGTAGGGCGGATTACCGAATTTAAGCTTCGCACGCTTTGTGCCGCATATTTCGCGGAAATCCTCGTTCCTGAGGGCTTCTCTCGTAAGCATAGCCATATCGTATGCCGTTGAGTAATGGTTTTCATTATGCAGTCCCGACGGTGTAACAAAATTCGTGTCTTCAAGACCAATTTTTTCAGCCCGTTGGTTCATCATCTCCGCAAATTTTTCGGTACTGCCGGCCAGCGTTACAGCCGTTTGGTTAGCGGCGTCGTTTCCCGACGGAAGCAGCATACCGTAGCAAAGCGCTCGTTTTGTAACAATATCGTCCTCGCAAAGCCCCATTGACGAGCCCTCGACCATTATAGCGCCGTTGTCCACCCTGAACTGGTCATCAAGACCGCCGCTTTCAAGCAAAAGCAGCGCGGACATTATCTTTGTGGTGCTTGCCATGGGAAGTCTTTGCTTCTCGTTTTTTTCGGCAATGACAGTTCCCGTTTGGGCGTCTATCAATATTGCTGCCTTTGCGGAAAGTCCCGCTAAGGAAACGGCTTCGGCTTTCGGAGCGAACGGCAGTAAGACCGCCGCCGAAACCAAAATGCCTATAGTACGTTTAATCTGTTTCATACAAACCTCCAAAGGAATATTTACATAATATCTTATGGAGTCTGTATGCAAAATATTTAGTTAAAAGTCAAATCCCTCGGTGTTAATTTCAACCTTTTCTATCTCAGGCTCAGAGGAATCCAACGGCGCGGAAATATCCTCAACATTTATAGGTTCGTTGGAATCTTTATCCTTTTTCTTTGAAAACATTGCCTGTATTTTTGAAATAAGCTCGGGAACAGCGCTGACTATAGCGTTTGCCGATGAATTGCCGGAGCCAAGTTCCAGAAGCTTAACGTCCTCGCCTGAAACAACAATAAATGCCAGAGGATTAATAGTTACTCCGCCGCCGCTTCCGCCGCCGAAAAATTCTTTTTCATTCTTGGACGGTAGGTCGGATCCTCCCGCGGCAAATCCGTAGGAAACCTTTGAAACGGGAATAATCGTTATCCCGCCATCGATCTTTATAGGTTTTCCTATTACCGTATCCGCGTCGGACAGCTCGTGAATCTTTCCAATTGCAGACGAGACCAAATCTTTTACCTTTGTATCCATTTTCATTCTCCTTCATTATAGTTGAGCGGCCGATTCATTAGACTGCCGCTTGTCTGACTTTCCCATTATACTTTTATAGTTTCTTATAAATCCTCCGAGAATACCCAGTACAGCCGAAAGAAGCGTTGACGGCCTCGCCGTAATATCAGCGGCAACGTCGTACACAGGATTTTTCCCGTCAAAATCACAAGCTATGTCAACCGACTTTACCTTTGTACGGAACAGTGAGCATATTACCGAAATGCCGTTATAAACAGCAGCGCTTACCGTTCCGTAGCTTACCGCCGTTTTGCAGGCGTCTTCCCCCGCAATGACAAAATCAATCATTAGGTTTTCGATGTAAATATGGGTAAATATCCTCCTGAGCCGTTTCTCTGAAAAGCCCCATATTATCTTGATCTTTTCGATAAGCTCCGAAAGATTGTCAAGCTTGTCCGACAACTTTTCCTTTTGCTTTTTCTCTGTGTGAGCTTCTTCCGTATCCTCTTCAAATTCTGCATCGGCATTTTCGGAAATTTCCATGTTTTGCTCCGTTTTCACGGTTTTCTCCGCAGCTTCATTTTCCGGTGGAATATCGCTTTTGTCTTTTTTTCTGCGGGTACCCTGTTTTGTCTTCGCGGCTTTATTTTTTTTATTAGCAGGCTTCTTTTTTTTCATAGGATAAATGGTAAACCAAAGATATTTCAGTCTGAAGTCAAGCTCTCCGCCGATGTACCGTATACGCGCGCGAAGCTTCACATTAAGTGCCAGCGCAAAAAACAGTATTATCGCGGCAATCACTATCAAAGCCGTCAATGCTGTATCACCCTTTCACACATCGGAAGAATCCCCGCTGTCCGAAACGTCTGCCGAACCGTCTTCATCGTTGGAAATAAGTATCTCGTCAAAGCTTACCTGTCCGTCTGAATCCGGCAAAGCAGGCAGGTCGTCCAGAGAGGAAAGCTGAAAGCACCTCAGAAAAGCGGAAGTTGTTTTATAAGCAATAGGCTTTCCCGGAACGTCAAGACGTCCAGCCTCCTCAAGAAGATTTTTCTCAACAAGAGAATTGACAACGCTTGAACTGTCTATACCCCTGACGTGTTCCACAAAGCCTTTTGTTACGGGCTGATTATAGGCTATTATGGTAAGCACTTCCATTGCTGCCGGAGAAAGCGGAGTATTTTTTTTAGATTCCAATGCAGCTCTTACATAATCGAAAAATTCGGCTTTTACCGCAAGCTGGTAACTGTTTCCGAGCTTCAGCACCGTAAGGGCGCTTCCCATGGATTCGTATCTGTCTATTAAAAGCTGAACAAGCTTTTCCGGCATATCAGCTTCTACTCCCGCCGCAGCGCAGAGCTTTTCGGCTTCAATAGGCTCCCCGTGGGCGAAAAGTATAGCTTCGACCGCAGAAATACCCTCGTTTATCTTCATGAATATGAAACCTCCGTTTCGGTCTGATCGGACTGCTCTGTTTGAACCTTACTGTGCTCCCTGTTAAAGGTTATCACTGTGTTATCGTCGTTCAGCATTATTCTTCCGGATTTTGTAAGCTCCAGCACAGCCAGAAAAACCGCTACGCGTTCGGAACGGTCGGTCAATCCCGCAAATAAGCCGTCCATAAAGCAGCTTCCGGATTTATAGAGCCGTCTGAGGACAAAAATTATTTTGGACGTTACCGAAACAATTTTTTTCTTTACAATAGCATTAAAAGCTTCCGTCTTTACCTTTTCCTCCGAAGGCTTTATCTGTATCTTCATGTAAGCGTCCAGAAGCTCCTGCGGATCGTGAATGATCGGATATGTGTTATCGAACTCTACTATAAGCTGCCCCCGTACCGCAAAAACATTTCCGATATAGCGCTCCCTCATTATTTCAGCAGTCTTTTTGCACAACGAATATTCTATCAGTCTGCCCTGAAGCTCTTTTTTGAGCTGTTCAGCTTCCTCTCTCTGCGGAAGCAGTGACACTGTTTTGATGTACACTAATCTTGCCGCCATTTCAAGGAATTCTCCCGCGATCTCCATATTCTGCTCTGACATACGGCTTATATAGTCCAGATACTGATCAAGAAGCTCGGTTATCGGAATATCGTTAATATTCAGCTTATGCTTTGATATCAGATGAAGCAGCAGATCCAACGGACCCTCAAAAACTTCAAGCTTAAATGATATCTGCTCCATTTAGCTACCTCGAATCATCATAAGAATATCTACCCATATAGAAAGACGGTTCATAAGATCAAAAGCCTTTTGCTGTAAAAAATAAAGAGGCTTGTCAAGAAATCCCAGCCATATTGACAAAAAGAGAATTCCAAAAATAATATTTTCGTATTTCATTACCTTAAAATACAGCTTTTCGGGCAGGACAAGGTTAAATATCCTGGAACCGTCCAAAGGCGGAACAGGCAATAAATTGAACACAGCCAATCCAAGATTGAGTATAGTTGCGTACCAGAAAACATCTGCAAGAGCGTTCACATAGGAATTGCCATAACTGCTGTATGTAAGTATTTTACATATTATAATGGAGACGTAAGACATAAGAACATTTGAAAGAGGTCCCGCCAGTGACGATACGGCCATTCCAACCTTACGGTTCTTGAAATTATTCGCATTTATCGGAACGGGCTTTGCCCAGCCGAAGCCCGCAAGCAGCATGAACACCGTACCAAACAGATCAAGATGACGCAAAGGATTAAGCGATATCCGTCCCTGATTTTTTGCGGTATCGTCGCCCAACCAATGAGCCACAAGCGCATGGGCACACTCATGCACCGGAAAAGCTGTCAGCAGCACAATGCCGTGCATAACAAATTCAATAATTCTATCCTGCATAAATTATGTACGCTTTGTAAACAAAGCCTCTCCTTTTTCGGCATAAAGTTCAAAATCAACATTCATTATAGCATATTTCAATTAAAAATACAAGGATATTTCTTAACATTTCCAAAAAACTTTATTTTTTAAAACTTTTTTTTAAAAAACACTTGCAATTACAAAACAGTTGTGATAAAATAGTAACGTTGACTTTATACAATGATATTGAAAAGGAGGTGTAACCCCCATGGCAAAGTGCGATATTTGCGGAAAGGGTGTTGCTTTCGGTATTAAGGTTTCCCACTCACATCATCGCTCCAACAGAACCTGGAAACCCAACGTTAAGCGTGTAAAAGCTATTGTTGACGGTACTCCTAAGCATATTTACGTATGTACAAGATGTCTCCGTTCCAATAAGGTTACAAGAGCTATATAACATATCCGTAATTAAACACACAAACGGCGTTTCCTTTCGGAATCGCCGTTTTTTATATTTATTGCGCGTTACAAGTAATCAACCAAAAATTATTTTGTCATATCAAGAAACTCCTGCTCGCTTAGAACAGTTATTCCCAGCTCCTGCGCTTTAGTAAGCTTGCTGCCTGCTTCCTCCCCGGCTACAACGTAAGAAGTCTTTTTTGACACCGAGCCAGACGCTTTCCCTCCGAACCGGACTATTATTTCTTTTGCCTCGTCCCTTGTCATGGAAGAAAGCGTACCCGTCAGCACAAAAGTCTTGCCCTCGAAACGGTTGTCGCCGCTGTCCAGCTTTTGGTACTCCATTTTTACGCCGAGCAATTTCAGCTCCGCAACAACGTCAGCAAAATGCTTGTCGTGGAACGCTGAGACCACATTCTCCGACATTACATCACCAAAGCCGTCTATAGCGGCAATGTCCTCCGCAGAGGCGTTCATTATCTCGTCAATGCCGCCGAAACGGTCGCACAAAAGCTTTGCGCCGTTCTGACCGACATTGCGTATTCCCAAAGCGAAAATTACCTTGTCAAGAGGAGCTTCTTTTGAAGCTTCAATTGCTTTAATAAGATTTTCGGCGGATTTTTTGCCGAAACGCTCCAACGTTTCAAGCTGCTTAGAGGTAAGACGGTATAGATCGGCTACTCCCGATATCAGCTTCTCCTCAAGAAGCTGTGTAACGATCGCTTCGCCGAGACCGTCAATATTCATCGCACTCTTGCTTGCAAAGTGAATGATATTACGTTTAAGCTGCGCGGGACAGTCCACATTGGGACACCTCAAAGCCGCCTCGTCCGCAAACTTTACTGCCTTGTCGCCGCATACGGGACAGTATTCCGGCAGACTGTAGGGCTTTGAATTTTCCCCGTGGGAAACGGATTTCAAAACCTCCGGAATTATGTCCCCCGCCTTGCGTACTACTATCCTGTCCCCTATCCTTATGTCCTTTTCCGTGATAAATTCCTGATTGTGAAGCACTGCTCGGCTGACGCTTGTTCCCGCCAGCAAAACAGGCTCAAACACCGCCACGGGAGTTATCGCTCCGGTCCTTCCCACATTTACCTCAATATCAAGCAGAGTGGTTTCCTTTTCTTCCGGGGGGAACTTGTAGGCAACCGCCCATTTGGGCACTTTGGAAGTTGCACCCATTTCCTCGCGGAGAGCGAAATCGTCTATCTTGATAACCACGCCGTCAATGTCGAACTTGTACTCGCTTCGCATATTGCCTATGTGGTTGATGCGCTCCTCAACTTCGGCATAACTTTGGACTTGCTTATAGTCGGCAATAACCTTGAAGCCCAAACTTTTCAGATAGTCCAGCGACTGCTTGTGGGAAGTAGGCGCGTACCCCTCTATCTGCTGAATGTTGAACACGAAAATATCAAGTCCCCGTTCCGCGGCGATCTTGGGATTTTTCTGCCGCAAAGATCCTGCCGCCGCGTTTCGCGGATTTTTAAAGGGCGTTTCGTCATTATCCTCCTGCTGCTCCACAAGCTTCAGAAAGGTATCGCGAGGCATATAGACCTCTCCCCTGACCTCTAAAAATGCGGGCGCGTTTTTCAGCTTCAAAGGTATAGACCCAATGGTTTTGAGATTTGCAGTAACGTCCTCGCCAACAAAGCCGTCTCCGCGGGTCGAACCGCGGACAAGCTCTCCGTTTTCGTACTCCAAGGACACGGAAAGACCGTCTATCTTCGGCTCTACCACGTATATCGGCTTGGGAGACGCTTCCTCGCACCGTTCTGTAAAGGCTTTAACCTGTTCAAAGGAAAAAACGTCCTGCAAGCTGCCCATCTGGATGCGGTGCTCCACCTTTTCAAAAAGATTCAGAGCCTCGCCGCCCACACGTTGAGTAGGCGAATTTTTGTCCGCCAACTCAGGGTACTGCTCCTCCAGACCCTTTAGTTCCTGCATAAGCATATCGTATGTGTAGTCGTCCACCGTAGGGTTATCCAACACATAGTAGCTGTGATTATATCCCTCTATCTCTTCACGGAGTTTTTTCACTCTGTTGATAATCTTCTGATCCATAAAATCCCTCTTTATTCAACAATTTTCGGACTGAAAGTACCCTTGACCTTGCAGCAGTACTGCAATTGATAGGTACGCTTTCCGTTTTTTACCGCCTCGGCAATTGCCGCGATTTCCTTTTGAGCGTCCTCTTTTTCTTTATACCAACCCAATTGGGTGGTATTGTCGCCTAAAATTCCAGTGCTGTTTACTCCCGCAAGTGCAAACTTGGGCTCTCGTTTTGTGGGAAAAACCACAGGCAATATAGAAAACTTGTAGCACCTCGCCAACATATCCTCATTTTGGATATAAATTGCCCTTTCGCTTGGCATGGTCAATCCCTTTTCACTTAAAGCAGCAATGGGTTCTTCTTTAATTTCGGACGTGTGAACTTTATCCAACAAAAGCATATCAAGAGAAACGTCCAGCTTTTTCGCAAGGCTGATAAGCTTTTCCGTTTCGGGATAGCCCGCCCCCTGCTCCCACTTGGACACCGCCTGTCTTGACACTCCCATTATCTCCGCAAGCTGCTCTTGTGATAAATATTTTTCTTTCCTCATCATCTTTAAATTTTCCGCAAAACTCATAACAATATTCCTTTCGTAAATGCATTCCGAAATCTCGGTATAGATTCAGAATACATTAAACCAATGCGGTTATCAACCAACCCTGCTTTGCTTTTTGTAAACTTTAGGTTGCAGTCTTGCCAAATTATGATTTATGATAGCTAAAACTTTAAATACCAAAAAACAGCAAATTCATCAATATTAAAATTCTTATAAAACATATTATTTACCGAACCGATAACAAAACCGCATTTCGCATAGAAACGGCACGCCAATAAATTATTATCCTGCGTCTCCAAAGCCAAGCCTTTCAGGTCGGACTCTTTAGCCCATTTAATCGCCGTCTGTATCAGACTTGTACCGGTTCCCTGCCCTCTGACCGATTTTGCAACACAAAGGTCCTCAATAAAAGCGTATTTATTCCAATCTTTTTTTAACACGATTTGTCCGACACATTCTATATCCGAATACGCAAAGAAAACCGCTTTATCCGGATTATCTATATACGGATCACAGTCAAAATCGCTCGGATACTTTTTTACATAAGGATTTTCATACAGTTCTTCCGTATATGTCCATTTCCCATCATAAAACGTCGGCTTTATTTTTCCTATAATTTCAAACGGCCGATTCGCTTTGTTTATATCCGTGGAATTTTGTCGGTTCATTTTTATGATTTCCATATTTCTCTGTACTCCTCCGCAAGCCTTTTTTGCTTTTCAATACCGCCGCTGTCCCATTCGCCCAGCTTTACTGTTATCCACTCACAGGGAAACTCACCGCAAAGTCCGCAGAATTTTACGTTGTGCCTTTCACAGCATTTAAAAATTTCGCATTCCTTTTCCCACATTGAAACGCATATCCCGCCGTTGACCAGACAGCCCTCGCATTCTACGTCCGTAAAATGCTTACAGCCGGAGCAGTCCCCTCCGCATGGAGTTATCTTAAAAAAATCAGTACTCATTATTGTATCTCCATAATACTGCGAAAAATATCTGTAACCTTCGAGATGTTATTTACCGTATGATCCGGCTTGAACCGCGCCAAATCGGAGTTCCCCATACCGAACCAGCCCTGACGTACCCAAACCGTGGACATTCCAAGCTCCGCGGCGGGGACAATATCGTTGTCAAGCCTGTCCCCCATCATGCAAGCCTCCGCCGCCGTACAGCCCGCCCTTTGGAACGCAAGCTCAAATATGCGCTTATCGGGCTTTGAAACTCCCTCCTCCGCGGAGGAAATTATCACATCAAAGTATTCCCGTATTCCAAAGCTTACCAAACGCTCCTCCGTACCCGCGCTTTGATTTGCGATTATCCCCAGCTTGTACCCGCCATACAGTTCCTGCAAAACCTCCCGCGATTCGGGGTACAACTTTTCAAGCTCTTTAGACCACCTGACCTTTTCAAGTCCAAACTTTTTTACTGTATCCTTGTACGGCAGCATATTGACGGAAGCAAAATACTCCATTTGCTTGTAAAAATCCTCTCTGAAGGGCGCGCCCGCCTGTTTTAAGGTTTCCGACACCCTGAATTCAATGCAGTCCGTTTCGTCTATAAGCGTCGAACCCAAATCAAAAAATATCCACTTTATCAATGCTATTTCTCCTTAATACCGTTCAAAAATTCCTCAATAAGCGAATTGACGACCTCAGGCTTGTCCGTATTTGAATTATGCCCCGCGCCCTCTATCCATTCAAGCCGTATGCCTGTATTTTTGTGCCAAGCCTTGCTGTACCTTATGCATGACCCCGCATGATCCTTAGTACCGCATATCAGCATAGCTGGACATTCCACCAAATACGGAAGATCGGCTTCAATAGCCTCCGCAAGAATACGGAATCCGTGTCCCGCAAGCTTTGCGTAACGCTCCTGATTGCCGCTGTAGACTGTCATCATATCCTGCATAAGCTTTCTTCCGTAATAAGTTGTGGCAACTCCGTTTGTACCCGATTTAAGCAGCCATTTCCAAGGGTAATACCTGTAGACGGGTTCCATTCGCTTCAAAAGCCAAAGCTCCGCAGCCGTTAAGTATTTCCTTTGCAGCGGCGCGGAATCAATTGATATAAACCCTTTAAGCTTTTTCGGGAACAGCTCCGAGTACATCTGTCCCACATATCCGCCCATTGACTGACCGATAATAACGGGATTGAGAAAATCCCCCGCCGTCAGTATCTCGTCCAGCCATTTCGCCTTGTCAGACAGGGAAAAATTCATCTCAAAGG
Organism: uncultured Oscillospiraceae bacterium; assembly: GCA_910584715.1. GTDB lineage: Bacteria > Bacillota > Clostridia > Oscillospirales > Ruminococcaceae > RGIG8773. The sequence continues at coordinate 66,527 of CAJUAN010000008.1, forward strand.
GGTAAGACGCGGCGTGTCCCGGCGCGTCCCAAACAAAAACTCTATAGCTGTCCTTAAAGTAATCTATCTGCTTGTCAAACAGACGGTGGTCGGCAGTCAGTCCGGGCAAAAATACCAGATCGGCTTTGCCGTCTGCCCTGCTGTTTGTCCAATAATGAATTTCTCCTTTGGGTGTATTATATAATTTTTCGGTCATAACGCATCTCTTTTCGTACTCATTTTTTCATAATTTAAAAACTATATTACAAGCCATAACAAAATTATAACAAATTTTTCTCAATATAGCGCGCTACGCCGTCCATATCATTACTTTCTGTTATATGATCCGCCGCTTCAAGAACCTCGTCAACAGCGTTGGAAACGGAAACTCCTACACCGCAGTTTTTTATCGGTTCTATATCGTCATTATCGTCCCCGAAATATACTGTGTCGCTCCTATCGACGCCAACAGCTTCCAGCATAGCCTTGATACCGTTCCATTTTGTCGCCGCGGTACTCATTATCTGTATCAATTTGCCGTCCGCAACCGTCATATAAGTATCCGCGGTCAAAGCCTTTTTCACTTCCGGACATATATTACTTGATGTACTGCTTAGAATTATCTTAAAAATAACGCTTGCAGTGGGCAGCATGGGAAATCCGTCAAAAACATCGGTTTCCCATTCGGGAATGGGGACGTTTGAAAAAATGCCGTCCCCCGTTTCCATTGACAGAACCAGATCTGGTATCGCCATTGCCTTTTTCAAAATGCTTTCCGCACCGGAGGCTGCAATACCGTTTTCAATTATACCGTTTGGCAAAATTATCCTTGCGCCGTTTAATGTAGTCATCGCCGCAAAGCCAATTCGATTGCGGTAGTACAAAACCGTTCTTTCGGGACGGGCAGTCGCCGCCATAAAGATAATTCCCCTGTCACGGCACTTTTTAAGGACAGCATACGTATACTCCGACACAGACTTGTCCGTGCGGAGCAAGGTTCTGTCCAAATCGGTAATAATTGCTTTCATATCGGTTTTTATCCTTTCTTATAATTATTTTTTGTAATTATCAAACAGAAAAATCATCTTTTTTCATAATGTAAAAGCTGTATAGTCCTAAAAGAATATAAACGGGTAAAATAATATATAAGCTTATTTCTGGGTATGCTGCTGCCGTTGAAAAGCAATAAGGCATCGCGCTTATATCTATCAGAAAATGCAAAATGATAGGCAGCCATAAATTATTGATTTTCTTATATATCACGCCAAAATATAACCCCAATGCCACAGTCCAGATAACCTTTGCGGCAATTGTAAGAAACGGCTGTCCCAAAACGCCGAAAATATGTCCTATACCAAAGATAAGTGAAGAAGATATCACCGCTATTGCCGTTTTGTTTTTACGGTTGGCAAACAGCTTTTCAATAAGATTTAACAGCAGTCCTCTGACATATAATTCTTCAACAAACGCAACGCCGAAATAGTAAATAATTCCCTCAATCAGAACCTTTAAGACCGTTGGTTTATTATCAAACGGCTGAAGCCCGATAAAAAATGCCGCACCCGATAATATCCCCGCCGCAATACCGACAGCGCCGTATTTTTTGAATCCGACCGCAATACCCTCCGCGTTAAGTCCCAGCTTCCAGTCGGGACATAAAAATTTTAAAACAGGAAACACAATTACACCAATAACTATGAAATTACACATTAAAGCCCAATAAAACGGGGCAATATCCAAAACCTCAATATTTACAAATAAAGCGCAGGGCAGTCCCGATATATCCATAAACGCTGTCAGTATCGTCAGAATACCGACTGTTATCAATTCTTTTTTATTCATATGCACACTCCCCTGCAAATTTATTGTTTCAATGCTTTTACCTTTGCATAAATAACTACAGCAATAAAGGACGTCAATTCACCGATCAGTACTCTGATTATCTGTAATTCGTCAACTCCGCCGCTTGTTACAACGTGCAATAAATTTGTCACGATACAATTATTAAAAAAGTGATCCGCAAGTCCTATCCAAACTGTTCCCGACAATTGATACAACAATCCCCATTTTACGCCCATTAACGCGGACAGAATCACATATCCTATACTCATTGCGACAAATAAGCCGACGTTCATTTCACCGTCCAAAAGACTCCTGAACGGTGTAACAAGATGCCAAAGTCCAAACAATAGCGCCGCAATGTATAACGCTGTATTCTTAGAATGTTCCCTGCCGATATAAGTGATAAAAAAGCCTCTGAATAAGCCCTCTTCCATCCAAACATTTATAATGTTGAACCCTATACACATTAAAATGAAACCGATACCCGTATGCTTTACCGTGCTTCCGGTAAGTGAAAAGCCCGTAACAAAAAATTCCATATGAGCAGGCGTACCCCGAGCAGCTAAAACAACAAACTCCGTTATAAAGGCAATTGAATAAAATACCACGCAAAGACCAAAGCCCTTGAACGCATTAAAAAACAGCTTTTGCCTAATAAAACCGATATCGCTCCAATGCCATTTCAAAATCTTTAAAACCGCGTACAGCAATATAATTCCAAACGCTTTATTGATAAAACATTCCGCAAAAAATGTTTCGTCCGTTCGGATAAACAAAACTTCAAATATATGTACACCCAAGCATATCAAAAAGATAATTATGCTGTTTCTGACCGTGTTTCTTTCTGTTTGTAAATTCATAATCGCTCCTTTACCAAATAAACGGTATCAGCCTGTACCGCACTTTCTTTTTGTACTCCGCATAACCCGCAAGCTCCGCTTCAAGAACCTTTTCCTCGTTCCGTATCCTTTTGACGATTATCACGGGGTACGCCAAAAAAATCACAAAGGAAACAACCGAACCCAGCACCAGCGGCATTGACAGGAACAGCAGCAGCGTAACGCTGTACATAGGGTGACGTACAATGCCGTACAGCCCCGTATCAATTACCTTTTGGTTTTTCTGGACTTCGACGGTTCGGGACAAATAGGTGTTTTCCCGCAGCACCTCCGCGTACAAAAGATAAGCAAGCAAAAAGACGGCGGACGCCGCCCATGATAACCACAGGGGCGGCGTTGTCCACCGAAAACGAAAATCAAGTCCCGCGGCGATAAAGCCCGCAATAAACATAAGTCCGCTAAGCTTTATCACCAATTGCTGCTCCGTCTGCTTCTCCTTTGCGTTGAGACGCTTTTTCAACAGTTCGGGATTTTTAAACATCATAACTATCCCAGCGCAAAACATAGGGATAAACAGTATGCCCATAAAAACCCAACCGTTAAGCCACCAAAGCGTCCCCGCGGGCAGGAAAAGCAGTGCTCCTACCGCAATCACACCGCAGAAAAATTTTGATAACGCTTGTAAAAATAATTTTTTTGTCATAAACTAACCTCAAAATATTCACTTTTCCCTTTTGAACGGCGCGATAAACAGAACCGCCATTGCCAAATATAAACCGCGTAAATCGCATACGTTACCGCGTTGCTCCAAGGAAAGCTTGCATTTGGGTGCGTAAGCGCAAACGCCAAAAATGATATCGCCAGAACAAACATCACGGCGGCAATAATTCTTGATAATTTTTTAGACATACAAACACCTCAAAAAATTTACTTTTTCAAAGTAAGCGCGTACTTAGCCTTTTCAACGATATTTTCCGCGGAAAGTCCGAATTCTTTGAGCAGGTCAACCGCAGGTCCCGAATGACCGAAAACGTCGTTCACGCCGACCTTGACAACAGGTACGGGACAGCACTCCGTCACCGCGTCCGCAACAGCGGAGCCAAGTCCGCCGATAACGCTGTGCTCCTCCGCAGTAACGATAACGCCCGTTTCCTCAGCCGCCTTGCAGATGATATCCTTGTCAAGAGGCTTTATGGTATGAATGTTGATGACTCGCGCGGAAATTCCCTCTTTTTCAAGATTATCGGCGGCAATTCTCGCCTCGTTCACCATAAGACCGGTAGCAACGATAGTTACATCCTTGCCGTCTTTAAGCTGTATGCCCTTGCCAATCTCAAATTTGTAGGTGTCCTTGTCGTTGAAAACAGGAACCGCAAGACGTCCGAAACGTAGATATACGGGGCCGTCAATATTGATAGCAGCTTCAACAGCCGCCTTTGCCTCAACGTCGTCGGCAGGGTTGATAATAGTCATACCCGGGATAGTCCTCATAAGTGCAATGTCCTCGTTGCACTGGTGAGTCGCGCCGTCCTCGCCAACGGAAATTCCCGCATGGGTCGCGCCTATCTTAACGTTTATGTGTGGGTAACCTATGGAATTCCTTACTATCTCATATGCCCTGCCCGACGCGAACATTGCAAAGGAGCTTGCAAAAACCTTTTTGCCGGTGGTAGCAAGTCCCGCCGCAACACCCATCATGTTAGCCTCAGCGATACCGCAGTCGATAAAGCGTTCGGGACACTTTTTCTTGAAAATTCCCGTTTTTGTAGCCGCCGCCAGGTCTGCGTCCAAAACCACCAAATCCTCGTATTTATCGGAAAGCTCCGCAAGAGCCTCACCGTAGCTTTCTCTTGTAGCCTTTTTAATTACATCTGCCATTTTAAGCACTCCCTTTCTTACGCCTCTAACTTCTTTAACTGCTCGTTAAGCTCATTCATAGCCTGCTCGTACTGCTCCTTATTGGGCGCGGAACCGTGCCAGCCAACCTGATTTTCCATATAGGAAACGCCCTTGCCCTTTGTGCTTGTCTGAACGATAGCAACAGGCTTGCCGTTGATTTTTTCCGCTTCGTCAAAAGCGCGCTCAATGTCGTCAAAATCGTGAGCGTCCATAGTAATAACGTGCCAGCCGAAAGCCTCGAACTTGTCGGTGATAGGCATAGGAGAGCAAACGTCGGTTATCTTTCCGTCTATCTGCAAGCCGTTGTTATCAATAATTGCCACAAGATTATCAAGCTTGTTGTGAGCAGCAAACATTGCTGCCTCCCAAACCTGACCCTCTTCGATCTCGCCGTCGCCGAGAATAGCGTAAACCTTGTAGGGCGCGGAAGAAAGCTTTCCTCCTAAAGCCATGCCGCAGGCGGCTGAAATTCCCTGGCCGAGAGAACCTGTACTCATGTCAACGCCGGGAGTACCTTTCATATCGGGGTGCCCCTGGAGCATTGCACCGATGTGACGGAGCTTTTTAAGTTCATCCTCCGAAAAGTATCCTCTTTGCGCAAGCACAGAATAAAGCGCGGGAGCGCAGTGTCCCTTTGAGAGAACAACCCTGTCCCTCTCGGGCATTTTGGGGTTTTTAGGATCAACATTCAGTTTTGCAAAATAGAGATACGTCAACAGATCGCTTATCGAAAGCGAGCCTCCCGGATGTCCCGATTTAGCATTGTAAACCCCCTCGATAACCCCCATTCTCACCTTACAGGCGGTTGCTTCAAGCTGTTTTTTAATTGTTGCGTCCATATTTTACCAATCCTTTCTATTTATTTTAATTTATCCAAATAATCAATTGCTTCGGCAATAGCGCCGTCCTGACAGGTTGCCTTAGTAACATAATCAGCGTATCCTTTAACTATATCCTGGGCATTTTGAGGTGCAATAGCAATATCGGCAAATTCCAACATTTCCAAATCGTTGTTATAGTCTCCGGCTGCCGCAACTGTAAATGTATTCCACTTTTCAATAGCCCAAAGCTCTTTCAGCGCAGACCCCTTGGTACAGCCCTTTGGCAGACACTCAAACAGGAAATCTCCCGATATAACAAAGCTTGTTTTGTCCCAGCCCATTTTTGCAGCATAATCGTAAAGTTCCTTTACTCTGCCGCCGCCCATTGAATACAGTACCTTGCACCAACTGTTACGCGGGATCTCCTCCAAGCTTTTTTCGGTATACGTTAAATGGGTAATGCTCAGATGAAGCTGTTCCCACTCGGTCATTCTTACAACGTAGATCCCATCGGGGAGATTTATCTCCACTCCCATTTCCGGAAACCTTTCCATAAGTTCAATAGTGTAATCTCTTGCCGCATCGTCAGCGCAATGCTCAAACAATGTTTTTTGTCTGTCAATGTCATATATAAGACCTCCGTTGTTGAGAATAACCGGCGCGTCGGGTTTAAGGTCAGCAAAGAATTGTTCCGCAGCCTGAATGATACGTCCCGTGGCGATAGTAAAGATTCCTCCGTTTTGTCTGAAATACTCAATAGCGTTAAGGTCTTTTTCATTTAGTATTTTATTGTGCGGAAGCAATGTTCCGTCCAAATCAGTTACAAGAACCGTATTTGAAAATTTGGGCATAAATATTCCTCATTTTGATAATTTGTTAAGTACAGAATTAAAGTAATCGGGTAATTCGCTATCAAATTCATAGTATTTTCCGTCCATCGGATGAATAAACCCTATTTTTTTAGCGTGAAGGCATTGGCCTTTACAGTATTTTGAGGGTTTTCCGTATACATCGTCACCAAATACAGGGTGACCGATATACGCCATATGAACCCGTATCTGATGAGTTCTTCCTGTAAACAACTTAAGCTTTACATGGCTGTAGCTGCCAAATTCATTCAAAACAGTGTACTCCGTCTTAGCTTCTTTGGAGTTTTTCTCCGTAATGCACATTTTTTTACGATCAACAGGATGTCTGCCTATTGGAGCATCGATTATTCCGGAGATTTCCTTTAATCTTCCGCAAATAACAGCTTGATACTCACGTGTAAAGGTATGAGCCTTTATCTGTTCTGCAAGACCGACATGAGCCTTATCGGTCTTAGCAACAATAAGCAAACCGCTCGTATTCTTGTCAATTCTGTGAACAATTCCGGGACGGATAACACCATTTATTGAAGAAAGCTGTCCCTTACATTGATACAAAAGCGCGTTTACAAGTGTTCCGCTGTAATTCCCCGCAGCCGGATGAACAACCATTCCTTTTGGTTTATTTACAACAAGCAAGTGTTCGTCCTGATATACTATTTCAATGGGAATATTTTCTGGAACAACATCAAGCTCAATCGGCTCCGGAAAGTCAACTATTATTTCATCGCCGCACTTAACCGTATAGCTTTTAACAGCCTGCAAGCCGTTTACAGTAATTTTTCCATTGCCCAAAAGCTTTTGAAGCATAGAACGCGAAACTTCCATATTCTGACAGCTCAACCATTTATCAATACGGATTCCCTCGTTTTCATAATCAGCAGTAAATGTCATTCTACTCATCAATATGTTCCTTTATTCGCCTGACTTCATGCTTGAACGCGTCGTTTTTATCCGCAATTTTAGGTTCTACAAAGAAAACAAAAATCAATGCAAACACCGCTCCGAGAACAACGCATATATCTGCAAAATTGAATACTGCAAAGTTAAACAGCTTTACATCAAGATAATCTACAACATAGCCCTGACGTATTCTGTCAATAAGGTTTCCGATACCGCCCGACATGATCATGACTGCGCTTACAAGGAAAAACATATTTTTGTTTTTACACTTAATGACAAATATAAACAATGCAATAAGCATTATTAATGTAAATCCCGTAAGGAACCACCGTGCCCCGCTGAAGCTGCTGAATGCGGCTCCGGTATTTTCGGTGTACCTCAAACCAAGTATCTCAAGATTCCCGAAATGGATAAAGTCCATAACCTTTACAGGCTTAAGAACATTGACCGCCCAAATCTTTATTGCCTGATCAGCAGCAACGAGGATTACTCCAAGTATTACCAAAAAAATAACCATTTTATATCCTAACCAATCTAAGCCAAGGATAGCCCTTGGCTTAGAAAATTAAATTATTTTATTTCCTCGGCGCAGCGTTTGCAGAGCGTTGGGTGTTCGGCGTTGCTGCCAACATATTCCGAGTAAGACCAGCACCTCTCGCACTTATTTCCCGCAGCCTTTTCAATGTCATAGGACATTCCCTCAAAATTATCGCTTGGGAACTCTCCGCTTCCGCCCTGACAAACATCAACGGAAGATACAATAAATACCTTTTCAAGTATATCTTTCAACGCGTTGAACTTATCATAGTTTTTGCCGTCCGCATGAATGATGACCTTAGCTTCAAGCGGAGCGCCGATAAACTTGTTCTGACGTTTGGATTCCAAAGCCTTTGTAACGTCCGAACGGAGCTTATAAATCTCATTCCATTTTTCAATGAATTTATCGTCCGCAGAAACGTCTATTTTACAAGGCATTTGATTCATGAAAATACTGCGCGCGTCATCTTCAGAAGAATGAGGAATGTATTTCCATATCTCTTCGGCGGTAAAGCATAAAATAGGTGCAATCATTCTCGCGACCGCGCTGAGTATCTTATACATAGCAGTCTGTGCGGCACGTCTTTCAATAGATTTCTCGCCTGTACAGTAAAGCCTGTCCTTGATAATATCCAGGTAGAAATTCGACATTTCCGTTATGCAGAAATTATGAATGCTGCTTACCACAATGTGAAAATCATACGCGTTATAGGCATCCTTAACCTTGTCAATAAGAGCGTTGAGCTTTACAAGCGCAAGCTTGTCGATTTCGTGCAGTTCGTCCAAAGGAACACAGTCCTTGTCCGGATCAAAGCCGCTGCCGTTACAAAGATTTCCCAAAATAAACCTTGCGGTGTTTCTGATCTTCTTGTAGGTATCCGAAAGCTGTTTAAGTATCTCCTTGGAGATCCTTATATCCGAGTGGTAATCCGAGGAAGCCGTCCAAAGGCGGAGAATATCCGCACCGTACTGGTCGTAAATTTCTTTCGGCTCAATACCGTTTCCAAGGGACTTGTGCATTGCCTTGCCCTCGCCGTCAACTACCCAGCCATGTGTGCAAACGGCTTTGTAGGGAGCTCTGCCCTTGGTCGCCACGGAAGTCAGCAGCGACGACTGGAACCAGCCTCTGTACTGATCCGCGCCCTCAAGGTAAAGATCGACAGGCAGGTCATAGCCGCGCTCCTCCATAACACCCTTATGAGTAACGCCGCTGTCAAACCAAACGTCGAAAATATCCTTTTCCTTGACAAATTCGGTGCAGCCGCATTCGCACTTTGTTCCTGCGGGCAGAAAATCTTTTGGATCTTTAAGGTACCAAGAATCCGAACCCTCCTTGCGGAACATTTCTGAAACTGCCTTTATTGTTCCGTCAGTAACTACAGGCTTTCCGCAGTCCTTGCAGTACACAACAGGAATAGGCACGCCCCATGTGCGCTGACGGGAAATACACCAGTCGCTGCGGTCGTTTACCATTCCGCTGATCCTGTCCTGACCCCATTCGGGTATCCACTGAACGTCTCTGATCGCATTGAGCGTTGCCTCTTTGAAATCCTTAACCGAGCAGAACCATTGCTCGGTTGCACGGAACAGAACGGGATTTTTACATCTCCAGCAGTGCGGATACTGGTGAGCAATCTTCTTGACCGCCAGCATTGCGCCGCAGTCCTCCAGATCCTTTGCAATGACCTTGTTTGAAGCCTCGGTGGTAAGGCCGGCATACTTGCCTGCCTCGGCGGTCTGAACACCCTTTGAATCCACGGGAACGGTAATTCCTATTTCCGGATACTTCTTGCACACCTCAAAGTCGTCAACACCAAAGCCGGGAGCGGTGTGAACGCAGCCCGTACCGCTCTCGAGAGTAACGTGGTCGCCCACTATTACCAATGACGGACGGTTCATTACAGGATGCTCGGTAACTATATATTCAAGCTCCTTGCCCTTTACAGTACCTGTTGTCGTATAATCGCTTATGCCCGCGGCTTCCATTGTAGGCTTAACAAGCTCCGCAGCCATAATATAGTTTTCGCCGTTTGCCTGAACAGCGGTATAGTCGTACTCGGGACCGAGACAGATAGCAAGGTTTCCGGGAAGCGTCCATGTTGTGGTCGTCCATATTACGAAATAAGTCTTGTCAAGATCAACACCCAGCGGAGCAAGCTTTCCCTTATCATCGGTAACCTTAAACTTAACGTAAACAGAAAAACAGGGATCGTCTTGATACTCTATCTCAGCTTCGGCAAGCGCAGTCTGACAATCGGGACACCAGTAAACAGGCTTCAAGCCTTTATAGATGTACCCCTTTTTGTACATATCACCGAATATCTCCACTTGTCCCGCTTCCACTTCGGGTTTAAGCGTAAGGTACGGATCATTAAAATCACCCCATACGCCGATACGCTGAAATTGTTTACTCTGGTTATCCACTTGCTTTAAAGCATACTCCCGACAGTGCTTTCTAAGTTCAACGGGAGGGATCGCACCATTTTCCACACCGATCTCTTTAAGAGCCTTAAGCTCGATCGGAAGGCCGTGCGTATCCCAGCCGGGGATATACGGAGCGCAATAACCGCTCATATTTTTGCTTCTGACAATAATATCTTTAAGAATTTTATTCAAAGCCGTACCCGTATGGATATCGCCGTTCGCATATGGAGGCCCGTCGTGAAGAACAAACTTCGGTTTTCCTTCGTTCTTTTTAATCATCTCATAGTAGGTTTCGTCTTTTGCCCAGCTTTCAAGCATAGCGGGTTCTTTTTGGGTAAGATTTCCGCGCATTGAAAATTCTGTCTGGGGAAGATTGATTGTTGAATTATAGTCCTGCGCCATTGGTAATTCTCTCCTTGGTTTATTTATTATGTCCGAATTTTAATTCTCCGAACTTGCTTTCAGCATTTTTAGATGTACCCGCGGGGATCGGGTCGTCAAAAGGATATGACGTTTTTTCCTGTCTGTAAGGATTATCCATAACTCTGGTAGCTTCAAAATCGTGCTGAGCCGGCTGAGGCTGAGCCTGCGATTCTTCGCTCTGTACAGGAACAGGAGCGGGCGCAGGTACCGGAGCAGAAGCCTGTGCTGGAACTTTCGCCGCAGGAGCAGGCGCCGGTTCGCGGGATTCTTCGGAATCATCCTCATAATCCGGGATAGCCGTGATCTGTTCGAGATGCTGCTTGTACATATTCAGCAGATTAGCCTTAAAGTCTGAAACCTCCTGCTGCATCTTGACAAGACAGCGTTTTTCCTTTTCAAGCTGAACCTTGGTGCTGCCGATGATTTCTCCCGCCTTAGCTCTCGCTTCGGAAAGTATCTTATCCGCCTGTACCTGAGCGTCTGCAATAATTGTTCTGCTCTGCTTCTGCGCACCGATAAGAGCATCTTTTAACGCTTCCTCGTCTTTTTTGTATTCGCGTACGCTTTCTACAAGAACGGCTATCTTCTTTTCGGATTCCTCCTTGTCCCGCTGATATCTTTCAATATCCCGCGCAATCTCTCGGAGAAAATCGTCAACTTCTTCGGTCTTATAGCCGGGTCGTGCCTGTTCAAAACGCTTGTTGTTAATATCCTTAACGCTCAGCATAATCGCTACCACCTCATTAAATATATTTTTTTACCGTAATATGAAATCTATCTTTTTTTGTTTTGCCGTTAACGGAATCCAGAATAAACTTTCCGAAGCCTCTTGCCGAAAAAACATCGCCGCATTTAAGGCAGTAAGACACCGATTCAACGACGCAATAATTGACCGTGACACCGCCGCCCCTTATCATATCGGCAGCTTTGCCTCGGCTTAATCCCGCAGCCAGCGCAAGAACGCTGTCCAGTCTAAGAGAAGAGACCGAACCGTTTTTTTCTGAAAACGCCTGCTCCGCTTTTATGTCCGGATTGTCACTCACCTCCGCTTTAACGCCGACGGAACCTATCTTTGTTACCTCTGACAGCAAAACGTCCCTGACGGTATCATAAACAAAAGCTGTAGTATGCCCGTTTCCCACGACAATATCGCCAAGCATTTCCCTTTTGATCTGCCGCGACATAAACGCACCAAGAAAATCCCTGTGCGAAAGTCTGTCATTTTCTCTGTATTTAAAAGTGAGAGCGGAAACAGGAAATTTAACGTCCCCACAATATTCCGGAAAAACTCCCAGAACCTTTCTTGAAGCGCCTTCATATCCCCCATAAAAGCTGTACTGTACAAATCCGCGTTCATTAAGAACAGACTGTGCCAAAGCGGCCTGCCGTTCATCAAGAAAAACGGAAAATTTTGGGAAATAACTTTTCTCACAAATACTCATCATATCGGCGATATGAGAGACCAGTACCCTGTCCTCGTCGGAAAGCCTTGAATAATACTCGTTAAGCTTGCTCATCTATCAAAGAAAAACCCCATTGTTTTCCAGTTCGCCTACAAGATCCTCGCCAACAAAACCAACGTTATAGGGCGTAATGATAAAAGTGTTATTTGCGACCGGCTTAATATTACCACCGTTTGCATAAGCAACGCCGCCGAGGAAATCAATGATCCTCCTCGTAACATCGGGAGTGGTGGATTCAAGATTAAGCACAACAGTCTTTTTGGAGTTCAGGTGATCGGCGATCTGTTTAGTATCCTGAAAGACCTCTGGCTTTACAAGAATAACCTGAAGTTGCGCCGTGGCATGAATATTTACTACCTTGTTTCTCTTGCTGACCTCGTCGTCGTAATTATCGTTTAAATTATCAAATGTGTCAAGATCGTTTTCGTTATCGTCCTCGGTGTCCATGCCAAGGATCTCTTTCAAGTTACCAATGAAACTCATTTGTTTTATTCTCCTTCTCTTTTTTATTTTCTGGAACCGAAAATACCGGAACCTATTCTTACAATATTTGAACCGTACCTGACGGCTGAAACATAATCGGAGGACATCCCCATTGATAGGATATCCATATCTGCGTTTTTATAACATGACGATCTCAAATCATTGAATAAACGCTGAAGCTTTTCAAACGACTCCTCTGATCTTCCTATAGGCGGAATTGACATCAGACCTTTGACTCTGATATTTTTAAGCTCAGATACCTCGCAAAGAAGCTCGTCCAGCCTGTCGGGAAAAACACCGCTTTTGGACTCCTCTCTGCCAATGTTGACCTCAATAAGTACATCCATGCGCTTTTCTGCTTTTACAGCGTACCTGTCTATCTCATAAGCAAGCTTTAAACTGTCTACAGAATGTATCATCGTCACACTGTCTATAATATACTTGACTTTATTGGATTGCAGATGTCCTATAAAATTGACTTCGGCTTTCGGATCGTAAAAATCCTTTTTTTCAAGATACTCCTGAACACGGTTTTCGCCGAGAAGCGTTAAACCCTCGTTTACTGCGGCATTAACGCGTCCATAAGGCACTGTCTTGGTTACAGCCATAATTCTGACTGTATCGTCGGATTTTCGGTACTTAGCCTTGGCTTCCTCAACATTATAGCGTATCCGCTTGATATTTTCGGAAATTTCATGATCCACCATACCAACACTCCCCCTGCGGATCAGTCTTCCTGCCAGATATCCTCCTCGTCTTTTTCAGATTCGGATTCTGAAGTCTCCGGCTCCTCTGTGCTTTTCACGGAACGGCTTGTCTCCTCCTCAGATTCCTCATCGGAAACAGACGTTTCTTCAACATACAGGTCTGAGGATATCTCACCCTCTATTATAATGTCGTCGTAAACGCTGACATAGCCGCTGTCCGAAGTTATCTGAGATAAGATATACTCGTCGCACTCATATATTGGATTTATTTTTTTAAAAGCAATTCTTTGTCCCAAAAGTATGTAGACGCCCTTTTCGTTGTCCTTGTCAAACCTTATGGCGCTTCTCGGGACTTTTATACCCTTGTGATCGTTTAAAATAATTTCTACACGCTCTGCCCTGCGCTGAACGAGATTGTAGGTCAACTCATCGCAGGAAAGAACGATAATGCTTTCATTTGGGTCGTCCGTTTCGGATATACTGTCAATGACAGCGGTAACTGTGTCGGGCGTTGATGAAAATTTTACCGTAACGCTGCTTCCGACGCGGAAGTCCGTGATCCTCGGATCAACGATACCGACCATTTTCCATTCGTATCCGTCGACTATCTTTCCAACTGCGTTTCCATTGTTTTCTTTTCTTGACTCCGATACAATATCCTTTATTTCCTTGGCAGTGATCTTGTCGATCGTATCAGGAGAAAGCTTGCGCTCAAACCCGTCCGTATGACCGATAAAATAGCCGGCATTTTCTGCGGTAACAGTTCCCGATGGTTCCCTGCAATTTTTTTCAAGTTCCGAAATTCTGGAATTTATATTGTCAATCGCACTGTTAAAATCTGTTTCTTCGTTAATAACTATCTGGTATATGTCCATAAGCGTTTGAAGCTTTTTACGCTCTTCGTCAAGAGATTCAAGATCGTTTTCGGCTATAAGAAAAGCTATTGTCTGATATTGTTCGTCAATTTGTTCGGAAATAAATGCAGGCTCTACAACAGCCGTTGTTCCCGGATTCTGTGCACTTTCAAGCAGTTCAACTTCTTCCCTCAGCTTTTTTATCTGCTGATTCACAAGAATGTCATTCTCGCTTTGATAGGTATACGCAACGACAGAACCGTTTGCAACCTTGCTTCCGTCCCGGCAGGTATAACTGATAACTCCGTTTGCCCTGCTGTTTATAACTGTTTCGTTCCTAACGTAAACGCCTTGAAATGAGACCTTTTCCGCCGAAGAATAGATAACTGCCGTTTCAGTAACATAATCGTCCTTGAACTGCATACTTATCTGGCTGAAAACAGTTATCATAATAAACAGTGACAAAAAGAACACCAGTATCCTTACTGTGATAGTGTTCATGGCTTACTGTTCCGAATCAAGAATTGATATCTGTTTTGAAGGGACTATTGTGGAAATAGCGTGTTTAAACACCATTTCCTGCTTTCCGTCACACTCAAGTATCACAACATAGCTGTCAAAGCCTTTAACTATTCCCTTAAACTGGAAACCGTTAGTAAGGATAAAGTTAGCCTGTATCCTGTCTTTTCTTAACTGATTGAGGAATACGTCCTGAAGGTTCATGCTTTTGTTCATTTTACCATCCCTTCTGATCCATGCGTTTACCTGGAAAGAGCCACTCTTTCAAGTACGCAGCATCAGGATAAACATTTTTTACTGCTTCCGAGCAAATATAAATGCTCAATTATTATTATAACATAAAATTTCTGATTTGGCTACTATTTTTTTGCATATTTCAATAAATTCATCAAAATTATAAATTTCGTCCAAATAAATCCAATTAATTCGTTCATCACGACGAAACCATGTAAGCTGTCTTTTGGCGTATCTGCGCGAGCTTTGACGTATTTTGTCAAGACAGCTCTCCAAATCAGCAGTTCCCTCAAAATAAGGGATAAGCTCCTTGTATCCTATCGCCTGACACGCCGTACCCAGCTTTTCGCTATCGTAGACTCTTTTACATTCCTCTACCATGCCGTTCTCCGCCATAAGCGTTACCCTGCGGTCGATTCTCTCGTAAAGCCTGCCGCGGTCACGAAAATTAAGACCTATCATGCATACATTATAGGGGGAATCCTTACCCATGTTCATTTTTTTGTAATCGCCGAACTTTTGTCCCGTTAATTCGTATATTTCCAGCGCGCGTATTACCCTTACGATATTTTGACTCGGAACAGACTCGGCAGTTTCCGGATCAACAGCGCGGAGCCTTTCGTGCATTGCTTCGTTACCCAAAGCCGCAGCCTCCTGCTCAAGCCGCCTGCGTACCGCGCCGTCGGTCTCGGCAGTATCAAAATTAACGTTGTCAATAAGAGAATTGATATACAGACCCGTTCCCCCGACTAAAACCGGAAGCTTTCCTCTTTCGGCAATTTCCGATATTTTCCGCTTAGCAAGTGCAGTATAGTCCGCAACGCTGAAGCTTTCGCCCATATCGACAATGCTAATAAGATGGTGAGGTATACCGTTTGTTTCCTCCTCTGTAGGCTTTGCGGTGGCAATGTCCAGACCCTTATAGATCTGCATTGAATCTGCGGAAACCACCTCCCCGCCGTACTCCTTGGCAAGAGCTGCTCCTGCCGCTGTTTTTCCCGAGGCGGTAGGACCGCATACAACAAGCAAGGGTATTTTTTTATCGGACATATCTCCCCTCCTACAGTACTCTTTTAAACTGCTTTTCCATTTCACGCTTGGTCAGCCTGAACATTACGGGTCTGCCGTGGGGACAGTACCGTATCCTTTCGTCGGTAAGAATAATTTTCACTATCTCGGAAAGCTCCCTGAGCGACGTGATATCGTTAGCCTTTATCGCCGCTTTGCAGGCAAAGGTGTGGTACATATCGTCAAGTATCTCGGGCATGGGATTTGCTTTATTCTCGCAGATGTTTTTCGCCAACTCAATGATAAGGTCTTTGGGATCGCAGCCGTCCAGAATGCTTGGTATACCCTTTACCTCGACGTCCGAAGCTCCGGATATCTCAAACTCAAAGCCCAGCTCGCGGACAAAATCCGCATTCTGTATGAGCGCACTGAATTCACCGTAATCAAGCAGTACGTCCGCAGGCTGGAGCAAAAGCTGACACACAAGCTTCTGCTGACCGGATTTCAGCTTCTCAAACAGAATTCTTTCGTGAGCGGCGTGCTTGTCCACAAACACAAGGTCGTTTTCAACCTCGGCTATAATGTAGTTCTTGAACGCCTCCCCTATCACGCGGAAATACAGTTCCTTGGGCTGCTCTTTGGGGACTTCTTTTTTCTTTTCAAAGGAATTTTCCGAAATATACCTAAACTGCATATTTTCCGCGGGTTTAAGCTGCTCAATGGATTCATCGCCGTTCGGTTCCGGCGGAACGTCATAGGGAACGTTCACAATGTTTTCCTCTTTGGTGTACGGCGCGGGCCGAACATAATTCTGCTGTATAAAAGGCTTCGGAGAAACGCTCTGTACCGGCATTTCCTCACTGACAGCGGGACGGGTCTCATAAACGGCAGGCGCGTTTGCCAAAGCGGTAAAGCTATCCTGAGAATACGAGGGCTGCTGTTCTGGAAGCGGTTTTCTATAGTCGACCTTGGGTTGCTTTACGGTAATTTCCACAGGAGCGGTATCAAGCAGTATAGCGTTTTTCACCGCAAAATAAATGCTGTCCGCGATAATTTTTTCGTCGGTAAAGCGAACCTCTATCTTTGCGGGGTGGACGTTTACGTCCATTATCGACGGGGGTATTGTCATTCTCAGCACGCAGGACGGAAACTTTCCCTCCATAATGCTGTTTCGATATGCGTGCTCAAGCGAATATGTACAGGTCTGAGACTTTACATATCTTCCGTTAATGAAAAAGTGCTGCATAGTGCGGTTAGGTCTGCCGAACAAAGGCTTTACCGTGAAGCCGTCTATCCCTATGCCGTTAAGCTCGTACTCCACGGGTATCATTGAGGCGGCAAACTGCTTGCCCATGACCGAATATACCGAGGAATAAAGCTCTCCGTCCCCTGCCGTGATGAACTCCTGCTTGTTGTCGCGGATAAATTTAAACGCAATTTCGGGGTGTGACAAGGCTATCTTGTCAATGATAGAAGCTATGGCATTGCCCTCGGAAACGTCCTTTTTAAGGAATTTCAGCCGCGCGGGAACGTTGAAAAACACGTCCCTTATTATAATAGTAGTGCCGTCGGGACAACCTGCCCGCTCGTACTCCTTTTCCTCGCCGCCCTCGATAACATACCGTACACCGTACTGTCCCTCGGCGGTCTTGGTCAAAACCTCCACCTTTGCCACCGCGCAAATAGAAGCCAGAGCCTCCCCGCGGAAACCGAGGGTCATAATGCTGTTAAGGTCGTCTTTATCGTGAATCTTGCTTGTGGCATGGCGTAAGAAAGCCGTGGGCACGTCCTCATAGTCTATGCCGCAGCCGTTGTCCGTCACGCGGAGATAGCTTATTCCCCCACGCTTTATTTCCACGGTAATGCTTGTCGCGCCGCTGTCTATGGAATTTTCCACCAATTCCTTGACAATGGAGCTGGGACGCTCTATTACCTCACCCGCGGCGATAAGCTCCGCAGTTTCCTTGCTTAAAACCTGTACCTTCGGCATTTTTTCACCTCAACAAAAACAAATTGGAATTATATATTGAAAACAGCTTTTGAATATTCGGACCAACCGCCTGTAATAAAAATACATATGACAACAAGAAAGATATACAGTACAATATGTATCAGTAAAAACAGCTTCCCTTTTTTCACGGTTCTTTTAAATACAAAAATATTTGAGGGCAACGCCAAAACAAACCATATTATCAGTTCGAAACACCCAAATAAGATTGATACATCTTTTTCCGAACCCAAATTATAACTATAACCTTTAGAATGTCCGGTTATATCAAGAAAAATCCAGCCAAAGCAAATAGGGAATGAAAATGCGATAAAGCTTGCCCAAAGAAAATTTAAGCAGTATATAATTTTACTCTTCATACCTTTCCTCCAGTAACTTTCGATTCGACGCCGAATAATTATGAATTATTCCAGCATATCGCAAAGCTCTTTAAGGAAATACTTCGCGTCCTCGTCGGTAAGCTCGTCAACGTTAGTTTTGCGAAGCTTATCTATGATGCGCTCGCTGCCGATATTTCCGAAAGATATCTGATCCTGCGGCTTTTCATGACCGTGCAGAAACTTTTCCGTCTCCATTTCCGCAAGGAGTTGCTTAGCTCTGTTAAGCACCCTGTTAGGAAGTCCCGCAAGCTTTGCAACGTCTATGCCGTAGCTGTCGTCCACGCCGCCGGGAACTATCTTTCTCAGGAATTTTATATTGTCCCCCCGCTTCTTGACCGCAACGCTGTAATTCTTCACTCCCTCAAGCTCGTCCTCAAGCTTTATAAGCTCGTGGTAATGCGTTGCAAAAAGCGTCTTGCAGCCCAGTATGCGTGAGTTTGCGATGTACTCGGCAACCGCCGTTGCAATGCTTATACCGTCGTAGGTGGACGTGCCCCGTCCCACCTCGTCAAGAATGACAAGGCTCTGCTTCGTGGCGTTTTTGAGGATATCAGCAACCTCGCTCATTTCCACCATAAATGTGGACTGCCCCGCGGTAAGGTCGTCGGAGGCTCCCACGCGGGTAAAAATCTTGTCAACGATTGAGATTTTCGCGTACCGCGCCGGCACAAAGCAGCCTATCTGCGCCATAAGGCAGATAAGCGCGGTCTGCCGCATATAGGTAGACTTACCGGACATATTGGGTCCCGTGATTATGGACATACGGCTGTTTCCCGTATCAAGATAAGTGTCGTTGGGAACGTACATCTCGTCCGTCAGCATAAGCTCCACAACCGGGTGCCTGCCGTCCTTGATGTCGATTATACCGTCGATAGCAATATCCGGTTTGGTGTACTCATTTTTCAAGGACGTATAGGCAAATGAGCACAAAACGTCAAGCTGCGCTATTGCCGAGGCGGTCTCCTGAACCTTTACAAGCTGCGTGGCGACAAAATCCCGCACCTCGCAGAAGATATCGTACTCCAGCGACAACACCTTTTCATTCGCGCCGAGTATCTCGTTTTCCGCTTTTTTCAACTCGTCCGTAATAAATCTCTCGCAGTTTGCGAGGGTCTGCTTTCTGATATATTCTGGCGGAATTTTGTCATAGTAAGATTTCGTTACTTCTATATAGTACCCGAAAACACGGTTATAGCCCAGCTTAAGATTCTTTATACCCGTCCGCTCTTTTTCGCGCTGCTCGATCTCGTCAATAATGCCCTTTCCGTTTTTGATTATATCTCTCAGACGGTCAAGCTCCTCGTTGAAGCCGTCCTTGATAACGCCGCCCTCCTTTGCGTTTACGGACGGCTCGTCCATTAAAGCGTTTTCGATAAGTCCGGAAATTTCGGTCAGCGTATGTATATTTTGGTTCAACTCCCGCAGCAGACGGCAGTTAAAGTTTTCCAAAAGCATTTTTATGTCCGGCATCTTTAGAGCAGTAAGGGACAAAGCCTTTAAGTCACGTGGCGTTGCGGTTTTATACATTACCCTCGTCATAAGCCGCTCAATGTCGTACACGCCCGAAAGCTGGTCGGAAAGCTCCTCCCTGATTACCGATTGTCTGCAAAACTGCTCCACAGCGTCGAGACGATTGATAATTATGGCGGGCTTGATAAGCGGCTGCTCAATATAGGCTTTCAGCAGACGCTTTCCCATAGAGGTCTGGGTATGGTCGAGCACCCAGAGCAGACTGCCCTTTTTCTCCTTATTCCGCATAGTTTCCGTAAGCTCCAGATTGCGGCGGGCGGTAAGGTCAAGCTCCATAAAGTAACTGTCGTTGTAGCGTTTTATTTCGGTAAATCTTCCCACCAGAGCTTTCTGAGTATCGCTTATATAGTCAAAAAGACCGCATACGCACTTTGCCTCGGAGCTGTCCTCGTTCAGACCTATCTCGCAAAGCTCGGGAACGCTGAACTGCTTCAGGATTACGTCCTTTTTGACGCTTATGTCAAAGCTTTCCCAGTCAAGCATCTGGACGGAGCAGTTCATCTTGCTTTTGATAAATTCCGTTACCTGCCTGTAGTCAAGAAATTTGTCGTTAAACAGCACCTCGGCAGGAGCAAAACGGGAAAGCTCGTTGATTGTTTCCGTCTGCACGTCCTTGCCGGTTTTTTTGAAAAGATGCACCTCGCCTGTGGAAATATCCGCAAAGCATACGGAGCACTCGTCCTCGGCAGCAAAAGCCGCGCAGATGTAGTTGTTTTTGGACTCGTCAAGAAGCGCGCTTTCGGTAAGAGTTCCCGGAGTGACTATCCGTATAACGTCTCTTTCGACAATACCGTTTTTTACATCCTTGGGATCGGTGAGCTGTTCGCAGATAGCCACCCTGTGACCAAGTTCTATCAGACGTTTTATGTACATCTCACTGGCGTGGTACGGTATACCACACATTGGCGCACGTTCGTCCAGACCACAGTCACGTCCTGTTAGAGTGAGCTCCAGTTCCTTTGAAACTATTATCGCGTCCTCAAAAAACATTTCGTAAAAATCGCCCAGCCTGAAAAAGAGTATATGATCCTTGTATTTATTTTTCACGGAAAAATACTGCTTCATCATGGGTGAAAGGCGATTATAATCAATCTGAACAGCCATAATTACCACGATTGACCCGCCGTACCGAACGGCAGGTCAACGTCTCCTCTCAATAAAATTTTGCTTAGTGGCAGCCTCCGCAGGTGGAACAGCTTCCGCCGCAGCCTCCGGGCTCCTCAGTAGGACAGGTCATTGGATCCTCACCGTTAGCAGAATAGGTAATAATAACGTTTATCTGCGTAAGAAGATCGTCCATGGCAGTCTTTGCTTCGTTGTATTCAAGCATATTTTGGTTACCCATGATCGTTCCGTAAAGAGACTTTATCTCATTATCCAGGGCGGTAAGCCTATCCGCGCTGCGGTCGTCCTTAGCCATTTCTGCGTTGAGCTCCACGCGCTTCATCTGGAACTCGTTTATCATCTGCTGAAGCTCGGAATCCCCGTCATTTGCCTCTTTAGCCTTTATATAGGCGGCGTATCTTTCGTCCTCCTGTATCATCTTTCCCAGTTCTCTTGCTTTGTCAATAACGTTCATTGTAAAAAAACTCCTTTATTACTTTTAATATGGTTTACAGTTCGGAGCAATTCACACCGAACCGCCAAAAACATCCTGAGCAGCCGAATGGATAAACAGCACACCCTCGCCGTTGAAAAAGCATTCTCTTTCCTGCTTTCTTTTAAGAGCAAGCTTTTCAAACGCCTTTCTCTGCGTTTCTTTCAGTTCAAAATATTCGTCCAGAAGCTTTTGCCGCTCGGTACGCGCTTCCCAGAAATCCTTTTTCTCCTGCTTTTCCTCCGAACTATTGCGCCGCTTGTTGTTATAGTATACTTCCTCAAGCGTCTCTGCCAATATCTCCTCGTCGGATTTTGCGGACATTTCCGCCTCCCTCAAAGTCTCCGCAAAGTCAGCTCCCCCTGCGTTTCCTCCCCGTGAAACATATTTGTACAGCGCTGCAGCATCGGTTATTCCCGAAATCGTCATAATATCATTCCTTTCCTGTCAATTGATTATTTCACCGCGAACAGCCCAATTAAAGACTTTCGTGATCCTTACCTTTTTCATCTGCCCAATAACAGAGCTGTCCGCTTCTGCTTCAACAATGATAAACTCGTTGCTTTTTCCCGTATACAGACCCTCGGTCTTTGTACCCGATTCAAAAAGAACGTCCAGCATTCTCCCCTCAAAACGCTTGAAATTCTCCGATGATATATCCCTTTGAAGCTCCAGCAGTTTTCGCATACGGTGACTTTTCTCATTGTCAGAAATCATATCTTCTATAAGCGCAGCCTTGGTACCCGTACGTTTTGAATATATAAACGAAAAAATGTTGTCATACTTTACCTCGCGGACGATCTTCAAAGTTTTCTCGAAATCCTCGTCAGTCTCGTTCGGAAAACCCACGATTATATCCGTACTAAATGAAAAATCGGGAACCCTGCTTCTTGCGTACAAAACGGTCTCCATGTATTTTTCCGCGGTGTAACACCTGTTCATTTCCTTTAAAATGCGGTCGCTCCCCGATTGGAGAGGCAAGTGCATATGCTTGCATATCTTATCGCATTCTATAATAGTATCAATAAGCTCCCTGTTCGCGTCCTTGGGGTGCGGAGACATGAACCTGACCCTGAAATCTCCGTCCAGACCGTTTATCCTGCGCAGGAGCTCCGAGAAGCCGACAGGAACGTCCAAAGTTTTTCCGTATGAATTTACATTCTGCCCCAGAAGCATAATCTCCTTGCAGCCGTTTCCGACAAGCTCTCTTATTTCGTCAAGCACCGCTTCGGGACTCCTGCTTCGCTCACGCCCTCTCACATAGGGCACTATACAGTATGAGCAAAAATTGTTGCAGCCATACATTATCGGTACCCAGGCCTTAAAGCCGCAGCTTCTTACAGGACGGGTATTTTCCGCGATACCAACCTCATATTCGGTAATATCAACCCTTGTGCCGCGCTCGGTAAGAACTTCATACAGCAGTCTCGGAAGCTCATTTACAGCAAACGTTCCAAAAATCATATCAACCTGTTTGTATGTTCTCCGCAGCTTTTCAACAACTTGCTCCTGCTGAGCCATACAACCGCAAACACCTATAATCATTTCGGGACGGCTTTCTTTCAGATGTTTAAGGTCGCCAAGCAGACCGTAAATTTTCAGCTCCGCGTTTTCCCTGACCGCACATGTATTGTACAGCACCAGATCAGCCGATGAAACGTCCTCGGTTATTCCATATCCCATTTCGCACAGCAGTCCGAGTATCTTTTCTCCGTCGCTGACATTCTGCTGACAGCCGAAGCTCCGCAGACAGCAAAGGTACGGCGAATCCCTCCGCGACACTATTTCCCTGACCTTAGCTTTATAATCCGTCGGCAATTCGCTCTTCCTTTCCGAAAAAATCCATATAGTAACATTATACCACTTTCTTTAATAAATTGCAACATTTTCAGTACACTTTTTCTCCGTCTGCAAAAAATGCTCTGACATCAGACGGCAGACTTTTTCCGATATGCGTGTACTCAGCATAAAGCTTTCCGTCGTATTCAAAAACGGAAATATACCTGTTAGGATCGTTTATGTCCACATATCTTGTTGCATATGCATACTCTGCAATAGAGGGATTTTCAGGATAAGGATAGAATTCCGTGCGGATATCTTCTAAAAGGTCTCCGTACTCAAAGGCTATGCCGTCTTCAGCAAATCCTCCCTCATCGACTATTCCCGAAAACAGCACCGTAGTTTCATAGCCTCCCTCTTTTCTGAGACGCGCCCCCTCAAATTCTACGTCTCCAGCCACCAAGATACCACAGATTTCATAAAGTTCTGCCAGCCTTTCTTCCGAAACAGTTTCAGGGTAACAATATATCCTGTACGGACGGTTTATCATCTCAAATATTTTTCCTCCGCCGAAATAGATAACTATGAACAGCCCTATAGAAACGACCGTGTAAATCATATTCTGTTGTTTTGTGTAATGTCTTTTCGTCATTTCTGCGCCGCCTTGCTTCTTTTCGGCAGAAATGTTTGCATTTTCTTCCATTTGTAAAAATTGCTCCTTTCGGCACTATATATTTATAGAATATCACGAAAAAAATTTTTGGTCAAGTTTATAGTGATTTTTTTTTCAAAATATGCTATAATATTTTTCGAACGTTAAAAGCGCTTTAGTAAACTTCGAAAGGAAGACTGCCATACCCATGAAATATAATATCAACTGGAACGGTTCCGACGGAGTATTTGCCGTTCCCGACCTTGCCGCAGACTGCCTAAAGCTTTCAAGCGGCAAAGCCGTAAAGCTGCTCCTCTACATATTGAAAAACAAAGGTTCCGAGGAAACTCTCGCCGAAATGGGAAAAGCCGTCGGTATCACCGAAGAGGATGCCGAGGACGCAATATCCTACTGGCAGCAGGTCGGGGTCATACTTGACGAAAACGCCGCAAGTCACAAAACAACCCTGCCAACCGCTGCTGTACCAAAAGCCCCCTCTCCTGTCAAACAGTTTGAGGATATGTCAGCTCCGAGAACAAGGGAAAAATCATCCAAGATGATATCTCCCTCAGAAATTTCCGAACGGCTTGAAAGCTCGGAAGATATAAGATTTCTTTTCAGCGCAGCGGAAACGACTTTAGGAAAGGTGCTTACCTATACAGAACAAAGAACCATTATCTGGATACACGACTATTACGGAACAGCGCCGGATATGCTTCTTATGATAATGGATTTTGCCGTGTCCCAGAATAAAGCAAGCATCGGCTTCATTGAGAAAATAGCTTCTCAATGGCATGAAAACGGTATCGTTACCCACGAACAGGCAGAGCGTGAGATACTCAGAATGCAGAATTACTATTCTCTCGCAGGACAAGTTTCTGCACGGCTTGAACTGAACCGTACCCTTACTCCCACAGAACAAAAATTTATAAAGGAATGGTCGGCAAAAGGCATTAATATAGAGCTTATACTTTACGCATACGAAAAAACCGTTGACAACATCGGAAAGGTAAAGTTTTCCTACATGAACACGATTCTGAACGACTGGCACGGCAAAGGCATATTTATGCCGACAGATGTAAAGAAATACGAAGCAAGCTCTTTGGAAGCTTCGGCTGCTGTTTCGCCTAAAAAGCAAAGTCTCCCCAAAAAAGATGAACACTCTTATAATCTCGAACTTCTTGTTGAACACGCACTAAATACAGTGCCGAAGATAAAATAAACAGAAAGGAAGCGCAATATGTCTTTTGACAAACACATATATGAGAAAGCCGAAAACGAAATCAAGCAGAACAGACTACGTGCCGAAAGAGAAGCCGAAGAAAGAGCTTTGGATGCCGAGCGGAAGATACCCGAAATAAAAGAAATAACCAACGAGCTTTCACGCACAAGCATTGAACTTTCAAAGCTGATTCTGAAAAATAAAGGCGATTTTAATGAAAACTTTGAGAAGATCAAAAACAGAAATATACAGGGTCAGGAAATGATACGTTCTCTGCTTACCGAAAACGGATATCCCGCGGATTACCTTGAACCACGCTACAGCTGCCCCAAATGCCGAGATAAAGGATTTTATGAGGGACAACGCTGCTCCTGCTTCGAAAGACTGCTTACCCGCTTTGCAGTAGAAAAGCTCAACTCGGAAGCAAATATGCCCGACTGCGACTTTGAACATTTCTCTCTGTCATATTACGAGGGCAGATCGGATTCCGGAGTCGATTGCTTCAAAAGGATGTCGGAAAATCTGGGGTTTTGCAGACAGTACGCCGAACGTTTTTCAGCAAAATCATCAAGTCTGTTTTTACTTGGAAAAACGGGCGTCGGCAAGACTCATGTTTCCCTGTCAATAGCCAAAGAGGTAATAAAGCATGGCTTTACCGTCGCGTACGGCTCTTTGTTAAATTACCTGAGAATTATTGAAAAAGAACACTTCGGAAGAAGCGAAAATCCCGAAACGGACACGCTTCAAATACTTATAGCCGCAGACCTGCTTATTCTTGACGATTTAGGATCGGAGTTCCGCACAAGCTTTTACGAATCCGTTATCTACAATATCATTAACTCACGCATTAACCTGGGACTTCCTACCATTATAAGCAGTAATCTTTCAGTATCGGAGCTGCAAAAAAATTATAACGACAGAATAATTTCACGTCTTTTTAGCGTATACCGTATTCTTCCCTTTGTGGGAGAGGACATTCGTCAGATAAAGCGGCTTAATGAAGAATTTTAAAGAATTTCTATTTTTTTTCTGTTAACGGTTGATTTTTTATAAATAATGTTGTATAATTATACTATAACTTAGGGAGGGATTTTTCTATGAACACTAATATTTTGCTGGAAAGCGGTACCAACGAGCTTGAACTTCTCGAATTTCAAGTGGGTGACAACAATTTCGGTATTAATATTTCCAAAGTTGTGGAAATTATGATAAATGAGGACGTAACACCCGTTCCCAATTCCCCTGAGGAGATCGAAGGCGTATTTATTCCCCGTGACAAGCTTATTTCCGTTATTGATTTACATAAGGTAGTTCATGTTCCGCATACATCTTCCGGAAAGGAAATTTTCATTATATGCGAATTTAACCGCATGCACGTTGCTTTCCACGTTACAAGCGTAAAGGGCATACAGAGAATATCCTGGGCTGATATTGCCGACCCGCCTGCCGTTACCAGCGGAAGCAGCGACGAGGCTATAGGTCTTGCAACAGGAGTTGCAAAGATCAACGACAGAATAATCATTATTATGGACTTTGAAAAAATTGTTTCCACGCTTAACCGTGATGCGGGCCTTGACGTTAACGGTCTTGAAAAGATTGACAGGCCTACAGATATGGCAGGAAACAAACATATTGTCGTTGCCGACGACTCTAAGTTCCTCAACAAGATGATCACCGATTCGCTGTCAAAGGTAGGTTTCCACAATATTATGTCTTTCAGCAACGGTCAGGACGCATGGGAATATGTTCAGAGCTTTAAGGACAAGGGCGACGATATCACTTCCCACATTGCCTGCGTTATAAGCGACATTGAAATGCCCAAAATGGACGGTCACAGACTTACAAAGCTGATCAAGGACGATAAGATCCTATCGCAGATACCGGTGCTGCTGTTCTCCTCGCTTATAAACGAGCAGATGATTGCAAAAGGAAAATCCGTCGGCGCGGACGGTCAGTTCTCAAAACCTCAGATCAAAGAACTTATCAGCTACCTTATCAAGATTCTTTCATGATCAGATCATATACCAAGCGGTTTGTCAAACGACAAGCCGCTTTTTTTATTGTTGTCCTATAATCGACAGTTTTTTAAAATTCCATGATGTATAATAAAATCAAACCTTAATCAAGACAATGAACGTATCTTCAGCTTGAGAAATAAGTGGTATTTTTATGTACATATACGTTGATATACTTATTATCACAAACATTTACGCAAACTTTTTTTTGCTTAAAACTACTGCGCGGCTTATACATACGCCGCTAAGGAACGGTAAGTGCATCATAGGAGCAATTGTCGGCAGTTTATTTTCACTTATAATACTGCTTCCTCCAATCAATTCATTTCTTCTGCTTCTTATACGGATATTTTCTGCAATACTGATGATAGAGGTATCATTCGGAGGAGGAAAGTCTCCACACGAGCTTTTAAAAACAGGAGTAACTTTTTTTTTCGTCTGCTTTATCTTTGCGGGAATAGAATACGGACTGGCAGTGCTTTCAGGCGGAAAAAATATGCTCTGGCACAATTCTACGCTGTATGTAAATGTTTCGCTGCTGACGCTGGTTATTTCAACTATAGTTTCATATGCTGCCGTGTGTTTCTTCCGTTACTACATGGACGGAAAAAATTTTGCAGACACAACATATGACCTGATAATAACCAGAAACGGTAAAACGGTATCAGTCAACGCCGTCGGCGATACCTGTAATAATCTCACAGACGTATTTACAGGTAAGCCCGTCATAGTCTGCGGCAAAAGCAGCGTCCTCGGACTTTTAAATGAGAGCGAACCGGATACAGAAGCTCCTGGCATTGGCTGGAGGCTTATTCCGTTTTCTACGATTCATTCGGAGGGTATGCTGCCTATTTTTAAGCCGTCGGAAATTATTGTCAGAAATACAGAAAACGGCGCTATTAAATCCATTGACGTCTATATAGGCGTTACTGACAAAGAAATGAAGCACGCTGTTTTTAATCCTAAAATACTCAGATAAAATTTTGAAAGGAATGACCAACATTGAATATCCGTACAAAAATAATCAACAGAATTAAACTCGTTTGGCAACGAATAATACTACGAAAAAACGTTAAAAATATTTTTTACATAAACGGACCCGAAACTCTCCCCGCCCCTCTTTCCAAAGCTCAGGAGGAGGAAGTTTTCCTGATGCTCGAGACCGATGAGGAAAACGCCCGACGTATCCTTATTACGCATAACCTTCGTCTGGTGGTATATATTGCCAAAAAATTTGAGTCCACGGGAATAGGAATAGAAGACCTTGTCTCAATAGGCACAATAGGGCTTATCAAGGCGGTAAAAACCTTTTGCCCTAGCAAAAACATTAAGCTTGCTACATATGCCTCACGCTGCATAGAAAACGAAATACTTATGTTCCTGCGGAAGTCCAGCCAATACAAAAACGAAATATCAATAGATGAACCTCTCAATATTGACTGGGACGGAAACGAGCTGCTTCTGTCAGATATCCTCGGTACAGATGAGGACACCGTAAACGGCAATATAGAAAACGAAGCGGAAAAATCAATACTTCTTGAAGCTGTGGAAAGGCTTCCCGAACGCGAAAAGTGCATTATGAAAATGCGGTTCGGTCTTACCGACGGAAAGGAAAAAACGCAGAAAGAAGTGGCAGACATTATAGGGATATCCCAATCATACATTTCAAGACTGGAAAAACGCATCATAAAAAAGCTCCGGCGGGAACTTGAAAAGGTTATTTCATAATTTCCAGTTTTTGTATTGTTCTCAAATGAATATTAAAAACGGCTCCTGACAATAATTTTAGTAATATTATTGTCAGGAGCTAAAATTATGTACTACAATAAGGTTGATATAAGCGGCGTGGATACGTCCAAGCTTACAGTCTTAAAGGAATCGGAAAAGCTGGAGCTACTTAAACTTTGCAAAAAAGGCGGCGCAGAGGGCAAGGAAGCCCGCAAAAAGCTGATAAACGGAAATCTGCGTCTTGTCCTGAGCGTTATCCAGAAGTTTATCGGACGGGGCGAAAACGCTGACGATCTTTTTCAAGTGGGCTGTATCGGTCTTATGAAAGCAATTGACAACTTTAATACAGACCTTGACGTGCGGTTCTCCACATATGCCGTTCCTATGATATGCGGAGAAGTACGTCGCTATATGCGCGACAACAATCCAATAAGAGTAAGCCGTTCTCTCCGCGATCTGGCGTACAAAGCCATGCAGGCAAAGGAACAGCTTATAAATAAAAATCAAAAAGAACCTACGATAAAAGAGATTGCCGATCTTATTGGAGTAAAGCAATCGGACGTTGTTCTCGCTTTGGAAAGCATTACAGATCCGATATCACTGTATGAACCGGTATACTCCGACGCCGGAGACACACTTTACGTACTTGATCAAGTCGGCGACAAAAACGACGATTCTAACTGGCTGGACGAAATATCTCTCAAAGAAGCAATAAATCTACTTCAGCCGAGAGAAAAAAATATTCTGTACCTAAGGTTTTTTCTCGGAAAGACTCAAGTGGAAGTTGCAAACGAGATAGGAATATCACAGGCGCAGGTATCACGATTGGAAAAAAACACCTTGGGAAAAATCAAGGGACAAATATAGCGTACACCAAACTGATTTAAATAAAAATACTGCCGCATAAATGCTTTGATGATTTAATAAAAGTCAAAAACAATTATACGGCATTTTTTAATTGTCCAAAGGAGTAAACAGAAAATCGAAGCTTCCCTTCTCCGGCTTCAGACAGGTTTCAAGCACATTTGCATACAGCTTTAGCTTGCGGTATATACTTTCAGTGTCAGCAGGAAAAAACGATTTATCCAACAAAAAGGTAAGCATAGCGACTATCATTTCCGCGCTTTCTTTCGGTGATTCGGTATGGACTGACCCGTCAGCCTGTCCCTCTGCAAGTATTTCTGTGAGGATTGGGGACACGGTCTTTATGGCTGTCATCATCATTTTATGGTGGAGCAAAAGGTCGTCCTGAATATGAAGCGGAAGTATAACGTTTCGCCGACTGTCCCTGAATTCCTTTGTAAGCATTGAACGAAAGAGAGTTTTCAGCTTTTCGGCGGTGGAGCTTTGTCTGCTGACGTTCTCAAAGTATTCTCGTATAGCAAGAGAGTAGCTCCTTTCAATAACGGCATCAATTATTTCTTCCTTGCTTTTAAAATAATAGTATATGCTTCCTTTTCCTATTCCAGCGTTTTTAGCGATCATATCCACAGTTATATCCTGCACAGGATCGGTCATTCCGCACATAAGCTCCTCGGCGGAATTAAGAATTATATCGGTTTTATTTTTCATTTTCGTTCTCCGTTTCTTATTTAATGCGGTTTTTAGCCTGTATAAATTGTACAGATAAAATTATTTACATCATTATAGCACAAAATATTATTTATTTCAATAGAAAATTTAGTTAAAAAGCAAGTTGACCGCCGGTCGAAAACGTGTTATAATTAACCAAAGAAATTCGACCAATAGTCGAAACGGCACGCTCAAGCTTTTTAGCAAAATGTTATCGGTATTCCCCTACAGAAATACCGATTTTTTCGGGCAGCTTTTTCGACCAAGGGTCGAATATAAAAAAAAGAGGTCGGAACAATATGAAAAAAATGATCTTCGGAGCAGCCGCGCTTGGAACGGCAGCCCTCGGAACAGCCTGCGCCGCGGGAGCGGCCACGCTTTTCAACAGGGTCATACCCAGACAGGACGTGCTGAGGGTAGACCTTGACGAAATGGCTGATATGGCAAAATGGGAGGAGTACAAAAAGGTTATAGCCCCCAACAAGGAATGGCTCTTCGCTCAGGAGTTGGAGCATATTACAATAAGATCAAGAGACGGGCTTACTCTTCACGGGGATTTTCTTCCTGCTGAATATCGGAGCAATAAGCTTGCCATATGCGGTCACGGATACACAGGCTGCGGCTTGAAGGACTGCGTCTCAATTGCCGTATTTTTCCACAGGATGGGTTACAACTGCCTTATTGTGGATCACAGGGCTCACGGAAAAAGCGAGGGAGATTACGTAGGCTTCGGCATACTTGACAGATTTGATATGAAAGCATGGATAGACTGCATGGAAAAACGGTTTGAGGGAGATGCCGAGATAGTTCTTTACGGAGTTTCCATGGGGGCTACTATCGCGGTTATGACGGCAGGGCTTACGAGCTTGTCTACGTCGGTAAAAGCTGTGGTTGCGGACTGCGCGTTTACCTCGCCTTATGACGTTTTTGCCCACATTCTAAAAAGGGACTATCACCTGCCCCCTTTTCCGATAATGAATATCAACGACATGATGTGCCGCAGGAAAGCCGGTTACGGCTTCAGGGATTATTCCACTCTTGACGCGGTTCAGTCAACGGGAGTGCCTATCCTTTTCATACACGGCAGAGACGACGATTTCGTTCCCGTGTGGATGTCCGAAAAGAATTACAAAATGTGCCGTTCTCCGAAAGATATCCTTATAGTTGACAATGCGGCGCACGCGGCTTCGTACTACGAAAACAAGGAAGCTTACGAGGCAAAGGTCAATGGCTTTCTTGAAAAATATGTCGGATAATTTTTAAGGCAAAGTCTGAAACGAACAAGCGGGAACCGAAAGCCGTCCCGCACTGAAAAGAAAATCGGAGGTTTGTCATGAAAGAGTTTTACATTAACGGCGCGGTAATGAAATGCTATCCGCTTTGCGCTGCGCAGCGGCTGCATAACTACACCATAAAATTTTGTCCCACACAGGTACTGTGCATAGGAACAGGTCTTTACGTAAAGCAGGACGTGGATTTTACCCTGCTGAAAAAAGCGGTCTATAAAGCCTATGAAATGTTCGAGACCATGCGTCTGCGTTTTGTATGCGACGACGACGGAAACGTTTATCAGTACATAACGCCCTTTGAGGAACGTGACGTCCCGTTCAAGGATTTTTCATCGTGGAACGAGGAGGACGCTCACGAGGAGATGCGTAAGTGGACGGCTGTTCCGTTCGAGAGGTACAATTCTCCCATGAACCGGGTCGTAATGATAAAGCTTCCGGGCGGTTACAGCGGACTTTACCTTAAGGTCGACCACATGACAATGGATTCAAGCTCTATTATCGGTTTCAACAGAGCGGTGCTGGAAACCTACTGCTCTTTGAAATACGGTACGGAAATGCCCGCTCCCATGCAGTCTTATGTTAAGCAGCTTGAAAAGGATCTGGCATACGAGGCGGACAGCCCCGCACGCAAAAAGGACGAGGAATTCTGGCTGAATTACATTGGAGAAAGCGAACCGATGTACACCGACTTTGCGGGACAGGGCAGACTCCTCACCCAAAGGCGCGAAAATAACAATCCCGACCAGCGGTGTGCGATGATAATATCCAAAAGTCCAGTAGCTTCTATTTCGGTTTACCCTCTTGAAAAAGACTCGTCAATGCGGCTTATGAAATTCTGCGAGCTGTACAATGTCCCGATGGCAAGCCTGCTCCTTATGGGACTCCGCACCGTGCTCTCCAAATTCAACGACAACGAAAAGGACGTTTCCGTCAAGACCTGCATAGCCCGCCGTGGAACCCTTCTGGAAAAATACTCCGGAGGAACAAGGATACACTTCTTCCCGATGAGGACTGTTATGGAACCCGAAATGACCTTCCTTGACGGCGTAAAAATGATACAGGCGGAACAGAATAAAATTTTCCGCCATGCAAATTACGATCCCATTGAAGTTAACATGAAACGCGCTGAGCATTGGAAAAATATCCGCGGCACAAGCTATGAAAGCATAGCCTTGACATATCAGCCTCTTTCCCTGAAAAAGAACACCAAGGAAATGCCCGATATACCCTACAAGAGCTTCTGGTATACCAACGGCGTTGCGGGACAGCCGCTGTATCTTACGGTCATGCACCGCCCTGAGGACAACGGTCTGAACTTCAGCTTTGAGTACAGGGTAGACGCCGTGACGGAGGCTGAAATGCAGTATTTTTACTATTATCTCTGCCGCGTCCTTTTCAGGGGTATTGAGGACGAGACCCGTACTATAGGCGAAATTCTGGAAATGATATAAAATTATGCAAGGAGGACTGCAATATGCTTGAAAAAATAAAAGAGCTTATCTGCAATTACGTTGAGGAGGATCCCGCTGACATAACCGAAAATTCACGCTTTATAGAGGACTTAGGCTTTAATTCCTACGACTTCATAAGTATGTTGGGAGACCTTGAAGAGGAATTCGGAGTTACCATTGATGAAACCGAGATCACGGACGTTCACACTGTAGGCGAAGCGGTAAAATACCTTAGCGGTTTAAAGGAGAGACAATAATATGAATAAAAACGAAATAAAGTCCGTTGCCGGTCTTGTACAAAAATCGGCTGAGGAATTCGGCGGCAAAGCGTTCCTCAAGGAGCTTGTCAAAGGCGAAGTTACGGAAAAATCCTTCGCGGAGTTTTATACCGACGTTAGAAAGTTTTACGGCTATATCAAAAATAAGTACGGCTGCGAAAAGCAAATCCACACAGCGGTCATAGGCCCGTCGAGCTATGGCTGGCTGGTAAGCTGGTTCGGTACGGTATGCGGAGGGAACACGGCAGTTCCTCTTGACGCGCAGCTTTCCTGCGAAGATATCTGCGAGCTGCTCGTAAGAAGCGATACGGACATTTTTTGCTGCGACCCGCGGTATGAAAAAATGATCCCCGCAGTAAAGGCAAATTGTCCCAATATTAAGGAGTACATTTCTTTTGCAGAGCTTTCGGGGCTCCTTGAAAAAACCGCCCCCGCGGATCTTCCCGACGTTCCCGCAGACAGGCTTGCAGCAATAGTTTACACCTCGGGAACAACGGGAAAAAGCAAGGGCGTTATGCTCCTGAATAGTAACTACATAGACAACGCTATGTGTCAGGATAACGAATCTACCCCCGACGACACTGTGCTCTCAGTACTGCCCATACACCACATTTACTGCTTTACCTGCGACGTTCTTTTGTCTCTAAGGTACGGTTCGACGCTTTGCTTCAACGATTCGATGATGCATATTCCTCAGAATCTTAAAAGGTTCGCTCCCACTATAATGCTTATCGTACCGATGATCGCGGAAACTATGTACAAGCAGATAAAAGCGGCTGCCGCTGCAAGACCTGAGATACCAATTGCAATGATAGCTCAAAGCGTTTTCGGAGGACGTCTGAAAACCATTTACAGCGGCGGGGCTTATCTCCGTCCAGAACTGCAAAAGGCCTACATAGACATGGGATTTAATATGGCGCAGGGCTACGGAATGACGGAATGTTCACCAAGAATATCCACAGCCGCCCCTGCCGACAAGGAATGCGCGGGAGACGTGGGAGTTATCGTAAACGGCTGCACAGTAAAAACCGTTGACGGCGAAATACTTGTAAAAAGTCCCTCGGTAATGGCGGGATACTATAAGGACGAAGCAGAAACGGTGGAAGCCCTTACTCCCGACGGCTGGCTGAAAACAGGCGATCTTGGCTATGTGGACGAAAAGAACCGCATTTTCATTACAGGAAGAAAGAAAAATCTTATCATACTTTCAAACGGCGAGAACGTTTCTCCCGAAGAACTGGAGAATAAATTTGCGGGATACGATATCGTCGGGGACGTTCTTGTTTACAGCGAAGACAATGTGATCACCGCGGAATTTTTCCCGGCGGCAGAAGCAGTGAAAAACCTTTCCGCGGCGGAAACAGAGGCGAAACTCCTTGAGACCGTTGACAGCGTTAACAAAACTGTTTCTTCCGCAAAGGCAATAAGACGCGTCCTGCTGAGAGACGCTGAATTTGAGAAAACCACGTCCAAAAAAATAAAACGCAGCCAGTCCGCACAGGGCAGGCGCATAAGATAAGGAGAACGGATATGACCTACGAAGAAATTTTCGCAAAATCAAAAGAGCTTATTCTCGCCAACGACGCAGGCGGCATTGAGGGACATCTTGCGGTTGAGGTAAACATAACAGGCGAGGGCGCGGGAGCGTTTTACATTGAGCTTAAAGACGGAAATATTTACGTCGAGCCATATGAATATTACGACCGAGACTGCAAGCTCATTATTTCGGGAGACGATTTTTTAAGTATATGCAGTGGTTCTCTGGACTCGGTGAAAGCTTTTACAAATGGGAAGCTCAAAATTGAGGGCGATATTGACAAAGCTCTCAAAATGTCGGAAATTTTCAATGCTGTCAAGAAAAATAGCACTGAAAAAGCAGTTGCTTCTGCAAAAATAAAAAAGAATAAATTATGATACATTTTTAACGTATCGTTTCAAACATTCATATTCCGCACAAGTCATAACGCGGTTTATTGTAACCCTGCTGAAAGCAATGTCATATATTATTAAAGAGGAGCAGCGTCCTCAAATAAAAACACGGAGGAAAATATATGGCATCCTTTTACAATCAGGCAACCCTTTCCTACAACGGAAATCTTATAAATTCCAACGTAACGGCGGGCGAGATCGTCGAAACGCTTTCCGTCAGCAAGACGGCTGTTACTCCTACCTATAGCGTAGGAGACAAAATAACTTATATCGTCAATATTGTAAATTCAGGGGCGACTCCATTTACAAATCTGACCCTTACCGATGACCTCGGCGCATATTCTCTCGGAGCCGTAACCGTAACTCCCCTCACCTACAAAGACGGTTCCCTGCGTTATTTTATTAACGGAGAACTCCAGACACCTCCCACAGTAACAGCATCCGATCCCCTTAGTCTTACACGGATAAATATTCCTGCCCACAGCAACGCGACGATCGTTTATGAAACAGACGTAAATAATCGTGCGCCTCTTGCGGCAGGTTCTGAGATCAACAACACTGTAACTATTGCAGGCGATTCGATCACTACACCCGTTACAGACGAAGAAATAGTAAGAGTCGAAGGAAGACCCAATCTTTCTATTGTTAAAGCTCTTACGCCTACAACTGTAAATGAAAACGGTATCGTTACCTACACCATTACCGTTCAAAACACAGGAAACACAGCCACAAGCGCGTCCGACAATCTGTATATCACAGATACCTTTAATCCTGCGCTTTCAAATATCAGCGTAGCTCTTAACGGTGCGCAGCTTCCTGCTTCAAGCTACACTTACGATGAAGCAACAGGCGTATTCACAACTGCAGCAGGCGTAATAAGTGTTCCAGCTGCAACCTACACTCAGAATCCCACAACAGGAGTATGGACTGTAACACCCGGAACCACAGTGCTTACTGTAACCGGAACTATTTAACAAAAATTCTCATAAAACACTAAAACGGAGGAAGGCTCAGCCTTTCTCCGTTTTAGTACTTAAAACTTACTTGTTATCCTTATCGCGGATAGCAACGCGTCTGATCTTACCACTGATAGTTTTTGGCAATTCGTCTACAAATTCCACTATTCTGGGGTACTT
Source organism: uncultured Oscillospiraceae bacterium (assembly GCA_910584715.1). Classification (GTDB taxonomy): domain Bacteria; phylum Bacillota; class Clostridia; order Oscillospirales; family Ruminococcaceae; genus RGIG8773. Next base: position 102,894 of record CAJUAN010000008.1, read on the forward strand.
GTACGGTGCAGTGTTTTTCTTGACATAATCCTGAAGCACTTTGACGAGAGCCTCATCTCCCCTGCCCTTGTAGTCCTTTGTAAGAACAATTGTAGCCTTAACAACCTGACCTCTGATAGGGTCTTTCGCTCCTGTAACAGCAACCTCCAGAACAGCGGGGTGTTCCATAAGAACGCTTTCTATTTCAAATGGTCCGATACGGTATCCCGACGCCTTAATAACGTCGTCAGTGCGTCCCACATACCAGTAGTATCCATCCTCGTCACGCCAGGCGGTATCGCCTGTGTGGTAGATATCGTCATGCCAGGAATTGTGGGTCTCCTCGGGATTTTTGTAGTATTCCTTGAACATACCTATCTGCTTGTTGTTTTTGGTACGTATAACTATTTCGCCCGTCTCGCCTGCGGGAAGACTGTTTCCGTCCTCGTCAACAATATCCACGTTGAACAGCGGCATAGGCTTGCCCATGGAACCGGGCTTCGGCTCCATGCCGGGGATATTCGCCACCACAACGACCGTCTCGGTCTGACCGAAGCCCTCCATAAGCTTCAGACCCGTGTACTCCAGCCACCTGTTGTAGACCTCGGGGTTAAGAGCCTCTCCCGCAATTGTGGAGTATTTCAGTCCCGACAGATCATAGCCCTCTATGCCCTCCTTGATGAACATACGGAACATTGTTGGAGGCGCGCACAGGGAGGTTATCTTGTAGTCCTGAATTTTTTGCAGGATATCGGCAGAGTGGAACCTGTCAAAGTCGTACACAAAAATAGCCGCGGCGCAGGCAAACTGACCGTACATCTTGCCCCACATACATTTGCCCCAGCCGGATTCGGAAATGGTAAAGTGCAGGGTGTCTCCTCCGATATTGTGCCAGTATTTGGCAGTCTGGATATGGGCAGCCGCATAGTAGTGATTGTGCAGTACCATTTTGGGATAACCGGTTGTACCGCTTGTAAAGTACAGCAGCATATCGTCGTCCACACTGTTTTCAATGCGGTCAAGGGTATCGGGGTACTTTTCTATTTCCTTGTCAAAGGACACCCAGCCCTCTCTGTCTCCTCTGACAATATATTTCTCGGTAATGCCGCCGTATTCCGCCACGGCTTCCTCTATGTGGTCGGACACCTCGCCCTCCGCTGTAGCCACAACGTACTTAACGTCCGCAGCCTTGAAGCGGTAGGTGTAATCCTTTTTCATAAGCTGATTTGTTGCGGGTATAAGGACAGCGCCTATCTTGCACAGCGCGATCGTCAGGAACCAGAACTGGTAGTGCCTTTTCAGTACCGAAATAACCTTGTCGCCCTTTTTAACGCCGTGAGCCAAAAGCATATTTGCAACCTGATTGGATTTTTTCATAAGGTCGGAATAGGTGAAAATGTGTTCCTCGCCCGATTCGTTTACCCAGACCATAGCGCGGCGGCCGGGATCGTTCTTGGCTATCTCGTCGATAACGTCGTAGCCGAAGTTGAAATTGTCGGGAACGTGCACCTCAAATCCCGTAAGTATGCCCTTATCGTCAAAGGTTCCCGTTACAAACCTTTTATACAGATCTTTCATATCCATTTTATACGACCTCCAAGTTACTTGATTAGTATTGCCAGAAATTCGCATTTTTCTCCGCCCGTGGCTATCATGCCGTGTGGAGCGCTTGAATCGTAAATTATGGAATCTCCCGCGGTAAATACCTTTATCTTGCCGTCGATAACCATTTTAAGGCTTCCAGACAGAATGTAGTCGTACTCCTGCCCCTCGTGTACGGACAGGGAAATTGGCTTATCCTGCTCCTCCTCACTGTAAGGGGCGATAACCAAAAACGGCTCGATCTTCTTGTCCTTGAACAGATAGGCAAGGTGCTGATACTCAAAGCCCTCGCGGCGTTTTACGGGGAGTCCCGTACCCTTTCTGACAACGCAGTAACGTTTCAACTTGGGAGTATCCCCTGTCAGCAGTTCAACGATGTCCACGCCGAGAATTTCCGCGCACTTGTAGACAAAGGTAACGGAAAAATCCTTTTCGCCCTGTTCAATGAGAGCGTACTCCTCGTTGGTGCAGTCGGTCTTGGCAGCCATTTCCTCCGCGGAAATGCCCAGAATCTCGCGGAGGCCTTTAAGTCTTTCCGCAACCTCTTTAATGCTGTAATTCATACTCGATTCTCCTTTTAGATTATTAGAGATTAGAAGTCAGGGAGTAAAACCTTAAATCTGTTCCCTGTATTCTATTCCGTATTCCAAATCAAAATTTTAGTGAATTCTGTCTCTTATTATTTTTGCAACTTCTTTGTTTGCAGCTTTGTTTTCTTTGCTGTATGCCCAAGAAAAACCGTCTCCCGTATATCTGGGGAATATGTGCAGATGATAGTGACCTATATCATTAAAAGCTCCTCCGTTTTGCATAATACTGTATCCGTTCGGTTTGTAAATTTCCTTTAAAGCCGCTACGACCTTTTTTGAAATTATCATCAACCGGGCAAGTATTTCATCTGGAATTTCATCTGCGTCAAGGTAATGTTCTTTTGGGATAACGAGTATATGCCCCTCGTTTATCGGCTCGCTGTCCATAAATGCCATGACTAAATCATCTTCATATACAAAATCGGTTGTTATTTTATTTCTGTCGCAAAAAACACATTCGCTCATTCCGATTTCCTTCCTGACCTTCAATTTAAGTATCTGTTTCTCGCTATATTGAAATTTAACATTGTTTTTTGTATATCAGCATTCCATTGCCGTATGGGTCGTCCTCGGCTCCGAATTCTTCTCCGGCAAATTCAAAACCGTTTTTTTCAAGTACCCTTACAGAAGCGTTATTTCCGCGCATAACACGACCGTACAGTACTTTTATCCCAAAATTTCCGACCGAAAACTCTATCATTGCACTCAGAAGTTCGGAAGCGTATCCTTTCCCGCTGTGCTTTTTGCAGATTGAGTAACCTATTTCCACTTCGCCCTGCGCACCGTCAACTTCGTTTATTCCCGTATCGCCTATCAATTCGCCTGTTTCCTTTAAAACGACGGCTAAAACATAGGGCAAACGCTTATTATTTACACAATCAACATAGAAATTGACTGCGTCCCGGGTTTCTTCAATATCCGCATAGCTTTCATTGGGTATCCATTTTTTTACTTCTTCCTCCAAATGATTTTCATACAGGCGCTGAGCGTCGCTTATATCAAATTTTCTGATTTTTAAATGCTCTGTTTCAAATATATATTCCATTTACACTTCTCCTTATATTACGTATCTATCCTCGTCATATCGGCGATAGACCTGTTTATTTTTAATTATTGTATTTTGATAAACCAAGAATTTATAATATTCTTTTTAAATAAATCATATCCACTAATTGAACGCCGCATTCATATATTGGATGATCGTAGTTATCCGTAAAAAAATTTTTAACGCTGTGCGAACGGATAAAACCGCATTTTTCATAAAAAGGAACCGTTAACGGACTGTCGCCTGTTCCGACTTGTAAAATTGAATATTTTCCTTTATAATTAGCGGCAATAAAGTCAATCATCTTTTTTCCATAACCTTTTCCTTGACATTCAGGTTTTACGGCGATATTCTTAATTTCAAGAATATCGTTTCCTTCGTCACAAACAACGCACTCGCATTTAACGCCGCCGTCTTCCAAAACATACATTGTGCCACTATTAATATATCTGTCTATCATATCTTCCTGCTCGTCCGCAAGAAGCAAAAGGGAAAGAAATCGTTTTTTGTTATCTTTGACTTCTCTTATTTCCATAACCGACCGCCTCTGTTAACTATAATTTATATTTACGTATCTATCCTTGTCATATCGGCGATAGATCTGTTTCTGTAAACCAAGTCCTCCCTAAAAGTAAAGCCGGATTTTTCCCAGAAAGCGTTGCCGTCGGCGTTTCGGTCGAATACCACAAGGGCGGCTTTGGCTATGCCTATCTCCTCCAGAGCGGACATTACCGCCTCCACAAGCTTTGAGGCTATACCCTGCCGACGCTGTTCGGGACTTACCGCCGTGTGGTAGATATAGCCCCGCCGTCCGTCGCTGCCCGCGATTATCGCGCCGACAATTTTGTCCTCGTACTCTGCCACAAAGCAGGTGTCGGGATTGCGCCTCAGAAATTTTTCAATGCCGTCCCGCGAATCGTCCACGGTATTCAGACCCATACCCTTGCAGGACAGCCACAGTTCGTAGACTGCTTCGTAATCTTTTAGCGTCATTTTTCTGATAATCATTTCAGCCCTCCAAAATATTTCCGGAAACGTCGCGGAAAATTATGTCCGCTGCTTCATCAAGTCCGATTTCCTTAGTAAAATTTTTTTCGGGTATTACTTTTATGTAGTCCTTTTCTACCCACCACCTGCGCATATCCTCTTCGCAAAATTTCGTTCTCTTAGCCCTTGTGCCGTGTCTTGCCACAGTTTCCTCGAAAGTCAGGTCGTAATAGTACGCGTAAATTTCAGAGCCGAATTCTTCGATTGCGGCTTCAAACAGCGGCATATACCACTCCGCAACCATAATTCCCTCCAGTATCGTGACAGGAGAATTACGTCTGCCGTATTTCAGAAGCTCCGTCATCAGCGGCAGAGCCTTTGTGTCCGCGCCGTCTCCCGTGTGGAGCATCTCACGGCGAACCGTATCCTGGGAAATAAGCATTGTATTTTCCCCGAATTTTTCCTGTAACGCTTTTGATACCGAGGTTTTTCCGCTTCCCGAATTACCTCTTATAATTATCAGCTTTGCCATACGGTTCAACCCCGTTTTATAATTATATCGTATATGTCCGACGGCTTTTCCGCAAGGAAGTTCGCTCCGCTGTCCAAAAGCTCTTCCTTGGTACGAAAGCCCCAAAGACAGCCTATCGCCGTAAGCCCCGCGTTTTTCGCGGTGTACATATCCACGTTTGAATCCCCCGCGAAATATGTATTTTCTGGGACAGCCCCCAGTCTTTCCATAATGCCAAAGGCTATGTCGGGCGCGGGCTTTTTGGGGACGTCTGCTTTTCCACCCTGAACTATATCAAAGACGTTCCCGAAAAACCGCTTCACAATAGACTGTGTAAATTCGTCCGATTTATTAGAGGCTACCGCCATTTTAACGCCGCTTTTTTTGAGATTTTCCAACAGCTCGTTTACACCGTCATAAGGACGGGTTTTGTCCGCAAAATGGATGTTGTAGTACTCCGAAAAAAGCTTCCGCGCCGCGGAAATATTTTCCTCAGTACGCTTATCCTTCGGAAGACAACGCTCCAACAGTTTAGGCACACCGTTTCCCACAAAATATCTGTAACTTTCAAGCGGGTATGTTTGGTACCCCATTTGCTCCATTGTATAGTTTGCCGAATCAGCAAGGTCGGCGAGAGTGTCCAGAAGAGTTCCGTCCAAATCAAAAATTATCGTTTTCATAAAATCACCTGAAAAATTTCCCTACCAAATAATTATAATATAATGCACCTGAAATTTCAATAGGTATAACCAAAAAGAATGGTATTTAAGAAAATTATTATATGTGCGTACTCAATAATTTGGAATATTTCGCACGGAAATCCGCAAATTTTCCCTCGTCAACGGCGTCCCGAATTCTCTCCATGAGAGTGTTATAAAAATAAAGATTGTGCATGACCGCAAGCCTGCCGGCAAGCTGTTCTCCCGCCTTGAAAAGGTGACGGACGTACGCCCGTGAAAAATTGCGGCAGGTAGGACAATCACACTCGGTATCAATAGGCAGCAAGTCTGTTTCGTAACGCTGATTGGTGATGTGCATAATTCCGCTCCAGGTAAAAATAGTTCCGTGACGGGCGTTACGGCTTGGCATTACGCAGTCGAACAGGTCGATTCCCCGCGCCACCGCCTCGATTATGTTGGAGGGCGTACCCACTCCCATAAGATAACGGATTTTTTCTTTCGGCATAACAGGCGTTACAACGTCCAGAATGCGGTACATATCCTCGGTAGGTTCGCCCACGGCAAGTCCACCTACGGCGTAGCCGTCAAGGTCAAGCTTGGCTATCTCCTCCATATGCCAAACTCGAAGATCCTCATAGGTACAGCCTTGATTTATGCCGAACAAAAGCTGATTTTTGTTTATCGTATCATGTAAAGCGTTCAGCCTTGCCATTTCTTCCTTACAGCGGTACAACCAGCGCACCGTCCTTTCGCAGGAACGTTTGGAGTACTCATGCTCCGCGGGGTTTTCCACGCATTCGTCAAATGCCATTGCAATTGTGGAGCCTAAGTTGGACTGTATCTGCATACTTTCCTCGGGACCCATAAAAATCTTCCTGCCGTCAACATGAGAGTTGAAGTACACTCCCTCCTCCTTGATTTTCCGCAGCTTGGCAAGGGAGAACACCTGAAACCCGCCGCTGTCGGTAAGAATGGGCTTGTCCCAGTTCATAAATTTGTGCAGTCCCCCCATTTCGCGGACGACCCTGTCCGAGGGGCGGACGTGGAGGTGATATGTATTGCAAAGCTCCACCTGACACTTCAGGTCCCGCAGGTCTATGGAGGACACCCCGCCCTTGATAGCCGCCGCCGTGCCCACGTTCATAAAGCAGGGCGTTTGAAAGGTTCCATGTACCGTCTCGAATTTACCGCGGCGGGCGTTTCCCTCTTGTTTTAATAATGTGTACATAATTTCTCCTTTTCAATCAGTTCATTTCGTAAAAATTCGCCGTCTCACGGTTCCGGTATTCATGCTTTTCGTAATAGCCGATAAGCTCGCCGTCCCCGTTCCGCATGGCTATCATGTAAACGTCTTTGTTTTCCTTTTCGTTGTAAAAGGTGTATACCCGATTATTTTCGGGACTTTTCCCGAACCACTCAATCACCTGCTCTATCCTCTCATTGCTTGCCTTATTGTGGCAGTCCAGCAGGGATGTTCCCACAAGCCTGCCGCCGCCCCTCTTGGAGTACCTTTCCTCCGCCGCGGGATTCATATAAACGATTTTGTGGGACAGGTCGCATATCACAACCGCAGATGTGTCCATATCAATTACGCTTTTGAAAAATTCATGCAGTTCCATAAAAATTATCCTTTCAATTCTCTAAATAATGTTCAACAAAGGAATCTATATCCTCAAAACGTTTCAGCTCGATTCCCGCTTTTCGGTACTCATTTAAATATTCTTTCAGGAAATCATCAAACGCCTGCGCAGTTTTTTGCAGGTCGTTCGGGTCGTAGCCGTCAAACACACTGTAACTGCCTATATCCGTTTCGGAGTCTATCTCGGAAAGCATGGCGTTCAGACTTGCAATACTCATAAACGCAAGGTGCCTGTCCCGCCGTTTGGACGCGTCGTACATCTTGTTCCGCCAATTTGAAAACATCTCCTCATAAGTACCGCCGATAACGTCGGCAGCCTCCTTTTTGCAAACGGGAATTGCCAATTTTGCGGACTGAAATACAAGCGCGGTCTCACGGACAAGCTCAGTCAGACTGCTTTTTATCTGCTCAGCGGAATTTACCGACAGGACGCTTTCTATCATTTCGCGTAAATTCGCGGGTCTGCGTTCCATTGCTTCAAGCTCCTCATACGCGCGTTTTGTACCGTACCGAAAATATTTTTTATTAAGCATTGCCAGCGCATTTTCAACATAGTACAGCGCATACCCTGCCTGTTCGCGAATATCCGAAATTTTTTCCGCGATCATTGCGGACATATAAAAATGCTCAGCCTCTTTAAGCATATTTTCCGCCTTTGTATAGTCCTCCGCCGAAAAGGGCTTTTGCAGTATCTCCGCCGCCTTTTGACGAAGCTTTTCCAGTTCCGCTCGGTACTTTTCATCCGAACAATATACGATTTGGGAATCCATAAGCTTGGCAATATTAGGGTCGCTGTACTCGGCGGCTCTCTGCAATTCCTCCCACGCGGTACAGTAAATATCGTGTCCCACGCCTGAATCGTCCTGTATAAAGGTACTTCCCAACTGCCAACCTTTATCGTCGTTTATCAGAATAAGCAAGTCCAGATCGGATTTTTCGTGAAAATCCCCCGTTACAAAAGAACCGTATATCCCTATCAGCGCAAGACTTTCGGGACATATTTTTTTCGCCTTTTCTATGACCGCGTTTATTATTTTTTGATTTCTTATTTGTAGATTTTCCATATTGATTTAATCCTTTCAATATTGTACAAACAAAATTGAAAATACACAAATAGCTACTACTATAGCTACTAATGCAACTAAATATACCCCACTCATTATAAGCGTACCTCTTTTGCCAACACATTTTTTGTATTTTTTCAAATACCAAACCGTGATTTTATCACCTTTTTTTAAAGCATGCTCTATACGTTTTACACGAAAACTTACTTCCATTGGAACATTAAATATCTCTCCGTCATCTTCTATATCAACCGAAAAACTATAATATACGTCGCCATTACGGGCGCCTTCTAAATCGGTTATATCAGCAACCGTTGCTTCCCGTTGTTCGGCAGATCTATAGTAAACGATACCCTTAATAATAAGATAAATACCATAAATAAGCGGCGTAAACAATAGAATACAAAGAAACAAATCCATAACATTTAAATCCATAATAATTTCCATATAAATCAACCCTTTCAATTTCTGCGGGTCGGGCAACCCGTCCCCCTACAATATCAGCATCGAATCCCCAAAGCTAAAAAAGCGGTAACGTTCCTCAACCGCCTTTTTGTAGGCGTTCATTGTGTTTTCGTACCCCAAAAACGCCGACACAAGCATAATAAGCGTGCTTTCGGGCAGGTGGAAATTTGTGATAAGTCCGTCCAAAACCTTGAAGTCAAAGCCAGGGTAAATAAAAATATCCGTGTATCCCTCGCAGGCTTTTATCTCGCCGTACCTCTGCGCCGCACTTTCAAGGGTTCGGCAGGACGTTGTGCCGACGGCGATAACACGTCCCCCCGCCGCCTTGGTGCGGTTTATCAGCTCCGCCGTTTCGGGGGGAATGGAAAAATGCTCGCTGTGCATTTTGTGGTCAAGGACGTTCTCCTCCTTTACCGGACGGAACGTTCCCAGTCCCACGTGGAGGGTAACATATGCAAGGTTTACGCCCTTGCTTTTCAAATCCTCAAGCATTTCACCGGTAAAGTGAAGCCCCGCCGTAGGCGCTGCCGCGGAGCCTAACTCCCTGCTGTAGACAGTCTGATAGCGCTCTTTGTCAGCAAGCTTTTCTGTAATATATGGCGGCAGAGGCATTTGTCCCACCTCGTCAAGTACCGCGAAGAAACTTCCCTCACAGTCAAATTTCGCGATACGGTTTCCGCCCTCGACGGTTTCCATAATTTCTGCGCGGAGAAGACCCTCGCCGAAAGTAAATTTCGCTCCCGGCTTGGCTTTTTTTCCGGGACGGACAAGTATCTCCCAAAGCTTGTCCCCCTTTTGCTCCAGCAAAAGAAATTCCACAACCGCCCCCGTGCCGTCCTTAACGCCGAAAAGACGTGCGGGCAGGACGCGGGAGTCGTTCATAACAAGCAGGTCACCAGCCTTTAAGTAGTTGCCCAAATCGTAAAAATGGCTGTGTTCTATTTCGCCGTTTGTCCTGTCAACCTTTAACATTCTGGAATGGTTCCGCGGTTCTATAGGGGTCTGGGCGATAAGCTCCTCCGGCAGGTCGTACCAAAAATCGGAGCGTTTCATTGTCCCCGAAAGTCCGTGTGTATTTGTATTCAATCTAATTCCTCCTAAATCAATTTTGCAGCGGGTTCTCCGAATATTTTTTCATCACCTGTGAAACGCAGGCATAAACGTCGTCAAGCGAATAATTCTCTATGTCGGGTACTTCTATCATTTCCGTTTCCGAATTGAAGCGGTACAACTCCTCATATTTTCCGAAATATTTTCGGTACAGCCCGTCGCAGTCCTCACTTTCTTCAATAAGTTCATCACCTATGTAGACTTTTGCATCATGTACGTAAATCTCGCCGTCTTGATTGTATAACTGTTCCTCATAAAACTCCATAACACTGTCTGTCAACACGTACACCGCTTTTGAAACCTCATAACCATGTCCGCCCTCTGCTTCATACAACATGACCTTTTCGCCGGTCCCGCTGTCAACGGAAGCTATATAAACCTCACATTTGTCATAAACGGTACTGTAGCTGTAAAGTCTATCTCCGTCAAGAGTATATGCAGTCATGCTCCCTCCCCACATACCGCCGTCAACCAAAACAATTTCGGGTATGCCGTCAAATGTCAGGTCGGCAAAGCCAAATCTGCTTGTCATTGGCGCATTTACTAAACACCTTTCCTCTTCAAGAAAACGGTAAACCGTATCTGCGGCTGTATGCGCCCATTGGAGGTAGTTTCCGTCCAATTCCGCGGGTACAGGTGTTTCACGCTTTTTTTCGGTCTGCTCTGTTTCGGACGGCTCTGTCGCCGTGGTTGATTCTGTTTCGGTAATTTCTCTCTCGGAAGTTTGCGGCTCGGTTTCCGTTTCACTTAAACTTGCTGCAGCGGTCGAAACGGTACTCGCTGTTTCCGAATTTCCGCTTGATATATCGTCATTGTTTACGCAGCCCGATAAAGAAAGTATCGAAAACAGAACAATAAGCGCACACAATAACGATCCTGCAAATTTTTGCATAATTTAAAAATTCTCCCTTATAATAAAAAATTCTAAAAACTATTGACAAAATCAAATATTACGGATATAATAAGTAATAATCAACCGATAGAGGCGCAGTAAAGATAAGTACCGCTCCAAAGACCGCCGGGGTCGTCCGTATGGAGCGTAAAAGGCGATACTGCCGAAGGAAACTGTTTGGCAGACTGTTTCCTGATTGCATATTAAACAGGTATGCAATTGTCATCATTAGTATGGTGGAGTGCTATCGACATAAAAATGTCAACATTTCTATTATACAGTATGGGCGGTCGGTTTTCAACCGATTTTTTTATTTTTATGTAAATTTATTTCAAAGGAGAAATTTTTATGAAAAAGTTTAACGTAGGCATTATCGGAGCTACGGGTATGGTGGGACAGCGTTTTTCTCTCCTGCTTGAAAATCACCCCTGGTTCAACGTGGTCGCTGTTGCGGCTTCTCCCAGAAGCGCGGGAAAACGCTACGAAGATGCTGTCGGAGCAAAGTGGGCTATGACCTCCCCTATCCCCACAAATATAAAGGACATGACCGTCATGGACGCGACTGCGGACATCGACAAAATTGCGGGAATGGTTGACTTCGTTTTCTGCGCCGTTGATATGAAAAAGGATGAAATAAAGGCTCTCGAGGAGCGTTACGCAAAGGCGGAGTGCCCCGTAGTCTCCAACAACTCGGCGCACCGCGGTACTCCCGACGTTCCGATGGTAGTACCCGAAATAAACCCGGAACACATTGAAATTATTGAAGCTCAGAGGAAGCGTCTTGGTACAAAGCGGGGCTTTATCGCGGTCAAGTCTAACTGCTCGCTGCAAAGCTATGTTCCTGCCCTGCACCCTCTTATGGCGGAATTCGGCGTAACAAAGGCTCTCGTCTGCACATATCAGGCTATCAGCGGCGCGGGAAAGACCTTTGATACAATGCCCGAGATACTTGACAACGTTATCCCCTACATCGGCGGCGAGGAGGAAAAATCCGAGCAGGAGCCTTTGAAGATATGGGGTCATATTGATGGTGACAAGATCGTAAATGCTGAATCTCCCTCAATTACGGCGCAGTGCCTCCGCGTACCCGTTTCGGACGGTCATATGGCTGCGGTATTCGCTTCCTTTGAAAAGAAGCCCACAAAGGAGCAGATGCTCGAAGCGTGGAAAAATTTCAGCGGAGTACCGCAGGAATTGCAGCTTCCCTCCGCACCGAAGCAGTTCCTGAACTACTTTGAGGAGGATAACCGTCCCCAGACAAAGCTTGACAGAATGCTTGAAAACGGCATGGCTGTTTCTATCGGCCGTCTCCGCGAGGACACCCAGTACGACTACAAGTTTGTGTGCCTGTCGCACAACACTCTCCGCGGCGCGGCGGGCGGAGCCGTTCTCATGGCTGAGCTGCTTGCGGCAAAGGGTTATTTTGATTGATGAGCGTAACACTGAGAAAAGGCACGGGCTCGGATGCCGAACTGATAGTCGGTTATCTTAAAAAGCTTGCGGAATACGAAAAGCTCGGGGATATGTGCAGTATCACGCCGGAAGCCCTCATAAAGCTTATGAACGAGGAAAACGGTCTGCACACCGTCATTGCGGAGCGGGACGGCGTTCCGGTCGGCATGATGACTTGGTACGTCTACAAGATAGCAACGTTTTCGGGAAGACGTGTATTTTATATTGAGGATGTTTTTATCGACGAAAACAGGCGCGGAGAGGGTATCGGCTCTGCTCTTTTCACTGAAGCAAAACGGCTTGCCTCCGAACTTGGCTGTGCGAGGCTTGAATGGAAATGCCTTGACTGGAACAAGTCCGCCCAAAGCTTTTACGAAAAAATAGGCGGAAACATTTCCGACGACGGCTGGCTTACCTATACCATAAATTTGAAATAATTCTGAAAGGAACATTTTTATGAAGAATACGGTTTTTACAGGCGCGGGAGTTGCTATTGTCACCCCGATGAACGCTGACGGTTCAATCAATTGGGACGAATTCGGAAGAATAATTGATTTCCAGATAGATAACGGAACGGACTCTATCATTGTTTGCGGCACTACAGGCGAGTCCGCAACAATGACCGACGAGGAGCACATTGAATGTATACGTTACTGCGTTGACCGCGTAAATAAGCGAGTTCCGGTAATTGCAGGTACCGGCAGCAATGACACAAAGTATGCGGTCGATTTATCCGTTGAAGCGGAAAAGCTTGGCGCAGACGCACTTTTGGTAGTTACTCCATACTACAACAAGACCTCTCAGAGAGGACTTATTGCTCACTTTACGGCAATTGCAGACAGCGTTAATATACCCATAATTTTGTACAATGTACCCTCCCGCACAGGCGTAAACATCGCTCTCGATACATACGACGCGCTTGCTAACCACAAAAACATCTGCGCCGTAAAAGAAGCGAGCGGAAACATTTCCGCAATAGCAAAAATTATTGAAAAATGCGGCGGCAGGCTGGACGTTTACAGCGGAAACGACGACCAGATAGTGCCGATTATGGCTCTTGGCGGAAAAGGCGTTATAAGCGTTTTGTCCAACATTTGTCCGAAGGAAACTCACGAAATCGCGCAGCTTTGCCTTGACAATAACGTTGCGGCTGCCGCTGAAATGCAGATAAAATATCTTGAACTCATTAACGACTTGTTTATGGACGTTAACCCGATCCCAGTAAAAGAGGCTATGAACCTTATGGGCTTCAGCGCCGGTGAGTGCCGCTTGCCGCTGCTCAGAATGGAACAGAGCAAAATCGACGTTCTCGCGGCTTCTATGAAAAAGGTCGGAGTTATCAAGTGATGCATGTATAGGTTAAAAGCTTTACGCGCGTTAAATGAGCATTCAAAGCATTAAATATATGTACAGGTATTAACCTTTACATATAGAAAGGACTGATAAAATGGTAAATGTTACAATCTGCGGAGCTAACGGAAAAATGGGCAGAGTCATTTCCTCGGTAATAAAAGACAGAGACGACTGTACCGTTATTTCCGGCGTAGACCTGAACACCGAAAAATACGCCGATTTTGAAATTTACGAAAATGTAAAGGAATTGCCCGTAAAACCCGATGTTATCATTGACTACTCTCACCCGACCTGCCTTATTCAACACGGTTTGCTTGATTACTGCCTTTCTACTGGGACGGCTATTGTTATTGCAACAACAGGCTACAACGAGGATCAGATAGAAGCTATAAAAAAAGCGGCAGAGCAGATACCTGTGTTTTTTACGTTCAATATGTCCCTTGGTATCAACCTTTTGTGCAAGCTTGCCAAAACTGCTGCGGAGGTACTTGGCGGTCAGTTCGACATTGAGATCTTGGAAAAGCACCACAACCAAAAAATTGACGCTCCCAGCGGAACGGCTATCATGCTTGCTAACGCTATAAACGAGACTCTTAACAACAAGTACCAGTATGTTTATGACAGACATTCTCAAAGGAAAAAGCGGGATAAAAACGAGATAGGTATGCATTCTGTAAGAGGCGGCACTATTGTTGGAGAGCACGACATTATTTTTGCTGGACGAGACGAAGTGATCACCATTTCCCACTCAGCGGCTTCAAAGGAAGTCTTTGCGGTCGGTTCAGTAAACGCGGCAGTTTTTATTGCCCAAAAACCTGTAGGGCTTTACGATATGACAGCTCTTCTTGACAATGTAAATTAAAAAACAGCGTTAAAACTAAACTGACTGAATAAAAATTGATAATTGTAGGATTACAATAGAAGTGAGACAGTTCACAAAAAAGGTAGCGGAGCAGCATAGACCTGTGTTACAGTTAAGTTGCGAGAAATAAAAGCAACAGGAGGTCAGCTGATCCGCCATGAATAATATAACACAAATAACCCGCCGCCGTCAAGCCATAATTGAATACGCTGAGAAAAAGGGCGTAACAGCAGCTACAAGGCGCTACAATGTAGGCAGAGCGACAATATATCGCTGGCTGAAACGATACGACGGTACATTAAAGTCGTTAAAAGACTGTTCTCATCGACCAAATAGCCATCAAAACCAACACACTGCGGAAGAGATAGCTCTGATAAAGAGTATGCGTAAAAAGAACAAGCATACAGGTGGTTTAGTTGTATTCTGGATAAAGCTTCGTCAGAGAGGCTATACACGCTCTATACCGGGTTTATGGAGAATACCCAAAACTTGAATTACAGCCTGTTAAGTCTCCGAATCCCAAGTATATCCCGAAGCTATATGAGAAAATGCTGTATCCGTGACAGAGGGTTCAGATAGATGTTAAATTTGTTCCGGAGGTCTGCATAGTTGGTGATGCAAAAGCTGAAAAACGTAAGTTCTATCAGTATACAGCCATAGATAAATACTCACGTTTCCGTTACCTGGAAGTTTTTGAGGAGCATAGTTCTCACAGTTCAAAAATTTTTCTTGAGCATATGCTCAAGGCATTCAAGTTTAAGGTCGACTGTGTTCAGACTGATAACGGGCAGAGTTTACAAAGCGTCTTGGTACTTCTAAAAAACCAACACTTACTTCTTTTGAGAAGGAATTAAAACAGCTTGGTATAGAGCATAAGCTGATAAAACTTTATACTCCTCGTCACAACGGAAAGGTTGAACGTTCTCACCGTAAGGATAATGAATATTTTTATGCCACTCATACGTTTTATTCATTTGATGATTTCAAAAAGCAATTAGCTGTTCACAGCAGAAAATACAACAATTTTTCTATGCGCCCTCTAAAATGGAATTCTCCCTCAGATTATATCAAAGCTTTTCTAAAAAATGGTCAAGTTTTTTGATTTATTTTGTCTCACATCATTGACAAACCAACAGCCTCAATCAAGAAAAGGTGCAGACTCACCATTACCGTGCAGAAGCAACGCGAGTGTTATGGAGTCAGGTGACGAGAGAAGCGGTTTACAGTGTGAAAAAGTAGCAGCTTACGTGACTGCTCCAGGTGTTAACAATTCTTCTTTTTTTGCAATTGGAATCATGGGCTGCTGAATTACAAATTTAATCTTCGGCGGGTCTTGATTAATCTTTTCAAGCAAGCGTTTCTCGCCTATTATCTTAATAACGTTTGCAATGTATTTACCCTCGGTTTCTTTGTCTTTGCAATAAATGGTTACTAAAGTTGCTTCACTTTCCAAGTAATCATACAAAATATCTTTATCGGTTATATCTAAAGAATGCCCAAATATAAAGACTTCTGCCGCCTTATTATTTTTTTCATAGTCAGATTTAATTATATTAAACCATTTATAATTTTCTATACCGGTTCTTTTTTGTATGCGCTGTGCAAATTTTTTAAATATTGTAAAATTTGTATTGCTGTCACGTTCCTTTTCAGACCAGTACTCATCAATACCTAAAACCATATTATTAGGATCATGGTCTATCTCACCATGTATATAGAAAATTTCAGCAGGCGTATCATAAACATTTTTATATGTATGTGTATAATTAAAATTAATTATGTAATCAGGATTTAAATCTGCGATATCTTTATACTGCTGCGTTATTTTATTAGTTTCAACAAGATTTAAATATATTTCCAAAGCTTTTGTAATGTCGTCCAAATCCTCATAAAGCACTTTTCTTAAACCAAAAACATCATTAACATTTTCAGAATTTTTTAAAACAGCCGATTTAAAGGCAGAATAACGAAGCTTAGCATTATCCTCATCTCCAATAAAAGTACAGCTTTCAAACAAATCTTTAACGCTTCTTGATAAATATTTTGAATGTTCGTCAATATATTTAATGCACAATTTTATTTCAAGCTCAAAATCTATCCAGTTTTTTTCAAAGCAATTATATAAAATATTATTTGAAAAGTAATTGTACCATATATTTGCTTTTATATAAGAATATAATTTATCGAAATCTTTATTTGAAGTTTTAATATCTTTAATATAAGAGACCGTTCCTGTGTTAACGGTTTCATATACCCTATTTTTATAAGATTTGATCAGTTCATTTTTAACACATTCATTTATCTTCCAGTTAACGAGATCACTACAAATATATTCATTTAATGATACCAAAAAATCATTAGTATAAATCTTACATATTCTCTCACAAAAGTCAAGAAAATTATTATATAAAGTCGGCAAATCATGAGCCAAATCAAAGCCATTACCAAGAATTAATACCTTTTTCCCCATTTATATCACACTCCTTATTTTTATATAATACCACATAAACGAGTGTAAAACAAGCTTATACAGCATATTTTATCACAATGCACACAAAATGAAAATGATTTATGTAACATTTAACCATAAACTGAGGTAAACCGCCATACTTATTATTATACCCTTGATATTAGATACAGAACGGTTAATAATGTAACCTCGCTTTGTTTGGCGTACTTTTTGTATTGTGAGTTGATATATAGCTATAACTTTAGTAAATATCATTCGCTATCGTATACATTTCTATGGCTTTGTCAAACGTATGAATAAGCCGGCAAAGGATCTGGAACTTGCCGAACTCATCAAAGAATGTCAGAAACAAACTAAACAGTCATATGGATATCGTCGTGTTACGATATGGTTAGAACGTAATGGTATTCATCATAATCCTAAGACGGTCCTGAGTGTAATGCGTAAATACAATTTGTTATCGGTCATAAGACGAAAAAGATATTACAAATGCAGTCAAGCCCTACATAAGTACCAAAATCTACTTAACAGAGATTTTCAGGCTGACAGACCTAATCAGAAAAAAATGGGGGCACTCCCAAAAATTTTGTGTAAAAACAAGACCAATCAACCAAATGGATATATATTAAAAAAGAAGACAAGCAAAAGAAAAAAGAGATATAATAAAAGACAAGCAAAAAACAATAGGAGGAATAAAAAATGGGTACGGGAAAACAGCAAAAATACAGCGGGGAATTCAAACAGACGATAGTAAATTTGTATCATTCAGGAAAAACCTATGCTCAGATACATAAGGAATATG